>JBBQJC010000013.1:0-65795 GCA_038325515.1 Gemmatimonadales bacterium | reverse complement strand
GCCGCCCCTGCGCGTTGCACCAGGATTGCAGGGCCGCGACTTCCACCGGCACGCGCCGGACGCCGTGCCCGGCCGCGCGGAGGCTGGCGAGCCGTTCTTCCGCGAACGCCAACCACTCGGCATGGGTCGGCTCGAGTGTCTTGACATCGGGTGCGACGGCACGAAGGCGCTCCCATTCCGCAGGGTCATACCACGCGACTCCGATTAATGTGCTCATAGAGACCCTCCGAACACTACATATGTAGCGGACGCCTAACGCCATAGCTCACCTGCGGGCGAATCAAACAAAATGCGAGCGCAGCGAGCTTCCAAAGCTCGCCCGTCTGGTGCAACGCACGTTGGGCTGCGGCCACGCGATGACGGCGTTACTCAGCCGCGGTGGAGGATAGCGATCCTATTCGCGTCCGAGCTCGACATGTCCCCGGGTGAAGCTGGCTTGCAGAATGTCGACAGGGGAATCGCTAGCAGCCACAAGGTCTCGAACCGCGGTGACCTGTGCCGGTTGCATATTCCAACCAAGAACTATCTGCGTAACGGTCGCCGGTGGAATATCGTAGAAGTATAGTGTCCGACCCTTCACGCTCCCTTCTCTACATTCGTCGAGGGGAAGCACGACGCGAACCTCCTGCTCGTAGCGCCAATCGGCGAACTTCGAAAAGAAGAGGGACCGGTGCGATCGCGGGTCGAATGTCACACCCAACTGCTCTTGCTCGTATTCGACAAGGGTCGGCTGGCGAAGGACGCCCGTACTGTCACCTCTGAAGACCGACTCCAAATCGCGAAACCCCACTACCACACCGCCGGCGTTGGCGGCGTAGTGTGCCCACATCGGAAGCGAGTCGTACCGGCGCGTGAGGCAAAGCAGGCCGACCTTCGATGACATCTCCCGTGCTGTGTCTGCTAACAGGCGCTCCAAGTTCGCTGTTCCATCGTAGAACGGCGAACGAATCAGTTCCGTTGCCGCTTCGGGAGTCCGCGGTACGCGGACGGCTTGGAATCGGGGTGCTAAGCGGCTCAGCAGTTCCCCTTGCTGGCGCAACTGGACCAGGTCCTCCTCGTGATAGCCCGTCGCTCGTAGTTGTCGCAACGACGCGCGCACTTCCGTGGAATTGAGCGTCGGGACGAGCTCTGAGGGATCATTAAGTTCGTGGATCGGCGTGAACCGAACGATCCCCCGCAGGAAGAACGTCAATGCATCGGGGTCGGCGATGAACTTGTAGAGCATGCCCCTACCTAGAAGTGTAGTCCTTCCCGAAGAAGATACGTGTCGCTGCCCAACGCCGATTAAATGGCGAGCATTATGCGGTCACGTTATGCTGCAAAGCCGCACGAATTGCAGCAAGCGTCCGCAGTCTATTCTGCGATCGTGGCGTTGCCGAAACAGACAAGAGCAAGGCGCGACGCCACTTACACGCCGCTCCAGCCGGCAGGGCGCAGAAAGGTCCCGCAGCGTGACGCTGCATAATCTGCGCGGTTCATCCCCATCGCCAAAAGCGCCTCAACACACTCCCTCGGCCAACGGACGACGTGCCGCTTAGCGCCCCCCACAAAGCTGACTGCACGCCGCGCACGCGCCGCTGAGAATCCACTCAACTTCCGGATTCACCAGACGGCGCGCACCTCCACGCACCCTACCGCTTCAGCGTCCGCCCCTCCCGCTCCAGCACCCCCCACCGCTTCATCGCCGCCTCATACCCCGCCTTGGCGCGATCAGCAGCGGCCCGGTCCCCAGCAGTCGGCGCCGCATCAGCCGCCTGCATGTTCATCGCCGCCGCCAGCAACGCCGCACTCGCCGCATCCAGCGAGCTCTGAGACGCAGGCGCTCCCGCCCGACGCCCACCCCGCCCGCCGCGAACTCGCGCCGGCGCGAGCGAATCCAGCTGCACCCGCAGGCTCGAGCCGGCATCCAGCCGCGCCCCGAGCGCCCGCGCCGAGTCGGCAGCAACATGCGCGGCGAGCGCCTTGTCGTACAGCTCGCGCGACATATTGGCCAGCGCAGCGAGCCCGCTGGCCGGCGTCTTCACCCGCGGATCCATCTTCAACACGAGCGGCTGCGTCGCCGTCACGCCGCCAGCGGTGAGCCGCACTGTATATGAGCCGGCCGGCGCCCACGGCGCATTGACGAGGGGATACGTGCGATGGGGCACGGCCCCGGTCGCCTCCTCGTCGCCCTGGTTCGCCGGATCCTCCTCGCCAAGTGGCTCGAAGTGCAGATCCCAGCTGAACCGGTGCGCACCAGCGGTAGTCATCAGCGGCTGCTGCGGCGCCGGCCAGTACAGCGGAAGCCCGCATGCAGTCGCCGACGGCGTCTTCTGGCACACCCTGTCGTAGCCGGCGGGATCGACGGCGGGGTCGGGCGAGAGCAGCGCATCGGCGCTCGAGTACGAGCGCACCAGCTTTCCGGAGGCGTCGAGCACGTCGAGCGCCACTGGGCCCGAGACGCCAGCCGGCAGATAGTAGTCGATCAGCGCACCGGGCGGCGGATTCTCGCCGGCGGGAAGCTCGGGCGGCCACGGAGTTGGATCGTTGGTGCCGAACCGCACGCGCACGGCGGTCGCCGGCTTGAACAACACAGGCTTTCTCGACGCGAGCGCGGCGCGCGCCGCGGCGATCTGCCGCAGCGGGGTCACGTCGTCGAGGATCCAGTAGCCTCGGCCATGCGTGCCGGCGATGAGGTCGGAGCAGAGACACGACGAATCGTCCTTCACCTGGAGATCGCGCACGGAGATGGCAGGCATGTTGCGCCGCAGCGACTGCCAGCTGTCACCGTCGTCGTACGACACCCACACCTGCGCATCGGTCGAGGCGTACAGCAGCCCCTTCACCCGCGGATCCTCGCGGATGGCGTTCGAGACGGCGCCACCGGCGATCCCGCGGTTGATCTCGCTCCACGTCTTCCCGCCGTCGTGCGTGCGGAAGAAGTGGGGGTTGAGATCGTCGAGACGCATGGTGTTCACTGCAGCGTACGCGGTGCCCACGTCGAAGTGGCCGGCCTCGATGTTGAACACGCGCGCCCACGGCTTCACCGCCGCTGGCGTGACGTTGCGCCACGAGCCGCCGCCGTTGGAAGTGGTCTGGATGTAGCCGTCGTCAGTCCCGATCCATAGAACGCGCGCGTCCCGCGCGGAGGGGGACATCGCCGTGATGCTCCCCTGCGGACCGGGCGTCACCGTGCTCGCGTACTTGCCGACGCTCGCCGGCACTGCCCACGTCTGCCGAGTGAGGTCGCCGCTGATTCGCGTCCACGTGTCGCCTCGGTCGGTGGTCTTCCACACGGCGTTCGACACGTACCACATCGTGTTCGCGTCGAGTGGCGACCAGGCGATGGGCATCGTCCGCACGTTGCGATTGAAGCTCTCGCCGTTCGGGCCCTTCGCGCTCATGTCGGGACCGACGAGCCGGGTCTGGCCGGTGTGGCGGTCGTACAGCGAGACGCCGGAGCGCATGCTCCCGAACACCTTGTCGGGATCCTTCGGGTCGGGCGCGGCGATGCCGTACTCCTGGATGTTGACGGGATGCCAGTCGTGGAAGGTGATCTCCCCGTCGTTGCTGCGGCTGTCGACACATGCCGAGCCGGAGTCCTGCTGCCCGCCGCAGACGCGATACGGGAATGCATTGTCGGTCGACACGTGATACATCGCCGCGGTGGGCTGGTTGTACCAGTTGCTCCACGACAGCCCGCGGTTCGCCGAGACGACGGCGCCCTGGTCGGCGACGGCGAGGATGATGTCGGGATTGTTGGGGTTGATCCAGGTCTTCTGGTAGTCGTCGCCGCCCGGCGCGCCGCGCACGGCGCTCCACGTGGCACCCGCGTCCTCGGTGCGCCAGAACACTGTCGACGAGCTGTAGACGACGTTCTCGTCTCGCGGGTCCACAACGATAGTCGGCAGGTCGCCCCCGCCGATGCGCCCGAGGGGACGCGGGTCGGCGGCCGCGGTGGTGGCGGAACGCCAGCTCGCCCCTCCATCGGCCGATCTATAGAACCCGACGGTGCCGGTGCCGCCGCGACCGGTGCTTCCGTCGCTCGCCGCACCGGCCGCCATGGCGTACAGCACTCGCGGATTGCTCGGCGCGAGCGCGATGTTCGCCTGGATCACCGCCGGGAGGCCGGCGGAGAGCTGCTTCCACGTGCTGCCCCCGTCGGTCGACTGGAAAATCCCGTTCCCCGCACCGGCGAACCCCTGGCCCTCGATGTAGCTCTGCTGCTGCTGCCAGAGGGTCGCGTAGACGGTGTTGGGATCGCTGGGGTCGATGCGGACGTCGTTGCCGCTCGTGTACTCGTCCGTGTAGAGGACCTTCTCGAACGACTTCCCCCCGTCGGTCGACCTGAAGATCCCACGCTCGGCGTTGGGTCCGTACGGATGTCCAAGCACGGCGACGAAGAGGCGGTCGGGGTTCTTCGGGTCCACGTCGATCATCGCGATCATCTGGCTCTCGCGGAGCCCGAGGTGCTGCCAGCTCTTTCCCGCGTCGGTGGACTTGTAGACGCCGTCGCCAGTCGCGAGGTCGGGCCTGATGATCCCCGCGCCGCTGCCGACGTAGATGACGTTGGGGTCCGAAGGCGCCACGGCGATCGCCCCGATCGAGCCGGTGGGCTGGTCGTCGAACAGTGGGACCCAGTTGGAGCCGTAGTCGGTGGAGCGCCAGACGCCCCCGTTGTCGAACCCCGCGTAGAACACGTTCGGCTGGCTCGGCACCCCGCTCAGCGCCCGCGCCCGGCCGGCCCGCACGGGGCCGATCTGGCGCCAGCGCAGGGCGCTCGTGAGATCCGGTGTCTGCGCGGCGGCCTGGACGGCGGCGCCGAGCAGGAGCGCGGCGAGAAGGGGGCGGACGGGGGAAGGGAGGGGGAACTGACGCACGATTGGCCTCGTTCGGGGGCAGGGATGGAGACCGCCAAAATAGGGAGGCCGAGCGGGCGCGTGGCAAGGCGCGAGTGTCATCCCGCACGGGAGAAGCCCGTGTCGGGATCTACCTTCCCGTCCCGAACCTGGCCACGCGGCTGGGACTGCAGATCCCGACAGTCGCTCCCTTCGGTCGCGCCAGCGGGATGGCAGGCGTCGCTGAACAGCATCCACTGCGGATGTTCACCACGGAGGACAAGGAGGACAGCCCCTCCCACGGGCCTCGGCGAGCGGAGATGGTGACGGCCCGAGCGGACCTCCTCCGTGTCCTCCGTGTACTCCGTGGTTCAATGGCTGTCTGGATATCCGCCGCCGAGGCAGCCCCTCCCCGCTGGCGCCCCGCCGATCCCGCGCTATCGTATTGTCCCAGTCACTCCTACCTACGAGGTACCACAGATGCGCCGCATGACTGGTCTCACGCTCGCCCTCTCCGCTGTTCTCGTCCTTCCCGCCCTCGCCTCGGCCCAGGGCGCGATGGAAGCCTCCCGCAACGTCGCCGGCGGCGGGATCTCGGTGCCCGGTTGGATGGGCAAGATCGACGCGCGCGAGGAGAAAGCGGGAAGCTCGCTCAACAGCGCCCGTCTCGCCAAGGAAGGGACCGCGCTGCACGCCACGACCGGCCCCGCGGTCACCTACTGGAGCCCCGCCAACAAGGCGAGCGGCAACTACACGGTGATGGCGACGTTCAAGGAGCCGCAGTACATGAACCTGAACGACCATCCGCACCCGTACGGCATCGTCATCGGCGGGAACGACCTCGGCACCGACAAGGCGAGCTACCTCTACTGCGCCGCCAACGGCAACGGCAGCTTCATCGTCCGCGGCTTCGGCGCCGGCGAGAAGGGGAGCGCGCCCTTCCAGATGAACGGCGGCCGCGGCGAGATGAACGCGGCAGTGAACAAGGCATCGGGCAAGGGCGCTTCCGTCACCAACGAGGTGGCGGTCTCGGTGAACGGCGACAAGGTCACCTGCGCCATCAACGGCAAGACGGTCGCGACCTACGAGAAGTCGGCACTCGTCAGCGCTGGCAAGCTCTCCAGCACCGATGGCATCTGGGGCCTCCGCTTCGCGCACAACACGGACGTCGTCGTCTCCAACCTGATGATGATGAAGGGCAAGTAGCGCCCGCTACTTCGCGAGCAGCTCGTCGATGGCGGCGTATCCCGTGGGCAGGGGTACGCCGCTCTTGCTTGCCCCGGCGCCGAGCAGCGCCTGCACCGAGCGCGGATCGCGCCGGTCCATCCAGTAGCTGTCGACGCACGCCTTCACCGCGAGCATCAGCGGCGTGCGCTTCCACGCGTCGACCGCGCCGACGTCGGCGCCGCGCTCGATCAGCAGCTCCACCACATCGTGCCGGGCGCGCCATGACGCGACGTGGAGCGCGGTGCTCATCGGCGCGATTGCGAAGTAGCCGTCCCCGGCCGCGTACCGCGCGTCCACGGGAATGCCGAGCGACAGGAGCAGCTTCACCCCCTCGGCGTTGCCGACCCCGGCGAAGCGCGACAGCCTCGCGCCGCCCCCGCCATGGGCGAGCAGCTCGCGCACAGCCTCCGGATCGCTCGCCCGGAGCGACGCGACTGCCCCCGCATCGCCGCGCGCACACGCCGCCGCCAGCGCCGGCGCGCCGCGCCGCGCGACGTCGAAACCGTGCCGCTCGAACGCGCCGAGCAGGTCGCCTCGACCCCGCATCGCGGCGATCTCCGCTGCCGAACGGCCGTGCGACACGAGCGTCGGATCGGCCCCATGCTCGAGCAGCAGCTCGATGATCTCGAGCGAGTTGTCCCGCTCGACGGCATGGTTGATCGCGATCCATCCGCGCCACCTGTCGCGGTTGGGATCGGTGCCGTGCTCCAGCAGCAGCCTCACCCCCGCGGCGTCGTGCCAGTCGTGCTTGCGCACGAGCATCAGCGCGAGGTTCTCCGCCGTGACGCGCCCCGTCGCCAGCAGCTCGCGCAGCGCCGCGTTGTCCCAGCTCTCCGGCGTGTGATAGACCACCTCGTTGTCGTTCGGGTCGGCACCGTGCTCCAGCAGCAGCTTCGTCAGCGCCGCGTCGTGGGCGATGCCGGCCGCGCCGTACAGCACCGGCTCCCACTCCGGCTCGGGCTGATGATCGTTCTCCATCCAGCCGCTGTTCGCGCTCGCGCCGGCATGCAGCAGCGCGGCGGCGGCGCGCAGGAAGGCCGGCGCGCGCGAACGGTCGAGACGCAGGTAGCGCGAGAAGCACAGATGCGTCAGCGCATCCCACCCGTACGGGCCCCCCTTCGCCCTGGCGAGCGCGGGATCCTCGGCGAGCCGCCGCTCCACCTCGCCCGCGTCACCGAGGATGGCCGCGGTGTGAATGCTCGCGTGCGCGACTGCGGGATGCGCGGCGAGGATCCGCTCCGCCTCGTCGAGCGCCCCCGAGGCGTGCGAGTCGCTCCTCGGCACGCATGCCGCGACGATGAATGCCGGAAGTGCGTGGGACTCGACGGTGCGAGATGACTCGGTCATGTTGGACGATTCAGTCTGTCACCGCGCACGGGTGAAGCGTTTGTCGGACACCCTCTCACATCCCGGAACACGTGCACCAAACCTTGGTGACGAAACTGCTCTGTTACCACGGAGGACACGGAGGAACACGGAGGAGCGGCACTCGACAACCGTCCGGCGAGCCGGGTCCCTCGGGTGGGTCTTCGTCCTGTCCTCCGTGTCCTCCGTGGTTCAAAGGCTCTTGCGTTCGACTGCGCTTGCGTTCAACTGCGCGTGAGTTCAACTGCCACTCAGTGCGATTCCTCCGGACCTTCGGCGCCAAGCTGTCCCGCACGGCACGAGAGCCCGCATCACAGCTTCGCGATCCCCTCGTACGTCTCCGGCCGCCGATCGCGGTAGAACTGCCACACGTTGCGCACCTCGCGGATCTTGTCCAGGTCGAGATCGGCGATGATCAGCTCGTCCCTGTCGCGCGAGCCGACGGCGAGCATCTGGCCGCGCGGGTCGCAGAAGTAGCTCTGCCCGTAGAACTCCCCGATGTTCCAGGGCGCTTCCGTCCCCACGCGGTTGATGGCGCCGACGAAGTACGCGTTGGCGACGGCGTGCGCCGGCTGCTCCAGCTTCCACAGATACTCCGACAGCCCCGCGACGGTCGCCGACGGATTGAAGACGATCTCCGCTCCGTTGAGCCCCAGCTCTCGCGCCCCCTCGGGGAAGTGGCGGTCGTAGCAGATGTAGACGCCCACCTTCGCATACCTCGTCTGGAACACCGGATAGCCGAGGTTGCCCGGCTTGAAGTAGTACTTCTCCCAGAACCCGGGGGCGACCTGCGGGATGTGGTTCTTCCGGTACTTCCCGAGATACGTCCCGTCGGCGTCGATGACCGCCGCCGTGTTGTAGTAGACCCCCGGCGACTCCTCCTCGTACAGCGGCACGATGATCACCATCTGATGCTTCTTCGCGAGCTCCTGCATCAGCTTCGTCGTCGGCCCCTCGGGGATGCGCTCCACTGCCTCGTACCAGCGCGGGTTCTGCTCGGCACAGAAGTAGGGGCCGGTGAAGATCTCCTGCATGCAGAGGATCTGCACCCCCTTGGCAGCGGCCTCCTCGATCATCTTCACGTGCTTGTCGACGTTCGCCTGCCGGATCTTCTCGATCGGCTCGGTGGTGGCACAGGCGTTCGTGGCCTGGATCAGGCCGCACTTCACGACATGGGGCATTCAGGGCTCCGAATGGGTCTCAGGGTCAGCCGCCAACAACAAGAAACGCGTGAAAGCGAATGATCCGAATCCGGCGAAAGGAGCCGGATGGGATCCTGCGATTGAATCCGATCGCACCACAATGAGCGCCACGTGCGCCCCAGGACTATTCGGCATCTTTCGCAATAGTCGGGAGATTCGTCCTCCCGCTGTGTCTCATCAGAATCAGATAGATCACGAAGCTCAACCCGAACGTCACGAACCACGCATACTGATACAGGTGATCCAGAAAGCCGGGGTTCGCCACGTTCCCGCCGGGCGTCGTCGCGGCGTGGATGAAGCCCGGCACCACGGGCAGCACCGCCACGACGAGCGCGATCATCGCCTTGGGGTTCACTCCGTTGCGGTACGAGTACGCGCCATTCATGCGGAAGAGGTCGGGCAGCGAGAGGTTCTCCTTCCGCAGCACCCAGTAGTCGGCGATGAGGATCCCGCCCAGCGCACCCATCAGGCTGGAATAGCCCACGAGCCAGGTGAAGATGTACGCGCCGGCGTCGGAGTACAGCTTCCACGGCATCATCAGGATCCCGACGAGCGCGGTGATCAGCCCACCGGTCACGTAGCTGATGCGGCGCGGGTTCAGGTTGGAAAAGTCGTTCGACGGCGACACGACGTTCGCCGCCATGTTCGTGTGGAGCTGTGCCGCGAGGACGACGAGCGCCGCGAAGATGATCACCGCGGTCCCTCCGATCCTCGTCACGAGCACGACGGGATCCCACTCCGCCTTGCCGAAGATCACGATCGTCGCGCTCGTGACCGCCACGCCGATGAAGGCGAAGGCGGTCATCGTCGTCGGCAACCCGAGCGCCTGGCCGAGCGCCTGGCTGCGCTGGCTACGCGCATAGCGGGTGAAGTCGGGGATGTTGAGGCTCAGCGTCGCCCAGTAGCCGACGCTCGCCGTGAGCGCGGGGGGGAAGATCGACCAGAACGACACCCCATGCGCGTCGGCTCCCTGCAGCCGGCTCGACTCTGCAAGGATGTGACCCAGTCCCCCTCCGTGACGGATCCCCCACGCGAGCAGCACGCAGCTTCCCGTGATGAGGAAGGGCGCGGCGAAGCTGCCGAGCATCTTGATCGCCTCGATGCCGCGGGCGATGATGACCACCTGCAGCAGCCAGAACAGGGCGAAGGCGATCGCCACCCCGCCAGGCACCGACGTCCAGCCGGGCCACGCCGCCGTGAACAGGGTGTTGAGCGCGAGGGCGGCGATCCAGGTCTGGATCCCGAACCAGCCGCATGCCACGACGGCGCGGAGCAGGGCAGGGACGTTCGCCCCGCGCACCCCGAACGCCGCGCGGCAGAGCACGGGAAAGGAGATGCCGTAGCGCGTGCCGGCGTGCGCGTTGAGGATCATCGGCACGAGCACGATCGTGTTGCCCAGCAGGATCGTGACCATCGCCTGCCACCAGGTCATCCCCTGCGTCATCATCCCGCTCGCCAGGGTGTACGTGGTGATCACGACGCTCATCCCGATCCAGAGCGCGGCGATGTTGTACGTGGACCAGGTGCGCCGCTCCACCGACGTCGGCGCGAGGTCGGGGTTCCAGAGAGGACTCGCCGAGAGATCCTCGGCCGTCGTGACGAACTCGCTGTACGTCTCGGCGCGAGGAGCGGTGGCGACGGTCATCGCGCCGACGCCGCTCCGCGCAGTCCCGCCGTGGTGCGGGGGAGCCACTGCCCGCGTCCTTCCTTGCCGACGACCTTGTAGTCGTCCACGATCACCTCGCCGCGCGACAGGGTCGTGCGCGAGAAGCCGGCGAGCTCCCATCCCTCGAACGGGGACCAGTCCGCGTTCGTCTCCATCTCGCCGGGAGTCACCGTGTGCGTGCGCGTCGGGTGGATGATGGCGAGATCGGCGTCCGCACCAACGCGGATGGCACCCTTCCGCGGCGCGAGCCCCATGATGCGCGCCGGATTGGTGCTCAGCTTGTCGCACATCTCCTCGAGGGTGAGTCGTCCCTCGAGCACGCCCTTCGTGTACGTGAGGGGCATGAGCGTCTCCAGGCCCGGCATCCCCATCGGGATCTTCGTCCAGTCCCTCTCCCACATCGCCTTCTGCTCGCGCGTGAAGGTGCAGGTATCCGTGGAGATCACGCTGACTTCGCCCCCCTTGAGCCCCTGCCAGAGCCGCTCGGAGTCGGCCGGCTTCTTGAGCTGCGGGCAGCAGGCGAACAGGTGCCCGTCCTCGCGCCCGAACACCGAGTCGTCGAGCACGAGGTACTGCACGCAGGTCTCGGCGATCACCGGCACCCCCTTGCCCTGCGCGGTGCGGATGATGTCCGCCCCCTCGGCCGTTGACATGTGAACGATGTAGAGCTGTCCGCCGGTGGCAGCGCTCCACTGCACGACGCGCTGAATCGCCTCGGCCTCGATGAAGTTGGGCCGGGTGGTGGCATGCAGCACCGCGCCATGCTCCTTCATCAGCTCCGGGGTGTGGCTCCGCGAGATCAGCTCGTCGAGCACGCGCGACGACTCGGCATGCACGAGGAGCATCGCGCCGTGCTCCTTCATCTTCTCGAGGGTACCGAAGAGGGCGCGGTCGTCCGACTGCCACCCCTCGGACTCGTAGATCATGAACTCCTTGAAGGTGGTGAAGCCGCGCTCCACCATCCCGGCGATCTGGTCCTTGTGCTCGTTGTAGCGGGTGATGCAGATGTGGAAGGTATAATCGATCATCGATTTACCCTCTGCCTTCTTCATCCACGTATCCGCTGCCTCCGAGAGCGTCCCCGCAGCAGACGGGATCGCGAAGTCGATCAGCGTCGTCACCCCGCCACGCGCGCCGGCCCTCGTGCCGGTGCGGTAGTCGTCGGCCGAGACGGTGCCGCAGAAGGGGAGCTCGAGGTGGACGTGGACGTCGAGCACGCCAGGGATGACGTGGTGCCCCGTCGCGTCGATGACCTTCGCCCCCTCGGTGTCGAGACCGGCGCCGAGCGCGGCGATCTTTTCGCCGACGATGCCGATGTCACCGGTGTATGTGCCGCCGGGGGTGACGACGTTGCCGCCTTTGACGACCGTGTCGAAGCGCATGGGTTCGTAGGATAGGAGAGATCGGGGGGGAGCCCGTTGTTCGGTTCACGGTTCTTCAGTTATCGGACTGCCTCGGGACGCCAGGAACCCCCGGGGCCGGCCGTAAACCGAAAAACCGTAAACCGAAAAACCGTGTTGCGCTACCGGCTTGCTGCCCGCACCAACGCGCTGTCCAACACCTCCAGCGCAAAGTCCACGTCCGCCGCCGTGATGCACATCGGGGGCTTGAGCCGCAGCACGTTCCCATCCAGCCCGCCCTTGCCGAGCAGCACCCCCATCTCGCGCGCCGCCTCGAGCACGTCGAGGGTCTCTTCCTTCGCCGGCGTCTTGGTGCCACGGTCCCGCACCAGCTCGACGCCGAGCATCAGTCCCATCCCGCGCACGTCGCCGATGAGGTCGTGCGAGCGCTGCAGCTTCTGCAGGCCGGCCTTGAAGCGGCCACCCACGACGCGCGAGTTCTCCTGCAGCCCGTCCTCGTCGATGATGTCGAGCACCGCGAGGCCGGCCGCCATCGACACGGGGTTCCCGCCATACGTGTTGAAGTGGATCCGCTGCTTGAGCGTCTCGGCGATCTCCATCCGCGTCGTCACCGCCGCGAGCGGGGCGCCGTTGCCGATCCCCTTGGCCATCGTGACGAAGTCCGGCGTGACGCCGAAGTTCTCGAAGCCCCAGTAGTGCTCGCCGGTGCGTCCGAACCCCGTCTGCACCTCGTCGGCCACGCAAAGGCCACCGTTCTCGCGCACCGCGGCGTAGGCCTCCTTCAGGTAGTTCCGCGCGCCGTGCGTGGCGCCGCCGACGCCCTGGATCGGCTCGGCGATGAACGCCGCCACCTTGCCTGGGGTTGAATAGCGGATCAGGTCGCGCAGGTCGGCCACCGACTTGCTCGCGATCTCCTCGGGCGAGCCGCTGAACTGGCTCCGGTACGGATCGGGATTCACGACGTGGTGCACGTGGCCGTCGCCCCCCACCGGATACTTCCAGGTGTGGTGGCTGGTGAGCCCCATCGCGCTCGGGCTGCCCCCGTGGTAGCCGTTGCGCACGGCGATGACGTCCTGATGCCCGGTGTAGAGGCGCGCCATCGTCACCGCGAGGTCGTTCGCCTCGCTGCCCGAGTTCACGAAGTAGGTGACGTCGAGCCCCGAGTCCTTCGGCATCTTGCTCGCGAGCTTCTTGGCGAGCATCGGGAAGTTCGGGTGCAGATAGATGGTCGTGCCGTGCTGCAGCGTCGCGACCTGCTCGGTGACCCGCTTGACGAACTGCGGGTGGCTGTGTCCCACCGAGACGGTCACGATGCCGGCGAACAGGTCGAGATAGCGACGGCCCGTCTCGTCGTAGAGGTACTGCATGTAGCCCTCGACGATGAGCAGCGGCTCGCGGTACAGCGTGAAGATGGCCGGGTTGGTGTACTGCCGGCGCATCGCGATCAGCTCGTCGCGCGACGGACCCGTATAGGGGCGCGGCGTGTGGTCCACCGGCGGGAGCGTGAGGTGCGGCGCGGCGGCGGCGCGCGGTTCGGCGGTGGCGGACATCAGACGCTCACCGGCTGCGTCGCATCAGGTGCGGCATACCCCTCGACCGCCTCGTACCCGCCCTCGTAGTGGTCCCCCGCCGGCCGGCGGATCTGCGACTGCAGCACGACCCGGTCGCGGCGGATGCCGCGGAAGTCCTCGACGGTCGTCCAGCCGTCGGCCGCGTGCTTGTCGAGGAAGGCGTCGAGCCCGTCATTGAGCCGCTTGATCACGTTCGGTCCGATCGCGGAATCGAGCATCGCCGCGGTGCAGACCTGAACAGTCCCGGCCCCGAGAAGGAAATAAGAGAGCGCCTGCGCGAAGTCGGAGATGCCGCCGATCCCGGAGAACTCCTTGTCGGGGAAGGCCTGCGTCATCTTCGCCATGTTGGCGAGCGCCATCGGGAGGATGGCCGGCCCGCCGAGCCCGCCGCTCGACACGAGGCCGTCGACGTTGATCTCGAACTCCAGCGTCTCGGGATCGATGATCGGCAGGGAAGGGAAGGTGTTGGACGACACCATCGCGTCGGCGCCGCCGCGGAAGCAGGCCGCCGCCTCGACGACGATGTCGCGCGTCGCCGGCGTCAGCTTGGTCCAGACGGGGATCGTCGCGACCTCCTTCACGGCCTCCGTCACCACGCTGCAGAGCCCCTCGTCCTTGCCGATGTTGGAGCCCATGTCCTTCCGGTCCATGTGCGGGCAGGAGAAGTTGCACTCGATCCCGTCGGCGCCGTTCTCCTGGACCGCCTGCGCGAGAAGCTGCCAGTTGCGCAGCTCCTTGTCGTTGCCGGAGCCGGCCATGATGCTCGCGATCAGCACCTTCGTGGGGTGCGCTTCCTTGATGCGCCGGAGCCGCGGCACCCACCAGTCGATCGCCTTGTCGGAGATCAGCTCCCAGTTCCACGACGAGTGCAGCGCCGCGCCCGGCCGCTTCTTCATGCTCACGTAGGCGTCATCCGCGCCGGTGCGCATGAACTTCGCCTTCGCGCCGACGACGTTGGTCACCGGGTGAAGGCCGATCGTCTTCGTCACGACGCCACCCCAGCCGGCGTCGAAGGCTCGCATGATGTTGTTCTCCGACTCGGTGGGCGGTGCCGAGGAGAGCAGGAAGGGGTTCTCGAACTTGATGCCCGTGAACGTGACTGATCGGTTGGCCATGGGAAGTCATCCTCTTAAGTGTCACCCCGCACGCAGTGTCGGGAATGTCACCCCGGACGCAATGTCGGGGTCAGCTCATCCAGTTGGTGCCGGCTTCCTTGTTCCACTTCGTGGTCATCTTCTTGGCCTGCGTCCAGAACTCGATCGATCCGCGACCGGTGATGTCGCCGACGCCGAACTTGGAGTCGTTCCAGCCGCCGAACGAGAAGGGCTCGCGCGGCACCGGCACTCCCACGTTCACGCCGACCATGCCGGCGCTGGCGTGCTCCATCACGTACCGGGCGACGCCCCCGCTCTCGGTGAACACCGACGCCGCGTTGCCGTAGGGCGATGCGTTCTCGATGGCGATCGCTTCGGGAAGGTCCTTCGCGCGCACGATCACGAGCACGGGGCCGAACACCTCGTCCTGCGCGATCTTCATGTCGGGCGTGACGTGGTCGAGGATCGTCGGGCCCACGTAGTAGCCATCCTCCTTCCCCGGCACGATCGCGCGGCGGCCGTCCACCACCACCGTCGCGCCGGCGGCCTCCGCCTCGTCGATGTAGCGGATGATCCGCTCCTTCGCCGCCGCCGAGATCACGGGACCAACGTCCTTGCCCGGCACCATCGCACGCGCCACCTCGGCCATCCGCGCGATCACGTGGTCGACGTTCGACACGGCGACCATCACCGACGCCGCCATGCACCGCTGGCCGGCGCAGCCGCTCATCGACGCGACGACGTTGCTCGCCGCCATCTCGCGGTCGGCGTCGGGCATGACGATGAGATGGTTCTTCGCCCCGCCGAGCGCGAGGCAGCGCTTGAGGTTCCCCGTGGCGCGGCGGTAGACGACCTGCGCGATCTTCGTGGAGCCGACGAAGCTCACCGCGGCGATGCCGGGGTGGTCGCAGATCGCCTCGACGACCTCGCGGCCGCCGTGCACCACCTGCAGCACGCCGTCCGGGAGTCCCGCCTCCTTCAGCAGCTCGACGATGCGGCGCGCGCTGAGCGGCACCATCTCGGAGGGCTTGAGGATCATGCAGTTGCCGAGGGCGATCGCGTTGGGGATCGACCAGTTCGGCACCATGTTCGGGAAATTGAACGGGGTGATGGCGGCGACGATCCCCACGGGGTATCGCTCGACGCGGCACTCCACTCCCCGGCTCACCTCGAGCACCTCGCCGGTGACGATCTGCGGCAGCGAGCAGGCGAACTCCGTGAGCTCGGCAGACTTGAGCACCTCGGCACGCGCCTCGCTGGCGATCTTGCCGTTCTCCTCGGTCACGAGGGCGGACAGCTCGTCGATGTGCAGCTCGAGGAGCGCCTTGTACCGGTAGAGGACCTGGACCCGTTCCTTGATCGGGGTCGCCGACCAGGCAGGGAAGGCGGCGCGGGCCGCCTGGACGGCGGCGTCTACCTCACGCGCGCCGGAGAGGGGGACGCGCGAGATCAGGTGGCCACTGCTTGGATCGTAGACGTCGAGCAGCGGCGTATCCGGAGACACGAAAGCGCCACCCACGTAGTTCTGAACCTGGGCGTATTTCATGGGCCAACATGCGAGAGGGCATGGGTTTGGGCAAGAGGGGGGGCGGGCTCTGTCGTCCAGGAGTAGCGGCACGGCGAGCGAGTGTCGTGCTGTCATCCCGCAGGAGCGGGCACGGCGAGCGAGTCTCGGGATCTCCGGTCCGAACCCCGAACCGACTCCGGCGTCCTGAGCCACGAGCCGTCGAGCCATGAGTCGTCAATCCTGAGCAGAAGTCATCTGTCCTCAGTCCTGAGCACGAAGGGAGTAGCGCTCGGAACCTCGACAGCTCCAACAGAAAAACGGCCGCCCCTCGGGGCGGCCGCTACCGTCAGAATGCCTGGTCTACAGCCGAGTCTCCGGCGGAGTGTGCCGCCGCGCGCGGCCCGTCGTATCAGCCCGTTCCGACAGCGACTGCACCAACGCCACCAGCCGGTGCCGCTCGAGCGGCAGCGTCAGATCGGCGAGCACTGACCGCTGCAGCGCGGGAAGCAGGGGAGCGGGGGGGAGGGCGGCGGCGCGGTAGAGCAGCCGTGCGCCGCCAGCCGCGAGCGGAACGCCGAGCAGCTCGGCACCCGCGGAGCTCGCCAGGACGCGGTCACAGACCAGCACGAGGGCAGGGTTCTGCGCGGAAAGCTCGCGCGCCTCGTGCAGGCTCGTCGTCACCGTCGACGCGTGTCCAAGCGCGCCGAGCGACTGCGCAATTCCTTCCAGCATGGCGAGGTCCGCGCCTACCAGCAGCACATAGGTCATGACTCTCCCTGCTCCCTTCGTCAGCGGGTTTCGCGTCTGCGTTCTACTTATGTATCTCGGCGCGGTCCCTGTCCAGCTTTAACGCGCGCCGAGCAGCGACATCACGAGCCACTCGGCGAGCTGAAGCCCGAAGTACGCAACGATCGGGCTAAGGTCCATCACGCCGAAGCTGGGGATGAGCCCGCGAAGCGGGCGCAGCATCCATTCCGTCGCCGGAAAGGACCAGCTCACCCAGCGGCTGTGGGCGAAGCGCGGGAGCCAGGAGAGGATCACGCGCAGGAACAGGGCGAGCCGCAGGAAGCCGAAGATCCAGGAGATGGCGAGCACCACGATCCCCTTCGGGCCCATCGAGCCGAGCTGGAGGGCGCTCGCCAGCAGCGAGAGCACGAGGTCGAACAGGGCGATCAACAGCGCGCCGCAGACGACGTAGGCCAGCACCGCCCACCAGGGGGTCGCCGACTGATGGCCTCCGGCGCGGACGACCTGCCGCTCGATCCCGGCGAGCCGCGGATCCACGTTCGTTCGCATGAAGCGCGCGACGCCGCTGAAGGGATTGATGCGCCGGCTCCGCACCGCCCAGTCGAGCGTCGCGAGGGCGGCGAGCAGTATTCCTCCCGCGAGGAGGATGGTGCGGAGCATGCCGCTGGCCTGGGCGAGTGCGACGAGGGCGTCGGTCATGCCGGGTAAGGTGGGCGGCGGGCGCAGGGGCTACAAGGGCGCCGCGCGCGGCGCGCCGGAACGATTATCTTGGGCCGCATCATGCCGACCACATCTCCCCGCGCCCGCCGCCACTGGCTCGTGAAATCCGAGCCCGGCGTCTTTTCCTTCGACGACCTGCTCGCGAGCCCGAAGCGCACCACATTCTGGGACGGGGTGAGGAACTACCAGGCCCGCAACTTCATGCGCGACGACATGAAGAAGGGAGACCTCGTCTTCTTCTATCATTCGCAGTCGGAGCCGGCGGCGATCGTGGGGATCGCGGAGGTGGTGCGCGAGGGGTATCCCGACGACACCGCGCTCGATCCGTCGCACGATCACTTCGATCCGAAGAGCAAGCCCGACGCGCCGACCTGGGTCATGGTCGACCTGCGCGCCGTCGCGCCCATGAAGCGGCAGCTCTCACTTGCCGAGCTGCGCGGGGTGAAGGGGCTGGAGAAGATGGTGCTGCTGCAGAAGGGGAGCCGGTTGAGCGTGCAGCCCGTGACCGCGGCGGAGTGGGAGATCGTGTACGCGATGGGGATGAAGTAGGCGTTTCCGTTTCGCGGCGCCGGCACCGTGACAGCGTGAGCTCGAATCGCTCGAATTCGGCGAGCGCTGCCGAATCAAGTCCCAGGTAAGGCGAGACCCGAGGGGTCAGGTTCGTTGAAGAATGGCACCATCATTCTTCAACGAACCTGACCCCTCTTCCTGACCTGACCCCTCTTCCTGACCCCTCTTCCCCGTTCACCGTCGCTCACCGCATCATCAGCCACACCCCGCTCGCCACCCCCACCAGGCTCACCGCCCCGCGCACGACGTGCTGCGGGACCCGCTGCGCCATGTGCGAGCCGACGAACCCGCCGGCGATGGCGCCGACCGCCATGCTCAGCGCCACCGGCCACACGACGATCCCGCTGAAGGCGAAGGTGACGGCGGCCACGGCGTTCATGCAGAAGCCGCTCCAGTTCTTCAGGCCGTTCATCCGGTGGATGTTAGCGAACCCCATGAACCCGAGCGCGGCGAGCATCAGGATCCCCACGCCGGCCCCGAAGTAGCCACCGTAGACCCCGATCAGGAGCTGCCAGACGAGCAGCGCGGGCGCGGGGCGCCCGGCGGCGAGGGACTCCTCGGTGGCGGGTGCTGTGCCGTCGTGGCGGCGGACCCACCCCAGGAGGGGGCGCTGGACGAGGAAGAGGATCGTTGCCCCGAGGACCAGCCAAGGGACGACGGCGTCGAAGGTCGCGCTGGGGGTGCGCAGCAGCAGGAGGGCGCCCAACCCTCCGCCGATCAAGCTCGGGAGGGTCATCAGCCGGGCCCAGCGTCCCGCCCCCCGGACCTCCCGCCGGTAGCCGTAGGCGCTGCTCAGCGCGCCCGGAAGGAGGGCGACCGTGCTCGTCGCGTTGGCCACCAGGGGAGAGAGGCCAGCGGCGACGAGGGCGGGGAAGGTGAGCAGGGTCCCCCCGCCGGCCACCGAATTCACGATGCCGGCCAGGAAGGCGGCGCCCGCCGCGATGGCCAGCCGTGTCAGGGGAACCATCTGCGCGTCGCCCGGGATCATCACCTACAATAGTCGGGAGCTGCCCCAATGTCGTCTCGCGCGGCACGCCGATACATTTCTCACGCGGCCGAGCGTGCGCTCCGCCGACTGGCAGCGCATCTCCAGGGAGAACGTGGACATGAGCAAGACTGAGTCGAACGAGGCGGGCGCCGCAGCGGGTGGCGCGCTCGAGATCAAGGATACACGCACGGGAACGGCCTACAGCGTTCCCATCATGCCACCCGCCACGGAAGGCGACACGGCGATCCGCGCGATGGACCTGCGGGCGATCAAGCAGCGCCCCGACGAGTTCGGGCTCATGACGTACGACCCGGCGTTCATGAACACGGCGTCGTGCAAGAGCGCCATCACCTTCATCGACGGCGACAAGGGGATCCTCCGCTACCGCGGCTACCCGATCGAGCAGCTCGCCGAGAAGGCGAGCTTCCTCGAGGTGGCGTGGCTGCTGCGCAACGGCGAGCTCCCGACGCAGCCGCAGTACGACGACTGGACGCACCAGATCACGTACCACACGTACGTCCACGAGAACATCAAGACCTTCCTGCAGGGCTTCCGCTACGACGCGCATCCGATGTCGATGCTGTGCAGCTCCGTGGCGGCGCTGTCGAGCTTCTACCCCGACGCGAAGAACATCCAGGACCCCGAGGAGCGCCACATCAGCATCGTGCGCCTCCTCGCCAAGCTCCCGACGCTGGCGGCGTTCTGCTTCCGCCACGTGAAGGGGCTCCCGTTCATCTACCCTGACAACGATCTCGGGTACGTGGAGAACTTCCTCTCGATGGTGGCCCGGATGACGGAGCCGAAGTACGAGGGGAACCCGGTGTTCGTGAAGGCGCTCGAGGTGCTGTTCATCCTCCACGCCGACCACGAGCAGAACTGCTCGACGAACGCGGTGCGCGCCGTCGGCAGCTCGCACGTCGACCCGTTCTCCGCGGTCGCCGCCGGCATCGCCGCCCTGTACGGCCCGCTGCACGGCGGCGCGAACGAGGCCGTGCTGCACATGATCAAGGAGATCGGGGACAAGAAGAACATCCCCGCCTTCATCGAGAGCGTGAAGGCCGGCAAGGGGAAGCTGATGGGCTTCGGCCACCGCGTCTACAAGAGCTACGATCCGCGCGCGCGCATCGTGAAGAAGCTCGCCGACGAGGTGTTCAAGGTCGTCGGCGTGGACAAGGACCTCGAGATCGCGCTGGAGCTGGAGCGCATCGCGCTGTCCGACGACTACTTCGTGTCGCGCAAGCTGTACCCGAACGTGGACTTCTACACCGGGCTGATCTACCGCTCGATGGCGTTCCCGACGGACTTCTTCACCGTGCTGTTCGCCGTGGCACGCACCGCGGGCTGGCTGGCGCAGTGGGAGGAGATGCTCAACGACAAGGAGCAGAAGATCGCTCGGCCGCGGCAGATCTACACGGGGTACGGGGAGCGCGGGTACGAGACGGGGCTGTCGCACACGGCGGGGAAGACGCGGAAGGACTCGGTTCGGAAGTAGGTCTCGTTCGACGGTTGGAAAAGCCGGCGCCCCTCGGGGCGCCGGCTTTTCCTTTTATTGTCGACCGACCGACCGACCGACCGAGCGACCTACCTACCTACCTACCTACTTACTTACTTACCTACCTACCTACCTAGCCACACTGCAGCGCGGCTGCGACTGGTTGTCGCCGCTGGCGGATGCCGGAGCGGGTAGCATGTAATCGTACGTGTGGTACCCGGATGCTCGGGCTGGCCACGGGGAGCCGTAGAGCCGCTCGGCACGCATCAAGGAAACTACGGACGCTGGTACCGGTACCCTCGTAGATGAGGTAGCTGCGCGTCATTCGGGCAGCTTCTTCCGCAGCGAATGCAGCATCCGCTGAATTCTCTGAATCCGTTCCACGTAGTCCTTCCCGTTTGCCTCCGGGATGTAGCCCACCTCACACGCGACCAGCAGATGATGCTCGGTCTCGGCAGCGGATCCGCTCGCGATCTCGAGGAAGCGAATCGTCTCCGCACGCGCGCTCTTTCCGCATCCCTCGGCAATGTTGGCGGGAATCGAGAGCGCCGATCGGCGGAGCTGACCGCCGATAACCCCGCGATCGGAAGCGGGGAATCGCCGAGTTCGAACATGGAGCTCGACGGCCAGCTCGCGGGAGAGCTTCCAGACGTCGAGGCGGTGGAAATCGTGCATGGCATGAGGATACCTCGCGGCGCCCTGAACGAGACATCGTTCCAATGCCCCACCTACCCCTTCTACGAGAGTACCGGTACCAGTATCCGCACTTTCGATATCGCGCACCGAGCGGCTCTACGGCTCCCCGTGGCCAGCCCGAGCATCCAGGTACCAGACGTACGATTACCTGCTACCCGCTCCGGCATCCGCCAGCGCCGCCGTCCTGCTCCAGTCCGGCGGAGCGTGGTAGGTACGGTAGGCAAGCCAGCTACGGTACATAGGTAGGTAACTACCTCTGGCGAGCGTACGTCGCGCAAACGCTGGTGACCGGGCATTCGGAGCACCTCGCCACCCGCGCCGTGCACACCAGCGCTCCCAGCTCCATCAGCGCCTGGTTGTGCGTCCACGTCGACTTCCCCGTGCGTGGCAGGATCTCCCGCGCGATCGCCCACACCCGTTTCTGGCCTGGTCCCGACTTCAGCGCAACGTCGGGCGCGAACACGCGCTTGATGACCCGCGCGACGTTCGTGTCGACGAGCTCCGCGCGCCGCTCGTAGGCGAACGAGCTCACCGCGCCGGCGGTGTACGCCCCCACCCCTGGCAGCGCGCGCAGCGCCGCTGCGTCGGCGGGCAGCGTTCCCGAGGCGTCGCGGCCGCCGTCGGTCACCACCTTCGCCAGTGCGTGGAGGTTCCGCGCGCGCGCGTAGTAGCCGAGCCCCGCCCACGCTTCGGTCACCCGGGCGGGCCTGGCCCGCGCGATGTGGTGCAGCGTGGGAAAGGTGCCAAGGAACTCGGCGTACTTCGGCACGACGCGCGACACCTGCGTCTGCTGGAGCATCAGCTCCGAGACGAGGATGTGGTAGGGATCGCGCGTCTTCCGCCAGGGGAGGTCGCGTCCGTTCCGCCGGAACCACTGTCGCAGCAGCGCGCCGAAGCGCCGGCTGCGCTCGACGTCCAGGGGCGGGTGTCCGTCGTCTCGCTTCCCCCTCGTGCGCGTCCCGCTCACTGCGGCGTCCAGGAGGGCGAGGAGGTGAACAACCCGTCGACGAACCCGATGCGGTGCATGAGAAACAACCCGAAGGCGATGCTCGCCACCCCGCTCGCGATGCGCAGCGTGCGGTTCATCCCGGTGAAGCGGTGCGTCGCCATCAGCGACGGCGCGGCGATGGAGATGGTGATGAGCAGCATGCCGGCGATGGTTCCCACCCCGAAGACGGCGAGATAGCCCACCGCCCACCGCGGATCGGGGATGAGCGCCACCTGCGGCAGCGTCGCGACGGCGGCGGAGCCGGCAAGCCCGTGCACGAAGCCGACGGTGACCGGACGCGCGGTGCTGTCGGCCACCTGGCGCTCGCCGCCGGCGAGGGTGAGCAGCCCGAGCACCACGAGCATCACCGCGACCGCCATCTCCAGCGAGAGTCCGACGCGCGGCGGGATCCCCGAGAGCTGGACCTTCAATACGATGATCGCCCCGCCCACGAGCAGGATTGTGGCGGTGTGGCCGATCCCCCACAGCACGCCCGTGCGCGCGGCCCGGGCGAGCGACTTCTGCTGCGACACGATCGTCGTGACCGCCACGACGTGGTCGGGATCGGTGGCGTGCCGCATCCCGAGGAGGAAGCCGAGGGTGAGGACGCCGAGGAGGGCGGAGAGCATGCGGTAAAGGTAATGAATCCGGGGCGACGGACGGAACGACATCGGCCTTCGGTTCTCCGTTCCCGCTTCTCGGTTTTCGGTTTTCGGCCGGCCTCGGGACGCCAGCGCCTCCCGAGGCATCACCTCGAACTTCAACCCTCGAACCTCTCACGCTCCTTCACGAGACCTTGCTCGTCTTCCGCTTCAGGAAATCCATCAGGATGAACTGCCCCAGCGTCATCGTCGTGGTGAAGTACGCCTTCCCCCGGCTGATCTCGCTCATGCGCTTCACGAACTCCACGAGCGCGCGGTCGCGGGCCAGCATGAAGGTGTTGATCATGATCCCCGAGCGCCGGCAGGCCATGACCTCCTTGAACGTGTGCTCCAGCACCGTCGCGTCGAGGCCGAACGAGTTCTTGTAGATCCGCCCGTCGGGCATCGTCAGCGCGCTCGGCTTGCCGTCGGTGATCATGATGATCTGCCGCATGTCCTTCGTCTGCGCCATGAGCAGCCGGCGCGCGAGCTTCAGCCCCTCGGCCGTATTGGTGTGGTACGGCCCGACCTGCGCCGAGGCGAGCGTCGCCAGGGGAATCTCCTCGGCGGAGTCGTGGAAGAGGACCACCTTGATCGTGTCACCGGGGAACTGCGTGCGGATCAGGTGCGTCAGGGCGAGCGCCACCTTCTTCGCGGGAGTGAAGCGGTCCTCCCCGTACAGGATCATCGAGTGCGAGCAGTCGAGCATCAGCACCGTCGCGCAGCTCGAGCGGTACTCGGCCTGGTGCACCATCAGGTCGGAGTAGTCGAGGTCCAGTGGGACACCGATCTTCCCCGTGCGGATCATGCTCGCCTTGAGCGTCTCGTTGACGTCGAGGTTGAGGACGTCGCCGAACTCGTACTGCTTGCTCCATCCGTCCGACTCGATCCCCGTCGCGAGGTACGGGGTGTCGTGGCTCCCGAAGTTCGACTTGCCGAGCGATCCGAGCAGGCCGCGCAGCGTCTTGTAGCCGAGGAAGTCGATCCCTTTCTCGGTGAGGTTGAAGTTGACGTCGCGCGCCGCGGCCTGGGCGAGCGAGCCCTTCCCTTCCACGGGCTGGTGGCCCGCCGGCATCTGGGGGGGCGTGTCGAGGTTGAGGTAGCCCTCGCTGATCAGCCGCTGCACCAGGTCGTCGAGGAGCTTGGCGAGCTTCGCCTGGGCCTCCTCGTCGCCGTCGCCGCGCAGCGCCTCGAGCATCTCCGGGGTGAACTGCCCGCTCTCCAGCAGCGCCTCGAGGATGGCCTGCTTGAGCGCGTCGAGCGAGCGGTCTCCCCCCGGCTCGTCCATTCCGTAGAACGCCGGGCTGTCTCCCGCGAAGCCGGACTGCAGCAGGAAGTCGGCGAGCTTGTCCAGCAGCGACTGGAGATCGACCGCGTCGGCCATCTCCGGCGAGAACTTGCTGTAGGTGTGAAATCGCATGGCGTCCTCCTCCCTGAGTAATACCTCAGCGGCGCCGCCAGTGCCACACCGCCGTCCCGCCGTATATTTCCTTCGTGCCCCCCCCTTCCGCCACCGAGTCGATCAACCCGTTTCGCGTCCTCGTCCGGCACCGGAACTTCCGGATCTTCCTGATCGGGCAGACGATGTCGCTGATCGGCACCTGGATGCAGACGATGGCCCAGGGGTGGCTGGCGCTCGAGCTGAGCAACAGCGCCTTCATGGTGGGACTGGTCGCCTCGGCCAGCTCGATCCCGATCCTCCTCTTCACGATGCCCGCCGGCGTGCTCGTGGACCGCTCCGACAAGCTCCGGCTGGTCAGGATCGCGCAGACCCTCTACCTGCTCGAGGCCACCCTTCTCTGGTGGCTCGTGGTCACGCACCGCATCACTATCGCGTCGCTCCTGGGGCTGGCGTTCTTCGCCGGCCTGATCGCCTCGGTGGAGATTCCGGCCCGCCAGGCGATGTTCATCGACCTCGTGGGGCGCGAGGACCTTCCCGACGCCATCGCCCTCAACTCCAGCGGCTTCAACCTGGCGCGCGTCGTCGGACCGGGGCTCGCCGCGGCGACGATCGCGCGGCTGGGGATCGGCTGGTGCTTCTTCTTCAACGCGGCGAGCTTCGCCGCCGTGCTCGTCGGGCTCTTCATGATCCAGCTCCCCGCCTGGGAGGATATGCCGGCTGGCGTGCACCCGTGGGAGGGGGTGAAGCAGGCGGTGCGCTACATGCGCGACACCCCCGCGGTGCGCGCCCTCATGCTGATGGTCACCGTGTACTCGATCCTCGGCATCCCGGTGCTGGCGCTCATGCCCGTCGTGGCGCGCGAGATGTTCGGGATGGGGGCCGCCGGCTACGGGCTGCTCCTCTCCTGCCTCGGGATCGGCGGGCTGTTCGGCGCGCTCTCGCTGGCGGGGCTGGGCAGCCGGATCTCGCGCATGAAGCTGCTCATCTTCGCGTCGATGACCTGGCCCCTGCTACTCGTCGCCTTCTCCTTCATCCGCACGCCCCTCGTCGCCTACCTGCTGCTCCTCGCCATCGGCTGCACGATGATCCTCAACGGCGCCATCTCCAACGGGCTGCTGCAGACGGTGGTGCCCGATGCGCTGCGCGGCCGCATGATGGCCGCGTACGGGCTCGTCGTGGTGGGGCTCGCGCAGGTGGTCGGCGCCTTCGCCGCGGGCGCGGTGGCGCACCTCGTCGGCGTCGCGACGACGATCGGACTGTCGGCGGGCATCATGCTGGCATACGGCGCGTGGGCCTTCTTCCGTCAACCCGAGCTCAGGACGCTCTGAGATGTACACGACCTGCCTCTTCTGCAGCGGCCACCTCGGGAAGAACGAAGCGGTCGAGCACTTCCCGGTGGGACGGCGGCTGGCCTTCGACGCCGCGAAGGGGAGGCTCTGGGTAGTGTGCCGCAAGTGCGAGCGGTGGAACCTCACCCCGCTCGAGGAGCGATGGGAGGCGATCGAGGAGTGCGAGCGCGCCTTCCGCGACACGAAGCTGCGCGTGTCCACCGACCAGGTCGGGCTCGCGCGGCTGCGCGAGGGGCTCGAGCTGGTGCGCATCGGCGAGCCGCAGCGGCCGGAGATGGCGGCCTGGCGCTACGGCGACCAGTTCGGCCGGCGGCGCAAGAAGCGGATGATCATGCTCGGCGCCGGCGCGGTGGTGGTGGGAGCGGTCATCGTGGCGGGACCCGTGATGGGGCTGGTCGGGGCCGGTTCGATGAACCTCCTCAACTTCGTCAGCGCCGGCCGCTCGGCGATTCGGTCCCGCACGAAGGTGAGCGTCCCGCTGGACGACGGCACCCGGCTGGAGACGAATCTGAACCATCTGGCGCGCGTCGAGTTCCGCGCCGAAGGGGCCGAGCTGATGCTCAAGGTGCCCGGCACGAGCGCCGGCGCCGGAGGGAGCTACTGGCGCTTTCGGTCTTCAAGTGCGGGCCAGGAGCTGCACGGCGAGGACGCGATCCGCGTCGCCGCCGCGCTGCTTCCCCTCGCCAACCTCGGTGGCGGCAGCGGAAAGGACGTGCGACAGGCGGTGGACTACATCGAGGCGGCAGGGAGCCGCGAGCGGCTCATCCGCCAGGCCGCCGGCTCGCTGCGTGAGGCCGAGCAGAAGAAGATGATCCTCGGAACGCCGAAGAGCCTCCTCGTGAACATTCCCACACCCGGCCGGCTCGCCCTCGAGATGATGCTGCACGAGGAGAGCGAGCGCCGCGCGCTGGAGGGCGAGCTGCACGTGCTGGAGGCTGCCTGGCGCGACGCCGAGGAGATCGCCGGCATCGCCGACAACATGTTCCTCCCGCCGTCGGTGGACGTCGCGCTCGCGCGCCTGAAGAAGAAGCGCGACTCCTAGCCGAACCGCTGCCGCAGCGCGCAGAGCACCAGCTGCGCCGCTCCCTCGCGCCCGGTGCGCGACGTGTTGATGCAGATGTCGTAGTTGGTGAAGTCGCGCCAGTCGCGCCCCCAGTGCTTCTTCACGTACTGCTCGCGCTGCTTGTTGACGTCGGCGACGCGCCGCGCGGCCTCCTCGGTCGAGATGCCGAACTTCTTCGCCGCCGAGGCCACGAGCGCGCGCGTCGGTGCGTAGCAGTACACGTGCAGCGTGTCCTCGCGCGCCGCGAGCATGGACTGCGCACCGCGCCCGACGATCACCGCCGGCCCTGCATTCACCGCCTCCTCCATCACGCGCCGCGTCACCTCGATGATGCGCTCCTCCGTCGGCTGCGACATCAGATCGCCAACCACGGGCATCACCTCCGGTACCCCGAGCGCCATCGCCGACGCGATCCGCTCGGCGAGCGAGGGTACCCGCTCCTCGCGCGCCTCCACCTCCTCGGACGTGATGCCGAGCCGCGCCGCCACCGCGTCCACTACCGCGTTGTCGTAGAGCGACCAGCCGAGCGCGCGCGCGACGCGCTCGGCCACCTCCGAGCCGCCGGAGCCGTACTGGCGCGAGATGGTGACGACGGGCATCAGCGCTCCCTCCCTGGAGTGATCGTGCGCACGCGGACCTGCTCGACAACCTCGAACCCCAGCGCGGACCAGGCGCGCTCGGCGAGCTCGCTCCCGGCGACGTTGTGCAGCCGCATCTGGTGCAGCCCGCGCTCGCGCGACCAGCGCTCGGCCGCGTGCAGCATCGCCGTCAGCACGCCGCGGCGGCGCGCCTCGGGGCGCACGTAGACGGACGAGACGTAGGTGTAGCGCGCCGGATCCAGCAGGGGCGAGCCCATCGACTCCACGCAGCGCATGATTCCCACCACCTCGTCCGCCACCTCGGCGAGGAAGATCGACTCCATCGTGCTGCGGAGCTGCGCGGCGAACAGCTCGCGGGCGCGCTTGTTCACGTCGGGGCGGATCTGCCCGTAGATCGGATGGTCGGGGTGCTCGCGCAGCAGCGCCACGCGCAGCGTGACGACCGCTTCCAGGTCGCGCGTCGAGGCGGGACGGACGCGCACCGCGGCGCGGCCGGGGCTGCCCCCGGCCGGCGGCGCCGCCGCGGGGGCCACCGCCCCGTCAGGCCGAGAGGCCGCCACCGAAGAAGTCTTCGTTCGAGCGGCGCCGGCGCTTCTCCGGCTCCGCCCGCCCATACAGGCCATTGTCCGACCGTGAGATCTTCTTCCGCGCGACGAGCGCCTCGAGCACCAGCTCGCACGCGGCGACGGTTGTCGGCGCGTCGCCCTCCTGGGCGAGGCCGACGCGCCGCACCAGCTCCACGAGACTGGGCACGAGACGGAAGGCCGCCACCATCCCCTCGGAGCGCTCGTCCTCCGTCACCTGCAGCGCTCCCCCCTCGTCGAACCAGATCACGATGTCGTCGGTGTTCACGCCGCCCGCGCGCTCCTCGAATGTGGCATCCGCCGCGCGGCGGATGAGATCGCGCGCGATCGCGTGGCCCCCCACGAGCTCG
Source organism: Gemmatimonadales bacterium (assembly GCA_038325515.1). Classification (GTDB taxonomy): domain Bacteria; phylum Gemmatimonadota; class Gemmatimonadetes; order Gemmatimonadales; family Gemmatimonadaceae; genus AG11. The sequence continues at coordinate 37,796 of JBBQJC010000013.1, read as the reverse complement.
CCCTCGTATTCCAGCTCGATCTTGCCGGTGATCGCCGGCTGCGCCGCGTACACGTCGGAGATGCGCGGCACGATCTCCGGCTCCCCCGTGACGATGCCGCGCCGCTCGGCGTTGGAGACGACGTTCTCCATCACGCTGATCGGCATGCGCTGCGACACGCCCGAGCGGCGGTCGACGCGCTTGTCGGTCCGCGCCTCGAACGCGATGCGCTCCACGAGCTCGGCGATGAATCCCGGCACGCGCACCGGCGCGCCGTCACGGTCGGTCCACGCCTCCTGGCCGGTGATCGCGATCCCGAGCTCGACCGTCTCCGGATAGTGCGTGATGATCTCGCTGCCGATGCGATCCTTCAGCGGCGTGATGATCTTGCCGCGCGCCGTGTAGTCCTCGGGGTTCGCGGTGAAGCAGAGCTGCACGTCGAGCGGGAGGCGGATCGGGTAGCCCTTGATCTGGACGTCCCCCTCCTGCATCACGTTGAACAGCCCCACCTGCACCTTCCCGGCCAGATCCGGGAGCTCGTTCAACGCGAAGATGCCACGGTTGGCCCTCGGCAGCATGCCGTAGTGGATCGTGAGCTCGTCGCCGAGCAGGTGGCCGCCGCGCGCCGCCTTGATGGGGTCCAGGTCGCCGATCATGTCGGCGATCGTCACGTCGGGAGTCGCGAGCTTCTCCACGTACCGGCTGTCGCGCCCCACCCACGCGATGGGCGTGTCGTCTCCCAGCTCGGCGATCTGGTTCTTCGCGTAGCGCGAGATCGGGGCGAAGGGGTTGTCGTTCACCTCGCTTCCGGCGACGATCGGCATCGCCTCGTCGAGCAGCCCGACGAGCGCGCGCAGGATGCGCGACTTCGCCTGCCCGCGCAGCCCGAGCAGGATGAAGTTGTGCCGCGAGAGCAGGGCGTTGACGATCTGGGGCATGACCGTCTCCTCGTAGCCGAGCACGCCGGCGAAGAGCGGACCGCCCGCGGCCAGCCGCGCGAGGAGGTTCTGGCGCAGCTCGTCCTTCACGGAGCGCAGCGCACGGCCGGGCGCTCCATACGGCGAGTCGCGGAGCTCGCCAAGGGTCTCGGGATGCTTCGACAACACGGCCTCCAGTGGCGCGAATGCGGTACGAATCTCAAGTAGCGCGAAGGGGCGAGGGGCCGCAAGGGCCGCATGCACCACCAACGTTCGCGCGCGCCGGATCGTTCGCGGTGGACGCGCAGCCGGGTCGATCCTACGCCATGCCGACCTCGACCTGATTGTCGTAGAACACCGGCCCGTGACCCATGTCCGTCTCGCGCTGCGACGTCGTCTGGTTCGCGTTGGCCCCGTCGCCGGCGAGCTTCCCCCACCAGACGGACGGCGCCCATACGACCCCTTCCCGGATCGACGGCTCCACCCGCGCGCGCGCCAGGAAGGCGCCCCGGTCGTTGTGCACGGTCACGACCGCACCCGAGGCGATCCCCCGCCGCTCGGCGTCGGCCGGATGCAACAGCACCTCCGGCTCCCGCGCCTGCCGCCGCAGCGAGGTCACGTTCACGAAGGTCGAGTTGAGGAAGGTGTGCGCCGGCGACGAGATCAGCGTCAGCGGGTAGCGCGCCACGAGCTCCGGGTCGCGCTCCACGGATTCGTAGGGCGGGATATACGTGGGGAGGGGATCGAGCCCCATCTCCTTCAGCCGCTCCGAGTAGAGCTCGCACTTGCCGCTCGGCGTCTGGAACTCGCCGTCGGCGTACGGCAGGTACGGCGTGGGCACGTTGAGGCGCACCCACCCCTTCTCGAGCAGCGCGTCGAGCGACACCCCGTGCAGCTTCGGCGCGTTGGTGTCGAGCGCCTGGCGGATGAGCGACAGGTCGTCGTCCCGCAGCAGTGGGTTGGTCATTCCCATCCGCTCGGCGATCGCGCGGAAGATCGCGCTGTTCGGGCGCGCCTCACCCACCGGCGCGATGGAGGGGCGGTTGAGCGTGACGTAGTGATGGCCGTACGCGAAGTGCACGTCCCAGTGCTCGAGCTGCGTCGTGGCCGGGAGCACGATGTCCGCCCAGTCGCAGGTGTCGGTCTGGAAGTGCTCGAGCACCACGGTGAAGAGGTCCTCGCGCGCGAGCCCGCGCAGCACTTCGTTGCGGTCGGGGGCGACCGCCGCCGGATTGCTGTTGTAGACGACGAGCGCGCGCACGGGCGGCCCCCCGACGCCCGCATCGGGGCGGGTGAGTGCCTCCCCGAGCCGGATCATGTTGATCGTGCGCACCGGCGGGGAGAGATCGGGGCGCGTGAGCGCGGCGCGGTTGAACTGGAAGTTCGCCGAGGTGGAGAGCTGCACCCCGCCGCCGGCGCGCCGCCAGTGGCCGGTGATGGCGGGGAGGCAGGCGATGGTGCACACCGCCATCCCGCCGCCGGCGTGGCGCTGCAGTCCGTAGTTCACGCGGATGAAGGCGGCGCGCGCGCGGCCGTACCGTTCGCCGAGCGACACGATCACCTCCTCCGGAAGCCCGGTCACCGCCGCGGTGCGCGCCGGCGTCCATTCCGCCGCGCGCTCTCGCATCTGCTCGTGGCCCAGCGTGTAGCGCTCGAGGTAGTCGCGGTCCTCGAGCCCCCGCGCGAACACCACGTGCATCATCCCCAGCGCGAGCGCGGCGTCGGTCCCCGGCCGGATGCCGATCCACTCGTCGCACTGCAGCGCCGTGCGCGTCTGGATGGGGTCGATGCAGACGATCGTGGCGCCGCGCTCGCGGGCCTTCAGGATGAAGGGCCAGAGGTGGGGGTTCGCGGTGAGGGTGTTCGTCCCCCACAGCAGCACGAGATCGCTTTCCGGGACCCCCTCGGCGTCCGCGCCGACGCTGGCGCCGACGGTCATGCGCATCCCGACCGTGCCGGCCATCGCGCAGATCGTCCGGTCGAGCTGCGAGGCGCCGAGGAGGTGGAAGAAGCGGCGGTCCATCGCCTCGCCCTGCACCAGCCCCATCGTTCCAACGTACGAGTAGGGGAGAACCGCCTGCGGTCCGTCCGGCGAGGCGGCGATCTCGCCGAGCCTGCGCGCGATCTGGTCCAGCGCCTCGTCCCAGGTGCAGGGGGCGAACTGCCCGCTCCCCTTGGGGCCGGTCCGCCGCATCGGGGTGACGAGGCGGTCGGGATGGTAGGTGCGCTCGACGTAGCGGTTCACCTTGGCGCACAGGAAGCCCTGCGTGACCGGGTGCTCCGGGTCTCCCGCGACCTTCACTGCGCGACCATTCTCGACCGTCACGAGCATGGCGCAGGTGTCGGGACAATCGTGCGGGCAGGCGCCGCGGACGACGCCGTGCAGCTCGATTGGAGATTCGGGCGAAATAGTTTTCGTCGTCATCGGAGCGGGCGCGAGAGGGGCTGGCGAGGGCGGAATCTAGCGCCGAGCGGTGCCGGCGCGGTGGCGGCCGCGGGGGAACGCGGGCTAAGCAGTTAGGGGGCAACGAGTTGCGGTGTATCCAAAAAGCGAGGTCCGAAGGGAGGCGGGCTGGACGGTCCGCGGTCGCTCCGAAATGTGCGTGCAGATGGACGAAGCCGTTGCCCCACATTCACTTGTGAATTGCGAATCTACTCTTGACACCGCCTCTCAGAAATCTAAGTTTCCCGTCGCTGAAGGTCGGGCACCGCATTGCGTGCGCGGACCAACGCGTCATTCACCAAGACCTAATCAGGAGAAACACATGAAGCGCCTGGCCCTTGTCGCCGTCGTGCTCGTCGCCGCTTGCAGCACGAAGGAGACCCCCAAGGCCGATACGGCCGCCCCCGCGATGGCTCCGGCCCCCGCGATGACCGCTGATACGGCCATGAAGACGGATTCCGTGAAGAAGGACAGCACGGCTGCCGCCAAGATGGATACCGCCGTCAAGGCGACCGAGAAGGCCGCCGACGCCGCGAAGGATGCGTCCAAGGCTGCGAAGAAGCCGTAATCCGGTTTCTCGTTGGAAGTGGTGAGCGGGGCGGTACACGTGAGTGTATCGCCCCGTTCGTCATTATACCCGTGAATCTCACGACTCAGGACTCACGACAGTAGACTGAAGACATGAGACACGAGAGGCGAGCCATCAGCCACGAGTCGTGTGTCGGTAGTACAAGTCCTCTGTCTGGAGCCATGAGTCGTGAGCCTCGGCGTCCGACCTCGAACCTCGAACCTCCCACCCCGAACCGCCCCTAATGGTGCGCCGCCCACCACCTGAAGGAATCGGGAATCCCGTCCTCCGGCCGCACCGGCGGATCCCACCCGAGCTCGCGCCTGGCGCGCTCCGAGCTGAACGGGTTGTCGCGTGAGAGAAAGTCGAGCGACGCCGCGGTCACCGCGTTGAACCGGCTGCCGAGCAGCGCGGGCGCGATCACCTTGAAGCCGCCGAGCGCCAGCCGCGCCACGAACAGGGGGACGGAGATCGTCCGCACCGGCCGGTTCATCCCGACCCCGGCGAGCCGGAAGAACTCCGCCACTGTGACGTCGTAGTCGTTCGCGAGATTGTAGGCCTGGCCCCCCGCGGCATCCACGCCGGCGGCCCGCACCATCCCGTCCGCGACGTTGGCCGCGTGCACCACGGACAGCGTCGTGCGTCCCCCGCCGACGAGTGGGGCGATGCCCCGGCGCAGCATCCGCGCGATGCGCGGCACGAACTGGCGGTCGTGGGGGCCGTAGATCACCGAGGGACGCACGGCGCAGGCCCAGAGCCGTCCCGCCTCGTGTGCCGCGAGCACGAGCGCCTCCGACTCCTGCTTGGAGCGCGCGTAGTACGCGTCCTCGCGCACGGCGGCGAGCGGCGTGCTCTCGTCGGTGCGCCTCACCCCGGTGCCGTAACGCTCGGCGTTGCCGTAGACCGCCACGCTGCTCACGTGCACGAGCCGCGCGCCGGCGTTCGCGCACGCGGTGATCGCGTTGGCGGTCCCCTCCACGTTCGGGCGGCTGAACGACTCCCAGTCGCCAGCGCGCGGCGTGATCGCGGCCGCGGCATGGAACACCACGGAGCACCCCTTCGCCGCGCGGCCGAAGCTCGTGGGCTCCAGCACGTCGCCCGTGGCGAGCCGCACGCCGACGCGGCTCAGGGCGCCGGCGCGGGCGGCGTCGCGCACGAGCGCGCGCACCTCCCACCCGTCCCGCTGCAACCGCTGCACGACGTGGTTGCCGACCAGACCGGTCGCGCCGGTCACCAGGGCCACTCGCATGCGCTAGGCGGGGAAGGGAAGCATCGCCAGATCCACCTTTCGCTCCTGCGCCACGTCGCCCTCGGTGTCTCCGTCCCCTCCGCCCCAGCGCGCGACGAGCACGGCGTCGGGCTCCACCTCGCGCCGCACCATGGCGAGGGCGATCCCGCCCAGGCGCGGCGAGCGCACCGCGCTGCGCACGTCGCCCACCGGCGCGCCCCCCCCGACTCCGTCCGCGGCGTGGAGCGTCGCCCCCGAGGGGGGCGGCTCCATCCCCGCGGCGCGGATGCCGCGCAGATGCCTGTTCACATGTCCGCGGAAGTGCACGCGCGCCACCGTCTCCTGTCCCACGTAGCAGCCCTTCGTGTAGGAGATGGCGTGCAGCTCGTCGAAATTCGCCTCCTGCGGGATCGTCGAGTCGTCCATGTCGATCCCCCATTCCGGGCGCCCCGCCTCGACGCGCGCGACCTCCCACGCCTCCAGGCCGGCCGGCACTGCCCCCGCGTCGGTGGCACCCTGCCACAGCGCCGGGAAGAGATCACCGGCCATCACCAGCTCGTAGCCGTCCACGCTGCCCAGGTCCGGCGCGCGCAGCACGAGCACCGGCATTCCGCCAATCTCGACGGTTGCGTGCGCGTACGGCGCGAGCGCGCTGAGCGCCGTCGCGGGGATTCCGGTGATCGCGGCGACGACGTGCCGCGCATTGGGACCGTAGACGCCGATGTCGCGCGTCGATGCGCTCTCGTCGGCGTAGGGAGCGACGCGTGGGTTGATGTACTTCTTCACCATCGCCACCCACGCCTCGGTCGCGCGCGGCGGGACGTCGGTGAGCACGGAGTCCTCCTGCACGAGCACGCGCAGGTCGGCGACGATCTTTCCCTTCGCCGAGAGCGCCGCGGCGTAGCAGCCCTGGCCGGGCGTGAGGCCGATGACGTCGTTCGTGACGAGCCCCGCGACCATCTCCGCCGCCTTGGACCCCCGCACGCGCACCCGCCCGCGATGGCTCCGGTCGAAGATGGCGCACGCCGAGTGGAGCGCGTCGTACTCGGCGCTCACGCTTCCGTACGCGAGCACGACGCGCTGCCCGCCCACGTCGCCCTGCGTCTGGTCGGCCTCGGTGCTCATGCGCTCCGCCCCACCGGCGAGAGGCCGGCCAGCTCCGACAGCCGCGCGGCCGAGAGCCCGCAGATCGCGTCCACTCCAGCGTCCGCGTCGAGCGACTGATGCGCCGGCAGCCCCACCGCGACGACGCGCAGTCCCGCTTCGCGCGCGCGCGCCAGCGGGCCGGCATCCGCGCACAGCGCGATGCTGCGCTCGGCGCGCGCGGGCCGGCGGTGAGAGAGACGCTCGAGCGCGGCGCTCCACAGGTTGGCGCCCTCTCGCTCGCCGGCGCAGACCGACGCGCTCACCGCCTCGCGCAGACCCGAGAGCCCGAGCACCAGGTCGGTCTCGGCCCGTCCGGCGCGCGAGACGACGATCACCGGGCAGTCGGTCTGCAGGCGCGCCACGAGCTCCGCCGCGCCCGGCTGCAGGAGGAATCCCCCGCCCAGCGACTCGGCGAAGGCGCGCTCGGCGCGCAGGGCGACGAGGTCGGCGAGCACCACGTCGTCGCGCCCGTCCGCGGCGAGCGCGGCGTGCGCCGCCGCCTGCACGCCGAGCCCCTGGCAGCACGCGTCGAGTCGGGTGGCATCAGAGGCCACGCCCTCCTCGGCGAGCGCGCCGAGCAGCGCCGTGCGGCGCGCGGCGGCAGTGTCCACCAGCACCCCCTCCCAGTCGAGCAGCACCGCGTCGGGAATCATCTGAGTAAGTAAATGGCGCGCCGCTGGGGGCGCTACCGGCGCGCCGGCGGGGGCGCGCTCGCTCTCAGCCGGCGGCGGGACCCGTCGGACCGGCGGCGCCGTACGAGGCGTCGAGCAGGTCCACCGGGTGAATGGCGCGCGCTCCGGTCGCGCCCTGATGAAGTCCCGCGCCGATCTGCATGAGGCAGCCCGGATTCCCGGTGGCGACGAGCGGCGCACCCGTCGCGGCGATGTTCGCCAGCTTCGGCTTCAGCACGTCGTCGCTCACCTGCGGCTCCACGAGGTTGTAGATCCCCGCGCTGCCGCAGCAGTGCTCACTCCCCTCGAGAGGGACGAGCTGGAGCCCCGGGATGGCGGCGAGCACCTGCAAGGGGGGCGCGACGACACGCTGCGCGTGCAGCAGGTGGCAGGGCGCGTCGTAGGTGACCGTCAGGGAAAGCACGCCGCCGGGCACCGGACCGGCCTCGGCGAGCAGCTCGCTCACGTCGCGCACGCGCGACGCCATCGCCGACGCGCGCTCCCTCCACTCCGGGTCGCCCGCGAGGAGGTGGCCGTACTCCTTCATGATCGCGCCGCACCCCGCCGCGTTCACGGCGATGTAGTCGGCGCCCGACCGCTCGAACGCCGCGACGTTGGCGCGCGCGAGCCGGCGCGCCGTCTCCTCGTCCCCTGCATGGGCGTGCAGCGCGCCGCAGCAGCCCTGTCCCTCCGCCGGCACCATCGCGTAGCCGTTCACCGTGAGCGTGCGCCCGGTGGCACGATTGGTCTCGGTGAACAGCCCCTCCATCACGCAGCCGGTGAGCATCGCCGCGGTGCCGCGCGCGCCGTCGCCCGCCGCCGCGTAGCGCTCCCGTCGCACCGGCGAACGGGTCGACTCGAGCATCGCCATCGCGAAACCGAGCCGTCCCGGCAGGCGTGAGAGCAGCGTGGACAGCCGAAGCGCTCGCGTGATCCGTCCGCCGAGCATCGCCAGGCGCAGCAGGGAGGACCGCCCGAACGCGAACAGGATGACGCGTGCCACGAGCGGGTTGGGTCGCTCGCGCGTGAGGGTGGCGCGCGTCGCCTCGAGGAGCTGGCCGTATGGCACCCCGGACGGACATGCCGTCTCGCAGGCGCGGCAGCCCAGGCACTGGTCGATGTGCTTGCGGACGTCGGGGTCACCCACGGGGAGCGTCCCCTCGACGAGGGCACGCATGAGCACGAGCCGGCCGCGCGGGCTGTCGTTCTCGTCCTCGAGTGTGAGGTAGGTAGGGCAGGCCTGCAGGCAGAAGCCGCAGTGCACGCACGCATCGAGTCCCGCGCTCGCGTCGGCGAGCGGGGTACCGGGGATCGCGCAGTGGGGGATGCTGGTGCTGGGATGGCTCACGTGCCGCCGCCGAAGATGTCCGGGTTCAACGTGCGCGCCGGATCGAACGCGCGGCGCACGCGCGCCGACAGTTCGTGATTGGCCGCGGACGAGCTCATCTCGCTCCACAACGGCGCGGGAAGCCGCTCGAAGATGCGCGTGGCGGAAGCTGGAAAGCTGCCGACGATCCCGCTCACCCGCGCGGTGTCCGCGCCCGGGAGCACGCAGCGGATCACGCCGCGCGTGAGCGTGGCGTGCGCGAAGCCGCCGGCGGCGTCGGCGCTTGCCGAGAGAGCGCGCCAGAATCCCGCCGCGCGCGATGGCAGCGCGCTCACGCGAACGACGGCGGCGGACTCCGGCTCGGCGACGCGCAGCGCGGCCCATGCCGCCGCCTCGATCTCCTGGGCGCGTCCGAGCGCGAGCGCCCCGTCGGTCGCCGCCCGCACGAAGGCGGCGTTGCCGCCGAAGCGGAGCAGCAGCGTGTCGCCGTCGCCCACGGCGAGCCGCCGCGCGAGCGACGCCGAGAGCAGCTCAGCGGCCATCGGCATCGCCACGGCATGGCGCAGCCAGTCCCAGGCGCGCTCGGCGGCGTCGTCGCCGGCGAGCGGGATCGCGACGCTCCGCTCCACGGCGGGCCGGGCGCGCAGCCGCACGGTGACTTCGGTGATGGCGCCGAGCGTCCCCCACGCCCCGGTGTTGAGGCGTGTGAGATCGAAGCCCGCCACGTTCTTCACGACGCGGCCGCCGGCGCGCACGACGCTCCCCGTCCCGGTCACCAGCTCGCAGCCCAGCACATGGTCGCGCGGTGTGCCGAACGACGAGGCGAGCGGTCCGCTCGAGGCGGTGGCGACGGTCGCGCCGATCGAGCCGTCGGGCGAGCCCGCGGGATCGAGGGCGAGCCACTGTCCCTCGCGCTCGGTCGCGCGGCCGATCTCGGCGAGGGTGGTGCCGGCGAGCGCGGTGAGGGTGAGGTCGCCCGGACGATACTCGACGATTCCCTCGAGGTGCGCGAGGTCGAGGCGCGCCGGGGCCGGACAGGGTGCGCCGGCCGCGAGCCAGTGTCCGCGCCCGACGATGCGCAGGCTCCCGCCCGCCGCGTTGGCTGCGCGGATGCGTTCAGCGACCGCGGCGGTGTGCGGCTGCACGGTCTCCATCAGCGCGGCGCTCCCGGCGCGCGCGCCGCGCCGTGCCATTCGCGGCAGGCGTGCACCGGCACCACCTTGCCCGGGTTGGATCGCCGCTCCGGATCGAACACCTCGCGCAGGTCGCACATCGCGGTGAGCGTCGCCGGGGAGAAGAGCGCCTCCATGTACGGGAGCTTGTCGAGTCCCACGCCATGCTCGCCGGTGATCGTGCCGCCGGCACCGATGCAGGACGTCATGATCTCCGACATCGCCTCGTGGACCCGGCGCGACTCGTCGGGGTCGTCGGCGTTGTAGCCGATGTTCGGATGAAGGTTGCCGTCGCCGGCGTGGAAGACGTTGCAGATGCTCACGCCGTGGCGCCGGCCGATCCCGGCGATCTCCGCGAGGATGGCGGGCAGCTGCGTGCGCGGAACGACGGCGTCCTGCACGACGAGGTGCGACGAGATCCTCCCCATCGCACCGAATGCCTTCTTGCGCCCCTGCCAGAGCCGCGCGCGCGCGGCCGGGTCCGTCGCGGAACGAACGTGGCGCGCCCCCGCCTGCCGGCAGAGCTCCTCGACGCGCGCCGCGTCGTCGTCCATCCCCGCCGCGGCGCCGTCGAGCTCGATGAGGAGGATGGCCGCCGCGTCGGTGGGGTAGCCGGCGGCATAGATCGACGCCTCCACCGCCTGGATCGTGGCCGCGTCCATCATCTCCAGCGCGGCGGGGACGATGCCTGAGGCGATGATCGCCGACACCGCGCGCGCCGCGGCGTCCACCGAGGGAAAGTCGGCGAGGAGGGTGCGTACCGCCTGCGGGTCGCGCGAGAGCTGGACCGTGACGTCGAGCGCGATCCCGAAGCAGCCCTCGGAGCCGATGAAGGCGCCGAGCAGGTCGTAGCCCTCGGGCTCGCCGTCCGCGTTGCCGAGCGTGATCACGTCGCCGCTGGGGAGGAGCACCGTGCAGGCGATCACGTGGTTCAGCGTCACGCCGTACTTGAGGCAGTGCGGCCCGCCGGCGTTCTCCGCGACGTTGCCGCCGATGGTGCACGCAGTCTGGCTCGACGGGTCGGGGGCGTAGTGGAGGCCGTACGCCGAGGCGGCCCGCGTGAGCGTCGCGTTGACGACTCCCGGCTCCACGACGGCGCGCGCGTCGTCGGCGTCGATCGAGATGATCTCCTTGAGGCGGTGCAGGCCGACGAGCACCACGTCGTCGGCGAGGGCACCGCCGGAGAGGCCGGTCCCCGCACCGCGCGCCACGAAGGGTTGCTGGAGCTCGGCGAGCAGGCGCACGACGGCTACAGTCTCCTTGCGCGTGCCGGGGAAGACGGCGATCGCCGGATGCTTGTGGTAGCCCGGCAGCCCGTCCGACTCGTAGCTGCGCAGCTCGCCCGCGCGGACGAGCACGCGAAGCTCGCCGGCGATCGCGGCGAGCCGTGCCGCGAGCGTGGCGTGATCCACGTCGGCGCGCCTGCTCACGGGGCGCCGGGCTCCGGCGGCAGGGCGGCCGGCTGCGTCTCGGGCACGACGACGTGCAGCGCGCCGCGCCGGAGCTCGTACTCCAGCGGCGATCCGAGAGTCACCAGCTCGCCGTCGACGGCGACCGCCCCGGCGTGCTTCCGCTTGATGGTGCACCGGTCCACGATGAAGCTGTCGAGCTCCGGCGTGTGCGACACCGCCTTCACCCCCCGCGACACGGCGGCGAGCCCGAGGGCCACGAGACGCGCGGGCCCACGGCCGCGGACGATCATCACGTGCAGTCCGCTGCGTCCCCCCCCCCCGGGCACGCGGCTCCCGAGCTGCGGCATCCTGAGCTCGCGCTCGCCAACGCCGATGAAGACCAGCGGGGTGCGGTAGATCTTCCGCTCGCCATTCACCTCGAGCTCCACGACGATCAGCCGGAGCTGGAAGAGGATGCGGATGGCCGCGAGGAACGAGGCGATGCGGTAGCCGAACCGCCTCTCCAGATACTCGCGCACGCGCACGAAGCGCACGTACGCGCCAACGCTGCTCGTGTTGAGGAAGAGACGCCCGTTCACCATCCCCACGTCCACGTCGCGGATCGTCGCGCTGCTCGCGGCCACGGCCAGCGCCTGCGCGGCATCGGTGGGGATTCCCAGGTCTCCGGCGAAGTGGTTGAGCGTACCGCCGGGAAGGATCGCCAGCTCGCAGCTCTCCGTCAGCAGCGCCGAGGCGGCGGTGCCGATGGTGCCGTCGCCGCCCGCGACGAGGATGCGTCCGCACCCCGACTTCACGGCCTCGCCGATCGCGCGGCCGATGTCGTCGGGCTGCACCTCGCGCATCTCGAAGGCGTCGTTGGCGCCGAGCGCGGTGCGTGCCGCGTCGGCGGTGCCGGCCAGCGGGTTGACGAGCGCGGGGATGCGCGTTGGAGAATCAGTCAAGAGCCCTCACGATGGTGTGTTCCGGCAGCTCGACGGTGGCCTTCCGGTCGAGCTTCCCCCAGCCGACGACGCGGCCGCGCAGCGCGGCGGCGAAGGAGCGCACCACCACCCAGTACATCACCTGTCGGTACGCGAAGCGCTGCAGGAAGATGAGCCAGGTGAGCTGCTTGTCCTCGTCCGGCTCCATCACGAAGGCGAGTACCGCCGCCAGCCAGTCCACCAGCAGGAAGATCGCATAGTACGTCAGCACCTGCTCCAGGTTCACCAGCCCGTAGGTGAGCCGCCCGTCCACCGTATGGCTCATCGCGTTGAACCAGACCGAGATGATGCTGAGCACGAACATCAAGTCCGCCACCGGCGAGATCGCCGGGAGGAGGAGCTGGAAGAGGAAGACGTTCGGGAGGGCGACCCAGCCGAGCGAGCCATACTTCGCGCGGAAGAAGGCATCGCGGTGCTTCCACGCGCACTGCAGCGTTCCGAACGACCAGCGGAAGCGCTGCCGCGCCAGCCCGCGCAGCGTGTCGGGCGCCTCGGTGTAGGCCACCGCGCCGTCGGCATACGCCACCGACCAGCCGGCACGGCGCATGGCCAGGGTCAGGTCCTGATCCTCGGCCAGCGTGTCTTCCTTGAAGCCCCCCACCTGCAGCACGCACGAGCGGCGCCAGGCGCCCACCGCGCCCGGGACCACGGTGATGCAGTCGAGCAGGGAGAAGGCGCGGCGGTCGAGGTTCTGGCTCGTCACGTACTCCAGCGCCTGCCAGCGCGTGACGAGGTTGATCCGGTTGCCCACCTTCGCGTTGCCGGCCACCGCCGCGACGCGCGGATCGGCGAGGGGCTGAACGAGCTCGCTCACCGTGTCGTCGTCGAAGAGCGTGTCGGCGTCCAGCCCGATCACCACCTCGTGCCTGGCGCGCTCGATCCCGAAGTTGAGCGCGCTCGCCTTGCCCCCGTTCGCTTTCCGGTAGATCGTCACCGAGGGGTGGCCGCCGTAGGCCTCCTCGCAGATCGCGATCGTGTCGTCGGAGGAGCCGTCGTCGACGACCACGATCTCCAGATCGCCCGCGTACACCTGGTTGAGGAGCGACGCGATCGTCTGGACGATCACCTTCTCCTCGTTGAAGGCGGGGACGATGACGCTCACGCCCGGCGCGAAGGTGACGGGCTGGCCGCGCTCCTGGTGCTGCTTGAGCCGCTGCCAGATGGCGAGCAGCCCGATGACGAGCAGCCGCGCGATCCCCAGCACGACCGCGATGCTGAACACCCAGAACAGCAACGTCTCGGAGACGCCGAACAGCAGGAAGCCCGTCTTGCGGATGAGCCGCGTCGCCTCGCTGGTGGGCGGGAGCGGAGGCATCGCATCGTCGCGCGTGATGCCGGCGAGGTCGCTCACCAGGACGATCGTGTCGCCGTTGGCGCGCAGCGAGTCGATCAGCGGGCCGAGGGCGGCGACGGTGTGGCTCCGGTCTCCGCCGGCGTCGTGCAGGAGGATGACGTTGCGCGCCGAATCCTGCCGGCTGAGGTTGATCTCGTTGAGGTAGCGGCGCCGCTCCATCACCAGCTTGATGATCGAGTCGGCGGGAAGCTCCTTCCAGTCCTCGCTGTCGACGTGCAGGCCGATCGTCCAGTAGTTGCGCCGCGACGCGATCCCCACCGGGTGCAGCTCGATCTCCGTGCTCGGCTCGGCGTCTCCGAAGTACGGCGGGCGGAAGAATGCCACGCGCCGGTTGAGCACGGCCTCCAGCAGCGACGAGGTCATGTCCAGCTCGAGACGGCTGCGGCGGTCGGCGGTGAGCGAGAGGTTCGGATGGGTGTAGGTGTGGTTCCCCACCTCGTGCCCCTCGTCGTACTCCCGCTGCAGCAGCCGCTGGTGCGTGTCGACGTTCTGGCCGATGACGAAGAAGGTCGCCTTCACTCCGCGCGAGCGCAGGGTGTCGAGGATCATCGGGGTCCAGCGCGCGTCGGGGCCGTCGTCGAAGGTGAGCGCCACGCGGTGCTGGTTGCGCGGCTGGCCGCCGGTGCGCGCGACGACGTATGGCACCGACGCGCGAACCAGCGTTTGCGAGAGGACGAAGCCCGTCCGAGGATCCACGCGTAGGTTGCGCAGCCCGTCTTCGGGAAAGTTAGTGATCTGGAGGATCTCCCCCGTCCCGTCGAACTCGGCGTCGTAGCTCGGCGGGATGCGCCGCAGGCTGTCCGACGAGAGCAGCGAGCCGTCCACCGCGACGGCGTTCCAGAGCGAGGGGTCCTCCGAGCCGAGCCGCCAGATGGCATGGCCCGCCACGCCGAGCGCGTGGCCGACGCGCATCTGGTTGTACGCCGTGGTCGCGTCGAGGAACCAGAGCACGTGGTCGGTGGAGTCGGGCCCCGTCCACTGCATGTAGGGGTTGAGCGACACGGGATCGAACTGCGGCCGCGGGTGGCTCGCCTCGCGCACCGCGCGCATCGTCTCCTGGAAGGTGTACGGCTCGGCGCGGTGCGCCTCGAGCGCCCCCGCGTCGTTCCAGTCGAGACCGTAGGTCCCCACCATCAGGATGAGCTTCGAGGGCGTCGCCAGCTTCGCGAACCGGGTGGCCTGCGTCACGTAGAAGCGCTGGCTGGCGATGGGGCCCGGCTCCCCCGACTCGTAGTGCTCGTCGTAGAGCATCGGGAAGAGCTTGTCGTTCACCGCCGCGGCGCGGCGGATGTAGCCGTCGGAGTCGCTCGTCGCGACGGCCTGGGTTGAGAGCTTGCCGATGGCGTGCATCGCGTCGTGCAGCTCGCGCGCGAAGGCCAGCACGGCCCCCTGCAGCGACGGGTCGAACCCCTCCATGTCGAGCGTCGTCCCGGCCATGCCGTACTTGAGCACCGCGGCGCGGAGCTGCGCGACGGCGTTGGCGCGCGCCCGCGGATTCTCGAGGAAGGTGCGCACGGCCGTCGCGTCGAAGCTCCCCTTCGTGGAGTCGCTCCCCGCCACCACGAAGTTGCTGAGCATGATGAACAGCGACGGCCGGCTCTCCGGCGGCTTGCTGTTCAGCAGCTCCACCACCTCGGGCTTGACGCGGAGCTGCAGCGTGTCGGCGCCGCGCGGGATGAACGCCCACTCGCCGATCACCCAGTCGAGCTTGTCGTAGTTGCGCTGCAGCGACGTGAAGGAGTTGTCCTCCCAGTTCACGTAGAAGCCGGCGACGATCGCGTCGGTGCGCGGGGGCCGCGCCCCGCTGCCCACGTACAGCGCCGGCACCGCCTCCGGCCGCCGCGACGTCGGCGTGCCGTTGCGCTTGATCAGGGCGGCCAGCTTGCGCCGGTACGCCGTCCGCATCCGGTCCACTCGCGTGAACGCGCCCGGCTGCCCGGTGGTCGGGCTGGAGATGTCCAGGTTGTTGGAGCGGGCGAGCGGAAGCTCGGGGGGGATCGGGGGGGACAGCGCGAGCGACCCCACGAGCACCAGCGCCACGACGGTGGTCGCCACCCCCACGACCAGCGCGGCCGCGCGCACGCGACGCCAGCGCTTGCCGGAATAGTCGATGAAGATTGGCGAGTGTCGGCTGCGGTCGGGCATCGACGACTAACTTACCACAGGCTCCGCCTCGGCGCCGCCGCGCAGCCGCGCGATCGTATCGTCGAGCATGCGCAGCTCGAATGGCTTCTGCAACACCGCACACCTCGTCCGCTGGAGGAAGCTCGCCGCATCGCGCGAGGCCACGTCTCCCGTGCTGAACACGATGCGCGACAGCAGCTCCGGGCGCCCGGACTCCAGCCGGTCGTGCAGCTCCATCCCCGACAGCCCCGGCATGCGGAGGTCGGAGACGATCACGGTGAACCGCTCCCCGTGCGCCTCGAGCAGCGACAGCGCGGCGGCGCCGTCCTCCGCCTCCTCCACCTGCCAGCCGCGGCGCGTGAAGTAGCGGCGCAGCGCCGCGCGGATGGTCGGCTCGTCGTCGATCACCAGCGCCACCGGCGACCCGGCATGCACCGGTCTCGCCTTCGGCGGCGGCGCCACCGGTCCTGCGAGCGACCTCCCGCTCGGCTGCGGCACTGCCGAGGCGCGCCGCGCCTCCGGTCGAGGGAGGGCCGCGCCGTCCGCCAGCGTGGCCAGCGTGACGACGAAGCGGGTGCCGCGGAGCCCATCTCCGCGAGGCTCCACGCTGATCCTCCCGCCCAGCTGCTCGACGATCCCCAGGGAGACGGAGAGGCCGAGCCCCGTCCCCTCCCCCGTTCCCTTCGTGGTGAAGAAGGGGTCGAAGATGCGGGGGAGCACGTCGGGGGCGATCCCCGGCCCGTCGTCCTCCACGAACAGCCGGCAGCGCGCGCCCGCCGTCTCGGTGCGCACCCACACGGCGCCCCCAGGGCCCGCCGCCTGCAGCGCGTTGTTCACCAGGTTCGTCACCACCTGCTCCAGGCCGCTCCGGTCCGCGAGCACCCCGCTCGCGTCGTCGGGGGCGCAGACCTGCAGCCGCACCCCGCGCTTCTCGAATGCCGGACGGAGCACGCGGGTCGTGGCGGTCACGACGTCGGCGAGGACGAGCCGCTCGGCGTGCGCCTCGCGCTGCTGGACGAACGACAGCAGGTCGCGCACGATCGTGCGCGAGCGCCGCGCCTGGTCCCTGATGACGATCAGCGCCTCCGCGTCCTCCATCGAGCGCGCGTCCGCCATGAGGTCCTCGGCGAAGTGCATGATCGACGAGAGGGGATTGTTCAGCTCGTGCGCCACGCCGGAGATGAGCTGGCCCACCGCGGCGAGCTTCTCGTTGTGCCGCAGCGCCCGCTCCGTGTCGCGCAGTAGCGTCACGTCCTCGGCATACCCCTCCCACAGCCACACCTCGCCGCGATCGTCGCGGTAGGAGCGGGCGCTGAGCCGCACGCAGACGAAGGTGCCGTCGGCGCGCCGGAGCTCGAGCTCCTCGCCCCGAACCACGTCGTTCCGCTCCAGCGAGGCGAGCAGTCCGGCCCGCGTCCGCGCGTCGCGGTAGAGCAGCCCCTCCTCGGCCGCCTGGACGAGTGCCTCCGCATTGCGGTAGCCGAGGAGCGACACCATCGCCGGGTTGCTCGACACGAGGTGCCCCCGCCGCGTCTCGCGGAAGATCGCCGCCGGAGCGTTCTCCACGAAGGAGCGGAAGCTCGCCTCCGACCTGCGCAGCGACGCCGCATCGCGCGCCGTGGACAGGGCGATGCTCGCCAGGTGCACCGCCGCGCCGGCGAGCTCCATCTCCTGTCTGGTTGGATCGCGCGCCTCGTCGAGGTAGCAGGTCAGGGCCCCGATGACGCGGCCGGCCGCCGAGCGAAGGGGGACCGCCCACGCGGCGCGTATCCCGTGAGGAAGGATGTAGCTGCGCGAGTCGTCCCAGAGAGGATCGGTGGCGATGTCGGCGGCATGGACCGGCTCGCGCCGGTACACCGCGGCGCCGGTCACTCCCGACGACGGGCCGACGACTATCTCGTCCGTCGCCTCCACGAGCGACGAAGGAAGCCCTGGCGCGGCCACGAGGCGCAGGAAGATCTCCTCTTCCGCCTCCTCGTAGACGGCGCAGCGCATCGCCGGCGCTTCCCGCTCGACGACCCGAAGCAGGGCGTCGAGCGATTCGACGACCGGCGCTCCCGAGGCCATCAGCTCGAGCACCTGCCGCTGTCCGTGCAGGAAGGCTTCCGTGTTGGTCATCACTGGCTTCGACAATCGGCAGGAAGGCGCGGAATCTTCACTTCACGAAGGGAATGGGACGGAAACGGGGCGGGAAGCCTTGGCTTCCCGCCCCGCGAATCCCGACCCTGGTGCTAGCTCAGGCCGCCTGCCAGAAACCTGCAAGGGCGCGCCCGTCGGGCGACTCGCGCAGCTTCTCGAAGGCCCGCTCGCGGATCTGCCGGATCCGCTCGCGCGTGACCCCCATCAACGCGCCGATCTTCTCGAGCGTCATCGGCTCGCCGCTCTCGTCCAGCCCGTAGTACAGGAAGAGGATCTTGCGCTCCCGCGGCGTGAGATACTTGCGGAACACCTTCTCGATGAACTCCCGCATCAGCTTGTAGTCGGTGCTCTCCTCGATCTCCGTGCCGTCCACTCCGGCGAACCGCTCGCCGAGCGTCGAGGCTTCGCGGTCGGACCGGTCGATCGGCGCATCGAGCGAGACCTCCGTGGACGACATCTGCTTCGCCGCCCGCACCGCCTCCGGCGTCTCCTCGAGCAGCCGCGAGATCTCGTGCTCGGTAGGGTCCCGCTTCAACACCTGGGCGAGCACCGTCTCGGCACGGGCGAGGCGGATGAGCTGCGAGTTCTGGTTGAGCGGGATCCGGACGCTGCGCGTCTGCTCCGCCAGCGCCTTGAGGACCGCCTGGCGCACCCACCACACGGCGTAGGAGATGAACTTGACGCCCTGGTCGGGATCGAACTTCCGCACCGCCTTGAGCAGCCCCTCGTTGCCGATTGCCACGAGCTCGCTCAGGTCCAGACCATGACCCTGATACTTCTTCACGTAGGAGATGACGAACCGCAGGTTCGCCGTGACGAGCCGCTCCGCGGCGGCTTCGTCGCCCTTCTGCGCCAGCCTGGCGAGGCGGCGTTCTTCCGCCGCGTCACTGATCAGCGGCAGCTTCTGGATGTCGTGGAGGTACTGGTCGAACGCTGTGGAGGGAGACGAGCGGAAATAACCCCTGGACCTGGTTTCGGTCGCTTGCTCCATACACGCCCCTTACCTGTGCCGGAAGGTGGTCCGGACGACCTCGGCATGATGCCGCGCGTCCGCGTGGATTCGCTTGGACGGCCAGCATACAATCAGGGGAAAAACCCGTCAACAGCGACTTTGTCAGAGCGACGGCGCAGACAGATTTGTGATGGCGCTAACTGCTGTGATGACAGTCGTTTGCCGGTTACTCGGCAAATTTGCTGACGCGCCGGATAAACGGCGGTCAGTCTGACCGATTCGGTCGTATTGTCGGTGAAACCGCGAACCGCCCCGCTCGAGCTCGCACCTACGCGCGTCGGCGCTCACGCCGGCGGATCCTTCATCTTGCCGCGTGTCGTCGCCATCAGGATCCCGATCCCGATCATCACGACGACGCCGACCCCGATCCACATGGGGGGCACATTGAGAAGGAACGCGGCGATCGCCAGCCCGATGATCAGGACGACGAAGCCGGTGAGGTAGGTGCCGAAAGAGGACATTGCGCTCATCCGAAAGGGTGACCCCTCAAGGGAGCAAGGAAGAGGCCAGGCCGCGCTCGCTTCAGCGCGGGACGCCGCCGAATCGTCCGGTCAGCGCCACCTTCTCCTTCGGATCGCTGGGGCGGGGGACGAAGACCGCCATCCCCTTGTGCCGCCCGAATGCCCGCGCTCCGGCGCAGGTCGGGGTCCAGACGTCGATCCGGTTCCCCTTGATCGCTCCGCCGGTGTCGTCGATCAGGAACCGCCCCCAGTACTTCTTCCCCACGAAGACCTCGAGGTAGTGGGCCAGGGGAAACATCTTCGGGTCCGCCGCGACGATCCCCTCACGCACCTCGTGGTCCCGGCGCGTCAGCCCGCGAAGGCAGTACGCCGTCACCGACACCGGCACCGCACTGCCCAGGTGGAACAGGCCGGCGCGCTTCTTCGGCAGGACTTCGCGCGCGGCGCGCACGAATACTCCCTCCACACGGACCGGTGCGCGGACGAGCAGGGGCGCGAGACGCACCGGCTCCAGCGGCCCGACCGGCGTGCGCAGGCGAAGCGCCGCCGCGCCCAGCACCGTCACCGCCACGAGCGAGAGCATCGTCGGCACATGGCGGCCCAGCCGGCGGCGGGGAGGACGGCCCGGAGCTCGCGAGGTCGTCGGCGCCGACGGGGTGGCGAGACGGCGCTCGGGGGGCGCGACGACCATCGCCGGCTCGTCCCCGCTCATCCCAGCACCTCGCGCGCGAGCGCGTCCGGGACGGCGATCCCCCAGCGCATCCCGTCGCCAGCCATCCGGCCGACCGCGGCGGGCAGTGCGTACTCGACGACACCAGCTTGTGCCTTCTTGTCCAGGCGGGTGGCCCGCAGCAGCTCGTCGGCGCCGAAACGCGCCGGTCGCGCGACGGGGAGCCCAACGACGCGAAGCAACTCGACGATCGCCTCGCTCGTGCCGGACTCGGCGAGCCCCATCCGCTCGGCGAGGCGCGCCTCCAGCACCATCCCGATGGCGACGCACTCCCCGTGCAGCATCTCGTAGCCGCTGGCGTGCTCGATCGCGTGGCCGAGCGTGTGGCCGAAGTTGAGGATCTTGCGGAGGCCCTGCTCGCGCGAGTCGGCCGTGACGATCTCTGCCTTGATCTCGACGCTTCGCGTCACGACGCCGAGGACCGCGTCGGTGTCGGCGCCGAGGACGGCGGGGCCGGCCGTGCGAAGCAGATCGAAATAGTGCGCGTCGGCGACGACGCCATGCTTGACCGCCTCCGCCAGCCCCGCGCGGCGATGCTCGGCGGGGAGGGTCGCCAGCAGCTCGACGTCGGCCAGCACGGCGGCCGGCGGGTGGAAGGCGCCGACCAGGTTCTTGCCGGCCGGCGTATCCACCCCCGTCTTGCCGCCGACCGATGCGTCGATCATCGCGAGCAGCGAGGTGGGGCACTGCACGACGGGGATCCCGCGCATGTACGTCGCGGCGACGAAGCCGGCGAGGTCGCCGATCATCCCGCCCCCCAGGGCGACGACGGTCGTGTCGCGCCCGCAGCCACGGGCGAGCAGCGCGTCGGTGAGCGCGGCCCAGCTCTCGCGCGACTTCGTGCCCTCGCCGGCGGGGACGACGTGCAGGCTCGTCTCGCCGTGTTCGGCGAGTGTCGCCGATAACGGGCCGGCGTGGAGCGGCGCGACGTTCGAGTCGCTGATCAGGGCATAATGATGGGCCGGAGCGGCTGCGACGATCCGCATGGCGTAGCTCAGGCGCAAGCCTGCCGCGATGCTGACTCGATAAGTGCCAGCATCGATGGTGTGGCTGGCGCCAAGTGCAGAGGCCGCCATCATGCTACCAGGTGACCTCGCCCGCTCCCGCGCGGCGGTTGGCCAGGCGGGCGAGCGTGAAGAGGAGGTCGGAGAGGCGGTTGAGATAGATGATGGCGAGCGGGGGAAGCTCCACCTCGCGCTGCAGGCTCACGACTCGCCGTTCGGCGCGGCGGCACACGGTGCGCGCAACGTGCAGGGCGGCCGACTTCGGCGTTCCGCCGGGGATGATGAAGGCGGTGAGGGGCTCCAGCTCCCCTTCGGCGTCGTCGATGGCGTGCTCGAGCTGCGAGATGCGGCCCTCGTCGATGCGGGCCTTGGCGAGGTGCTGCGCCATCTTCTCGCGGTCCGGGGTGGCGAGGAGCGCGCCGATGGCGAAGAGGTCGCGCTGGATGGGGACGAGCACCTCGTCGATGCGCGGCATCATCTCGACCGAGCGGGCCATGCCGATGCAGGCGTTCAGCTCGTCGACGTCGCCGTACGCCTCGACCCGCGCGTCGTCCTTCGACACGCGCCCTCCGCCGAACAGCCCAGTGGATCCGGCGTCGCCGGTCTTGGTGTAGATCTTCATGAGTCTGGAAGTATAACCCCCAAAGGGGGGCGGCAAGCGGGCTGAACGACTGCGCCGATTCCACGTTCTGGCGTGGAACCTCCAACGTCCAACTTCTCACGACGGTCGAGGTGACAGGTGGGTGGTCGACAGCTCAACGTCCGAACCACCGCTCCAGCAGCCCCGCGCGCCCGTTGGTGTGGCGCACGGCGCGGTGCAGGGCCGAGAAGTCGGTGAAGTCGGCGTCCCGCTCGCTCCAGGTGATGGGGCGGAAGTCGCGGGGGAAGAGCTGCGCGAGATGGCTCTGCAGGTGGTCGGGGGAGCCGTACGTCTGCTGGCCGGCGATCCACCGGTCCAGGTCGGCGCCCATCATCGCCGCCGTCGGGCGGCGGATGGGGTCCTGGTGCAGGGCGAGCCGGAGGATCTGGTCGAGCGCCGGATCGAGCCCCGCCACTCGGCGGCCGAAGTCGGGGAGCGGCTGCATCGCGACCTCCTCCACCATGTTCGTGGTGGATTCCTCGATGAACAGGAGGTCGAGGGCGAGCAGCTCGTACAGGACGACGCCCAGCGAGAACACGTCGGAGCGGGCATCCACCTCGGTGCCGAGGAGCTGCTCGGGGCTCATGTAGTGCTTCTTGCCCATGCGCAGGCGGCCACCGCCGGCGAGGTCGGCGGAGGTGCGGGCCTTCGCGATGCCGAAGTCGGCGAGCTTGATGTGACCATCCCAGGTGGCGAGCACGTTGCCGGGGCTCACGTCGCGATGGACGATGTCGAGCCGCTGGCCTGCCGGCGAGACGAACTTGTGGGCGAAGTCGAGGGCGCGGCAGACGCGGCTGACGATGTAGGCGGCGAGGGTGGGGGGCACGGGGCGCCCCACCTCGCGGTGCCGGTCGATGAGCTGCCGGACCGTGGGTCCCTGGATGTATTCCATCGCGATGAAGTAGTCGCCCGCGACCTCGCCGAACTGGTAGATCTGCACGATGTTGCCGTGCATGAGGTTGGCGGACAGCTTCGCCTCGTCGATGAAGGCGCGCAGGAACGAGCTGCGGCGCGCGTACCGCGGGTGGATCACCTTGAGCGCGACGCGCTTGGTGAACCCTTCGGCGCCCAGTTGCTCGGCCTCGTAGACGGTCGCCATCCCCCCCTCCGCGATCTTGCGGACGAGTCGGAAGCGGCTGGTGAATTCGAGCTCAGGCTGATCCATGCGAACCTCGGAAAGCCCCACGAAATCGGGGCGTTCCCTTGAGGATCGGCTCGCGACGGGCGAACCTTCAGCGATGGAACACGAAATCAAGGACATCACGATCATCGGCGGGGGTCCGGCGGGGCTCTTCGCGCTCTTCTACGCGGGAATGCGGAAGGTGTCGGCGCAGATCGTCGACGCGCTTCCCGATCTCGGGGGCCAGCTCACCGCGCTGTATCCGGAGAAGTACATCTTCGACGTGGCAGGGCACACGAAGGTGCTGGCCAAGGATCTGGTGAAGGGGCTCGGCGAGCAGGCGGCGCAGTTCGGCGAGCCGGCGCACCTGGGCCAGCGCGTCACGGGGCTCGACGAGCGCGACGGCCATTTCGTGCTGCACACCGAGAAGGGGACCTTTCCCACTCGCGCCATCGTCATAGCCGCGGGGATCGGCGCCTTCTCGCCGCGCCGCCTGCCGCAGGCGTGCGCCGAGCCGTGGTACGGCAAGGGAGTGTTCGACGTCGTCACCAATCCGGCCGACTATCGCGGCCAGCGCGTCGTGATCATCGGTGGGGGGGACTCGGCGTTCGACTGGGCCACGCAGCTGGCTGGCGTGGCGACGCACGTCACCCTCGTCCACCGTACCGACAAGTTCCGGGCGCACGGGGCGACGGTGGCGCAGTTCGAGGCGGACGTCGCCGCGGGACGGGCGTCGCTGTACACCTTCCACGAGCTCGGCGACGTGCTCTGCAAGTCGGAGGGCGACCGCTTTTCCCACCTGCACCTCAAGCAGGTGAAGACCAAGGAGATGACGGAGATCGAGGCGGACGTCGTGCTGCCGATGCTCGGATTCGTCAGCGACATGGGGGCGATCGGCGAGTGGGGGCTCTCGCTCGAAAAGGACGAGATCGTCGTGAACCAGCTCATGGAGACGGGGCGCGACGGGATCTGGGCGGCGGGCGACGTGACGACCTACCCTGGAAAGCTGAAGCTGATCGCCTGCGGATTCGGGGAGGCGGCCACCGCCGTGAATCAGGCGGTGCACTGGATCTATCCGGAGAAGAAGGTCGCGCCCGGCCACTCCAGCAACATGGGGATCTTCGGCCAGAAGGACGACTGAGCGCTCTCGGCTGACACGGAACTTGCACTCCTCGATCCGGTTCGATCGAATGGAAACCACTACCGCCCGACGCCGGGAGGCATGATGGACAAGGAGCCGAGCACGCCACCGTCCCAGTCACTGGGACTCTTTCGCCGTGCCACGCTGCAGGCGAGGATCGACGCGCTGGCCGCGCGCGAACTCGACCAACCCGCGCCGGCGCAGCCGCCGAGCGCGGCCGAGCCGTCAGGAGCGATGGCGCGCACAGGTTGAAACCGGCGTCCTGAATCATCGTTGTGGGTGAACCCGGGTCTCCGGTTCACCTCCAATGATCCAGATGCGACGCCACGACGCTCTGCTCATCGCCCTCGCCGCGCTCTGCGCGCTGGCGCTCCCCCTCCTCGCGCAGCCGTCCACGCCCGCGCCGTCGTCCGCACACGGCGCGGGATCCCGGGCGATGCCGAGTCTTTCGGAGCGGGTAGAGCCCGTCCTTCCCGACACGCGGATGGGACGGCTCGCCGGGCTCTGGCTCCAGGCATTCGATCGCGGCGACTCCGCGTCGCTCACGCAGCTCGTCGCCGGCAAGTACGCGCCGGCCGCGCTCACGGGCCGCCCCGTGGCATCGATCGCGCTGCGCGAGCAGTGGCGAGCGCGCAACCTCGGACCCGCGACTGTAGTTCGCGTGGCATCCGCGAGCGATTCGTCCATCTCCGTGCTCGTGCATCACCCCGCGTCCGACTCGTGGGGACATCTCACGCTCCAATCGCCAGCGAGCGCCGCCGGCCGCATCGTGTCCGCCGGTCTCACACGCATGGAGCAGCCGCCGGCGGATCTCTCGGCGCACGGGCGCCTGAGCGACGAGGCGATCGCCGCGCGGCTCGACAGCTTCGTCGCGCGGCTCACCCGCGACGGGCGCTTCGCCGGGACAGCGGGGATGGTGCACGACGGGCGCATCGTCACCGCGCGCGCCTACGGCATGGCGAACGCGGGGCGCGCGGTGCCCAACACGATCGACACCCGCTTCCAGCTCGCGTCGGTGGGGAAGATGTTCACCGCGGTGACGATCGCGAAGCTCGCCGAGCAGGGTTGCCTCGGCTACGACGATACGCTCGGCAAGTGGATCCCCGACTATCCGAATGCGGTTGCGGCACGCACGGTGACCATTCGCCACCTGCTCACGCACAGCTCCGGCATCGCCGACTGCTTCATGAATCCCGAGTGGAATGCGATGGACGAGGAGGCGCTGAACGCGGGTCCGCAGGAGGCGCTGTTCCCCTTCTTCGCCGACAGGCCGCTGTCGTTCACGCCCGGCTCACGGGCCTCGTACGCCAACGCCAACTATCTCCTGCTCGGCGTGATCGCCGAGCGCGCGGGCCACGGCCGTTACGCGGAGCTGTACGACCGCACGGCCTTCGGGCCCGCGCACATGACGTCCACCTGGCGCGCCGATGCCGCGCGGCCGCGCGCCACGGGCTACGCCTGGTACGGGCCGCAGCGGACGTTGAACCTGCACGGCCCGACGGTCGCGACCGACGAGCCGGTGTCGGGATCGCCCGCGGGGGGTGGGGTCTCGACGCTGGGCGACATGCTGCGCTTCGCGACCGCCATGATGGACGGCACGCTCATCTCGCGCGCCTCGCTCGCCGGGATGGTGGCGCGCCACGGCATCGACGAGTCGCCGACGAGCTGGGCGGGCTACGGCTTCGACGCCGTGGAGCTGTACCGCGGCATCCCGGTCGCCAACAAGAGCGGGAGCACGTACGGGGCGCACACGCAGTTCGACGTGTATCCGGAGAGCGGCTACGCGGTCGTGGTGCTGTCGAACCTGGCGACGTGGGCGGCCGAGTCGATCGTGTTCGAGGCGCGGGAGCTCATCACGCGAAGGTAGGTCACTCGGGGTAGCGCGCGCGCAGCTTCTCCACGTTGCCGCGCGCGATCTCGCCGAGCGGGATGCCGAGCGACTTCGCGGTGATGGCGATGCACCAGAGTGCGTCGCCCAGCTCCTCGGCGAGCGCCGCGCGGTCGAGCGGCCGGCCGCGCATCAGGTGCTTGCGCACGTGGCCGAGCACCTCGCCGGCCTCCTCCGCCAGGCCCGCCGCCGCGTCGAGCAGCCGCCGCTCATCATCGAGCGCGGGGTTGAGCGTCCGCGCGGCGAGCTGCTGGTACTCGTCGAGCGTGAGCGGGGGCAGCTCGCTCACGAGTAGGCGACGCGCGGGTCGGCCTTCGCGTAGGCGACGTCGGTGATGAGGTTGACCAGCACGAAGACGGCGGAGAGGAAGAGGACCGAGCCCTGGATCGCGGGCAGGTCGCGCCGCGCGATGGCGTTCACGACGTAGCGTCCGAGGCCGGGCCAGGAGAAGATCGTCTCCGTGAGGATGCTGCCGGTGAGGTAGGCGCCGAAGTCGAGGCCGAGGACGGTGATGATCGGGATGAGCGCGTTGCGCAGCGCGTGACGTCCGACCACGAGCCGTTCGGACAGCCCCTTCGCGCGCGCCGTGCGGATGTAGTCCGCGCCGAGCGCGTCGAGCATGGCGGAGCGCGTCATGCGCGCGAGGAAGGCGATGGAGCGCATGCCGAGCGCGAGGGCCGGCAGCACCAGGTAGCGCAGCCCGCCGAAGCCGGAGGGGGGCAGCCAGTGCAGGGTGACGGCGAAGAGCAGGATGAGGAGGAGGCCCACCCAGTACACGGGGAAGCTGATGCCCAGGTAGGCGAGGCCGAGCCCGAACCGGTCGATCGCGCCACCGGGCCGGCGCGCGGAGAGCACGCCGATGGTCACGCCGAGCAGGGTGGCGAGCAGCATCGCCGCGCCGGCGAGCTGCAGCGTCTTGGGGAAGCGCTCGAGGATGTCCTTCCTGATCGGGCGGTTGGTGATGTACGACTTGCCGAGGTCGCCTTTCGCGATGCCGGCCACGTAGTGCCCGAACTGCACGGGGAGCGGGTCGTCGAGCCGCAGCTCGGTGCGGAGGCGGGCGATCGTCTGCTCGTCGGCGCGCTCACCGACCATCGCCATGACCGGGTCGCCCGGCGCGACGTAGAGGAGGAGGAAGGCGACGACGAGCACGCCGACGAGCGTGGGGATGGCGAGCAGCAGCCGGCGAACGATGAAGGCAGTCATCCGTCACTTCCTCGGTGAGGTTGCCGCGGTGGTCGTGACAGTGGTCCACGGCTGGCCGTTGAAGATGACTGGCGGAACGAAGCCCTTCAGCCACGGCTGGATCGCGTAGAGCTCGTTGTAGAAATACAGGAAGAGCATCGGCGCGTCGTGGAAGGCCAGCGCGTCGGCCTGCTGGTAGAGCGCGACGCGCTTCGTCTCGTCGGATTCCTGGCGCGCCGCGGAGACGAGCGCGTCGAACTGCGGGTTGCTGTAGTACGACACGTTCCCGCCCACCCCCTTGTTGGCGCTGTGGAGCAGGGGGTAGAGGAAGTTCTCGGCGTCCGGATAGTCGGCGTACCAGTCCTTCACGAAGAGGTCGGTCTGACCCTTGCGGGCGGCCTCGCGCGCCGCGGCACTCTCGCGCTGCACGATCTTCACGCGGATGCCCGACATCCTGAGGTAGCCCTGCAGCGTCTCGGCGATGCGGACGAAGATCGGGGTGGTCGAGGTCCAGAGCTCGAGATCGATGCCGTTCGGGTAGCCCGCCTCGCGGAGGAGGCGGCGGGCGGCGAGGGTGTCGAACTGGTAGCCCTTGCGGGTGGTGTCGGCGCCGGGCAGCTCGGCGGGGATCACGCCGGCGGCGAGCCGCCCGCGGCCGGCGATCAGGTTGCGCACCAGGATGTTGCGGTCGATCGCCTGGTTGATCGCCTGGCGGACGCGGACGTCCTTGAGCGGGCCGCGCGTGGTGTTGATGGCGACGTACACCAGCTCGAGCGACGGGGTGGAGGCGAGCAGCTTCTTGCGCTCAGTGTCCTCCTCCCAGTTGGCGATCTCCCCCTGCGGGATCTGCAGGACGTCCACGTTGCCGCTCTCGAACTCGGCGACGGCGGTGCTCGGCTCGGAGATGATGCGGGCCATCAGGGAGTCGGCTTTCGGGGCGCCCCCCCAGTAGCCCTTGTTGGGGGCGAAGAGCAGGTAGTCGTCGTGCTTCCACTCCACGAGCTTCCACGGCCCCGTGCCCACGGGCTTCTCGCCGAAGTTGGCGGGGATGTCGTCGGGGACGATGGAGGCCACCGGCATGGCGAGGAGCTTCGGGAAGATGGCGAACGGCTCGGTGAGGGTGACGACGACGGTCGAGTCGTCGGGGACGGCGAGCCCGGGAATCGTCGTCGTCTTGCCGTTCGCGAACTCCTTGGCCCCCTTGATCGGGTAGAGGGGCCAGCCGCGGCCGCCGCGCACCTTGGGGTCGAGGACGCGCCGCCAGCTGGCGGCGACCTGCCGGGCGACGAAGGGAGTCCCGTCGGTGAAGGTGACGCCTTGGCGCAGATGGAAGGTGTAGGTGAGCCCGTCGGGGGAGCTCTCCCAGCTCGTGGCCAGGGCCGGGATCACCCGGGCGTCAGGGGTGAACCGGGTGAGGCCGTCGAAGAGGTAGGCGACCGCGCGCCCCGTGGGGACGTCGGTGGAGAGCGCGGGGTCGAGGGAGCGCGGATCGTAGTTGTCGCGCGAGTCGACGAGGGTGCGCCGGGTGGTGCCGCCGCCGCCCCCGCCGCAGGCGAGGAGAAGGGGGGGGAGGAGGAGGGCGATGAAGCGGCGCATTTCGTTCTGGCGTAAGCAGTTGACAGCATGATGAAGGCGCGAGAACTTACCCGCGTCGCAGAGCAGCGTCAAATGAATGCGCGCCCGCCGGATGTGACCCCCGCGCGGGCGCGTCGTGCATCTGCGCCGGGTTGGACCGTGATTCATGCAAGTTGCCTTCCCTCGTCTTCCCTCGCCGTCCGCTGAGTCGCATGACCAATCCTGAAGATGAATCGCCGCGCCTCACGACGCGCCTCGACGGCTACGTGTTCCGCCGCGCGCTGGGCGGCCGGGAGCTGCTGCCCGCCATCGGCGCGGGCGTGGTGACGGGGCTCGTCGCCTTCTACGTGGCGCGGCTCTTCCTGCAGCGCACGCCGCTGCTGCCCGAGGAGCGCCGGCTGGGCAAGCATCACGCGTCGGGGCGAGCCAGGGGATGAGCTTGCGGTGCGCGACGGCGCGGGCGCGGCGTTGGCGTGGCGCCATCGCCGCCGCGCTCGCGCTCGCGCTCGCCGCCGCGCCCGCGCTGGCCCGGGCCCAGGATCTGGGTCCCGCCTGCGACGCGGGGGAGCGCGAGCTTCGCGCGCTGCGCTTCGAGGGGAACCACGCATTCCGCGACGGTGACCTCGCGCTGCGGGTGGAGACGACGCCGTCCGACTTCCTGCGCCGCACGATCCGGATCGGCGGCACGAAGCGGTGCCTCGACAGCGACGCGCTGCGGCTCGACGTCGGCCGTCTGCGCCTGTTCTACCGCCGTCACGGGTACTACGACACCGTCGTGGACACCGTGGTCGCGCCCCTGACCGGCAACGCGGTGGCGGTGACCTTCCGCATCGCGGAGGGGGAGCCGGTGCGGGTGGACACGCTCCGCATCACCGGCCTCGACGCGACGACCGCGCCGCTCGCCGCCACCGACAACCTGGGATTGCAGCCTGGCGTCGTGTTCGACATCACGCGGATGCAGGCGGCCATCGACTCGATCAAGGCGCGGCTGCGCGACAACGGCTATCCGCGCGCCGACGTCGCCGCGAGCTACACCGTGTACGACTCGGCGGCGCGGCGCGCTCGCGTGAGCCTCGAGGTCATCCCCGGGCCGTTGGCGCGCATCGCCGCCATCCGCGTCACCGATGAGCCGCTGCCCGGCGCGCCGCGCAAGCTGAGCGACAACACCGTGCGCCGCCTCCTCGGCGTGCATCCGGGGGATCTCTACCGCCAGCGCGAGATCGTCGACGCGCAGCGCGCCCTCTACCAGAGCGACCTGTTCCGCCACGTGGAGGTCGGCCTGGCCGCCGACAGCGCGGCGAGCCTGCCCGACTCGCTGGTGGCGATCGACGTGCTGGTGCGCGAGAACTACCTGCGGCAGGTGGACACCGAGGTGGGATGGGCGCAGGTCGACTGCTTCAAGACGCGGGCGCAGCTCATCGACAAGAACTTCCTCGGCGGGGCGCGGCGGCTGGAGCTCACGGCCCAGCTCTCGAAGATCGGCTACGGCACGCCGACCCGGGTGGCGAACGGCTCCCTCTGCGACTCGAAGGTGCAGGAAGACCAGTTCAGCGCGGAGCTCAACTACTTCACCGGCGCCGCCGTGCGCTTTCCCACCCTGTTCGGGCTGCGCGGCTCCCCGTCGCTCTCCATCTACAGCGAGCGGCGCGGGGAGTACAACGCCTTCCTCCGCACGACACTGGTGGGCGGCGAGGCGACGGTGACGCGCGAGATCTCGGCGGGGATTCCCCTCCGGCTCGGCTATTCGCTGGAGAAGGGGCGGACGGAGGCGCAGCCGGCGCTGCTGTGCAGCGTGTTCAACGCGTGCGACGCGGAGACGCGCGCGGCGATCACCGACCGCACCCGCCTCGTCGCGGTGGCGAGCGCACACCTCGAGCGCCTGCGCACCGACAACCCGCTCAATCCGGGCGCGGGGACGGCGGTGCGCCTCGACCTGCGCGGCGCGGGCCGTCCGATCGGCTCCAACCGCGACATCCAGTTCGTGAAGGGGCTGGCCGACTTTTCCGGCTACAAGAGCGTGCGCGGCGGGTTGACCTTCGCGGCTCGGCTCCGGCTGGGGGCCGTGACGAGCCCGAGCCTCTCCTTCACCGAGAACGTCGGCTTCGTGCCGCCGGAGGAGCGGCTCTACGCCGGCGGCGCGTCGAGCGTGCGCGGCTTCCAGCAGAACGAGCTCGGCGAGGTCATCTACATCGCCGATGCGGCGCCAATCCGGACGCGGGGGCAGGGGGACACCGTCTACTTCGAGGCGGCCGACTCGAGCGTGCTGCGGCGCGTGCCCAAGGGGGGCAACTCCCTCGTCGTCGCCAACTTCGAGCTGCGGTTGCGCGATGCGTTCTTCCCCGACCTCGTCCAGTACGTGCTGTTCGCCGACGCCGGCGACGTCTGGGAGCGCGGGCGGCAGAGCCATGCGCACGACGCCTCCACCCTCTGGCTGAACAACCTGAAGTGGACGCCCGGGGTCGGCGTCCGCATCTTCACTCCGGTGGGGCCCTTCCAGGCGAACGTGGGGTACAATCCGTATCTCGCCCCGCTCGGAGCCATCTACTACGACCAGCCGCCGAACGAGCAGGGCTTCGCCCCCCTCTACTGCGTCAGTCCCGGCAACCGCATCCCCGCCGTTCCTGGCCGCGACGGCGTGCTGGAGCAGGTCGCGGGGCGCGATTGTCCCCTCACCTTCTCGCCGCGGCAGTCGCGCAGCCGCCTGACGTTCACCTTCTCGATCGGCCCTGACTTCTAGTCGTGACCGTCCCCTCCCCGTCGCGGCCGGCTCGGCGCGTGACCCGCCGCCGCTTCATCGCCCTCGTCAGCCTTGGTGTGCTCGCCGCGCTCGGGCTGATCGTGATGCTCGGCGGTCTGCTCGCGACGCGCACGGACCATGGGCAGCGCGCGCTCCGCGACTGGATCCAGGGGCGCGTGGCCTCGTCGATCAAGGGGAGGGTGTACATCGGCGCGATGCACGGGAGCTTCCTCACCGGCATCACGATCGACTCGCTCGAGCTGCGCGACGACGAGGACTCCCTGTTCGTCGCCACCGGGCGCGTGTCGCTCGACTACGATCCGCGCGACCTCGTGGACCGGCGTCTCTACTTCCGGCGGGTCGACGTGCAGCATCCGGTGATCGTGCTGCGGCAGCACGAGAACTGGAGCTGGAACTTCAAGCGGATGTTCGGCGTCGGCGGGCCGCAGAAGCCGAAGGGGCCCGAGCGGGGCTTCGGCGACTTCGTGCAGATCGACTCCGCGCACATCCACGATGCGAGCGTGCGCGTCACGATCCCCTGGCATCCCGACGACTCGCTGCACGGCGCGCGGCGCGACAGCGCGGTGCGCGCCAACATCGCGCGCGGCGACCACGAGATCCGTCGCACGCGCGAGGGGTTCACGCAGAGCTACCGCTGGACGAACGCCTATGCGGCGGTGCCGTACATGCGCATCGCCGACCCCGACAGCGTGGGCCGGGTCTTCGTCATCGACACGCTGCACTCGGGGGAGACGGTCCCCCCCTTCCGCTGGCGCAACGTGAAGGGCCGCGTCCGCATGCTCGGCGACTCGGTGTGGATGACGGTGCCGCACTGGGATCTGCCAGGCTCCACGGGCCGCGCCGAGGGGAAGGTGTGGTGGGGGAGCGACCTGCCGGTGCGCTACGCGGTGCGCGTCTTCGGCGACTCGGTGTCGCTCCGGGACGTGGCCTGGGTGTATCCCACCCTGCCGCGCACGGGAGGTGGCAGCATGGTGCTCGACATCAGGAACGAGCGGAACCTGCACCAGCTCGACTACGCCATCACGCAGATGGACGTCCGCACGACGAAGTCGCGGCTCAGAGGCGGGCTCACCTTCGAGACCGGCGGCGCCGTGCTCGCCGTGCACGACGTGAAGCTGCAGGCCGACCCGGTGGACTTCGACCTCTTGCGCACGCTGAACGGGAAGCCCTTCCCGGCCGACTGGCAGGGCACGCTGACCGGGACGGTGACGGCGCGCGGGGGGCCGCTGAACCATTTCTTCGTGGACCAGTCCGAGCTCACCTTCCGCGACGCGCACGTGCCCGGCGCGGTGTCGCGCCTCGAGGGGAGAGGGGAGCTCGACATCCTCTTTCCCGCCTACACCGCGTTCCACCACTTCACCGCCGCCACCGACCGGTTCGACCTGCGCACGCTCGTCGCGATCTATCCCGCATTTCCGCGGGTGCAGGGGATCGTCAGCGGGAGCGCCGTGCTCGACTCGTCGTGGCTCGACGTCCGCTTCTCCAACGCGAGCCTCACGCACACGGACGGGCCCGGCGATCCGTCGCGCGCGACGGGAAGCGGCCGAGTCACGTACGGCACGCAGTTCATGGCGTACGACCTCGCGCTGCAGCTCGCGCCCCTGTCGCTGACGACGATGTCGCGCTCGTACCCGAAGCTGCCGCTGCGCGGCAGCTTCACCGGGCCGCTGCGCGTGACCGGCACCGCGCCGAACCTCGAGGTGCAGGCCGATCTCACCGGCGCGTCGGGGCACATCGTCTATGCGGGCCGCGTGGATGCCGATTCCCTCGGCGGCTACGGCGCGAGCGGCGCGGGCCGCTTCGACGCACTCGATGCGGCGGCGCTCGTGGGGCGCCCGTCACCGCCCTCGCGACTCGCTGGCAGCTACGACGTCGACCTCCTGGGGGACTCGCTCGCCAATCTCGCCGGCTCGCTCGGCGTGCGGTTGTCGCGATCGGAGGTGGACGGGGGGGGGCTGGAGATCGCGGAGGGGGTGGCGCGCATTCGGTTCGAGCGGGGAGTCGTGCGCATCGATTCGCTCGCCGTGCGCGGGCCTGCGGGGGCGCTGCGCGCGGGAGGCACGCTCGGTCTCACGCGGCCCGTCGCTGGCGACTCGCTCGTCGTCGCGCTGGATGTGGACTCGCTGGGCGGGCTGCGGCGCTACCTCGCGCCGGCGGGGCCGGCCGACGGCGCCGCCGCGGCGGACTCGCTGCGCGGTGCGCTCGCCTTCCGCGGTGCCGCGCGCGGCTGGCTCGACTCGCTCGAGCTCCGGGGCACGCTCAGCGCGCAGGATCTGCTGCTGCGGAGCCAGCGCGCGGCGTCGCTGCGCGGCGATCTTGGCCTGAGCTTCCTGCGCGGACATGCGTCGGGTACTGTCGGGCTGCGGGGCGACACGCTGACGGTCGGCGGAATCCGCCTCGGCAGCGCGACGCTCCGTTCCGAGGTGCTCGACACGGATCATGCGCGCTTCTCGGCGACCGCGCTGGGCGTGAACGGCACGGCGCTCGTGGGCGCGGGCGAATGGCGCTCGCTCGCCGGTACGACGAGCGTGCGGCTCGATACCCTCGCGCTGTCGATCGGGGAGTCGCGGTGGGGACTGCTGTCACCCGCGCGCTTCGCGAGCTCGGCGGCGGGAGTCTCGCTGGACACCTTGCTGCTCGCCGACCGGTCGGGGGGGCGCATCGCTGCGTCAATGAGCGTGCCGGCGGGCGCGCCGGTGCGGGTGCTGCTCCGCGCCGACTCGCTCCCCCTCGCCGACGTCGGCACGCTGGCGCAGCTGCCCGCGGCGATCGGCGGCCGCCTGGCGCTCGACTTCGCGGTGACCGGCACGCGCGCCAGCCCCGTGATGACGCTCGGCGCGAGGGCGAGCGACGTGAGCTACCGCGGCGTGTCGTCCGAGCTCGTGATGGTGAACGGCGGGTACGGCGCGTCGCGCGCCACGGTGCAGGCCAGCCTGCGTCGCGACGGGCGTTCCCTGCTCGATGCGAGCCTGCAGTACCCCGTGGCGCTGACGTTGTGGAGCGTCGCGCCCACCGGCGACTCGCTGCGCGGCCGGGTGCACGCGGACAGCGTCGATCTGGCGCTGGTCGAGGCGCTTTCCCCGGCGCTTCGCAACGTGACGGGAAGGATGGCGCTCGATCTCGCGATCAGCGGAAAGCCTGACCGGCCGCACGTGGGTGGGCAGGCCACGGTGAGCGAGGGTGCCGTCGAGGTTCCCTCCGCCGGGATCCGCTTCGCGTCGATCGACGCCCGGATCGGCGTCGATGCGACGCGTGACTCGCTCTCGATCGATCACCTGCGGTGGACGAGCCCCGCGAGCGGGGGGACGGGCTCGCTGAGCGGGTCGGTCGTGTTCCGCGACGCGCAGAACCCGCGGATCGACCTCCGGCTCGACACGCGGGGGCTGCGGGCCGTGGACAAGCGGGGTCTCGCCCGGCTCGACGTCTCGACGGGGGCGGCGGGGCTCACGCTCGCCGGCACGCCTGCGTCGGCGACGCTGAGCGGCGCGGTGAACGTCGACCGCGGGACGGTCTTCATCCCGGAGCTGGTGCGCAAGCAGGTCGAGGACATCACCGCCGACGAGTTCGCGATGCTGTTCGACACGACGGACGTGCGCAACCGGTCGCTGATGCCGCAGCCGCCCGGGGTGCTCGTGGAGCACCTCAGGCTGGACGGGGTGTCCGTGAACGTGGGGGACGAGGTATGGCTGCGCTCGCGCGAGGCGAGCATCAAGCTCGGGGGCTCGCTCAACGTGACGCGAGCGCTCGACGTGAGCGGCTCCGGGCGCTCCACCCTGGCCCGCGGGCAGCGCGGCGATTCGGCGCGCTATCGTCTGGCGCTCAGCGGCGCCCTCAGCGCCGACCGCGGCACGTACACGCTCGACCTCACCGCGGTGCAGCGCGAGTTCCAGGTGCAGACGGGGCGCATCACCTTCTTCGGCACCCCCGACTTCAATCCCGAGATCGACGTCACCGCGCTCTACTCGGTGAAGCAGGCGAACCGCCCCGACATCGGCGTGAAGGCGCGCATCCATGGCAACTTCTATCCACAGCCGGCGCTCGAGCTCTCCAGCAGCGATGCGTACCTCTCCCCCTCCGACCTGGTGAGCTACCTGGTGACGGGGCGGCCGAGCTTCGAGCTGAGCGGGCAGAACCTCGCGGCGTCGCAGCGCGCGCTGGAGTTCGCGCTCCCGACAGTGGGCGCGTACGCGAGCCGGCTGCTGCGCGACCAGCTCGGCAGCTTCGTGGATCTCTTCCAGCTCCAGTCCGGCGCCGTCAACGAGGGGCTCACCACCGACAACTCCTCGAGCCAGTTCCGCAACTTCCTGTCGAGCTCCCGGCTCGGCGGCGAGAAGCAGATCAGCGACCGGCTCTTCCTCAGCTTCAGCACGGGGCTCTGCTTCGCCGGCGAGAACGCGCCGCAGCAGAGCTTCGTCGACGCGATCGAGGGCAAGCTCGAGTACCGCTTCCCGCTCCTGGCGCCGGACAAGCTCGCCCTGCGCGCCGGTCTGGATCCTTCCGCGAGCGCGCTTCGCTGCGGCCGGCTGATCCGCGGCTTCATCCCGACGCCGAAGTCGTTCGGCGTCTCGCTCTTCCGCTCCTGGGTGTTTTGATCCGGCGCGTGCTGCTCATCGCCAATCCCGCGTCGCGTCGCGGCGGCCGCCTCGTGGCGCCGGCCTGCGCCGCGATCCGCGCCGCTGGCGCCGAGTACGTCGTGGCGCTCACCGAGCGGAGCGGCCACGCGGCGGAGATCGCCCGCGCCCGGGCGCATGCCCACGATGCGGTGCTCACGCTCGGGGGCGACGGCACGGCGATGGAGGTCGCCGGCGCGCTCGCCTTCTCGGGAATCCCCCTCGGCGTGCTGGCGGGGGGGACGGGAAACCTGCTGGCGCGCGCCCTCGGCATCCCGCGCAACGTGAAGCGCGCCGTCCCCCTCCTGCTGCACGGGACCGTGCGCCAGATCGACCTGGGCGTGGTGCTCGGCCACCACTTCGCCGTGGCCGCCGGGGTGGGGATCGACGCGGCGATGGTGGAGCAGACCCCCGCCTGGATGAAGCGGCGTCTCGGCGTGCTCGCCTATACGATCATCGCCACGCGCGCGGCTCTCGGTGCCGTGCTCCGCCGCCGCTTCTTCGACGTGCGCATCGAGGTGGATGGCGAGGTGATCGAGCGCCGCGCGGCCGCCGTGCTGTTCGCCAACTTCGGCGCCGTCCTGGAGAACCGGATCGCCTTCGGCCCCGACATCGCGGTGGACGACGGCGTGCTGGACTGCTGCATCTTCTCCCCTGAGCACCTCGGCGACGCCCTGCGCATCATGTCGCGGGTCACGCGACGCGACTTTCGCCCCGACCGGTCGATACTATACAGGAAGGGGACACGCTTCCGCATCGCGACCACTCCCCCGCTGCCCCTCCAGGCCGACGGTGAGCTGCTGGGCTTCACGCCAGCGGAGATCAGCGTCGAGCCGCTCGCTGCGCATCTCCTGGTGCCGCGATGACAGTACGACCTCCCCGTTCCTCGCCGTCACCGCGCTGATGTCCTTCGATCGTCCCACGAGCGGGCCACCCGGCCTTCCCCCCCAGGCGGGGGGCGCGCGCTTCGCCGCAGCGGAGTCCGGCGCGATGCCGCTCGAGGCCGTGCGCGAGGTGATCCGCGAGCGCGACCATCTCCTCATGCTCCACGAGGCGTTGGCCGAGATGGAGCGCGCGACCTCGCTGGAGCGTCGCCTGAGCGTATTCGTCGACGCGATCCGCCGCATCGGATTCGGACGGGTGGTGATCACGCTGCGCGACGCGGAGATGAATGCCACCTCCGTCGTGTCCGCCGGGCTGGACGCCGAGGAGCAGCGCGCCCTGCAGGAGACGCCGGTGCCCGGGCAGGTCTGGCAACGGCGGATGCGGCTGCTCGAGCGCTTCCGCATGAGCAACTCCTTCTACCTCGACGGATGCGACCCGTGGGTGGTGGAGGAGTTCGGCGGCAGCCTCCCGAGCAACATGCCCGCATCGGAGAACTCCGACTGGTCGCCGCAGGACATCCTGCTCGTGCCGCTCCGCGACGCGGCCGGCCAGATCGTCGCCACGCTGCTGCTCGACGACCCGGCCGACCGCGCGCGCCCCTCGCTGACGCGCGTCCGCACCGTCGAGCTGTTCGGCCAGCAGGTCGCGACGCTGCTGGAACGGGCATCGCTGGTGGAGCTGGCGCAGCACCGCGCCGGCCGGCTCCAGAAGCTGCACGAGGTGGGGGCGATGATCACGCGCTCGCTCGACGAGAAGACGATCCTCGCGACGCTCGCCCGGCAGGTGGAGGGGCTGATGTCCCTCTCCGCCGTGGCGATCTTCGTGCTCGACGAGGATGGGTCGCTCGCCCCTCGCGTGTACCGCCGCCGGGGGCGCGACGACGCGCCGCAGCGCGTGCCCGCCGTGATGGCGACGCTGGCCGGGGCGGCAGCGGCGAGCGGCGGACCGATCTCCGAGCATGGGCGCCTCGCGGTGCCCGCCGTCCTGGGAACGTCCGTCGTCGCGGTGGCGGTCGTGGAATCGCCGAGTGGTCACGCGATGGGGGCCGGCGATGCCGAGCTGCTGCTGACGATCGGCACGCAGGCGGCCGTGGCGGTGAGCAACGCGCGTCTCTACGCCGAAAGCCAGCGGCAGCGCCGGCAGACGGAGGCGCTGGCCGACGTGACGCGCGCCGTGAGCGAGTCGCTCCGGCTCGACACGGTGCTCGACCTCATCCTCCGCCACGCGACGGCGCTGCTGCGAACCGATGGTGCGACGATCTCGATGCTGGCGGGCGAGGAGCTGGAGATCATCGCCGGCGTGGGAGCGGGCGAGCAGATCGTCGGCA
>JBBQJC010000012.1:0-70144 GCA_038325515.1 Gemmatimonadales bacterium | reverse complement strand
TTCGGGGTGGCGCTGGCGTCACTCGGCGAGAAGGGGGCTCCGCTCACGGATCTGCTCGAGCGCATCTCGCAGGTATTCTTCAAGATCGTCGGCATCGTCATGAAGGTCGCCCCCATCGGCGCCTTCGGCGCGATGGCCTTCACCATCGGCACCTTCGGCCTGCGCAGCCTCCTCCCGCTGGGCCGGCTGATGCTCGACGTCTACCTCACGATGGCGCTCTTCATCTTCGTCGTCCTGAACCTGATTCTCCGCTTCTACGGCTTCTCGCTCTGGCAGTATCTCAAGTTCATCCGCGAGGAGATCCTCATCGTGCTGGGCACCTCGTCCAGCGAGGCCGCGCTGCCGTACATGCTCGAGAAGATGGAGCGCTACGGCTGCGCGCGCTCCGTGGTGGGGCTGGTGATCCCGGCGGGCTACTCGTTCAACCTCGACGGGACATCGATCTACCTCTCGATGTCGGCGCTGTTCATCGCGCAGGCCTTTGGCGTGCACCTCTCGCTGGTGCAGCAGCTCAGCGTGCTCGGAGTGCTGATGGTGACGTCGAAGGGAGCGGCGGGGGTGACCGGCTCGGGGTTCATCGTGCTCGCCTCGACCCTCTCGGCGATGCGCGTGGTGCCGATCGAAGGGGTGGCGATCGTGCTCGGGGTGGACCGCTTCATGAGCGAGGCGCGCGCCATCACGAACCTCATCGGCAATGGCGCGGCGACGCTCGTCGTGGCGCGCAGCGAGAACGCGTTCGACGACGTGCAGCGCCTGCGTGCCGTCGAGGAGCTCAGCGCGGAGCGGCGCGCCGGCATCGCGATCTGAAGCGCGCCCCGGCTAGAGCCTCGCCGTCAGCGACAGGCGCAGGGTCCGCGGGGCGCCGGGCATGATGTTGTTGTTCCCCTGCGACGTCGCGTAGTACCGGCGGTTCGCCACGTTCTCCACGTTGACCTGCGCGCGCGTCCGGCGTGGAAGGTCGAGAAAGAGCGCCCCGTCGAGCCGCGTGAACGCCGGCAGCGTCACCGTGTTGTCCACCGCGGCGTACATGCGTCCCTGTCGAATCACGCCGAGCCCGGCGCCGACTCCCCGCGCCACCAGGACGCGATTCCAGAGCGACGCGGTGCCACGCGGCACGAGCGGCACCGTCGCACCAGCGCTCGCCGCCCTCGTCGTGCGCACCACCTCGGCGCGCTGCGAGGCGAAGCCTCCCGCCACCCGCCAGCGCGGCGTGAGCTCGCCCGTCACGCCGAGCTCCACGCCGGTGCTGCGCTGCGCCCCCGTCTGCACGATGCGCGAGACGTCGTTCGGGTCGGGCGCCGACGTGTTGGTGCGGTCGAGGCGATAGGCGGCGGCGGTGACGGCGAGCGTCCGTGCGACGTCCCACTTCGCACCCAGCTCGACGTTCGTGAAGCGCTCGGGATCGAGCGTCTCCGTCGTGGCGGTGAGCGCGCCGAACTGGTCGCCGCTGCTCGGGAGGTGCGACACGCTGTACGAGGCGTACACCGATATGGGCTCGTCGGGCTTGTAGACGATGCCCGCACGTGGCGACACCATCACGTCGGTGCGCGCGAGCTCCGAGCCGGCGCGGTTGTCGTGGAAGCGCAGCGCGAAGCGGTCGGCGCGAAGCCCCACGATCGCCTGCCAGCGCGGCGAGAGGACGAGCTGGTCCAGCACGTAGAGCGCGGCGACGTCGGCGCGAACGTGGTTGTCCGCGTCGCTGGCGCTCTGGCGGAAGGCGGCGTTCGTCGAGCGCACGGACTCGCCGAGCGGGACGAGCGTCGTCGTGGCGGAGCCGAAGTATCCCGTGTTGCGGAAGTTGTCCGTGCCCTGCCGCGACAGCTCGCTGCCAACGAGCAGCGTGTGGCCGACGCCGAGCGCGCTGCGCGCGATCGTGAGGTCGGTCTGGTTGAAGAGGTTGGCGCGAGTCGCGGCGTTGTTGTAGGCGCTCAGCGCCACGTCGGTGCCGGCGGCGTTCACCGCGCCGGGAAGCACGTTCTGGTAGAACTTGTCGTAACCGACGAAGCGCGTCTGGCTGCGGAGCAGCGCACCCTCGCCGAGGCTGTGCTCGAGCGTGCCGCCCACCGCGTCGACTGTGGCGCGCGACCGGTTGAGCTGCGGGTCGCCGAAGAACGTGGTGAACGGTGCGGCGGAGGGAGCGCCGTGGAAGGAGGGGATGCCGCGGTCGACTGTGCGGCGGTCGTCGAAGTGCTCGTAGTCCAGGCGCAGCATCGTGGAGGCACCGGCGAGCAGAGTGACCGTGGGGTCGATCCCGCGCCGCCGCAGGTTGGCCGCGTCGCGGAACCCGCCCGACTGCTCGCTCATCGCGTTGACACGGAACGCCGCGCGGCTGCCCATCGGCTGTCCGACGTCGACGGTGGCGCGGTTGTGGTCGTACGAGCCGCTCTCGAAGGTGAAGTCGCCGACCGGAGTCCATCCCGCCTGCTTGCTCACGCGATTGATCACGCCGCCGCCCCCGCCGCGGCCGAAGACCATCGCGTTGGACCCCTTCAGCGCCTCGACGCGCTCGACGTTGTACACGTCGCGCAGGTACTGGGCGTCGTCGCGCAGCCCGTCGACGAAGAAGTCGGCGGTGGAGTTGTTGCCGCGGATCGTCGGCGCGTCGCGGTGCCCCTCGCCCGCGGCAATCGAGACGCCCGGGACGTAGCGGACGACGTCGGCCATGCTCTGCATTGCCTGGTCGGCGATGAGGGGGGCGGTGACGACGGTGACTGACTGGGGGACGTCGCGGAGCGGCGTGTCCGTCCTGGTGGCGGAGCGGCTTCGAACCGTCGAATAGCTGTTTGGACGGTTAGCCTTTGCCCGCACTTCGATCCGCTCGAGCTGCTGGGCCGCTCGGCGGACCCGATCGGAGGAATCCCGGCGGGCAGAGTTGGAGTCCTGAGCCATAAGTACATTACGAGCAATGATTTGCACGATAATGGCGAGCAGGACGAGACGGTGCGAGCGCATGAATGGCGGTAATTGGGAATGCCGACTAATGTTATCGGAATTACCATCATGCTAGCCGCTTGATGTTCCGGCGTCAACCAGGTACGGGTGATACTCGTGAGTCGCTCGCTGGAGCCGTGTTCCACATCCTCGTCTCGCTCCGCCGGGGCGGCCGCGAGCTCTGGAGCGCTCTCGGCCCCGCAGTCCGACATCCCACGTGCCGTTGACACGTGCGTGAGCTATCAGGCAATATCGCCCGACGGGCGTAGGCGCAGCTGGCGGCTCGAGACTGTCGCACGGTACCGACTAGACTACATGTTCATGCGTAGGGAGCCTTCACACTCCACGGAGCCATGGTGTTCCCCGGCAAGCTATTCCGCGCAATTCTAGGGGCCGCCATGCTGCTGCTTGCGCTGTGCATCGCCGCTGGCGGTACGGTGGCCTACCTCATCGCCAAGGAGGGACACCCGGCGCATAGCTGGCGTGCCGTTGGAGACCTCGACGCGCTGGGCGCCCTGGCCGTGCTCGGCGCCGCGTGCTTTCCTCTCGCCACGGTCGTCGCGTGTCGTCTCGAGGGTACTGGCGTTCCTCGACTGCGCGACCACTTCCGCCAGAGCGCCCTTCTGTACGTAGCAGTCGCGATATTCCTGTCGATCGTCTGGCCGACACGCGGGACCGATGGCGAGTCGCTCGGTTTCGCGGTTCTCGCGATGATGACGGCTGGCGCGATCGTCGGCATCGCGTTGAACGCCATGACGTTGGGCTCGCGACGCGCGGTCGGACTACGACGGGTGCGGTCTGGTGGCGCGGAAGAATGAAGACAGCGCTTCGTGACTATCGCTCATCGCGAGTTCCAGGCGATCAGGTTGATGAGCGCATGGCAGAGTGTCGCGTAGAGGATGCTGCCCGTCCACTGGCGTGAAAGACCCGGAATGATCATGAGCACGCTCGTGTAGGCGAGCTGGCCCAGGACGACTCCCAAGGGCAGCGTTCGCATGTTCGGCAGATGAAAAAGCCCGAAGCAGAGGCAGGTCCACACGAGCGCCCATCGCACCGGAAGATATCGGTGCACCTTGCCCGGCAGGACCAGGGCGAGTCGTCCGTAGACGAAGCCAGGAAAGATGAGGTTCTGCGCGACGGGCCCCGTCGTCCACATGGCGACGCTGAGTCGTCCGAACGGCCGAACGGGAAACAGCGGATATATGCAAGCGACGAGTAGTGGCGGGCCCAGTGTCACGAGCAGTACAGCCCGCCAGTGTTGACGAAACGTCCCGAGGTGCAACCCGTTCCGGGCGGGAGCGGGTACTGTCAACACGGCTCCGAGCAGCAGCAGCCACATGGTCCAATAGGCGTCCCACCTCAGTCCGTGAAGTCCCCACGTATTTCGACGCCACGGCTCCGCCAGAACGAACCAATCCGGAATGGCCATGGCGGCGACCGTGACGGCGAGCACGATCGCGATCTCGGCCCAGCGGGTCTCACGATCGAGGTGCAGGAGGAAGAATTCCTCACTCGTCGCCGTCGAAGACACGAGAGCAGCCGCGGCCGGAAGCCGCGCGCCGGAGATGCCAGGCGCAGCGCGGTGCCCGGTGGGCGCATCCCGCCCTCCAGGAGTCCTCGCATCGCCGTCCGAAGAAAATGCGCTCACGCGCCCTCCCACCGGCGAAAGGCCAGCACGGCGTTCATGCCGCCAAACGCGAAGGTGTTCGACAGCGCATACTCCGAGCTGGCGTGGGCCGCCTCTCCAGTGACGACACGAATCATGCACTTCGGATCGACGTCGATCACGTTGGCAGTGGGCGGCACCGTTCCGGTTTGAAGCGCCATGATGGTCGCCACCGCTTCGAATCCGCCCGTGGCGCCCTGCCCATGGCCATGGACCGCTTTCGTGGAGCTTACGGGAAACAGGTCCGCACGCGCACCGAACACTTCGCGGATCGCTTCCGCCTCGGTCGCATCGTTTGCCAGCGTACCGGTTCCGTGCGCGTTGATGTAGCCGACGTCCTCGGAGGCCATCCCGCCATCCGCGAGGGCCGCCCGCATCGCCCGGGCGGCGCCAGCGCTGGTCGGCTGAGTGAGATGATGCGCATCGGAGCCCATGCCGAACCCGACCAACTCGGCGTAGACGCGGGCGCCGCGAGCGCGCGCCTCCTCTAGCGGCTCCAGCACAAGCATCCCCGCGCCCTCACCGAGGATAGTGCCCTGTCGGTCGCACGAGAAGGGGCGGCAACTGTCCGGCGCCAACGCGTGAAGAGCTTCCCAGGCTTTCAGGTTGCCATAACTGAACGGTGCCTCGCTCCCGCCGGCGATCGCGCGGTCGACCGTCCCCTGCCGCACCATCCAGAAGGCGTGGCCGATCGCGTAGTTAGCGGCCGCGCAGGCCGTGGCGAATGTGAGGGAGGGGCCAGTGATGCCGTAGGCCATCGACAGATGCGCAGCGCCGGCGCCGCTCATCGCTCGCGGCAGTGTCATGGGATGCACTCGCTGGCGCTGACGGCCATAGAGCTCGCGAAACGTGTCATCTTGAGTCGTTTGTCCACCGAGCGACGTACCAGTGCACACCGCGCTGCGCTGGCCCCACGCTCCGGCATCCAAGAGCCCGGCCGAGGCGACGGCTTCGGCCGCCGCGACTGCGGCGAACTGGGCGAAGCGATCCATCGTGGCCACGACTCGGGGATCCATGCCAACGAGAGGGAGCGAGGCGACCTCGACCCCGATCTTCCTGTTCAGGAGGTTGCCGTCCACTTGAACGATCGGCCGCATACACGATCGTCCCGCCACGACGTTCGCCCAGAACGTCGGGACATCGGCCCCTGCACCCGAGACGACGCCAAGGCCGGTGACGGCGACACGACGCTGCATCGCCTCAGGCCTCCACGCTGCGTGGCGTGCTCGCGAGCGCATCCGGGGCAGCAGCCCCGACGGCGCTTCGCAGTGACTGGAGAAGATCGCCGAACGTGGCGATCCGCGCCGTCTCGCTTTCGGGAAGCGTCACGGCAAACTCCGTCTCGAGATCGAACATCAGCCCGAGTGCGT
Organism: Gemmatimonadales bacterium; assembly: GCA_038325515.1. Classification (GTDB taxonomy): domain Bacteria; phylum Gemmatimonadota; class Gemmatimonadetes; order Gemmatimonadales; family Gemmatimonadaceae; genus AG11. Next base: position 64,177 of record JBBQJC010000012.1, on the reverse strand, counting down.
CCAGGCTGTCCAACCCGAGATCCCTCAAGCTGCTTTCCGCACGAGCCTCGATCGGTGGCGCGGCGGGACGCGCGCCAAGAACCTTGCGTGTGCGGGCGAGCAGCTCGTCATCACTGATGAACATCTTGTCAAGTCTCCTGAGGGTTGTCGGAAATGGGGGGGCTTTCATCGACGTTCGTGCGCTTTTCGATGAGCGCCGAACGTGCGAGCGGGAGGCCCTGTCGTCAGCTGTCTGCTCGGGATTCTGTCGACGGGAGGCCACCCGGTCTGCATGCGCAACGGATGCCGCGGGAGCGAAGCGCTTCCCACCAGGGGTGAATGCGGCGACGCATGAGGCGCGCCCACAGCATGGTGAGAGGAGGAGCCAGCAAAACGGCGACGGCGCCGGCAACGCCGAAGCGATGAAACGCCCAACGGACAGTCGATTCCACACCCAGGATCAGCAACGCGAGCAATCCGAGACCATAGGAGATTAGAAGCCACCGGGTGGGGCCTCGCGGAGCGCGCACCAATCCGCGGATCGCCCGCCAGGCACGTTCCTGCAGATTCGGCTCGCGGAGCAGCAGGGTCAGTAGGAAGTAGCCGTCTGTCTTGTAGAAGGGCATCAGGTTCGCTTTGACCATGACGAGGTTCAGCAGCGCGAGCGCCCCTGTCAACGCGCGGATGGTGCCCGCGGGCGCCAGAAGCCATACCGCGCCCAGCGTTGCGCCCATCGCCGCGTTGCAGTGGATCCCAGCGCTCCAGATGCGTGCTCGTGCCTGTGGCGACACGGTGTAGATGGCGGGAATGCGCACATAGACCACTGGCATGAAGCCGAGAAAAAGAGCGGCGTTGAGGCGATCCGGAACAATGCCTTCACCGACCGCAGCCAGGGCATGACTGAGCTCGTGGAGCACGAGGCTGCCCCATGCGCCGAGCACCCACCATCCCCAGGGCAGGGGCGAAAGGGTCGCTCCCATCGTTGCGCGAGCCGTCGGAGGCGCCAGCAGAAGCATGTAGGCCACCTCAATCCCCACTCCAATCCCTCCCACAACACAGAGCGCCGTCAATAGCCGGCTCCAACACGGCGCAAGCCATGGCAGCCAGCGGCGAACACGGATGGCGGTCCGTCTGATGGGGATGCTGAGCAGGACGAGCGAGTTCGGGTGGATGTCTCCTGCGGCGCCGGTTGCCCTCCGCCCTCCCTCGATGAGCCCCGCTCTGTCGAGTGTGTCGGTGAGTCGGTTGATGGAAGCGACTCGTTCTCGGATGTCTCCGCTGCCACGGCCGATGGAGTCGCCGGTGGCAGACAAATGGATGTCGCTGACGACACACGCCGCGAGCTCGGATGGCGAACGCGAACCGTCCATCAACCGCAGCAGCCTCAGCACGAGGAGCCGTTGCGCTTCGCGCACGACGACGAAGGCCCCTTGTCGCGCGCAACCCACAGCGTAGATGGGTTCGCCGGAGCGCGCACGGTAGAGCAGGTGCGCGCGAACCGAACGCGGAACCCGAGGTCCCCGGTCGGACATCAGTCCCGGTGGCCGCGGCTGCCTGGCCGAGCAGAGACCGCCGCAGGGAGTAGAATCGGATGGGGCTGCCGAGTCATCCATCGGCGGCGCGCGTCCGTGTGGGGGCGGCACACAGGTCGCGCGATGGAACGCGCGAGCGAAATGAGGTGAGATACATCCACCGAGCCGGCGTCCTACGGACGTCCTCCAAGAGCGGTTCGAGGATGCTCGTGGTTGCGCTGGCTGCGCTGACACGACCGGCTGGCGGCAGGGGACGGTGCGAGACCGCCTCACCGATCGAGACTCGATACTGGCCATCGCCCCGCGTGTGCACGCGAACAGGGAGCATTGTCGCACCCGTTCGTTCCGCTAGCCAGCCCGACCAGGCATGGACGCGCAGTACGCCGCCGCCGAAGGCGAGATCCACCGCGCTTACACCCGGCACGGCCTTCTCGACGCCGCGATACCGGGCGACACGCGACGCGTAGTCGTCTTCGCCGTGGGGCTCGGATGTGGTGCCCGGGTCGTAGTGATCGGCGAAGGACAGCCCACACTCGCCTGCTCGCATGGCAGCAATGAAGTCACGCACACCGTTCAGGCGCGCGGCGCCGTAGTACGTCGCCGCCGCCCAGCCGCATCTCCTCGTATAGTGCCCCATCGCCGCAGCAAACCCCGTGTTGACGGCGTCCTCGGCGTGATGAAAGGCATGGAACCGGTATCCGTGGGAGAGGAGGCCTGCGACGATCATGGGGTACGCATCGTGATGCAGCCCGACGAGCAATACTGGACCGTTTCGCATCGCAGCATCGAGCCGCTCGACGCCCTCCATGCGCACTCGGGACGCGACCCAGCGGGCGACCCGCGGCGGTGAGCCTTCGCAGAGCACTCGGATGAGCGCGTGCTCTGTTGCCACCGACGCAATGTGCTCTGCTGCGAAACGCTCGGCGTGTTCGGCACGAGCGGAACACGGCAGCTGCGCGAGCGCTGACGCGACCTTGGGACGCAGTAACCGAGCGAGCGGTCGGTGGAGCGCGCCGCGCACGACACGAATGGCAAGGGCGGGCGGCAGCAAGCGAGGGGCGAGCCGCATAAGTCGCCGGCGCGCGTCCACCACGCAAATGAGCCAAACATGGAGTGCGCGCCACGGCTGCACTGGAGCATGCGTGTAGTGAACCCCATCTACCCGGCGCACGAGACCACCGCGCGCGAGAGCGCACAACAGCGGCGTGAGGTCGACATCGCTCTGGCATCGCCCGTTCAGGCGGGCACGTACGCGCGTCAGTGACGATGTGCGTCGCAGCAGGGCGACTGCGTCCCCCGCCAAGCGCTGGCCGTGGACGGCGGCACGGCCATCGTGGCGCACGATGGCCACCGCACCTCCTCCGAGGCGGCGAATCACCACACGGTGAAGTTCGACCCGGCGCCATCGTTGAATTTCGTCCTCGAGGCTGTCCAGGCGCGGCGCTGGCATCCAGCAGGAGGGGGCGGAATGATCAAGAGACATCGGGAACGTTCGGGAATGGAGACCGAGGAGGTGACTGCCGGAAAGGCCGCGGCGGCGTCGCCCGCGGCGCCGGGTCAAGGCCAGACCGGGACAAGACCCGGGAGGCGAGCGAGCAGTCGCTCGCCTCCCGGCCCAACCAGGCGACGGCTGTGCGTCTCAGCCCGTCGCTGCGCAGCCTTCGTTCTTGTAGCCCCGACCGTCATAGTACCATGACAGCCATTTGTCGCTGGTCGTGACATACAGCGAGTTTGGCGCGCGATAGTTGCAACGGAACGGGATCACGCGTACCGTGGCGAGCGACTTCAGTGTGCACCACGCGGTACTCGTGCACTTGTTCAGCTTGTCCCCGAGCTGGACAGCGACCTGCACGGGGCCGGTTCCGCTCGACGCGGCATACTGATCGAAGCGAATCCAATTGTAGTAGACGGTGTTGTATTGCAGCTGTTGCGGCGCGTTCGTGCCGATGGCCGTGTTCTGAACGCCGGACTTGCCCGCGAACAGCCCGTCCCCGAATTGTGAATCGAGGTAGGCGAGCGGCATGCTGGATTCCCAGATCGCTCCACGGTTTCTGCCGGAGAAGTTCTGGTAGAAGCCTTTGCCGTAGATCGTGCGCGGCCAATTGCCATCCTGGTGCACTTCATGCTCGATGCTGAACCCGCACTCGCCAGGCACGTACCCGCAAGAATTTTGGATGCCCGACAGTCCGGGGAAGCGCCAGGAGATGTACTGGTACGAATACTTGCTCACCGCGTCCCGGTCGAGCCAGGATTTGCCGTGCGATGGCGCCCACTGGAAGTTTGACACCGAGTTGTCGTCGTAATACCCGTCGTCGTTCCAGGGGTCGGCTTCGGGTGGCGGAACGAAGGCACCAGTGAGAACCATGCTGTAGAGCGGCACCGTCACCTCGATCGGAGCTGGCTCTGGGGCGGGCTCCGGCGGCACATACGGACCGCAGTCTACGGTTGGATCGATGCACACCACCATCGTTGGACTGACGGTGCCCGTGCCGTCCTTCTGCGCGGTAGAGTGCCCGCGGAGGTCGTTCGGATACCGCGGACGACGATACTGGTGGCCAGGGAGGCGTATCGCCGCCGTGCGAACGCCGCGGTCGAGCCTCCAGAGGCCCGCGATCACGTCGGCGCGCCCACGCACACGAACGGAATAGATAGAGGCGCCGCCGCTCTCGTGATGGGCCAATCGTGCGCGGAAGGTGCGTCCGAGGCGCTCGTAGCCGCGTCGTAACGCTTGGTCGGCTTCTTCGGCGGCGGCCCGAGTCGCGAGCTCAACGGACGTTCTCAAGAACTCGCCGGTCGATCGGCTGTACTCCGCCGCCCACGTCGTAGCCGGAACGCCGTCGGGAATGTCGTAGCCGCCGAGCTGCACATCGGTGCCATCACGAAATCCGTGATTGACGCCGACGATCTGCAGCCCGAACCGATCGGCCATCGCCACCAGGTCGTCGAGGCGGTACATGCGGCGGAGCTCGAGCTGCGCCTCGATGATCTGACTGCCGTTCGCTGCGGCGGCGACCGTCAGGCCGTCGTCGATGTCGGGTACCGTATCAGCCGCCGTGAGCGCCCGCGCCGGCACCGGTGCGGCGAGACGCGCGATCGTTGGCGCATCGGAGCATGCGTTGAATAGCGTGAGCGCGATCGGAGCTATCGCCAGCGCAGCCCTGCGCAAGGCGCCTCGTGAAGGAGGTATCATGATGCCTCATGGTCGATGAACAGTGGGTCGTGCCCATGCGATAGTGAACTCGCCAGCATGTAGCACGGATGCCTCGCGTGGCCCGACGCGGCATCCGACACCGCGATAGTGGGCGGATGGTCACGGAAGTCCCAGGGCAAAGGCACGTGTGCGCACACGGCCTTTGTCGTGGGCTTCGCAGGACGGCGCCTACTTAGTCGTATCCGGTGGCGTGGGCGGGGGCGGCTCCGTGGGACCGGGACCTGGGCTCGGTGCGCACATGATCCCGAGGTCGAACGAGGGCGCGACGCCGTCTTCGAGTACATCGACGTCGTACAGCTCGACGGCGACGACACTCAGGGGATTCTTTGCCTTCACGCGATTCTCCTTGCAAGTGGGTTCAACGTTGCTCTCGTGCGAGAGGTCGCACGGAGCACCACATCGGCGATCCGCGATGTCCGTGCTCGCCGATGTCGTCAACGGCACGGGCCGTTGGACGATCGGTCACGCCCGCGACGTCGCGAGCATATTGTGTTTGAGGGCATCCGTGCACAGGACGGGGGGCACGACACACTCGTCCCGAGACGCGGTGCATGCGGTCGTCCGGCCATTCCCACACGCCGCATGGCCGCCGGCGGACAGGGCCAGCGTCACTGATGGATCGGGAGTGGCGTTGGTGCGACGCGCAGTCACGAGTGCCGTGCCTGAGACGAGATGCTGTCGCGACCGAGCGGAGCGAGAACAGCGATGTCGTCCGCGCGCGTCAGATGGCCCGTTGACTCCTCATGGGAGGTCGGACCTCAGGCTCCCGATAGACGAGCCGAGGCGGAGACAGCTTGCTGGTAACGGGCACTCCGGCGCGCATCATCGTCGCCCACATGCTAACGGAAGCGCCGACCAGTGCACGATGCGCGTCTGGGTGCGGAAGTCTGCCGCGTCGCGCGGTCAGGGCGGACTCCTCATCGGAGTCGTCCTGGTCGTCTTGCGCGACCATAATCCCCGTCGAGCCATCTGATGCGGGAGGAGCGACGTGAACGACCGTCCTATCGCCAGGAAGGAAGCCCGCCGAAGAGCGGGTTGTGCCGCCGAGGTTGGACAGCGCCAGCCAGATGATCGCTACCGCAGACAGCCGTCCCAGCAGGCGCGGAGCCCAAAGCAATCTCGACGGCAACCATCGGTAAAGGGTAGCTGACATGAGAGTGTGGCTGAGCGACTGTCATCGGAGGCGGCTGTTCACCCTCTCACGGCCACCCTCTCACGCCTGCGTCGGCGATCACCTCGACGATCCCACCAACCCATCAGCAGAATCTTCGGCTCTGAATGCGGGAGACTATGTGGAGACGGATCGACAATGTCAATAGCACTTACTGAGCGTTGATTAAGGATTGACGGCTCCAAGAGAGCGGCGTCTAGGGGACATTCGCCATACCTCTTCGCTCCACCGATAGCTGTCGAACTCCGTTGGCGTTCAGTGCAGAAGGCCGAGCCCATCGACCGGCCCGCGCGTAGCATCGGAATGAGGATATCGTAGAAACGTGCTGGGCCCGCGGGAACGACTACGACGCGTCGCCTCTGGCCGTAACAGCGATGGGCCGTGCGCCGACAGCGGTCAGGCGAGACCCCTTCCGCTCAACTCTCCGTCGACTCGTACATGTCCTTGAGCGAGCTCACCACGTTCGGGTCGGCCAGCGTCGTCGTGTCGCCCAGCGCGCGGCCCTCGGCGATGTCGCGCAGGAGGCGGCGCATGATCTTGCCCGAGCGCGTCTTCGGCAGATCGGCGCTGAACAGGATGTCGTCCGGGCGGGCGATCGCGCCGATCTTGTCGGCCACGAACTGCCGCAGCTCGTCGCGCAGCGCCGGCGACTGCTTGAACCCCTCGCGCAGCGTGACGAAGGCGGCGATCGCCTGGCCCTTCATCTCGTGCGCCTTGCCGACGACAGCCGCCTCGGCGACCGACGGATGCTCCACGAGCGCGCTCTCCACCTCCATCGTGCCGATGCGATGGCCGGCGACGTTGAGCACGTCGTCGACGCGGCCGAGGATCCAGAAGTTGCCCTCCTCGTCGCGCTTGGCGCCGTCGCCGGCGAAGTAGACGTCGGGGCGTCCCGGCCACTTGGAGAAGTAGGTCTCCACGTAGCGCGCGTCGTCGCCCCAGATCGTGCGGAGCATCGAGGGCCAGGGGCGCGTGATGGCCAGCAGCCCGCCCCCCACCCTGAGCTCCTTCGCCTGGTTGTCCAGCAGGGCCACCGAGTAGCCCGGCAGGGGCTGCGTTGCGCTGCCCGGCGGTGTGGCGGTGAGGCCGGGCAGGGGAGAGACGACGATCGCCCCCGTCTCGGTCTGCCACCAGGTGTCGACGATGGGGCAGCGGTTGCCGCCGATGTGCTCGCGGTACCACATCCACGCCTCAGGGTTGATCGGCTCGCCGACGGAGCCGAGGAGGCGGAGGCGGGAGAGGTCGTGCTTCGCCGGCCACTCGTCGCCCCACTTCATGAAGGCGCGGATCGCGGTGGGCGCTGTGTAGAGGATCGTCACGCCATGCCGCTCGCAGATGTCCCAGAAGCGGTCCTTGTCGGGCCAGTCGGGGGCGCCCTCGTACATCAGGCAGGTGGCGCCGTTGGCGAGCGGGCCGTAGACGAGGTAGGTGTGGCCGGTGATCCAGCCCACGTCGGCGGTGCACCAGTAGACGTCGTCGTCCTTGAGGTCGAAGACGTCTCGCGTGGTGCTCGCGGCGCCGGTGAGGTAGCCGCCCGTGGTGTGGACGATCCCCTTCGGCTTGCCCGTCGTGCCCGACGTGTAGAGGATGAACAGCGCGTCCTCGGCGCCCATCGGCTCCGGCTCGCACCAGAGGGGCGCGCTGCGCATGAGGCGGTGGTACCACTTGTCGCGCCCGTCGGTCATCTCGGCGAAGGCCTCTTCCGAGACGGCGCCCGGGCGTCGGCGGACGACGACGACGTGCTCGATGCTCGGCGTGTCCTCGAGCGCCTTGTCGGCGTTGCGCTTGAGCGGCACGACCGAGCCGCGCCGGTAGCCGCCGTCGGCGGTGATGAGGACCTTGCACTGCGAGTCGTTGACCCGGTCGCGGATCGACTCCGACGAGAAGCCGCCGAAGATCACCGAGTGGATCGCGCCGATGCGCGCGCAGGCGAGCATCGAGACCGCCGCCTCGGGGATCAGCGGCAGGTAGATGGCCACGCGGTCCCCCTTCTTCACGCCGAGCGAGCGCAGGACGCTGGCGAACTTGTTGACCTCCACGTAGAGGTCCCAGTAGGTGAGGGTGCGGCGGTCGCCGGGCTCGCCCTCGAATACCAGCGCCGCCTTGTTGCGCCGCGGGCCGCGGACGTGGCGGTCCACGCAGTTGACGCTGGCGTTGAGCGTGCCGTCGGCGAACCAGGTCGCGTGCGGCGGCTGCCAGTCGAGCGTCTGCGTGAAGGGGGTGATCCACTCGAGCGTGCGCGCCTCGCCGGCCCAGTACGCTTCTGGATCCTCGGCGGCGCGCTTGTAGATGCCGGCGTCGCCGACGGTGGCGTTGGCGCGGAAGCTGGCGTCGGGCTCGAACTTGCGGAGCTCGTTCAGCAGGACGTCGATATCGTCGGACATGACACGAAGTGCGAGGGTGAGTGAGGCCTGGGGATTCTGGTCTGTGCGCTCCGGCGTCGCAAGCGGGCCATTGACGGATCGTCGCCTGGCGATAAGCTCTGGTCGCCGCCGGGCGACCGATCCCGTCCCGTTCATCCGTCCACCCGTCTTCCCTCCCAATGCCAGAGCCCCGCATCCTGTCCGCCGGCGAGGTGCGCCGCGTCATCTTCGCGTCGTCGCTGGGGACGGTGTTCGAGTGGTACGACTTCTACCTGTACGGGTCGCTGGCGCCGGTCATCAGCAGGCAGTTCTTCTCCGGCGTGAACCCCACGGCGGCGTTCATCTTCGCCCTGCTGGCGTTCGCGGCCGGCTTCGCGGTGCGCCCCTTCGGCGCGCTCTTCTTCGGGCGGCTCGGCGATCTGGTGGGGCGGAAGTACACCTTCCTCGTCACGATCCTCATCATGGGGATGTCGACCTTCATCGTCGGCGTGCTCCCCTCGTACGCGCGAATCGGGCTGGCCGCGCCGGTGATCCTGATCCTGCTGCGCCTGCTGCAGGGGCTCGCGCTCGGGGGCGAGTACGGCGGGGCGGCGACATATGTCGCCGAGCACGCGCCAGCCGGCAAGCGGGGCGCGTACACCTCATGGATCCAGACGACGGCGACGCTGGGGCTCTTCCTCTCGCTCCTCGTGATCCTCGGCTGCCGCACCCTGCTGGGCACGGAGCGGTTCGACGACTGGGGATGGCGCATCCCCTTCCTCGTCTCGCTGCTGCTGCTCGGCGTCTCGGTCTGGATCCGGCTCAAGCTCAACGAGTCGCCCCTCTTCCAGCAGATGAAGGCGGAAGGGAAGGGCTCCAAGGCGCCGCTCACCGAGTCGTTCGGCAACCGGGACAACCTCAGGATCGTCGTCCTGGCGCTCTTCGGCCTGACGATGGGACAGGCCGTGGTCTGGTACACCGGACAGTTCTACACCCTCTTCTTCCTCACACAGACGCTCAAGGTCGACGCGCAGACGGGGAACCTGCTCATCGCGGGGTCCCTACTCCTGGCGACTCCGTTCTTCTTCGTCTTCGGATCGCTGTCCGACCGGGTGGGACGCAAGCCGATCATCATGCTCGGGCTCGCGCTGTCGGTGGTGACCTATTTCCCGATCTTCCGCGCGATCACGCACTTCGCCAATCCGGCGCTGGAGCTGGCGCAGCGGACGGCGCCCGCGGTGGTGGTGGCGGATCCCGCGGGGTGCAGCGTGCAGTTCGACCTGATCGGCAAGTCGAAGTTCACGACGCCGTGCGACCTGGCGAAGGCGGCGCTCGTCAAGCGGGGCGTGCCGTATTCGAATGAGACGGCGGCGCCGGGGGCGCCCACCATCGTGCGCGTCGGGGGCGCGACGGTGCCCTCGTACGACGGCGCCGCCGCGGACGCGAAGGCGCGCGGAGCGGCCTTCGACAGCACGCTGTCGCACACGCTGGGCGCGGCCGGATATCCCGCGAAGGCCGACCGCGCGGCGATGAACGTCCCGATGCTGCTCGCGCTGCTATGGCTGCTCGTGATCTACGTGACGATGGTGTACGCGCCGATCGCGGCGATGCTCGTGGAGATGTTCCCGACGCGCATCCGCTACACCTCGATGTCGCTGCCGTACCACATCGGCAACGGCTGGTTCGGCGGATTCCTTCCGACGACGTCGTTCGCCATCGTGGCGGCGACGGGCAACATCTACTCGGGGCTCTGGTACCCGGTGGTTATCGCGGCGGTGACGCTGGTGGTGGGGGTGCTGTTCGTGAAGGAGACGAGGGGGAACGAGCTGTGAACGGTGAACGGCTCCGGCAGACGACGTGAGGGGTTCGGGGTCGGGAGTGTGGTGTGACGGCGCAACTCCACCGCGACTCCCCACTCCAGACCCCGAACCCATCACGCGGTAAGCCGTTCACCGGTCCCCGTTCACCGGTCCCCGTTCACCGAGGTGAGCGATTCTCCCTCTCTCAACCCCCACCGGGGCACTATCTTGGGCGGATGCTTCGTCCCCGCTCAGGACGCCCCGTCGGATGACCGCCGCCGCACCCGTCGTGCAGGCGGTGGGGCTCGTGCGCACGTTCGGCGGCCGCCGTGCCGTGGACGGAGTCAGCTTCTCCCTGGCCGCCGGCGAGTGCCTCGCGCTGTTCGGTCCGAACGGGGCGGGGAAGACGACCCTGCTGCGCCTGCTCGCCGGGCTGCTCGCCCCGACGAGCGGGTCCTGCGAGGTGGCAGGGGTCGCGCTCCGCGACGGGGTCGCGGCGCGCGGCCTCGTCGGATTGGTCTCCCACGCCAGCATGCTCTACGCCCCCCTCACCGCTCGCGAGAACGTGGAGTTCGCCGCCCGGCTCCACGGCCTGGCGCACCCCGCCGCCGCCGCGCGCGAGGCGCTCGACGCGATGCGCGTGCTCGACCGGGCCGAGTCGCCGGTGCGATCGCTGAGCCGCGGGCTGCAGCAGCGCGTCTCGATCGCGCGGGCCATCGTGCACGGGCCCCGCCTGCTGCTGTGCGACGAACCGTACACCGGGCTGGACGAGGTGGGGAGCGCGGCGCTCAGCGCCGCGCTCGCCGAGCGCCGTGCGGCCGGCGCCGCGCTGCTGGTGGTGACGCACAACCTCGGCGAGGGGCTCATCCTCGCGACGCACGCGGCGATCATGCGCGGCGGCCGCTTCGTCCGCTTCGAGGAGCGCGGCGACGTCGACGCCGCCTCGTACGCCGCCGGCTACCGCGACCTGGTGACCACGGATGCCTGAGCCACTGGCGCCGGCGTCGCCCCCGGGAATGCTCCGCGCCGCCTGGCTGATCGCGCGGAAGGATCTCGCCATCGAGTTCCGCACGCGCACCGCATTCTTCTCGGCGCTCGTCTTCGCGCTGCTCGGGATCACGATCTTCTACTTCGCGTGGGACGCGACGGCGGTCGCCGCGGTGGACCTCGCGCCCGGCGTCCTCTGGGTGATCTTCACCTTCAGCGGGCTGCTCGGGCTGCAGCGGTCGTTCGGGGTGGAGCAGGCCGACCGCGCGATGGATGCGCTGCTGGCCGCGCCGGTGGAGCGCGAATCGATCTACCTGGGCAAGGCGCTGGCGAACCTTCTCTTCGTCGCCGGGGTTCAGGTCGTCGCCCTCCCCGCGGTGGCGCTCTTCTACAACGTGCCGCTGGGAGGGATCGTGCTCCCGCTGGCCGGTCTCGCCCTGCTCGCGGCCATCGGCATCGTGGCGGTGGGGACGCTGTTCAGCGCGATGGCGGTGAACACGCGGCTGGCCGAGCTGCTCCTGCCGATGCTCGCGCTTCCGTTCTTCCTGCCCATCGTGATGTCTGCCGCGCAGATCACCGCGCGGCTGCTCGCGGGGCGTCCCGTGGTGGAGGCGTGGCCCTGGCTGCGCATTCTCGCCGCGTTCGACATCGTGTTCGTCGTGGCGTGCACGCTCGCGTTTCCCTTCACCGTCGAAGAATGATCATCGAACCAGCGTCCCCCCCCATCCGTCGAGGGTTCGACTGGCTTCTCGCGAGCGGCTACGCCGCCGTCGCCGCGTTGTACGTCCGCGCGATCTGGTTCACGCCGATGGACGCGCTCCAGGGCGCGGCGCAGAAGATCCTCTACGTGCACGCCGCGTCGGCGTTCGTCGCGCTGTACCTCGCCTTCGGTTTCTGCATGGCGTTCCCGAGCGCGCTCTACCTCTTCCTCAAGGACGAGAAGCTCGACCGGCTGGCGGAGAGTGCCGCCGAGGTAGGGCTCGTCTTCACGACCGTCGTGCTCGTCACGGGCCCGATCTGGGCGAAGCCGATCTGGGGCGCCTGGTGGACGTGGGATGCGCGGCTCACCCTCACCCTGTTCCTCTGGTTCATCATCGCCGGCTACCTGCTGCTCCGCGGCGCCGTGGAGGAGCGCGGCATGCGCGCTCGCTATTCCGCCGTGCTCGCGCTGCTGGCCGGCCTGCTGATCCCCTTCATCCATCTGAGCGTGTATCTGTTCCGCACGATGCACCCGATGCCGATCGTGCTCAAGCCGAGCGCGCCGTCGATGTCGCGCGAGATGCTGATCACCTTCGCGTGGGGGTTCATGGCGTTCTCGCTGCTGTTCGCCGGGATGCTCCGCGCGCGCTATCGCATCGCCACGATGCGCGACCTGCTGGCCGACCGGGAGGCCGCGCGATGACCCCGGACAACGCGGGCTACTACATGGTCGCGTACCTCGCGGCCGCCGTGATCTACCTTGGCTACGGGCTCACGCTCCTCGCACGCCGCCGGAAGCACGCAGCATGGCTCGACGCAGAGCCGCGCGACACGGAGAGGAAGGGAACGTGACCGGACAGAGCGCCGCAGGGCTGGGCTGCGTGTACCTGGTGGGTGCGGGCCCGGGCGATCCCGGGCTCCTCACCGTGCGCGCCCGCGACCTTCTGGCGACGTGCGACGCGATCGCCACCGATGCGCTGGCCAACCCCGCCATCGTCGCGGCCGCGTTGGCCGAGAATCCGCGCGCCGAGCTGCACGCCGTCGGCAAGCGTGGCGGCGACTCGGAATCCGCCACCCAGGACGACATCAACGCGCTCCTCGTCCGGCTCGGCCGAGAGGGGAAGCGCGTCGTCCGTCTCAAGGGGGGCGACCCGCTGGTGTTCGGCCGCGGGAGTGAGGAGGCACAGGCGCTCGCCGAGGCGGGCGTCGCGTTCGAGCTCGTGCCGGGGATCACCGCCGGCGTCGCCGCGCCCGCGGATGCGGGGATCCCCCTCACGCACCGCGGCGTTGCGACCTCGGTCACGTTCGTCACGGGTCACGAGGACCCGGCGAAGCCCGAGACGCAGACCGACTGGGCAGCGCTCGCGCGGGCCGGCGGCACGATCGTCCTGTACATGGGAGTGAAGACCCTCCCGTGCATCGCGGCGGCGCTGGTGTCGGGCGGCCTGTCGCCCGATACGCCGGCGGCGTCGATCCAATGGGGGACGCACGCCCGGCAGCGCACGGTCGTCGCGACGGTCACGACACTCGCCGAGGCGGTGCAGCGTGAAGGGCTCGCCGCGCCGGTGATCACGATCATCGGCAACGTCGTCGCGCTGCGGCCCGAGCTCGCCTGGTTCGACGAGCGCCCGCTCTTCGGGCGGCGCGTCGTCGTGACGCGCGCTTCGGCGCAGGCGAGCGGCCTGCGCGATGCGTTGCGCGAGACCGGTGCCGACGTGCTGGAGCTTCCCGCGCTGCGCGTGGTGCCCCTCGACGCAGCGCCGCTGCGCGACGCGGTCGGGGGGCTGGGGACGAGGTACGACTGGCTCGTCGTCACGAGCCAGAATGCCGTCGGGCTCGTGTGGGACGCGCTGCGCGAGGCCGGTGGGGACGCGCGCCGGCTTGCGGGGGTGAAGCTCGCCTGCGTCGGGAAGTCGACGAGCGATGCGCTCCTGGCGCACGGGCTCGCCGCCGACGTGCTGCCGCCGCGCTTCGTCGCCGAAGGGGTGCTCGAAGCGATGTCGGCGCGCGGCGACGTGCGCGGCGCGTCGGTGCTGTACGTGGCGGCCGAGGGGGCGCGCGACGTGCTGCCGGCGGGGCTGCGCGCGCTCGGCTGTACCGTGGACGTTGTGTGCGCGTATCGCACGGAGTCCGACGGCGCGGGCGCCGAGGCGCTGCGCGACGCGCTGCGCGAGGGGCGCGTGGATGCGGTGACTTTCGCGTCGGCCTCCGCGGTGCGCGGCTACGTGGAGGCGGTTGGCGCGGAGCTCGCGCGCTCGGCGCCTGCCGTGTCGATCGGCCCCGTGACCAGCGACGCCGTGCGCGAGGCGGGGATCCCCCTGCTTGGCGAGGCGGCGACCGCGTCGGTGCCCGCGCTCGTGGAGACAGTCGTGACGACCCTCGCCAACATCGGGAAGACCAGATGAGCGACGCGCAGAAGCCCATCCGCATCGGCACCCGTTCCTCGGAGCTCGCGCTGCGCCAGGCGCGGCTCGTCCAGGCCGCGCTCGCCGAGCGCGGACTCGAGAGCGAGCTGGTGACCTACAAGACCGTCGGCGACAAGCGGCTCGACGAGCCGCTCAGCTCGATCGGCGCGAAGGGACTGTTCACGAAGGAGCTGGAGACCGACCTGCTCCGGAAGAAGACGGATCTCGCCGTGCACTCGCTCAAGGACCTCCCCACCGATTCGCCGGAGGGATTGACGGTATCGGCGGTGCTGGAGCGCGAGGATCCGCGCGACGCGCTCGTGTTCAATGGCCGCATCCTCGGCGAGTCGCTCGACGACCTGCCGCGCGGCTCGCGCGTCGGCACGAGCAGCCTGCGCCGGCGCGCGCTGCTGCTGGCGCTGCGTCCCGACCTGGAAGTGGCCGAGCTGCGCGGCAATGTGCCGACCCGCCTGAAGAAGGTGGATGAGGGGCGGGTGCACGCGGCGGTGCTCGCCGCCGCGGGCCTGCACCGGCTCGGAGTGCGCCAGCACATCACGTGCTATCTGGAGCCCCCGCTCTGGCTCCCCGCCGCGGGACAGGGTGCGATCGCCGTGCAGATCCGCGCCGCCGACGAGCGGATGCTCGCGCTGTCGGAGCAGATGAACGATCCGGCCACGATGCGCGCGGTGAAGGGGGAGCGCGCCTTCCTCTCGGCGCTCGAGGGAGGGTGCCAGGTGCCGATCGGCTCGCTCGCCATGCTCGACGCCGACGGAGTCGCGGTGCTGCACGGCATGATCGCCTCGCTCGACGGAACGCGCGTCGTGCGCGGCGTGATCGCGCTGGACCGGGACGATCCGGAGCTCAGCGGGATCCGTCTCGCCAACCAGCTGCGCGGCCAGGGCGCGACGGAGATCCTCGAAGGACTGCGCCGCGCGCAGCATCTGCCGAGCCCGCAGCCGGAATGAATCCGAACTAACACCTTATCCACATGCCATCTTTCCCCGCGTATCGCCCCCGCCGTCTCCGCCGCACCAGCGCGCTTCGTGCGCTCGTCGGCGAAACGCGCCTCGCGCCATCCCAGCTCATCCTTCCGCTGTTCGTGCGCAGCGGCAGCGGCGTGCGGCAGCCGGTGAGCTCGATGCCCGGCGTGAGCCAGACCTCGGTGGACGAGCTGCTGAAGGATGCGCGCGCGGCGGCGGAGCTCGGTCTCGGCGGCGTGCTGCTGTTCGGCATCCCCGACCGCAAGGACGCGGAGGGCTCGGGCGCGTGGGACGACGAGGGGCCGGTCCAGCAGGCGGTCCGCGCCCTCAAGCGCGAGTTGCCGCAGCTCGTCGTCATCACCGACGTCTGCATGTGCGAGTACACGGATCACGGGCACTGCGGAATCCTGCGGGACGGCGAGGTCGACAACGACGCGACGCTGGAGCTGCTGTGCCGCGAGTCGCTGTCGCACGCGCGGGCCGGTGCCGACATCGTGGCGCCGAGCGACATGATGGACGGCCGCGTGGGCGCCATACGCTCGGCGCTCGACGAGGCGGGCTTCAGTGGCACCTCGATCCTGAGCTATGCCGTGAAGTTCGCCAGCGCCTTCTACGGGCCCTTCCGCGAAGCCGCCGGGAGCACACCCCAGACGGGGGACCGGCGCGGCTACCAGATGGATCCCGGCAACGTGGAGGAGGCGCTGCGCGAGGCCCGGCAGGACATCGAGGAGGGGGCGGACATGCTGATGGTCAAGCCTGCCGGCCCCTTCCTGGACATCGTGGCGCGCGTGAAGGCCGAGACGGCGTATCCCCTGGCCGCGTACCAGGTGAGCGGGGAGTTCGCTATGATTCATGCGGCCGCCGAACGCGGCTGGATCGACCTGGAGCGGGCGATGATGGAGAGCCTCACCGGCATCCGGCGTGCCGGCGCGGATGTGATCATCACGTATTTCGCGGTCGAGGCGGCGAGGATATTGAAGAGATGATGCGCTTGTCGGTTTGTCGGTTTGTCGGTTTGTCGGTTTGTCGGTTTGTCGGTTTGTCGGTTTGTCGGTCTCCGGCAGGCCCCGGTCGGTCTCTGCATCCCGAGGCCTGCCGAAAAACCGTAAAGCCGTAAACTGAAAAGCAGTATCTATGAACCGTAACACTCTGTTCCCACTCAATCGCCAATGAAGCACCGCACCTTCCCCAACACCGGCATCCGCGTCAGCGAGGTCGGCTTCGGCACCTGGACGACCTCCACCGGCTGGTGGGGGGAGAAGACCGACGCCGAGGCCGTCGGCATGATGCGCCGCGCCCTGGACCAGCATGGCGTCACCTTCTTCGACGCCGCCGACGCGTACGGGAACGGGCGGGCCGAGCGGCAGATCGCCGAGGCGTTCCGCGGCCGGCGCAGCGAGATCGTGATCGGCACCAAGATCGGCTACGACATCTACGACGAAGCCGCGCTCGCGGCGCGGCGCGGCCAGTCCGAGCTGCCCATGCGCACCGACCCGCAGTTCATGCGCATGGCCGTGGACCGCTGCCTCGAGCGGCTCGAGACCGACTACATCGACGTGCTGCAGCTCCACAACGCCAAGATGGAGCACGTGCGGGATGCCGAGCTGTGGGGGACGCTGCGCGACCTGCAGCGCGAGGGGAAGATCAGGGCGTGGGGCGCGGCGTTCGGACCGGCGATCGGCTGGCTGTACGAAGCCGTCGAGCTCGTGGAGCGCGAGCCCGACGTGAACACCGTCCAGATGATCTGGAACGTCCTGGAGCAGCACCCCGGCTCGGCAATGATCGAGGCGGCACGCCGCCACGCCCCGAACTGCTGCTTCAACGTGCGCGTCACGCACGCGAGCGGGATGCTCGAGGGGAAGTACACCGCCGACACGGTCTTCCCCGAGAACGACCACCGGCGCCACCGGCCGCGGAGCTGGCTCGTCAACGGGGTGGAGAAGGTGAAGACGCTCGACTTCCTCTCGCAGGGGATGACGCTCGGCCAGGCGGCCATCAAGTGGCTGCTCGCCGAGCCCCTCGTGGTGACGGCGCTGCCGAACGTCTACGACGACGCGCAGGTCGCGGAGTTCGCCGCGGCGAGCGAGCTGCCCGATCTCACGGACGAGCAGCTGCGGCGCGTGCACGAGCTGGACGCCGGCAACTTCGGCGTGGACGAGGAGCCGATGAAGTACAAGGGCGCGATGACCCGGAGCGCAGGCGCCAACGTGGATCTCCAGGATGCGCGCAACCCTCTCTCACGGCCGGCCATGCCGGCCACACCAGGCGCCTGATGCTCAATCTGTGGCACGACCTTCCCGCCGGCTCGCACGTCCCCGAAGTGGTGACGGCGGTGATCGAGATCCCGACCGGCAGCCGCAACAAGTACGAGCTGGACAAGTCGAGCGGCATGCTGAAGCTCGACCGCGTGCTGTTCAGCGCCGTGCACTATCCGGGCGACTACGGCTTCATCCCGCGCACGCTGCACGAGGATGGCGATCCGCTGGACGTGCTCGTGCTCGTGAAGGAGCAGACCTTCCCCGGCTGCCAGATCGACGTCCGTCCGATCGGCGTGCTCAAGATGCTCGACCGTGGCGAGCCGGACGACAAGATCCTCGGCGTGCCCCTGCACGATCCCTATCATCAGGAGTACTTCGACATCGCCGACATCCCGCAGCACATGCTGAAGGAGGTCGAGCACTTCTTCCACACCTACAAGGATCTCGAGGGCAAGCGCGTGGAGATCATCGGGTGGGGCAAGAGCCAGGAGGCGATGCAGATCATCGGCGAGTCGGTCGTGCGCTACGAGTCCACCTACGGAACGGGGAAGTAGCGGGGCAATCGCCGGCTCGGTCAGCCCTCGGCGGCCGGCTCACCGGAGGCCGAGGAGAGCCCCGCCGCGCGGAAGCTCCGCGAGACCGCCTGCTCCTTGTCGAGACTCACCACCGCGCCCTTCGTGGTGATGCGGACGAACCGGCTCGCCGGATAGGCGTTCGTCTGGAAGCTGTGCGTCTTCAGGGAGTAGACGCGTCCCGAGCGCGTGATCTCGTACTCGTCCTCGTAGCCGGCGAGCGGGACCTTCTTCTCGTCGAGCTGCTGCTGCGAGAGCGCGGGGAGCCCCTTCTCGTTGCGGCGGCGTCCGGCGGCGTGCTGGTGTCGGTCTGGTCTCTGGCCCATGAGTCTCGGCAATAGGAGTATCACGGAATGTAGTCGAGCCGGCAGAGAACTGGCTCGTGACCGCCCCCGTCGAGCAAGGAATGGTGGTGAGCTCGCCGTTCAGCTCCGCGTCCAGCTCCCCACGGCGCCGAACCAGAGCTTCGCGCTTCGCTCCACACCGGGCGAGGTGCTTCGAGTGAAGGGGTCGTGGCCGAAGGTGAGGTGCACCGAGGGCGCAAGCGAGGCGCTGCCGCGGGTGAAGCTCTTCGCGGCCGCAAGGTCGAGGGCGGTGAACCCGTCGCGCGCGTAGTACGCCGACTGTGTGCCGCCCTCCTTCAGGCTCTGTCCGCTGCTCGCCCCGGCCGTCGCCGTGAGAAGCACGTTGGCGGGCATCACCTGCGACACCGCCGCCTCCACGTACGTGCCGCGAATGCGGCCCGCGTCGTAGTACACGCCCACGCGCGGGGAGAGGGGAAGCGCGAGTGCGAGCCTGGCATACGGCTCGACGCTGTTGTACGTGGACGCCGCGGCGTTGGCGCGCGGATAGAGATAGCCGTTCACGCCGGCCGTCACCGTCGCGCTCCCCGCGGAATGCGCGTACTCCGTCCAGACGGTGTACGCCGTGGCCGCGGTGCCGAGCTGGCCTCCCACCACGCTGATGTCGCCAGGAGCGCTGTAGCCGGCGAGCTCGACGTTGGCCCACGCGCCGGTGCTCAGCGCTCCGCCGGCGAGCTTCGTCGTCACGATCACGTCGGGTTGCAGCACTGGCCGGTTCGTGAAGGTGAGACCGCGCCACTCGTAGCGCGACATGAGCGCGAGGTCTCCAGTGACCGAGGTCTGCGCCGAGAGGCACGAGGGAGCGAGCACGGCGAGGAAGCCCGCGCCGAGCGCGTGCCGAAGATGAGAAGCGCGGATCATGTTGGATGCGGCGGGAGAGAGACGACGAGCGATGCGTGCTGTCTCTCGATTATCGGACGCCCGTCTCGCCGCTGCAGGGGCGGGCAGCCGTGTCCCATGCTCAAGCGCGCGTGTCCTCCACCCGACAATCATGGTCTGGAGCACCCTGCATCCCGTCCGCCGTACGACAGGTGCGACGCCCGCCCTCCGTACCCCAGGACAATGACTGCAGCACTCACGTCACCCGCGCGCGCCGCCTGGATGCGCCGCACGGTCGCGGCCCGACTTCTCCTCCCCGTCTGTGCCGTCACCACGCTGGCCCTCGGCATCCTCGTGACCTCCGTCTCGCGCCGCGCTGCCGCCACTGCGCAGGCCGCCGCCCTCGAGACGATGCGGGAGATGGCGAGCCACTACGCAGAGCAGTCGGCAGCGCGCCTCAATGGAGCGCTCGTCCCCTCGCGCACCGTCGGCACGGCACTCCTGGCACTCCGCTCGGCCGGCGTGCACTCTCGGCCGGCCGCCGACAGCGTCCTGCGGGGCGTCCTCGTCGACAACCCCACCTTCCTCGGCGTGTGGACCATCTGGGAGCCGAACGCCTTCGACGGCCAGGACTCGCTCTTCGTCCGCGCACCAGGACACGACGCCACCGGACGCTACGTGCCGTACTTCAACCGTGGCAGCGGGACGATCGTCCGTGAGCCGAACGTGGATTACGAGAAGCCCGGCGTCGGCGACTTCTACATCCTGCCGCGCAAGGAGCGGAAGGAGATCGTCGTCGATCCGTACGACTACGTGGTGGGCGGCAAGCACGTGATGATGACGAGCCTCGCCGTTCCCATCATCGCCGACGGCAAGTTCCTCGGCGTGGCCGGAACCGATCTCGCCCTCTCGGACGTGCAGCAGTCGCTCGCCGCGATCAAGCCGTACGAGCGCGGCTTCGTGGGGCTCGTGTCGGCCAATCTCGCGTGGGTCGCGCACCCCGACAGCACCCAGCTCGGCAAGCCCATCGCGGCGCTGGTGCACGACTCGCTCGCGCTGGCCGCCATCCGCGAGGGACGCGAGTACGTGTCCTACGAGAAGTCCGAGATCATCGGCGGCGACGCCATCCGGACGTACGTGCCGGTGCGCATCGGTCGCAGCGAGAAGCCGTGGGCGTTCGTCGTCACCGTGCCGCTCGACGCCGTGCTGGCGCCGGCGCGCTCCATTCGCAATTTCTCCGTCGCGATGGGGATCGGGACGTTGCTGCTGCTCGCGCTGGTCCTCGCGGTGGTCGTGCGGCGCATCGCGCGCCCGCTCTCCACGATGGCGCAGGCCGCGCGGCGGATCGCCGACGGCGACGTGAGCATCGCCGTCCAGCGCGAGTCCGACGACGAGATCGGCGCGCTCGCCGACGCCTTCAACGCCGTGGCGGCGGGCCAGCGCGAGATGGCGGTGAGCGCGGAGCGGCTCGCGTCCGGCGACACGAGTGTCGCCATCGCCACCCGGGGCAGCGAGGACGTGCTGGGGCGCTCGATGGAGAGCCTGCGCGAGACGCTGACGGGCATCGCCAGCGCCGGCCGGGCGCTCGCCGACGCGGGGCGCGCCGGCGACCTGACGAAGCGCGGCGACGCGCAGTCGTTCCGCGGGAGCTACCGCGAGCTCATCATGTCGATGAACGGCCTGCTCGAGGCGGTTGAACGTCCGCTCACCGAATCCAATCAGGTGCTGCAGCGTCTCGCGCAGCGCGACCTGAGCGCGCGCATGACCGGCGAGTACGCGGGCGCCTACGGCGTGATGAAGGACGCGATGAACGCCGCGGCGGACAACCTCGACTCGACCCTCGCGCAGGTCCAGGCGGCGGCGGAGCAGGTCGCCTCGGCCGGCGGCCAGATCACCAGCGGATCGCAGTCGCTCGCGCAGGCGTCGTCGGAGCAGGCCTCGAGCATCGAGGAGGTCTCGAGCAGCCTGCAGGAGCTGTCGTCCATGACGAAGCAGAACTCCGAGAGCGCCCGCTCGGCGACGAGCTACGCCGAAGAGGCGCGCTCGAGCGCGGCGGCAGGCTCCTCGCGCATGGGCGACCTCTCCCAGGCGATGGACAGGATCAAGGCGAGCGCGGACCAGACGGCGAAGATCGTCAAGACGATCGACGAGATCGCCTTCCAGACGAACCTGCTGGCGCTCAACGCGGCGGTGGAAGCGGCGCGGGCCGGCGACGCGGGCAAGGGGTTCGCCGTGGTCGCCGATGAGGTGCGCTCGCTGGCGCTCCGCTCCGCCGAGGCGAGCAAGCAGACGGCGGCGCTGATCGAGGAGTCGGTGCTGAACGCCAACGACGGCGTGGCGATGAACGCCGAGGTCTCCAGGACCTTCGCGGCGATCAACCGCCAGGTGGAGAAGGTGTCCGGCGTGGTGGCGGAGATCGCCGCGGCGAGCGAGCAGCAGGCGCTGGGCGTCAATCAGATCAACGGCGCGGTGCTGCAGATGAACGGGGTGACGCAGCAGGTGGCGTCGAGCGCCGAGGAGTCGGCGAGCGCAGCCGAGGAGCTGTCGAGCCAGTCGAACGTGCTATCCGACATGGTGGGCGAGTTCCAGCTCACGGACGGACGCTCGGCGGCGCGCCGGCGCGGCGCGGCGAAGGCGCCGACGCGCGCGCCGAACGCGCCGGTGCGCGTCGGCAATGGGACCGGGTATGCGGCGGGCGCCGGTCGTCTCGCCGGTGCGGGGCGCGCGGCGAAGGGGGACGCGGACCTGCTGGACAGCTTCTAAGGGTCTCGGGTCGCGCTGAACTCCGGTCTGGCCGCGGTCAGGAGACATCGCCAGCTTTGACGCAGTCACCTTCCATGAAGGGCTGCATGCCGCACAGACTCTGGCGCCTGATTCCCGCACTCCTCTGCTATGCTGTCCTTGCCTGCGACAGCGCCCCCACCGAGCCGTCGCATGCGCCGGCGACGCTCATATGGGATCACGCCTCGCTAGTTCTCGACGACTCGGCGAGCGCGACCATCTCGGCCGCGCACGCACACCACATGGTGAATGACCAGACCAGTGCGGTCTTGCTCTCGCCGCAGTAGTCCGGCGAGCCAGTCCTACACCCCGTCGTGCCGCTTGAGCACGACGGCCGCATTGATCCCACCGAACCCGAAGCTGTTGCTCAGTGCGTACTCCACCCGCGCGTCGCGCCCCTCGCCGGGGATGTAGTCCAGGTCGCACCCCGGCCCCGGTATCTCCAGGTTCAGCGTGGGCGGCAGCCAGCCGCGATCCAGCGCCAGCGCGGTGATGCCCAGCTCGATCGCGCCGGACGCGCCGAGCGCGTGCCCGTAGTACGCCTTGGTGCTGCTCACCTGCAGCTTCGCCGCGTGCTCCCCGAATGTCTCGTGGATCGCCAGCGTCTCGGTGGAGTCGTTGAGCGGCGTCGAGCTCCCGTGCGCATTCACGTAGCCGATGTCCGCGGCCGATACTCCGCCGTCCTGCAGCGCGAGTCGCATCGAGCGCGACGCCTGGCTGCCATCGGGACGCGGCGCCGTCATGTGAAAGGCGTCGTTGCTCATCCCGTAGCCGACGACCTCGGCGTACACGTGCGCGCCGCGCGCCATCGCCCGGTCGAGCTCCTCGAGTACGAGCACCGTCGCCCCCTCGCCCATCACGAAGCCGTCGCGGTCCTTGTCGAACGGGCGCGACGCATGCGATGGGTCGTCGTTGCGCGTGCTCATCGCGCGGATGATCGCGAACGCGCCGAAGCAGAGCGGCGCGAGCGGTGCCTCCGCCGCGCCGGCGAACATCACGTCGGCGTAGCCGTCGCGGATCGCGCGGAAGGCATCCCCGACGGCGACGGTCCCCGATGCACAGCTCATCCCGTTGGTGCTGTTCGGCCCCTGCACCCCCATCTCGATGGCGATGTTGCAGCTCGCCGCCCCGCCGAAGACGTTGAGCGCGAGGGTGGGGTCCACCCCCTTCGGTCCCTCCTGCATGAACACCTTCAGCTGCTCCTCGGCGAACCGGATCCCGCCCAGCGCCGTGCCCATCATCGCGCCGACGCGCTCGCGATTCTCCTTCGCCAGGTCGATCCCCGCGTCCTCGATCGCCTGCATCGCGGAGGCTACGCTGAAACCGCCGAATCGGTCCAGTCTCTTGGCCTTCTTGAACTCGAAGTAGTCGGACGGCTCGAAGTCGTTCACCTGCGCCGCGAGGTGGCTGCGCCAGATGGAGGGATCGAACCGCGTGATGGCCTGCACCGCGGACCGCTGCGCGCGCAGTCCCTCCCACAGCGCCTCGCGCCCATTCCCGATGGGCGTGATGGCCCCGATCCCCGTGATGCCCACCCGTCTGCGCTCAGCCACGCGTCCTCCAGTAGAATCCCACGAATACCCGCCTACGCACCAGCACGTTCCCCCTCCGCCGCGAGACCGGCCAGGGTCCGGCTCGCGATCCCGTGCACGAAGACCGGCCCGATCACCACCGTCGCCGCGACCTCGCGAACGAACGGGACCGGGGGGCCGTTCCAGAGGTGCACGATCCGCACGTGCGTGCCGCCGGGGACGGCCTGAAAGGTCCACTCGACTTCCATCCCCGTCGTGACGCCGCCGACATGCGTGAACCTGATGGCAGGGGGAACGTCACCGTTCGGCGGGTGCACCCGCATCCGTGAGCGCCACCAGGTGGGCCAGCGCAGCGGGCCGAATGGGCGGCTGGCGCTCATCTCCACGATACCCCCCCCGTCGCTGCGCCGGTCGCCGAAGCGCACGAACCGGTAGTGCGGCAGCAGCGCGGGCCATCGCTCCACGTCGGCGGCCAGCGCGAAGATGCGGCCGAGCGGCGCGTGCACGAGCTGCTCGTCCACGGTGGTCATCGTCCAGCCGGTCGGCATCGGGCCAAGCTCGAGAGGTTCGGTATCGGTCATCGCGATGGAGCCCAGGTGGCGGTGAGGCGGAAGCCGAGGTGGCGGCGGACATCGGCAGTGCGCCCCGTCGCACTGTGCACATGGCTGGCCAGCTCGTCACCCGTGAAGCCGCGCAGCACGGAGACGGCTCCGTCGTGGCGGCTCACCGGATGGAAGCCCAGGGGCCAGGTGACGAGCCAGAATCCCCCGACCGCGAGCCAGCTCCGGCGCAGGTCGCTGACGATCACCGCGCGCCGCGCCACCCGGTCCAGCTCGCGCAGCACGGCCGGGATCTCCTCGTCGGCGAAGTGATGCAGCACCTGCGAGCAGGTGACGACGTCGACGCTGGAATCGGCGAAGGGGAGCCGGCGCGCGTCGGCGCAGACGCTGCCGTCGAGCCGCTCGCGGGCGCTCGTCGCCAGCACCGGCGCTTCGTCCACGCCGAACGTGACAAGCTCAACGCGAGAGCGGGCGGCGCGAGCGCGCGCTGCACACGGGATGTCGGCCAGCCCGGTGCCGACGTCGAGCAGTGACGCCCGCTCGCCGAGCGAGGGGAGCAGCCGTGTCACCTCGGCCACGACCGCTTTCGTCCCGCCGAGCACGAGGTTGGCGCGACGCACGTCGCGCAGCGAGCGCACGCGGAGGCTGTCGCCGGTGGCGGGATCGTCGAGGTGCTCGAAGCCGCGGCGACGGCGCGGCGTCAGCACACCCTACCGCTCGAGCTGGGCGTAGCCGCCCCGGTAGTAGAGCAGGGGGCGCCCCTCGCGCGCGGTGGCGCTCTCCACCTCGCCGACGAACAGCATGTGGTCCCCCGCGGGATAGCGGTGCACGACGCGGCACTCCAGGTGCGCGAGCGCGTCGTCGAGCAGGACGAGCCCGCTCTCGCCGCGCGCGTATCCGATCCCGTCGAAGCGGTGCGACGAATCCGCGCCCGCGAACCGCCGCGACAACGCCTCCTGCTCGGCGGCGAGGATGCTCACTCCGAAACGCTCGGCTTCGAGGAGCGCGTCGAACATCGACGCCGCACGGTCGATGCAGACCTGCACGAGGGGGGGCTCCAGGCTCACCGAACAGAAGGCGCTCGCCGTCATTCCCACATCGCGCTCCCGGGCGTCGCGCGTCGTGACGACGGTGATGCCCGACGCGAAGCGGCCCAGCACGCTGCGGAAGCTGTCCTTGTCGATGCTCATGCGCCTGGTTCGGGGGGCAGTCGTGGCTGCCGAAAGAGATCGAGCAGGTAGCCGGGACGCAACACCTCCCGCGCCGGCACGAAGTCGCCGGTCACGCCCACGAGGAGGTCGGCCATGTCCTTGCGCGCCTCGAGGGTGCGCGCAAAGTAGTTGATCGCCGGCGCGAACCCCACCGCGGCGCTGATGAGCTTCTCCACCATCCACTTTCCGCGGAACTCGGCACGGCGCGCCGCCTCGTAGGCGCGCAGCGCGTCGCGCTCTCCTCGCTCCGTCGTGGCGCCGAGCGCGGCGAGCGCGAAGGGAGCCAGCAGCTCGCCCCCGCGCAGCGCGGAGTAGATCCCCTCGCCGGTGAAGGGGTCGAAGAAGTCCGCGGCGTCGCCGACGAGCGCCGCGCCGGGCGCCCACGCCCGCCGGGCGTGCGAGGCGAACGGTCCCGTCGCGAGCACCGGCGAGACGCGCCGCGCGCCGGCCACGCGCGGGGCGAGCTGCGGCCGCGCCCGCAGCCATCGCTCGAAGAAGGCGGTGCGGTCCGCGGCAACCTCGCGAGCGGCGCTCATCGGCACGACCATCGCCACGTTCGTGAGTCCGGAGTCCACCGCCGCGAGCCCGACGTACCCCACGTCGCGCTCCACGTGCATCTCCCCCCAGTCGCCCACGTCGCCGAACTCCTCGAAGTGCGCGACGAGCGCCAGGCGTCGCGGCCAGCGGCGCGTGCGGTTGAGTCCGAGCCGCCGGCTCACGATGGAGCGCAGTCCGTCCGCCCCCACCACGAGCCCCGCGCGGAGGGCCTGCGCCGAGCCGTCCGCGGCCAGCACCTTCACCCCTGCACAGCGGCCCGCCGCATCGCGCACGACGTCGGTCACGCGAACGCCCTCTCGCACCTCGGCGCCGGCGGCACGCGCGCGGTCGAGCAGGATCCCGTCGAGCACCACGCGGCGCAGCGCGAGGCCGCGGTCGCGGAAGGGGTGAAATCCGTGCGCCGCCACGAAGTCGCCGCGCAGCGCGGCGCCGTTCGGCGCGCGCACCACCATCCCGGCGAGGTGTGCCGCGCCGGCGCGCTCCACCGCCTCGAGCGCCCCCATCTCCATCAGCAGCCGCGACGCCTGCGGGCTCAGGTACTCGGCGCACGGCTTCGCGCGGGGGAAGGTGGCCCGATCGAGCACGATCACCCGCGCGCCGGCGCGCGCGAGCATGAACGCGGTGGATGCGCCCCCCGGCCCCCCTCCCACGACGATCACGTCGGCTGCGTCGTCCTTCGCGCGGATGCTCACGCTCGGCTCGTGAAAGTTGTTGCCAGCAGGACGGCGACGGCGGCTCCGACGACGGTGGCGGCGAGATTGACGGCGTCGTTGTCGAGCCAGGGCAGGCCTCCACCGCGGACCGTCGTCGTGCCGCACCCATGCACGACGCGCTCCGTCCCCACGCTACACACGGCGCACCAGCGGCGCTCCTGCAGGGTGGCGCCGAGCAGCGAGTCGGCGAGCGCGCCGGCGACCCCCCCCGCCGCCACCGCCGCGAGCGGCGCGGACAGCGAGAGTGCCGCCCCCGTCACGGCGACGAACAGCGCGCCGGCCAGCATCGCCGCCGAACCGGGGAAGCTCACCCCTCCCGACGTCCCCGGAGGCACCCGTCGCAGGGAGAGGATCGACCTCGGCGGCGTTCCCGCCAGCGTGCCGATCTCCGTGGCCCAGGTATCGGCCGTGGCAGCGGCGAGGGCGCCGAGTGCCACCGCCGACCAGGCCGAAGGCTCGCCGACCGAGGCGAGGAGGGCGCCGGCCGCGAAGACTCCCCCGTTGGCGACCACCTGCCACGCGTCGCGCGGTCCCCCCTTGGCGACGATGTCGCCGGTGCGGCGCTCCCGCTCGGCAGCGCGAACGCGCGAGAGCAGGACGGAGAGGGCGAAGTACAGCAGGAGCAGCAGACCCCAGCTCCACCCCGCCGCGACGGACGCCGCGCCCACCAGCAGCGCGGCAAGGGCGCCGCTCCATGACAGGGCGCGGCCGCGCCACGCCACGAGCGCCACGGCCGCGGCCAGCAGGAGTCCGGCCGCGGCGCGCGCGATCAACCGGGCGCCGCGCTCCGTGGAGCGACGGCTCGCATCACCCTGAGCTTCGGAACGCGGTATGGGACGGATCGGGACATGGGGCGAACGTAGGCGGCGCCCGCGATGGCGGCAAGCGAGGGTCATTTCCTCAAGGCATTGAGCCCTCCCCCGGTTCCCGTTAGCTTGCGAGGCTACCTCTGCACCTCCTGCCGCCGCTGTCCCAGTGCAAATGCTCGCAACGGTCGACGCTCTACTTCCGCTCAGCCTTCTCGAAGCCGTTCGCGACGTCGACACCCCCGAGGGAGTCCTCGAAGCCGAGTTCGTCGACGAGCTCCGCAACAAGCGGCTCGGGCTCAGCGACACGGTCTACACGCAGATCAAGCGGTACACCGAGGCGGTGCGGCGGAACCAGCGGACGGCGACCGACGAGGCGATCGCGCTGGCGCGGCTCATCGGACGCCGGCCCGACGCGGAGGCCGTGCTTCGCGCCGCGGGACGCTTCCTGGCGCGCGAGGCCTACATGACGGTCTTCCCCGTCACGCGCGGCCTGCTGAAGTTCCTCCCATCCTTCGTCGCTCGCCCCATGGCGCTGCGCCGCGTGCGGCGCATCGCGCAGCGCTACCTCAATGCGAACGTCCGCCGGGTCGGCACCTACGTCCTGCTCGAGGTCCCGCGCTCGGTGACGCTCGGCGTCGCGCCGGGCAGCGTGGGGTGCGCCTTCTACGAGTCCACGCTCAAGGAGCTGCTCCGCCTGCTCGTGGGCACTACGGGCGCCGTGGAGCACACGCGCTGCGAAGGGCGCGGCGAGGGCTCGTGCGAGTGGCGCGCCGACTGGCGCGGGGCGGCCTGACCGCCACGAACGATCCACCCATCACCACGAACGCCATGCTGACCACCGCCTCACTCCCCGCGCTTCAGAGCGCACTCGTCGAGGCGGGGCTCGACGGCTGGCTGATCTTCGACTTCCAGGGGTGCAACCCGATCGCCCGCCCCTTCCTCGGGCTGGACGGGATGCTCACCCGCCGCATCTTCGTCTGGATCCCGCGTGAAGGCGCACCGAGCGCGCTCGGCCATGCCATCGAGGCCGCCCCGTGGCGCGACTGGCCCGCCGAGTGGGCCCGCGCCACGTACAGCTCGTGGCAGGAGCTCGAGGCCGCCGTCGCGGCGATGGTCAAAGGAAAGCGGATCGCCATGGAGTATTCGCCGGGCGACGCGGTGCCGTACATCGACCGGGTGCCGGCCGGCGTGATCGAGATGGTCCGCGCCGCGGGGGCCGCCGACATCCTGTCGTCGGGGGAGCTCGTCGCGCGCTTCTACGCGGCGTGGAGTCCGGAGCACGTCACCTCGCACGAGCGCGCGGCCGAGGCGATCGCCGGCATCGCGGCAAAGGCGTTCGAGATCGCCGGGTCGCGGGCGCGGACCCCGGATCCCATCACCGAGCACGAGCTCATGATGTGGATGCGGGGGCAGTTCGCCCTGGCGGGGCTGATCACCGACCACGGCCCGAACGTGAGCGCTGGCGCCAACGCGGCAAACCCGCACTACGAGCCGTCGGCGGAGCGGCCGCGACGGATCCTCGAGGGCGAGGTCCTGCTGATCGACCTCTGGGCCGGCGAGCCGGGGATGCCCTTCGCCGACCAGACCTGGATGGGAACGCTCGGCGCTCCCTCCGAACGCGCGAAGGAGGTGTGGGCGGCGGTGCGCGACGCGCGCGATGCGGCGATCTCGCTCGTGGAGCGCGAGGTGGCGGCGGGACGTCCCGTCCGCGGCGGCGACGTGGACGACGCGGCGCGCGCGGTGATCGTGTCGCGGGGGCTCGGCCCGTACTTCACCCACCGCACCGGCCATTCGATCGATCCGCGCAGCCTGCACGGTGCGGGGCCGCACCTCGACAACCTCGAGACGCGCGAGGAACGCCTGCTCGTCCCGGGGATCGCCTTTTCGATCGAGCCGGGCGTGTACATCCCGGGAGAGATCGGGATGCGCAGCGAGGTCAACTGCTACATCGAGCCCGGGCGTGCCGTGATCACACCGGCGCGCTACCAGCGGGAGATGTTCGTGGTGTGACGGATGGCGCGAGGCTTGCCCCTTCGTCGTCGACCGTACATCAGATCCTTCTTCGCGAATCCGTGACCGCTGACATCTCGCGCGCTCCAGCGCTCCGCCTCTCCCTGGCGCTCTCCGCGTCGTTCCTGCTCGTCGCTACCGCCTGCTCGGGGGGCGACGCATCCGGCAAGTCGGCACGCGAGGGTGGGCGCGCCGGCAGTGATCGCGTCGTCGAGGAGTCGGCGGGCGAGGTGGTCATCGCGCCACCAACGGGCAAGTACGTAGTCACGGCCGTCGCGACGCCGGGCACCGTGAGCGGCGTGGTGAGCTTCTCGTCGCCCGTGTCGCCCGCCGCGCCGATCGCGACGGGAGCCGACAGCGCGTCGTGCGGCGCGACCATCCCCGACGAGTCGGTCCAGATGCAGGGCAACGCGGTCGCCGGCGCGGTCGTCTGGCTCGACGGCGTGCGCAGCGGGAAGGCACTTCCGGTCGAGCGCCGGATGGAGCTCGAGCTCGATCAGTGCCGGCTCAAGCCGCGCGTGCAGGCGATGGTCGTGGGGAGCGCCGTCAACCTGATCGCGCACGATCCCTTCCGCGAGCATCTGCGCTTCATCGCGGGCGGCGAATCGAGTCCGCGCGCGACGGCGCTGCTCGGCGGCGACGAGCAGGTGATCCCCACCGAGCTGCCCGCGAAGTCGCCCGGCATGGTGATCGTGCGCGACAGCACGCGCAAATGGCCGCGCGCGTACCTCGCCGTCTTCGACCATCCGTACTATGCAGTCACCGGCGCCGACGGGACGTTCAAGCTGGAGGGGGTGCCCGCGGGGACGTACACGCTGCGCGCCTGGCACGAGCGGTCGAAGCCGACGGAGCAGAAGGTGACGGTCGGAGCCTCGGGGACGGTCAGGGCCGACGTGACGCTGAGTGAGAGTCCGGCTCGGTGAGACTTTCTCGCTGAATCGGGTTCGGGCAAGCCCGTCCTCTGTCCTCTGTCTTCAGTGGTCAGCCCTGACAATCGATTTGATGAAACCAGCCGCTCAGGCCTGAGCCTCCAGAGGACAGAAGACTGAAGACGGGGTTGCCCAAACGATGCCGGGCGGCCGAGTCCCCCCCCGCCGGCTCCAGGTACCCGAGTACCCTGGTACCCGCAGTGCAGAAGTTCAGTCCCTGAGCTCCGCCCGGTACAGCCGCGAGTACACCCCCCCCGCCTCCACCAGCTCGTCATGCGTCCCCTCCTCCACCACCTTGCCGTGGTCGAGCACGAGGACGCGGTCGGCGCGGCGCACCGTTCGCAGCCGGTGCGCGATGATCAGCGTGCTGCGCCCGCGCAGCAGCTCCTCCATCGCTTCCTCGACCAGCCGCTCGCTCTCGTTGTCCAGGCTGCTCGTCGCCTCGTCCAGCAGCACGACGGCGGGGTCCTTGAGGAAGACGCGCGCGATCGCGATGCGCTGGCGCTGTCCGCCGGAGAGCTTCACTCCCCGCTCGCCGACGAGCGTCTCGAGCCCCTGCGGCAGCCGGTCGATGAACTCGATCGCGTGCGCGGCGCGCGCGGCGCTCAGCACGTCCGCCTCGCTGGCGCCGGGCCGCGAGTAGGCGATGTTCTCGCGCACCGTGCCGCTGAACAGGGCCGGCTCCTGCGGCACGAGCCCGATGGAGC
Organism: Gemmatimonadales bacterium; assembly: GCA_038325515.1. Taxonomy (GTDB): domain Bacteria; phylum Gemmatimonadota; class Gemmatimonadetes; order Gemmatimonadales; family Gemmatimonadaceae; genus AG11. Next base: position 33,251 of record JBBQJC010000012.1, on the reverse strand, counting down.
CGCGCAGATCGGCGAAGCTCAGCTCGCGGACGTCGGTGCCGTCGAGCGTGATGCGTCCTCCCGTCACGTCCCAGAAGCGCGGGATGAGCGACGCGACGGTCGTCTTGCCCGCCCCCGACGGGCCGACGAGCGCCACGACCTCGCCAGGAGCGATCGTCAGCGACACCTCGCCGAGCACGTGCGCCAGATCGGCGGCGTACTGGAAGCTGACTCCCTCGAGCGCCACGGCGCCGCGCACCGGGCGTGCGAGCGTCGCCGGCGTCGCCGGCTCGGCAACCGACGGCTCCATCTGCAGCAGCTCGAACACCCGCTGCGCCGCGCCCACCGCCTCCTGGTAGTTGCCGAACAGCGAGGCGAGCGAGCCGACCGCCGCGGCGACGGTGATGGCGTACAGCAGGAAGGAGACGAGCGCACCCGGCGTGAGCGACCCCTCGAGCACGAGCCGGCCTCCCTGCCAGAGCACCGCGACCACCCCGCTGAAGGCGACGAACCCCACCACCCCGAACAGCGTCGCGCGCGTGCGCGCCCGCGCGATCGCCGCCGTCACCACGCCCGAAAGCAATCCGCGGTAGCGCCGCGTCTCCTCGTCCTCGCGCACGAAGCTCTGCACGGTCCGGATCTGCGAGAAGGCCTCGTCGGCCATCCCCATCGCCTCCGCGACACGGTCCTGCACTCCGGTGCTCGCCTTGCGCAGCCGGCGCCCGAAGAAGAAGGCGCTGGCCACCACGAGCGGCACCACCGCCAGCGTCGTCGTGGTGAGGGTGGAGTGCGTGCGCGTGAGCATCACGATGCCGCCCACCAGGAAGAGACTCTGCCGCGACATCTCGGAGACCCAGGTCCCCATCAGCGACTGCAGCACCGCCAGATCGGCCGAGAGTCGGCTCGTCAGCTCCCCCGTGCGCTGCTCGGTGAAGAAACCCGGCGACAACCGCACGAGGTGCGCGAACACGTCCTCGCGCAGCTTCGCGATGATGCGTTCCGCGGTGCTCGTCAGCAGGAACACCTGCACGAAGTTCATCAGCCCCTGCAGCGCGAACGCCGCCACGAGCCCGAGCGCAATGCGGTCGAGCATCCGGCGGTCGTGCTGCTGGAAAGCGGCGTCGAGCAGGTATCGCACCACCTGCGGGAAGGCGAGGCCGACCGCCGCCGCCACCACGAGGCATACGGCGCAGATCGCCAGCACCCCCGTGTACGGGCGGACGCGCGGGACGAGCGAGGAGAGGGCCTTCGGCGAGACGGGGCGCCGCGGCGAAGCGGCGACGGGGGCGTCGGAGCGGGGAGCTGTCACGTCAACGTGGAGCGCCGCCCACCCCGCGCAGCCAGTGGCGCAGCGCGGTGAGCGACTGGTTCATGCGCCGGCCGGATGCCGACTGGGATTCGAGCCAGGCCAGGAGCTCCAGCGCACGCTCGGCTCGCACGCGCGGCGGGGCGCTCCAGTCGCTCCCCGACCAGGTCCGCACGTGCACGACGCCGGAGGGCTCGAGCGGTCCGATCAGCATCAGCGTCTCGGGCGCGTCGGCGCCGAGGCCGAGCAGCAGGGGCAGCTCGCGCGGCGAGGAGTCGGCGGGATCGCTCACGCGAGCGCCCGGTCCACCACCATCGCGGCGAAGAGAAGCGCGAGGTAGAGCAGGGAATACGTGTACAGCGCCCACGCCGGCTTCACGAAGTCGGCCGCGCGCATCACGCGCACCACGCCCAGCAGGAGCCAGCCGCCCAGCAGCGCGGCCATCACGAAGTACGGCAGCCCCAGCGCGCCGAACGCGACGGGCAGCAGGGTGAGCGGGAGCAGGATGAGCGTGTACCAGAGCATGTTGCGCATCGTCTCGCGCTCGCCCCAGATCAGCGGCGCCATCGGCACTCCCGCGTTGCCGTAGTCGCGCTGCTTGTTCAGCGCCAGCGCCCAGAAGTGCGGCGGCGTCCAGTAGAAGATGATGAGGAACAGGTACACGGCGGTGAGATCCACCCGCCCGGTGACCGCCGCCCAGCCCACCAGCGGCGGGAAGGCGCCGGCGGCGCCGCCGATCACGATGTTCTGCGGCGAGCTGCGCTTGAGCCACCGGGTGTAGACGTACACGTAGGTGTAGAAGCCGCCGAGCGCCAGCGTCGCGGTGAGCACGTTCGCCATGTGCGCGAGCAGCCACGTGGCGGTCGTCGCACACAGGATCCCGAAGGCGAGCACCGCCTCGGCGCGCATCCGCCCGCTCGGGATGGGGCGCAGCTTCGTGCGCGACATCCGGTGGTCGATGTCCCGGTCGATGTACATGTTGACGGCGTTCGCCCCCCCCGCCATCAGGTAGCCGCCGATGAAGACGGCGAGCACCAGGCTCCACGATGGGCGGCCGGCGACGAACATCGGAGCGATCGTCGTGACGAGCAGGAGCGAGATGATGCGCGGCTTCGTGAGCGAGACGAGATCGCGCGCGAAGCTCGGCTGCCCCGACGGTTCGGCGGCGAGGTGGCTCAAAAGTCGGCGCCCCGCGCCACGATCACGGCGACGCTGTGGTGCATCGACGGGCGACGGACGCCGATCGCCGCGAGCGGAGTCGGCTCCGCCGCGACGGCGGGGAACGCGGCAATTCCCGCCGCGATGGCGCGGGGCTCCGGCTCGTCCTCGTGCAGCAGCGCCGCGAGCTCGGCCTCGATCGCCTGACGCGTGAACTCCTCGTCCAGCGAGGGAACCTCGTCGAACGCCTCGTCGTCGTCCACGTCGTCGAATGGGTCGACCCCGAGGAACTCGGGGGTGGGGGCGATCTCCTCGCGGCCGGCGGAGAGATCGGTCGCATCGCCCACGCCCGCGAGCTCGGCCACTGCGGCGCGCTCCTCGACGTCGGCGGCTTGCTCGACCGGTGCGACCTGTCTGACCGGTGCGACCTGTCTGACCGGTGCGACGTCCGCTACCGGTGCGACGTCCGCCACCGGTGCGGCGTCCGCCACCGGTGCGGCGTCCGCGACCGCACCGATGTCCTCCGCCACGACGACTGCGTCCACCACCGCGACCGGACGCATCTCGGGCACGAGGGCGGAATGGGCGGCAACGGTCGGCTCCTCGGCGGAAACGGCCTCCTCGACGAGCTCGAACACCGGCGCCACGGGCGCCGCGGGCACCAGCGCGGCGACGGCGGCTGCCTCGGCGATCTGCACCTCCGCGGCGGCGGACGTCGCGCTCGCGGCGAGCAGCGCGATCGCGAGCGCCGCGATCGCGCCGACTTCCCGCCCGCGCGCCAGCGCGCCGAATCCGTCGATCGGCTCGTCGGGATCGATCGGCTCGTACGGCTCGGGCACGAGAAAGCTCTCCGTCGCCTCGAACGCCCCCGCCGCGACGGCCGGCTCTACCTCGGCGACGACAGGCTCCTCTTCGGCGGCTACGGGCACGACGACCGACACCGCGGCCTCGGGCGCGCGCGCGATGATCCGCTCGAACACGGCCATCTCGGCGATCCCGCGCTCGAACGCCGCGACGCGCGTCTCCAGCACCCCCTCGGCGGCGACGATCACCGACTCGGCAGCCCTTGCCTCGGCGGCGAAGTGCAGGATCGCCGGCGATTCGACCTGCTCGGCGCGCACCGGCGCCTTGGTCATCGTCGCCGACACCGTCGCCGACATCGTCGCCGACACCGTCGCCGACAGCGTTGACGGGGTCGCCGGGACGCGTGCGGACGCCGGATGCACGTCGCTGGCGACGGGGCGCGCCGGCGTGGGCCGCAGGTCCGGACCGTCACGCGTCGGCGAGGGCGGCGCCGGAGTGGCGCCGGGCAGCGCGCTGCCCCCGCTCGCGATGCGGGCGAGGTACGCCAGCACGAAGGCGCCGATCCAGACGGCGACGCCTGTCGCTTCGTGCAGCGAGCGGAGCATGCGCGGCATGTGCATCCCGATCATCGCGCCCGCCACCAGGAGCTGCAGCACGCCGAGCGACGCGGCGGTCGCGGCGGCACGGCGCACCACCGGCGCCTCGCGTCGCTTGCGGCCGGCGAAGAACATCCCGATCAGGTGCAGCACGACCAGGAAGGCCAGCACGCGGTGCGTGAGCTGGATGTGACGCGCCGCGCCGAGCACGTCGGGATTGGTGCCGCAGAGCGGGAAGGCGGGGCAGGCGACGGCCGCGCCGGGATACTTGGCGGTGAGGCCTCCCATCACCACGGTGAGCAGCGCCATCGCCGCGCCGGCGAAGGCCGCGCGCTTCGTCTTCGGCGACGCGCCGCCGAGCAGCGCCGATGCGCCGCCCAGACCACCGGCGCGGATCAGCGCGGCGATGGTCGCCGCCACGAGGCTCATCGCCACGGTCCAGTGTGCGAGCGTCGCCAGCGGCGCATTGCCCAGCTTCACCGTCACCGCGCCGAGAATCGCCGCAGCGAAGCCGAGCGCCACCGCGAGCGCCGCGGCGCGGAGCACGCCGCCGCGTCCGCCGATTCCCGGCTCGCTCGCACGCCGCCAGCAGGCCACCAGCAGCGCGATGAGGCTCAGCAGCAGGATCGACGCGAGATAGCGGTGGCTCACCTCGATGATCAGGTCCGGGCGGTTCATCGGGGGAAACCAGCGGCCGTAGCAGCGCGGCCAGTGGTCGCCACACCCCATCCCCGATCCGGAGATGCGGACGATGGCGCCGAAGATCAGATGCAGACAGGCGACGCCGAAGGCGCCGTAGGCGAAGCGACGGATCGTCGTCATGCGGGGAGCTGGACCGCCGATGAGGGCGGAAGTGGGGAGGGCACGCTGTTGCGCTGCACGGCGCGCCAGGTGAAGAAGAGCAGCACGCCCAGCCCCACCGCGGGCGCGAGCGCCCACAGCAGCTCCACCCATCCCCGCTGACGCGGCATGGGGGGCGCGCCCGGCTCGGGCACGTGATGCGTGCGCAGGACCGAGCGGACGATGAGGTACTGGGCTACGACACAGAACGCCACGGACATCCAGAAGAGTCCGGCGGCGAAGGAGAGGCGCATGCGCGGCGTCAGGGCAGACAACTTATTGAGGGGCGAGCACGAAAGGTCACCTTCAGGGATGCGGGGGTCAACCGGGTATTCCCTGACCGGGAGCCGGGCGGGGCTTTCCATCGTCGCGCACCGCGTCGTAGCATTGGCGCATGACGACCCAGACTCCCTCCGCTGTTCCCCCCTCCCGCACCCTGCAGCGCCAGCTCGGCCTCTGGAGCGCGGTCGCCGTCCTCATCGGGTCCACGATCGGCTCGGGGATCTTCCGCTCGCCCGCGGGGATCGCCGACAAGCTGCCGGGCCCCCTCCCGCTCATGGCGGTCTGGGTCGCCGGCGGCCTGTTCGCCCTCTGCGGCGCGCTGACGCTGGCCGAGCTCACCGGCGCCTTTCCCGAGACCGGGGGCGCCTACGTCTTCATCCGCGAGGGGTGGGGACGGCTCCCCGCCTTCCTCTTCGGATGGTCCGAGCTCACCCTCATCCGCGCCGCCTCGCTCGGCGCCATCAGCACGACATTCTCCGAGTATCTCATTCGCGTCCTCGGGCACGATCCCTCGCAGGCGCCGTATAGCGGCTACGTCCACTACGTGGCCGCCGTGGCCATCGGGCTGACCGCGACCTTCAACTATGTAGGGGTGCGCTGGGGCTCGCTCGTGCAGAACCTCACGACGCTGGCGAAGTACGGCGGACTGCTGTTCATCGTCCTGCTCGCGCTCGCCCTGGGCCTGCCGCGCACCGGTGGGCACTTCACCCCCGCGGTACCGCCCGGCTCCTTCCACATCGCCTCGTTCGGCCTCGCGCTCGTCTCCGTGCTCTGGGCGTTCGACGGATGGGCCGACCTCAGCTTCGTGGCGGGCGAGGTGAAGGATCCGCGCCGGACGCTGCCGAGGGCCATCATCATCGGGACCTGCGCGGTGATCGGCATCTACCTGCTCGCGAACGTCGCGTACCTCGCCGTGCTGCCGGTCGAGCAGATCCGCCACTCGCGGCTCGTCGCCGCCGACGTCGCGCAGCTGCTCATCGGACCGGTGGGGGTGGCCTTCGTCGCCGTCACGGTGATGCTGTCCACCTTCGGGACACTCAACGGCACGCTCCTCACGGCACCGCGCGTCTTCTTCGCCATGGCCGACGACGGGCTCTTCTTCCGCAAGGTCGCGTCGGTGCACCCGAAGTACGGGACGCCATACGTGTCGATCCTGCTGACCACCGGCCTCGGGATCGTGTTCGTCATGCTGCGCACCTTCGAGCAGCTCGCCGACACTTTCGTCACGGCGATCGTCCCCTTCTACGCGCTGGCGGTGGCGTCGGTCTTCGTGCTGCGCCGCCGCGCGAATTACGACCCCCCCTTCCGCGCGCCGCTGTATCCCGTCGTCCCCGCGCTGTTCATCCTCGCGACGATCTTCCTGCTGGCCAACGCGATCATCGATCCGACGAGCCGGTGGCCGACGATCGGCGTGCTCGGGGTGATACTCGTGGGGGTACCGGTGTTCTATCTGACGGTGGGGAGGAATCGAACGGCGAGTACTTAGTACCAGTACTCCGTATCGAGACTGGCATACCACCCACGGGGAGCCGTGGACGACTCCGCGCGCGAGACCGACGACGGAGTCGCGCGCGACACTTCCTTTCCACCGGTTTCCACGCCGTCACCAGTACCGGACACGATCCCCTGATCGGTGCTCGCGCGGGACGCGGAGCGAGGAAGCGCATTCGGCGCAACCGTCCCGCGGTGTCCGAGTACGTCAGTCGTAGCTCCGTACGAAGTACGGCAGTCGAGTAGAAGCGATCGAGCGGACCTGCCGGACGTGCGAAGGGCACCCCTCGGGGTGCCCTTCGCGCGGATGCAGAGTTCGATGTGCGCCGCTCGACCCGCTTACACCCCGTAGCTCTCCTTGAGCATCCCGTCGATCGCGCCGAGCGACGCCTCGGCGCCCCGGTGCACCGACATCAGTTGCAGGCGCTCGCGCGCGCTCGGCTCAATCGCCGACGCCGCCGACGAGGGCGTGTAGGTGTCCTTCTGCAGGGTGAGCTTCGGCCGTCCCGCCGCGGGCGCCGCGGGCGCGCTGGTCGGCGCCGACGCGGGTGCCGTCGCCGGCGCCGACACGGGCGCCAGGGTCGGACGGGAGTAGAGCGAGAGCGCGGGGATCCCGCTGCGAATGTCTGCCATCATGAGCCTCTAGTGAGCTAGTGCGTATGAGTGACGGCAGAATCCCGGCGCGGGTAACGGCAGGGCTCGTTTCGGGACGAAATGTCCCCGGCTGCTCAGGAACTGGACGACGAAGGGAAGGAAGGGAAGGGGTCAGGCTCGTTGAAAACCGGTACGGTCACGTACCGGTTTTCAACGAGCCTGACCCCTTCCCGCCCCTTCCCGCGCTTCCGACGACCGAAGACTCCCGACTCGCCGTTAGAAGATGGTGAGGTTGATGTACTTCTTCGGGTTCTTCTTCAGATCCGCGAGCACCGAGTCCGCCTGCGTCACCAGCCCGCGCAGGTCGCGGTACAGCAGGGTGTCCTTCATCAGCTTCCCGACGTTCCCCTCCCCGCGCTCGATCCCGCCGATGAGCGCATTCGCCCGGCGGCTCGTGCTGTCGAGGTTCGCCGCGATCCGCGTCAGGCTCGCGCTCGACGTGCGGAAGTTGCTGAGCGTGGAGTCGATCTTCGCCGAATCCACCGCACTCGCCGCGCGCCGGAACGACGCCATCGTCAGCGTCAGGTTCCGGTTCTGCTCCGCGGCGATCGCGTTGAGCTGCACCGAGAGCTGCGCCGCCTGCGCCGACACCGTCGCCGCGTTCGCCATCGTCTTGCGGATGTCGCGGATCCCCCCCGAAGCGAACAGCTCGGCGTTGAGCGTCTTCGTCATCACCTGCACCGTGCTCGCCACCGAGTCCACCTTGTTCATGATCGCCTGAATGTCCGTGTCCGCCGGACCGATCGGCACCGTGTCGCCCGGGCTGAACGAGATGTTGCTCGGCGCCTTCGGCGTGAGCGCGATCGCCGCGTCCCCGAAGATCCCGATCGGCTTCACGCTCGCCATCGAGGTCTTCGGGACCTTCACGTCGTCGTTCACGCGCAGCATCACGTCCAGGAAGCCGTCCTGCCGCAGCTTCACGTCGCTCACCGCGCCGACGTTCACCCCCGCCAGCAGTACTGGCTGCCCGGGCTTGAGGTTCTGTCCCCAGGCGAACTTGGTGTAGAGCGGATAGCCCGACGACAGCCCCCCGCGCACCAGCCAGAGGGTGCCCAGCAGCGCGATGGCCAGCGCCGTGGTGAGGAAGACTCCGACCAGTACTTCGTCGCGCCGTTTCATGTCTGTAGGTAAGGGGCGAGGAGCGCCGCCGTCAACGTGTCGAGGACCAGGATCGCCACCGAGGTGATCACGACCGCCTTGGCGGTGGAGCGTCCCACCCCCTCGGCACCCGCGCCGGTGACGAACCCTTCATACGAGCAGACGAACGCGATCGCGCCGCCGAACAGCGTCGCCTTCAGCAACGAATACACCACCTGGAAGGTGCCGAAGCCGAGCCGTACGCCGGCCACGAAGTCCTGGGGCGTCACCTTGGTGACGTAGACGGACACCGCGTACCCGCTCAGCAGCCCGGTCGCATCGGCGAGCACCACCAGGCAGGGCACCATCGTCAGGCAGGCCAGCAGCCGCGGCACGATGAGGAAGGCGACCGGATCGTACGAGAGGGTCTCCAGCGCGTCGATCTGCTCCGTCACCCGCATCGTTCCGATCTCGGCGGTCATCCGTGCCCCGACGCGCCCCGTCAGCACCAGTCCCGTGAGCAGGGGACCGAGTTCCAGCACCTGCATCAGGCGCACCGAGAGGCCGATGATCGAGAGCTGCACGCCAGGAAAGAGCTGGTATCGCACCTGGATCGCGATCACCCCGCCGATGAAGGCGGCGACGATCACGGTGAGCGGGATGGACTCCACCCCGATCACGCGCATCTGCCGGATCGTCTCCGGCACGAAGGTGGCCGGATCGCCGAAGGCGCGGCCGATGTCGCGCAGGAAGTATCCTCGCGCCCCCACCTGGCTGAAGAAGGCGATGAAGCCGCGCGTGATGTGCCGGAAGAAGCGGATCCCCTTCCGCTGCACGACGGGGAACTGCGCGGTCTCCTTCAGCTCCCCCACCGGATGATCGAGCTCGCTCACGTGCGCACCCGGGCCAGCAGCACGAGGCCGACGGCGAAGAAGAGCGCGTTGGGCACCCACGCCGCGAGGTCCGGCTGGATGAGCCCCTTGCCCCCGATCGCCCGCGTGAGCTGCACCATCATCAGGAAGGTCACGGTGATGCCGAGGCTGATGCCGATCCCCCACGCCGCCCCGCCGCGCTGCGTCGTCGTGGCGAGGGGAGCGCCGATCAGCGCGATCACCAGGCAGGTGATCGGGATCGCGATCTTCAACGACCGCTCCACGCGCAGCAGGTTCGCGTCGCCCCCCGACCGCTCCAGCGCCGTGATGAAGCGCGACAGCTCGGCGAACCGCATCTCCTTGGGGTCGCGCGGATTGGCCATCAGGTCGGCCGGCTTCTCCGTCATGCGCCGGTCGCGCAGCGACGTGAAGCCCACCGCGAGATCGTGTGTGGAATCGGTGACGACGTGCATCTCTCCATCGGAGATCTTCCAGCCGGTTGGCGCATAGGTGGCGAGGGTCGCCGCCACGAGAACCGTCGGGTAATCCGGGCCGTTCCCCTTTCGTTCGATCTGCAGCCGGTCGATCGTCCCGCGCGTCACGTCCAGCACCGCCGCCTTGTACACGCGGCCATACTCCCCCGCGTAGGCGAAGTTCACCCGCTGCGTCCCGGTCTGCACGGTGCCCTCGCGCAGCAGGTCGTTGCGGCGCGAGTCGCTCACCGGTGCCATCTCGGCCACCACGATGTCCAGCGCCGACGCCAGCGTGGCCCCCAGCAGGATCGGGAGCACGAGCCGGTAGAAGCTGATCCCCGACGCCTTCGCCGCGGTGATCTCCGCATGGCGCGTGAAGTTGCCGATCGCGAACACCGTGGCGAACAGCACAGCCGCCGGCATCGCCAGGAACATCGACTGCGGGATCCAGTAGACGTAGCTCAGCGCGATGTCGCCGCGCGGGATGTTGCGGTCGAGATACTTCTGCAGGTGGTCCGTGAGATCGATGATGATCAGCAGCACCGGCAGGCCGAGCGCCGTGGCGCAGAAGATCTTCACCCATTCGCTGAAGACGTAGCGGTCGAGCGGCCGCACGAGGCGGCTCATGTCGCGGCCCCGCTCTTCACGCTGCGGTCGTCGCCGAACCGCCGGCGCCACCGGTCGATCCGGTCGCTCCAGCTGCCGCCACGCCCGGTGTTGGAGTCGCGTCCCATACGGAACAGTAGCACGATCCCCACCACCGTCATGATGATGTTCGTCCCCCACATCGCCAGGAAGGGCGACACCAGCCCCTTGTTCGCCAGCGCCTCTCCGCCGATCAGCCCCACGTAGTACAGGGCGAACACGATCAGGCTCACCCCGATCACCAGCCCCACCCCGCCGCGCGGGAAGCGCACCGCCAGCGGCGCGGCGAGAATGACGAAGATCAGGCACGCGGCGGCGAGCGAGAACTTCTTGTAGATCTCGATCTCGTACCGGTTGCGGGCGAAGGCGCGCTGCTCGAGCATCAGCTTCGTCTCGGCGATGCGGGACCCCTGCAGCCCGCTGCTGGGGAGCGACATGCCGATGGCCCGCGCCGCCTCGGCCTGCACCTGCTGCGCCGTCGTCGCCGTCGTCGCCGGGGTGCTCGACAGGGTGCTCGACAGGGTGCCCGACTGCGCCTGCGGCACCTCCGCGGCCTCCGCCGGCTTCACGCTGAACACCTTCTCGATGAGGCGGCAGTACGCCCAGCCGATGCCGTGCGGCTCGGGTCCGAGCTTCCCGGGCGGCGGATCCGCCGACGACAGCGGCCCCCCCGGTTTCTCGCCGGCACGCGCGCGGTCGTACTCGCGCTTCGCCGTCTGGTAGCTCGTCTCCGAGATCCAGAGCCGCTTCTGCATCTCGCAGACAGTCATCTCCCGGTCGCCCTTCGCCGAGCCGTTCCCCTCGCTCAGCTTCACCTCGCCGCCGCCGCCCACCCCCCGCACCTTGATGCGGTCCTTCTTGAAGAAGAGCCGGTCGAGCTGGCCCGGCTTCTCGGTCGACACCCCCTGCATCTCCCCGCTGAACAGATCCATGTCGATGTCCACGCGGTTCGACGCGAAGGCGATGCGCCCGCTGTCGGCGTAGATCGTCCGGCGCCGCGCCGGATCGGCCAGATCGTAGATCACCACGTGCGTCATCCGCCCCAGCGAGTCGGTGCGGTCGAAGTGCCCGGCGCGGAGATAGAGCTTCCCCTCGCTGATCGGATTGATCACGTTGTCCTTCAGCAGCAGCGTGGGCTTCGCCTGGCTGATGTCCTCCTGCAGCGTCTTGAGCTGGTGGTTGGTGCGCGGCAGCACCTGGTCGTTGAACGCCAGCAGGGCCAGCGACATGAACACCCCCCCCGCGAGCGCCGGCGACACGAGCGTCCACGGGCTCACCCCGCTCGCCTTGAGCGCGGTGACCTCGTTCTCGCTCGCCAGCCGGCTGAAGGCGTACAGCACCGCCACCAGCACCGACATCGGCACGGTGAGCGCGATGGTGAAGGGGACGGACAGCAGGAAGAACTCCCCCACCACCGACCAGGGGAGCCCCTTGCCGACCAGGTCGCCGAGGGAGCGGGAGATGAAGTTGAGGAGCATCAACGCCGTGAGCGCCACCAGCGCGAACAGCAGCGGCCCGATATGCTCCCTGAGTACGTACTTGCTGAGAATCTTCAATGCGTGTCCGAGGTGCGTACCGCACGCGGAACTTCAAGAATCGCACAGGGTTGTAGCGTGCGTCGCGGCCTGTAAATTCCGCCTGTCCCGCGCTGAAATTCAAGTCTTTCGCCCGACCGTCTCGCCACTCCGCCTTCCCTACACCAAGGCCGCCCGTGCGGATGCTACCCCTCTCCCTGCTCCTGGTATCGCTCCCGCTCGCCGGCGGTTGTGACAACCTACTGAGTGCATCGCGCGCCCGGACCTCGTTCGACGCGAGCGCGGCGATGTCGTACACCAGCCAGCAGCTCGCCTTCGGACCGCGCGTCCCCGGCACCCCGGGGTGGCAGAAGACCGGCGACTGGCTCGTGGCGGCCCTCAAACAGCGGGCCGACACCGTCATCGAGCAGCGGTGGACCCACCGCACCCTCACGGGGGACTCGATCCCCCTTCGCAATGTGCTTGCCCGCTTCCGCCCGCAGGCTGCCCAGCGCATCCTCTACGTCACGCATTGGGACACCCGCCCGATGGCCGACAGCGACCCGGTGCTCGGCAACCGCGGCACCCCGATCCCCGGAGCGAACGACGGCGCCGCCGGTGTCGGTCTCCTGGTCGCCCTCGCCGACGCCCTCAAGAAGACCCCCCCCAACGTGGGGGTCGATCTCCTGTTCGTCGATGGCGAGGACTACGGCAAGAGCTTCGACCCGCCCTACGCCGACGTCCTCCTCGGCTCCCAGTACTTCGCCGAGCACCTGCCGGAGCCGGGCTACAAGCCCATCTTCGGCGTGCTGTGGGACATGATCGCCGACAAGGACCTCAACATCATGCAGGAGGACAACTCGGTCGCCGCGGCACCCGAGGTCGTCACCCGCGTGTGGCAGAAGGCGGCGGACATGGGTTACTCGAAGTACTTCCTCGCGAGGAACGGCGGCGGCGTCACCGACGACCACGTCCCCCTCATCGCCAAGGGGCTCCACGTGATCGACGTGATCGACTACGACTACGGCCCGCCGGGCCCCAGCGGAAGCGCCGAGCCGAACTACCATCACACCCTTCAGGATACGATCGACAAGATCTCGACGGCGAGCCTGCAGGTGGTGGGTGATGTCGCGCTGTCGCTGATCCGGGACATGTAGAAGGCTGGGGGTGGGGAGTTAACGGTGAACGGTGAACGGTGAACCCTTCCACGTAGCTGTCATCCCGCACGCGCAGCGTGTCGGGTTCTTCGCTCCGGGCGCCCTGGACAGCCACGCGCCACGCGGCCTGGATCCCGACACGCGCTACGCGCCTGCGGGATGACAACACTGGGCGCAGCGAAACGGTGACGGCCTACGGCGCGATCGCTCCTATCGTGCCCCCATGCCAACACCATCCGAACAGAAGGCGCTCGGCTTCCTCGCCGCGATAGCGCTCCTCTCCGCCGGAGTCAGGGTGCTCCGCGCCGGACCGGCCGACACACCCTCCGCCGCGGAGCAGCAGGCGCTCGCCAGACAGGCCACCGCGGTCGACAGCGCCAGCTCCGCGAGCCGCAGCGCGAAATCAAGGAAGAGCAGAAGTGTCCGATTGGTGGCGCCAAAGGGATGCGATAATGTGCCGAACGTCGTGGGAGGAGTAGCCTCCGTGCCCGCTCCCTGCACATCCACCGGCCGGCGGCGCTCGGCAGGTCGACAGGAGCCCGAGCCGGCCCCCCTCTCCCCGATGGGGTTCCCCCCGCCCGCCCCACGGATCGACATCGGCAGACCACCACCCGCCACGCTCTTCGCGCCGGAGCGAGGACGAGGGCGCGCCAATGCGCCCCCCACGGCGGCCACACCCCTCGACCTCGACGTGGCGACGATCGCCGAGCTTGACCGGCTCCCCCGGGTCGGTCCCGCCCTCGCGAAGAGGATCGTCGCCAACCGCGACTCGCTCGGTCCGTTCGGGTCGATCGAGGGATTGCGGCGGGTAAAGGGGGTCGGGGCAGCCACCGCCGCCGGGCTCGCCCCCCTCGTCACCTTCTCCGGGAGGCGCGCGCCCCGGTCAGAGTGAGACGCAACGGCTGGCCTGATCGTATATAGGGTACGGATCTCGCTTCGATCGACGCCGATCCCGATTTCCCGCACCCTTCGGTGCCAGCCTCTCCGGCCGGCAGCCGGTCCGGCCATTCCCGTCGCTCCCCTACGTCAGTCCATGGCAGCTCCGGCCGCGTCCAACGAACGACTCGGTGATCTCCTCATCCGCGAGGGGCTCATCACGCGCGAGCAGTTGGAAAAAGCGCTCCAGGAGCAGCGCCAGAATGGCACTCGTGTAGGCTACAACCTGGTGAAGCTCGGCTTCATCCAGGAGACGGACCTCGTGAAGAGCCTCGCTCGGCAGTACAAGATGCCGGCGGTGGATCTCTCGCGCTTCGAGGTCGATCCGCGCGTCGCCAAGCTGATCCCGGCGGATATCGCGATCAAGCATCTCGTCCTCCCCCTCAAGCGCGACGGCCGCACGCTCACCGTCGCCATGGCCGACCCGACGAACCTCGGCGTCCTCGACGACCTGAAGTTCATCACCCGCTACGACATCATCCCCGTCATCGGGGGCGAGTTCACCCTCAAGAGCACGATCGAGCGCTTCTACGAGAACTCAGCAGAGGCGCAGGTGGCCGATCTCATGAGCGTGATCGACGAGATGGGAGAGGGCGACATCGAGCTGGTGGAGGAGCAGGAGGAGGACGTCTCCGCCGCCGCCCTCGCGGCGCAGATGGAGGACGCCCCCGTCGTCCGGCTCATCAACGCCATCCTCACCGAGGCGGTCAAGCGCGGCGCGTCCGACATCCACTTCGAGTGCTTCGAGCACGACATCCGCGTCCGCTACCGCATCGACGGCGCGCTCAACGAGGTGATGAAGCCACCGATGAAGCTCAAGTCGGCGCTCATCTCGCGCTTCAAGATCATGGCCTCGCTCAACATCGCCGAGCGACGCGTGCCGCAGGACGGCCGCATCAAGCTCAAGATGGGGAACAAGGTCATCGACTTCCGCGTGTCCACCCTGCCCACCCTCTTCGGCGAGAAGATCGTCCTCCGCATCCTCGACAAGGGGAACCTCACCCTCGACCTCGAGAAGTTCGGCATCGAGCCCAAGGCCGAGAAGGATCTCATGGAGGCGGTGTCGAATCCGTACGGCATGGTCCTCGTCACCGGCCCCACGGGAAGCGGCAAGACGACCACCCTCTACAGCGCCCTCTCCAAGGTCAACAACATCGACGTCAACATCATGACGGCCGAAGATCCCGTGGAGTACAACCTCTACGGGGTGAATCAGGTGCTGGTGCGGACCGAGATCGGAATGACCTTCGCCGCGGCGCTCAAGGCGTTCCTGCGGCAGGACCCGAACATCATCATGGTCGGCGAGATCCGCGACCTGGAGACGGGCGGCATCGCCATCAAGGCGGCGCTCACCGGCCACATGGTGCTCTCCACCCTGCACACCAACTCGGCGCCGGAGACTGTGACGCGCCTGATGGACATGGGGCTCGAGCCGTTCAACGTGGCCTCGGCGCTCAACCTCGTGCTCGCGCAGCGTCTGCTCCGCCGCATCTGCGGCAACTGCAAGACGCAGTACGTGCCGAGCGAGCTGGAGCTCGACGCGGCGAAGGTGAAGCCGACGACGACGCTGCGCGAGCTGCGCTTCACCCCCGACACCATCGAGCATGCCAAAGCGCGCGCCACGAAGGAGGCGGCGCCGCTGCTCACGAAGATCACCCTCGACACGCCGGTGAGCGCCCTGCCGTTCTTCAAGGGAGCGGGCTGCGACGCCTGCGCCGGCAGCGGCTACAAGGGGCGCCAGGGGGTGTACGAGGTGATGCCGATGTCGCCCAACCTGCGAAAGCTCATCCTCATGAGCGTCGGCGCCGCCGAGATCAAGGACGCCGCCGTGGACGAAGGGATGCTGACGCTGCGGATGGACGGCTGGATGAAGGTGATGAAGGGGATCACGACGCTGGAGCAGGTCATACGAGAAACCTCCGCATGAACCGGTGAACGGTGAGCCGTTCGAAGTGAGAGGTCAGAGCTTCGAAGTCATGCCTCGGGTGCCTCCTGGCATCCGGAGGCATGACTTCTCACCTGAGACCTCGAACCTCTCACCGGGTAGCAGAAACCGTTCACAGTTCACTGTTCACCGCTCACCGATCCAGTAGATGACCAGCCCCGCCACCTCCTCCCCCATCAACCTCCGCGTCCTGCTCGAAGAGATGATCGAGCGTGACGCCTCCGACCTGCACGTCACGGCGGGGGAGCGTCCCAAGATGCGGATCGACGGCGAGATCCAGAACTCGTCGCTCGAGTTCGTGATGTCGCCGAAGGACACGCTGCAGCTCGCCTACTCCGTGCTCACCGAGAACCAGAAGAAGCGGTTCGAGATGGAGGACGAGCTCGACTTCTCGTTCGGCATCCAGAACCTCGCGCGCTTCCGCGGGAACTGCTTCAAGCAGCGCGGCTGCGTCTCGATGGTGATCCGGCAGATCCCCTTCAGCATCAAGACCTTCGACGACCTCGGGCTGCCCGACGTCATCCGCAAGATGGCGGAGCGGCCAAGGGGCCTTGTGCTCGTCACGGGCCCCACCGGCTCCGGCAAGAGCACCACCCTCGCCGCCATGATCGACAAGATCAACAAGGAGCGGAAGGGGCACATCATCACCGTGGAAGATCCGATCGAGTTCATCCACCGCCACCAGGGCTGCATCGTCAACCAGCGCGAGGTGGGGACCGACACGAAGAGCTTCCAGGCCTCGCTTAAGTACGCGCTGCGCCAGGATCCCGACGTCATCCTCATCGGCGAGATGCGCGACCTGGACACCATCCAGGCGGCGCTCACCATCTCCGAGACCGGTCACCTCGCCTTCGCGACGCTGCACACCAACAGCGCGGCCGAGGCCATCAACCGCATCATCGACGTCTTCCCCAGCCATCAGCAGAGCCAGGTGCGCGCGCAGCTCGCCTTCGTGCTCGAGGGGGTGATCACGCAGACCCTCCTCCCCAAGGCGAAGGGGCGCGGCCGGGCGATGGCTGCCGAGATCCTCGTGGTGACGCCGGCTGTGCGGGCGCTCATCCGCGACGACAAGATCCACCAGATCTACAGCACCATGCAGTCCGGGAAGAAGTTCGGGATGCAGACGATGAACGACGCGCTCTACAACCTCTACATGAGCCGGGAGGTGACGCTCGAGGAGTGCCAGCGCGCGTCGCACGATCCCAACGAGTTCCTGCGGATGATCGGGCAGGGCCCGGACGACGAGAAGAAGCCCGGTGCGGGCGGGTCTCCCATGATGGGGAAGCGCTGACTCCGAACGACGTGCGAGGTGAGAAGTCTGAAGTGAGAGGTCACGCCTCGGGACGCATTGGCTGACCGAGGCATGACCTCTCACCTCTCACTTCGAACCTCTCACCGATTCACCGCGAAAGAGCATACACAGAGGTAGTGCCGTGCCAGCCTTCACCTACACCGCCCGCGCCCTCAACGGCGACCTGAAGACCGCGACCATCGAGGCGCCCAACCGGGACGAGGTAGTCTCGCAGCTCCGGCGCCAGCGGCTCAACGTCGTGAAGATCGACGAGGCGGCCGACGTCAAGAAGAAGAAGAGCGGGGGAAAGATCACGATGCGCGACATCGTGATCTTCACCCGCCAGTTCTCGACGATGATCAATGCCGGCCTCCCCCTCGTGCAGGCGCTCGACATCCTGGCGCGGCAGAGCGAGAACAAGGCGCTCAAGGACGTGACCAGGGCTGTCGTGTTCGACGTCGAGTCGGGACACACCGTGGCCGATGCGTTGAGCAAGCATCCCAGGGCCTTCACCGAGCTGTACGTCAACATGGTCGCCGCCGGCGAGGCCGGTGGTATCCTCGACACCATCCTGATGCGCCTCGCGACCTTCATGGAGAAGAACGACGCGCTCGTGAGGAAGGTGAAGGGGGCGATGATCTATCCCGGCGTGATCTCGGGAGTCGCCGTCATCGCCATCTCGGTGCTGCTCATCTTCGTGATCCCCACCTTCGAGAAGATGTTCGCGAGCGTGGGGCTGGCGCTGCCGATGCCGACGCGCGTCGTGATCGCGATGTCGAAGTTCCTCACCGGCTTCTGGTGGGCGGTGATCGCCGTCATCGCGGCGATCGTCTACTTCGGGAAACGCTACTACGCCTCACCCGATGGCAAGCTGATGATCGACCGGCTGATGCTGAAGGCGCCAGTGCTCGGCGACGTGCTTCGCAAGTCGGCGGTGTCCCGCTTCACGCGCACCCTCGGAACGCTGATCGGCTCCGGCGTCTCCATCCTGGACGGGCTGGAGATCACCGCGAAGACCGCTGGCAACCGGGTGATCTCCGACGCGATCATGGAGTCGCGCGCCAGCATCGCCGGCGGTGAGACGATTGCCGCGCCGCTGCAGAAGTCGAACGTCTTCCCGCCGATGGTGATCTCGATGATCGCGGTCGGGGAGCAGACCGGTGGGCTGGACGAGATGCTGTCGAAGATCGCCGACTTCTATGATGAGGAGGTTGATGCGGCGGTGTCAGGTTTGTTGAGCCTGATGGAGCCGATCATGATCGTGTTTCTCGGCGTGGTGGTGGGAGGGATGGTCGTCGCCATGTATCTGCCGATCTTCGACATGATCAACGCGGTGCAGTAGCGTGGCAGGGACACGGCTGTCGACCCGTGCGAGTCGTCGAGATATCGCGACGCGATGCCTCGTGATGACACGATTGTGCAAGTTGTTGTCGTGACGGAAGTACGCGGGCCCTGAGCGACGATCGCTCAGGGCCCGCTTGCAGGCATCAACCGCGTGCCAGCCAGGCGACAGAAGTTCTTCTGGGCTCGTGTCGATTTCGAGCCTCGTCGCTCGTCGTGATGGTGAGCGCGGGAGAAGATCCGAGGTCCTCAGGTTCCGACCCCGCCGAAACGCCACCCGAGACCCCATGTCGACAATGACCGCCAGAACCGCCAACCGCACCCTCTGGGCCGCGCAGATCCTCACCGCTCTGATCTTCCTCTTCGCCGGCTCGATGAAGTTCATCATGTCCCCCGCGCAGATGCAGCAGGGGTCGCTCATCCTGCCTGTCCCCTTCATTCGCTTCATCGGCGTCTGCGAGTGCCTGGGCGCCCTCGGGCTCGTGCTGCCGGGCCTCACCCGCAACCGCACCTTCCTGACTCCACTCGCCGCCGCGGGCCTCACGATCATCATGATCGGCGCAGTCGTCGTCACCGTGCTGGGAATGAGCGTGTCAGCCGCCATCTTTCCGGGCGCCGTCGGCTCGGTCACGGCGTGGATCTCGTACGGCCGCACCCGCGTCGCCCCGCTCGCCGATGCGTCCCGCATCCTCGGCGAACCACGGTAAGCCGCGCAAGGAGTTGCCGGTACGAGCCCCCTTACACCACCGTCGCGCTCTCCGCGAAGCGCTGGTCGAACAGCGCGGCCCGTGACCGCTCCGGGTCCTGCCGCGCGCGGATCGCGTTCACCATCTCGAGCGCGCTCTGCTCCACCGGCGGAAACTCGGCGTCGCTCGCGCCGAGCGGGGTCACGCGGTCGCCCCAGCGCACCACCAGCGCGCCGTACGTCAGCCCCCCGCCGAACCCCGGCATCAGCACGAGGCTTCCCGGCGCGATGCGTCCTTCCTTCAGCGCATCGACGAGGCTCACCGGCACGGTGGCGGAGCTCATGTTGCCGTAGCGCGACACGGTCAGCATCACGCGCTCCATCGGAACCCCGGCATACTTCGCCACCGCCTCGATGATCCGCAGGTTCGCCTGGTGCGGCACCACGAGGCCGACGTCGTCCGCCGTGACGCCGCACTGCTGGAGGACGCGGCCGCACGCCTCGCTCATCCCGCGCACGGCGCGCTTGAAGATCGCCTGGCCGTCGAAGTCCCACTTCGTGTCGCCGTAGGTGACGCCGCCCTGCGCGTACTGCGTGCCGATGCCGCGCACGCGCAGCGTCTGCCGCGACTCGGCGTCGCAGCCGAGGACGGCGCCGATCACCCCAGACTCGGTGTCGCTCGCCTGGAGCACGACTGCGGCAGCCCCATCGCCGAACAGGACCGCGACGTTGCGGTCGCTCCAGTCCATGAAGCGCGTGATCAGCTCCACGCCGATCACTACCGCGTTGCGCACCATCCCGCTCCGGATCATCGCCGTCGCGGTGGAGAGACCGTAGAGGAAGCTGGTGCAGGCGGTGTTGAGGTCCATCGCCGCCGCACGCCGGGCGCCGATGGCCACCTGCACGCCGCTCGCGCAGTTCGGCACCTGCTCGTCGTTGCTGCAGCTGCCGTACACGATCAGCTCGACGTCAGCCGCGTCGAGCCCCGCGCAGGCGAGTGCGCGGCGGGTGGCGATGGTCGCCATCTCGATGCCCGTGACGTGGGAGACGCGGCGCTCCTTCATCCCGGTGCGCTGCACGATCCACTCGTCCGACGTCTCCAGGAACGTGGAGAGGTCGTGGTTGGTCAGGATGGCAGGCGGCAGCCCTTCGCCCCAGCCCGTGATGGCGGCGTAACGCGTGGCGGTCATCGATGTCCGGGGTGCGTTGGTCGCCCGGGCGGTGGTCCGCACGGGTGGGTCAGGCCGGAATATGGCCGCTCGTCACGCCGCCGGCCACGGTTCGTCGCCAGGGACAGTGGTCACCGGAGGCCGCGACGCGTGACCGAGATGACAGTGTGGCCGTGCGTAGCACTCGGCCCCTGGGACTCGCGAGCGCGGGGACCCTGGCGCTGCTGTACGCCATCGCGCATTTCGCCGGGACATGGCGACTCGGCACTGGTATCTCGACGCCCTCCCTACCGCTCGAGCTCCATCGCGATCCTCACCGCCCCCTGCGCGGCCGAAAACTTCACCGGCACCAGCGTTGCCTTGTCCACCCAGATCGTGGTCGGCGTCGCGTTGCCCGCCTCGCTGATCTCCACAATCCAGCTGTCGAAGCTGCCGGCCGGCACGGTCACCCTCTCGCTGCCGACGACCGCGAGCTGCCGCACAGTCATCGCCGCGGCCTGAATGTCGAAGTGACGAAGAGTCGTGTGATAGCCAGCGCCCAGGGGCAAGCGCCCGATCACCAGGAAGGAGCCCGCGCCGTCGCCGACGAGCGAGCCGCACAGCTCCGCGGAGATGGGATGCACCTGGGCGCCCGTCGCGATGGTGCCGGTGGCGTCGCGCTCCGTGAAGCGGAGCGCGATGTGCGTCGTCCCCTGCTGGATGACGCGCTCGCGCGGTGCGAGGCTGCGCGCGTCGAGACGGGCGCTGTCAGTCGCGACGCCCCGCGGAAGCTGCGCGCGCTCCGCCACCGCCCACCCACCGGCAGGATGCGGCGCCACGGTCAGCGACGACGTCGCGGGCGTCACCCGTC
This sequence comes from Gemmatimonadales bacterium, assembly GCA_038325515.1. Taxonomy (GTDB): domain Bacteria; phylum Gemmatimonadota; class Gemmatimonadetes; order Gemmatimonadales; family Gemmatimonadaceae; genus AG11. Next base: position 12,186 of record JBBQJC010000012.1, on the reverse strand, counting down.
CCCCGGCGGCGAAGGTCCCCTGATAGTGCAGGCTCGTTGCCGCGAGGCCGCGAACAGGGGCGACGTCGGGGCCGCATGCCTGCCCGCTCGAATGGGGAAGGGAGGCGCACGCGAGCGAGAGGGGAAGCGGGAGCAGGAGCGCCAGGCGGATTGAGAAGCGTTGTGGCATCAGGAGATGGGTGCGAGTGAGTTCGAGCGCGAGAGGGCAACGGACCGCCGGGCTGCGTGGACGTCGCCCGCGCGATATGATTCCGGGACGTGAGTCTCGTGGTCCCTGACTGTCGCGGTGCGGGTGCGCGGAGGTCTGAAGCCGATCCTGGAAGTCTGATCGTGCGCGATGCCGCCGTCTTGAAGATTCCCGCCAGCTCGGCCCGTCGGCGCGAAGTCATCGTGTCGGTTCGACCCTGGGTGGAGGCACCTCGCTGATGCTCTTTCTCGGCCCGGACTCGCGGCCGCCGGCCGAAGCGCCCGACCGCGATCGTCAGCGATGGCTCGGCCATGTGAAGGCCGCGCCGACGCCGGCGCTCGCCCGCTACGTGGACTACTACTGGATCTCGCGATGGGACCGGCGCGGCCAGCCGGGTCTCGTCGCATCGGCGCTCCTCGACCCCTGCGTCCACCTGCAGGTGCAGGACGGGCGGGCGCACGTGGTGGGCGTGGTGCGCGGCACCTTCCAGGTTCCGCTCAAGGGCGCGAGCGCCATCGTCGGGGTCCGGTTCCGGCCAGGCGGGTTCTACCCGTTCGTCCGGCAGCGGGTTGCGCGCTGGACGCATGCGTCGACGCCGGCCGAGGAGGTGTTCGGCGAAGCGAGCGGAGTCTACGTGGGCGTGAGCCCGGCATGGGTGATCCGCCGCTATCGCCTGCTCGCGGCGGCGCGGCGGCTCATCGAGAGTCCCGCAACCGATATGAGCACGCTCGCGCACGAGATGGGCTACAGCGACCAGGCGCACTTCATCCGCGCGTTCCGCGACACGATCGGGATGACGCCTGGCGCATACGTGAAGGAGCGCGGCAGGGGCTGACGGCGCGGCGCAGGGCGGTGGCGGGATTGTTCAAGACGGACAGCTGCAATGGCGGCTACATTCTGCGCACTCACCCTGCACCCCACGACTCATGTCACCGACGTCGACAGTAGTAACCTCCGCTGCCACCGTGTGGGCCGCGCGCATCCTCTTCACGATCGCCGTGCTCTTCCTCCTCTTCGACGGCGTGACGAAGCTCTTCGCTCCAACGCCGGTGGTGGAGGCCTTCACCCGGCTGGGAATTCCGCTGCGTACGGCGACGGCGATCGGACTGCTGGAGCTCGCCTGCCTCGTGCTCTACGTCGTCCCGAGCACCGCGGTGCTCGGCGCCATCCTGCTCTCGGCCTATCTCGGTGGCGCGGTGGCCATCCACGTGCGCGCGGGCAGCACGACGTTCGAGAAGCTCTTCCCGGTGCTGATCGCCGTCATGCTCTGGGGCGCGCTCTACCTGCGCGATCCGGCGGTCCGACAGCTCATCCCCCTCCGAGGCTAGCGGCTCGGGGCTGGACGAATCTCCTCGCGCCCCATCTCCTGTGAGCGACGCCCGTCTGCGCCCTATCCCAGCAACCCGATCAGCTCCTTCGCCGCCGCCGCCGACGACGCAGGATTCTGCCCAGTCACGAGCATGCCGTCGCGCACCACGTAGCTCCCCCAGTCGGCGCCCTTCTCGTACTGCCCGCCGTTCTGCTTCAGCATGTCCTCCACCAGAAAGGGCACGACGTCGGTGAGCCCGACGCCCTCCTCCTCGCTGTTGGTGAAGCCCGTCACGCGCTTTCCCGCCACCAGCTTCTTCCCATCGGCGCCGTCGGCGTGACGGAACACGGCAGGCGCATGGCATACGGCGCCGATGGGCTGTCCCCTCTTCGCGAACGCCTCGATCAACCGCCGGCTGTCGGCGTCCTCGGCCAGGTCCCACATCGGCCCGTGGCCGCCCGGATAGAAGATCGCGTCGAAGCCATCGGCCTTCACGTCCGAGAGCTTCACTGTGGACGCGAGTGCGCGCTGCGCAGCGTCATCCCCCTTGAAGCGGCGCGTGTCGTCGGTCTGCGCATCGGGGTCGTCGCTCTTGGGGTCGAGGGGGGGCTGGCCGCCCTTCGGCGACGCGAGAGTGACGTCCGCCCCAGCGTCCTTGAACGCGTAGTACGGCGCGGCGAACTCCTCCAGCCAGAAGCCAGTCTTCTTTCCCGTGTCGCCGAGCTTGTCGTGCGAGGTGAGCACCATCAGGATCTTCTTCGTCATTGGATGTCACCCTCTCCCACGCGGATCACGCGCTTGCCGAAGTTGTCGCCCCGCAGCATGCCGATGAACGCCTGGGGCGCGTTCTCGAGTCCGTCCACGACGTCCTCGCGATAGACGATCTTCCCTTCCTCGATCCAGCCCTGCATCGCCGAGGCGAACTCGGGATACCTCCGCCCGAAGTCGTCGAAGACGATGAAGCCCTGCACGGTGATGCGCCTGCGCAGGAATTCACCCATGAGCCGTCCGCTGCGGTCAGGGCCTTCCGGCAGGCGCGTGTCGTTGTACTGCGACACGAGGCCGCAGAGGGGAATGCGCGCCCGTGTGTTCAGCAGGGGGAGCACGGCGTCGAACACGGCCCCGCCGACGTTCTCGAAGTAGACGTCGATGCCACCGGGAGCGGCGGCGGCAAGCCGGCCGCGCAGGTCGGGCGCTCGATGATCGAGGCACGCATCGAAACCGAGGGTGTCCACCGCGAACGCGCATTTCGCCGCGCCCCCCGCGATGCCGACGACCCGGCAGCCGAGGAGCTTGCCGATCTGCCCGACTGTAGCACCGACGGGCCCGGTCGCCGCGGCCACGGCGATCGTCTCGCCCGCCTTCGGCTGTCCGATGAGGGTGAGGCCGGCCCACGCAGTGAAGCCGGGCATGCCGAGGACGCCCAGCGCCCACGAGGGGTGCGCGGGCGAGGGGCCGAGCTTCGTCACGCCACGTCCGTCGGAAACCACGTAGTCCTGCCAGCCGTTGTACGACAACACCCAATCACCTGGCGCGAAGGCGGGGAGATGCGACTCGACGACGCGGGACACGGTGCCCCCGACCATCACGTCACCGATGGCAACGGGGGCAGCATACGACGGGGCGCCACTCATGCGCCCGCGCATGTACGGGTCGAGCGAGAGGAACACAGTGCGCAGGAGCATCTCTCCATCGCCGGCTGCCGAAACAGGCGACTCGGCAAGGCGCAGGGTGTTGCTCGTCGGCTCTCCGGATGGTCGTTCGGCGAGGAGCCATCGGCGGTTGATATCGGAGCGCTGATTCATGTCTCCGGCTCACAGCATGCATCGCGCCGCGGGCATTCCCGCCCTGATCAGGCCGAGGGAAGGACTGTCGGCGAGAGCCGCCGCGGCCTGCGGGACTACGAGCTTCCCACGCTTGGACGCCGCTACCGGTTGATGCGGTCGTTCATCGATGGGGGGATGCGCCGCGGCATCCCGGACGCGGCGGTCCGTGCGTCCACCATCACGCTGTACATCGACAAGACACCGCTTCGTGAGGCGCTGCGGCTCCGCGACGAGGATCGCATCTACGTCCTGCTCGTCGACAGGAAGGGCCGAGTGTTCTGGAGGGCGGAGGGCCGCTTCGACGAGCGCATGAGCGCGGAGACGGTGCGCCGCATCGACGAGGCGCGTGCGGCGCACGTCGCCGGGGGCTGACGCCGACCGCAAAAGGGGTCGTCAGGCGCGCACGGTGGAAATGCCACCGTCGACTCCCCAGACCTGTCCGGTCACCCACCGCGCCTGCTCGCCGAGGAGAAACAGTGCCGTCGCAGCCACGTCGTCGGGCTGCCCGATCTCGCGCATCGGATGACGGTCTCGGCTCCCTTGCACTCGCTCCTCGTTTGCGAGGAGGCGCGCGGTGAGCGGAGTGTTCGTCAGCGAGGGCGCCACGGCATTGACGCGGATGCGCGGTGCCCATTCGGCCGCGAGAGACCGAGTGAGCCCTTCCACGGCGCCCTTGGCCATGGAGATCGACGCGTGAAAGGGCATGCCCTGACGCACCGCAACGGTGCTGAAGAGGACGACACCGGGCTGACGACCCGCCTTGAGGGCGCTCGCCGTCTCCTGGAGCACGCGAACGGCGCCGAGTGCGGAGACGCGGAAGTCCTCGAGGAGGTCGGCCTCCCGAAGGGCCGCGAAGGACTTGAGGGTCAGGCTTCCTGGACAGTAGGCGACGCCGTCGAGGGCGACAGGCAGGTCGAGCGACTGGAAATCGACATCGAGCACGTTGCCCCGCCGTTCGGTCAGCCCGGGCATGACGATGCCCGAGGCGCGTCGCGAGAGACCGACTACAGCGTGGCCGGCCGCCAGCGCCATCCGAGTGAGTGCGAGTCCGATGCCGCTCGAGTGCCCGACGATCAGGTAGGTGCGGTTCACTCCGCCCGCTCCGAAGGCGACGCTCCACGCGCACGCTGCGCCAGGCGCTTCTTCTCCGCTCGTTCGTCGATGCCGGCGGCGAACACCAGCGCGATCACGACGGCTGCCGCAGGAATGGTGATCGCGACGCCCACCGCGAACAGGGCAAGGTTATTCAAGCCGGTCACCGCTGATCAATAGCGCGACGCATCCGAACGAGAGGATGGACGGCACCCACAGCCCGACGAACAGCCCCTGCTCGTGGCTCCCGGTGAACCACAGCGTGACGGACAGGAGGAAGGATGCGAAGGCGGCGACGAGAATGGTCAGTCCGGCACGGCGGCGGAGGTTGCGGCGTGGTATCATCGGAGACGAGCGCGAGGAGGCGGACGGTCTTGTCGCGCGGCGGTCGCGCACTCCGAATCAAGGCACGGCAGGCCGGGAATGTTTCAGTACCGCGCTGGCGGGAGCTCACTCCCGACGGCCGGCCGGCGTGGAGAGCGCTCACGCGCCCGCGAGCCCACCAGCGGAGAGGAGCAGCAACGGGCGAGAGCGGAGACCGGCGCGCAGTCGCGAGCCGAACAGGCTCGCGCGGTACAGGAACGGTCAGTTGGGGACGAGCGCTCCCCTTGCTCGCTCCGCGTGCCGGTGGCGCCGCAGCTCGGCCACCAACCCCGGCACGCTCGATTCCACGCGCACGTCCATCGCCGCCAGCTCGGTCGCGAGTGACGTCGCGCCCGCCCCGCCGGCGATGAGGACGATGTCTGCCGGCAGCCGCGACCGCAGCGCCCGCACCTCGCCGAGCACGCGGGCTCGGTCCTCGGTGTAGACGATGCTCAGGGCCACGATGCGCACGCCGGCCGTCCTCGCCGCGTCGGCGATGTCGGCCGCGGGGAGATCGGCGCCGAGGTAGAGCACGTTCCAGCCTTCGAGCGCCGAGGCGGCGCCGACGAGCGCGGCGCCGATGGCGTGTCGGTCACCGGCCGGTGTCGCGACGAGCAGCTTGGGCGCACCGTTCCGCTGCGGGAAGGCGCGCATCGTCGCGACGATGATGTCGTGCAGCACCGACGACACGAGATGCTCCTGCGGCGGCGCGAGACGGCCAGCATGCCATTCGTCGCCCACTCGGCGCAGCAGCGGCGCCGCAACCGTCTCGATGAACGACGTCACCCCCATCGCGGTGGCCGCCCGCCGCAGCGTCTCGTCGAGTGCCGGCGCATCGAGCGCTCGCGAGTGGGCGAGCGCTTCGTTCACGATCTCGCTGGAGACCGGCGCTTCCATCGCCGGCGGGGCACTGCGCTCGCGGGCGGCGACGTCGTCCTCGACGAGCGACGCGACCTGCTCGGTGGACAGCGCGGCCACCGAGCCGATGCTCCGCCCCGCGCGCGTTGCCGCGTGCAGAAGGCCGAGCCGGAGGACGTCGGCGTCGGTGTACAGGCGCTGGCCCCCGACATCGCGCGCCGGGTTCACGGCGCCGTAGCGCCGCTCCCACGCCCGCAGCAGGTCCTGGGACAGTCCAGTCCGTTCGGCCACCACGGCGATGGGATGATGTGCGCCGGACTCGGCGACCTCGGGAAGTGCTTTCATGACCTCATCCTAGCACGCTTGTCCAGGCACTGTCAATGCAGAGATCTGGACACAGGCTTGACAAAGGCGCGGATAGTCGCCACTTTACCTGAACAATCGCTGGACAGTGTTCGATCGGTCGAGAATCTCGCCCGGCTGAACGGGTAGGCCATCCAAACCCGGAAGGAGTCTCAATGAACAAGAACATGCTCTTCGCTGTCGCCGCTGTCGCGGCGCTGTTCACCCTGCCGACGGGCGCGTCGGCGCAGCACGCAACTCACAAGGAGAAGAAGCCAATGAAGAACATCGTGGAGATCGCCGCGGAAGCGGGCAGCTTCAACACGCTCGTCGCGGCGGTGAAGGCGGCTGGCCTGGTCGAGACGCTGTCGGGGAAGGGACCGTTCACCGTCTTCGCCCCGACCGATGCCGCCTTCGCCAAGCTCCCGGCGGGCACCATCGACGCCCTGCTCGCGGACAAGGCGAAGCTCACGTCGATCCTCACCTATCACGTGGTCTCCGGCAACGTGATGGCGGCGGACATCATCAAGGCGAACGGCGCGACGCCCACGACTGTCAACGGGCTGCCGGTGGACATCGTCGTTCGCGACGGCAAGGTGTACGTGAACGGCGCGCAGGTGGTGACGGCGGACATCGTGGCGTCGAATGGCGTGATCCACGTGATCGATACCGTGCTGCTGCCGAGCGCCGCGCCAGTGGCCGCGGGCCGGTAAGGCTCGGATTCGTGACGCCGGGCTCCGCAGGGAGCCCGGCGCCACGAAACTGCGGACCCTCGAGCGTGATGGCGCAGCCCGAGGGTCGGCCGTGCCGTGCATGGCATGCCGGTCCCCCGCATCAAGGGAACCTGCACGCTCGACGCCGAGACGGAGATCGATCGGAAGCTCCTCGCGCTCGATCGTCTCCAGGAGCGCATGATGACGCTTGACGATAGTAACGCTGTGCGTGACTATCACAGCCGTGATCAAGAGCTTCGCGGACCGGGACTCGGAGCGCTTGTTCGGGCGAGAGCCGGTCCGCCGGTTTCCCGCTGCGTTGCATCGCGTCATGCTCCGCAAGCTCGTGGCGGTCGATGCCGCGGAGACCCTGGACGATCTCCGCATCCCGCCCGGCAATCGCCTCGAGAAGCTCAAGAAGGATCGCGTCGGCCAGCACAGCATTCGCGTCAACGACCAGTGGCAAGTCAGTTTCCGGTGGCGCGACGGCGATGCGTTCGAGGTCGAGCTCGTTGCCTATCACTGAGGTCCGCTATGGCGTCCCGGAAGCTGACTCCGATTCATCCCGGCGAAGTGCTCCTCGCGGATTTCCTCGAGCCGCTCGCCCTCTCGCAGTACCGATTGGCGCTCGATATCACCGTGCCGCCGCGCCGGATCAACGAGATCGTGCACGGGAAGCGCGCGATCAGTGCCGATACGGCCCTGCGGCTCGCCCGGTACTTCGGCACAACGGAGCGGTTCTGGCTCAATCTGCAGGCGCGCTTTGATCTCGAGCAGCAGCGCGACCTCCTCGGGAAGCGACTGGCGAAAGAGGTCCGTATTCTCGAGCGGGCAAGCTGACGAATCATTGGAGCAGTCAAGCGAGCCAAGCCTTCGCGAGTCGCTTCGCGTGCACGACGAGCGACTCGGCAACAGCCGGCGCCATCGTCGTGACGCCGGCGTCATCGCGGAGTGGCTGCCGCTCCCAGTAGAAGTCGAGGCCGCGCGCGAGCCGCCGCACGAGACTCGCGAGGTCGCGGTCGAGCGCGTCGCCGGCGCCCAGCTCCGCAGCCTCCTGAGCGCGACGCGCAGGTCGTGCAGCGAATCGGGCTTTCCGGCCACGAGATGCTCGTGACCCTGCCGCACCGCGTTCAGCAGGGCGACGGCCACGACGCGAACGGCGTGCGGCGCGGGGAGCGCGAGCAGCTCGGCGGTGAGGCGGGGCGCGGCGGCTTGCCTGGGCATGCGTGTGCTGGTGGCAGCACGCTCAACATGTCGCTGGGGAAGCGCGCCGGGCAGCGTGGAGCTCCCGGCGCGCCGGCCCCTCGTCAGCTCCGGTCGTAGAACGGCGGCGGCTCGATCCCCAGCGCGCGCAGATACACGAACCCCTGCCCGCGATGATGGATCTCGTTGTCGATCACGTACAGCACCAGGTCGTGGCCGACCATCGTGTACTGCCCGAACGCGGTAAGCGTCTCGTGAAACTTCTCGACGGGAATCTGCGGCCACACGGTCTCGAGCTCCTTCGTGCTCTCGTCCCACGCGCGCAGCACCTCCTCCTTCGTGTTCGACGCCGGCATCGTGAAGCCTGCCCACTCGCCGGTGAGCATCCCGCGAACCGTCGGCGCCGCCATCCCGAGCATCTCGAGCGCGAGCTCGCCGAAGGGGCGCATCCCGCCGACCGTGAACGAGAACAGCTTGTCCTCGGGGAATGCCTCGATGGAGCGCCGAGTGAGCCGGCGATGCGCCTGCCAGTGGGAGAGCGTGGCCTCGGGAGTGATGAAGGCCGCGCGCGCGGATGCTGTTGTCGACATAATGCCTCGAAGGACTGAGATAGTGTGAATGTGCTTCGGGTTATGTTCGGTAACATACCCGCCCCGGATCGCCGCGCAAGAGGGAAGCGCCGCGGGGCCGTATCTTCGGGGATGACCACGATCGATCGTATCGCCATCGCCCTCGCGATGGCGCTTCTCCCCGCGCCATCGGCCGCGCAGGGCTCACCCCCCGCCGGCACCCGCCCGGCCTCCGCACCGGCGCCCGCGCCCGGGTCCACCGCCGCTCCGGCGCCCGCCTCGCAGAACCCGTCGCCGATGGCCGAGTTCACGCGCGCGCACGAGCGGCTGACGCAGCGCGACGTCGGAGGCTCGCGCCGCAGCTTTGCCGGACCGCTCGGCAAGCCGGTCGACGTCTGGATCCCCGACGCCTCCCGAATCACCGGCGACGTCGATCTCGTCGTGCACTTCCTCGGCGCGGCGTGGCTGCCGGAGGACGCCGTCTCGCAGCTTCCGTCGCCAACAGTCGCGGCGGTCGTCAACATCGGTGCCGGCTCGGGGATCTACGACCGTTCGTTCTCCGATCCCGCCGTCTTCGACACGCTGCTCGCCGACGTCGCGCGCGAGGTGGCGGCATCGCTCGGAAGAGCTGTGCGCTTCCGCCGCATCACCCTCTCCGGCTTCAGCGCGGGTCACGGCGCGGTCCGCGCGATCCTCCGCGAGCCGCGACACTTCGCGCGCGTGGATGCCGTGCTGTTGCTCGACGGGATGCACACCTCCTACGTCCCCGAGGGCGCGCTCCTCGCCACCGGCGCCACGCTCGACACGACGAACCTCTCGGCATTCGTGCGCTTCGCGCGCGCCGCGGTGCGCGGGGAGAAGCGCTTCGTCGTCACGCACTCCGAGATCTTCCCCGGCACCTTCGCCAGCACGACGGAGACTGCCGACTGGCTGCTGCACGAGCTGGGATTGAAGCGCACGGCGGTGCTGCAGTGGGGACCGCGCGGGATGCAGCAGCTGTCGGAGGTGCGCGCGGGACGATTCGAGCTGATGGGATTCGCCGGCAACTCGGCGCCCGATCACATCGACCAGTTGCACGGGATGCCGGAGTTTCTCGCGCGGCTCGGCAGGCAGGAACCGGCGAGCGGCGAGCTCCCCTCGCCACCGGCGCACGAGTAGCGTCGCCGAGACGGAGCTGCCGTCAGGCGAGCATACCGACCACCGCGCCGCGGAGAGCTGGCTCGGCGCCTGGATCGGCTGCCCGCAGCCCCACCACATCCGGCGCGCCGCAGAGGTCACCCGCACCTCCGCTGACGCCAGCGGCAACTCGGCCGGGCCCACTGGCACGCACGGCAGGCTGAGCGGGACGCACGCGGGGCCCACCGGCATCTCCGCCGAGTCAAACCGCGGCTCGGCCGGGCCCACCTGCACCTCGGCCCAGTCCACCCGCACCATCGCCGCGCGCACCCGCACCATCGCCGCGCGCACCCGCACCACCGCCGCGCGCACCCGCACCATCGCCGCGCGCACCCGCACCACCGCCGCGCGCACCCGCACCACCGCCGCGCGCACCCGCACCATCGCCGCGCGCACCCGCACCACCGCCGCGCGCACCCGCACCACCGCCGAGCACACCCGCACCACCGCCGAGCACACTCGCACCACCGCCGAGCGTACCCGCACCACCGCCGAGCGTACCTGTACCGCGCGCGGGGCCGTCTCCGCCGTCGCGCACCGCGGCGGAACCGCCGGAGAGCTCACCGGATCCACTGGATAACCTGACGCGACTTCCGCGGCGCCACATCTCGTCCGGGCCGCCGAGCGAGCCGCAACGGAAGGCGACGCGGCTCCCCCGCCGCCGGCGCAGGCCCCACCGCCGCCGGCGCAGTCGCCACCGCCGACGAGGGAAGCGATACCGCTGCCGCACCCACCCGGCGCGCCGCACCCACGACAGCCGCACCCGGTGAGACAGCTGGTACCTCCCGCGAGCGAAGCCGACCGCCCGCCGAGCTTGCCCGCACCACGGCGCGCCGTACCTCCCCCGTCGGCGAGCCGGCCTCCCCCGCCATCGCACGCTGAACCGTGGCAGCGAGGCGAGCATCCTCCCTCACGCGCGAGCTCACCGTCCCCACTCGCGAGCATGCCTCCCCAACGCGCGAGCAGACCACCATCGCACGCGAGCACCCCTCCATTACACGCGAGCTCTCCCCCATCACTCTGGAGCGAACCTCCATCAGGCTGGAGCATCCCTCCTCCTTCTCCTCGGCGCTTCCCGGCTGCCGGAGGACGCCGACTCGCGGCTCCCGTCGCCCACCGTCGCGGCGGTCGTCGACATCGGCGCGGGATCGAGGATCTACGACAGTTCGTTCTCCAGTCCCGCCGTCTGCGCGGCCGGCTCGCGCGGCTCGGGCTCTTCCGGGAAAGTGGCCATGAGCATTTCCGCGGGAGTCTCGTGGTGCCGATCCCGGGACGGCAACGACGCTGATCGTCATCCTCGCACCCATGCACGCGCGCACGGTCCCGTCCGCGCCCGGCAACCGATGCTGATCTGTGGGTTAGAAGGGCGACGTCCGTCGCGCCGAGCGAGGATCGCTCGCGCTCGGAGAGGATCCGACGCTAAATTGTCCCCAGTCTCTCCCTGGGAGTCACCGACGACCGAAATCCTGTTTATCGTCGAGGACGCGGCCGAAGGCGGATACGTCGCCCGCGCCGTCGGCGCCTCGATCGTCACGGAAGCGGATGACCTGGACCAGCTGCGCGAGATGATCCGCGACGCCGTGCGCTGCCACTACGATGAGGCGGACGCCGAGCGGCCGAGGGTGATCCGACTCCACCGCGTGCACGATGAAGTCATCGCGGCGTAGCGCGCGCACCACCCGTCCCGCGTGAGGCTGCCCCGCGATTGCTCGGGACGTGACCTCGAGAGCGCGCTCCGTCGCTACGGGTACGCGGTGACGCGCGAGACCGGCAGCCACATGCGCCTCACGACGCAGCAGGGTGGCGAGCATCACGTCACGATCCCCGACCACGCGAGCCTCCGCGTCGGCGCCCTCGCGAGCATCATCGAGGAGGTCGCCGGCCACCTGGCGCTCGAGCGCGGCACGCTCGTGACGGCGATCTTCGACACGTAACCCGCAGCCCGCGCAAGCTCGCGTACGTGCATGTCGGCCCTCGAAAACTCACCTCGAGGCCACACCAGCGAAGGTATGATGGAATAACCGAGTAACCGCGCCGCTAAAAGGAGAAGTACCAGCGAGTTACAAATGCAGCTTCACAGCCGAACCGCCGAAGGGATCACTTCACCCAGGAAGACCCCGTCGGCATCGCCGGCGGCATGAACCCCAACGGGTTTGCCGGCGCGCGACGGGCAGACCGTGGTGCTGGGCGGGCTGCGCGACCGCGAGCACGACGTCACCCGGAGCGGGATCCCCGTGCTCAGCAGCATCCCGTTCATCGGGGGGCTGTTCGGGAGCTACAGCCGGACCAGCACGGAGACCGAGCTGTTCATCTTCATCACGCCGAAGGTGATCCGGAGCGATGCCGAGGCGGCGGCGGCGAGCGATCCGCTGCGGATGCGGGCGGATCAGGTGAAGCCGTAGGCGGCTGTCATCCCGCTCGGCGGCAGCCAATGTCGGGATCGCCTCCCCGTGAAGCGTGGGCGACCCCCCACCCCCCACCCTCGACCCTCGCGGGGGGGGGCGGGCCGCCCGCGGCGCCCCCCCCCCCCCCCGCCCCCCCCCCCCCC
>JBBQJC010000011.1:0-73299 GCA_038325515.1 Gemmatimonadales bacterium | reverse complement strand
CCAGCACGGGAGAGCAAGCATGCCTCGCATCCAGATCCGTTCCTGCGCGCATTGAATCACGCGACTGCATGCCGCCCGTGTGGCGGCGCGCGTGAGACGCGAGTTGAACGAGGACGTCGAAGTCGTGGGAGGGCCCTACGGCAAGTTCCAGGTCCTTGTAGACGGCGTGCCGGTGCTCGACGCGGGCCCACTCGCGGCGCTCGGCGTGCTCCCGTCGGGCCAGCGGGTCGTGGACCTGCTGCGGGAGACGATGCGAACGGGCTAGGCCGGCAACGACGCCCGCGCCGGCGTCGAAGCGCGCTGCAGCTGCGTCAGCACCGCATCGGTGAGGATCTGCCGGTGCAGGCGGCACGACGTCGTCTCCGTCGACGCGAGGTCGCCGTTCTCGAAGAACTTGTTCGACGTGTACGCCGCGCCGCAGAACATGAACCACTGGCAGGTCGCCGCGCAGTTCCTGATGCCCTCGACCACCTGCGCACGCATCCGGCGGTAGACGTCGCCCTCGTGCAGCCGGTCGAAGTCGCTCGTGTGCACGTTGCCGATGACGAAATTGTTCAGCTCCGGGCAGGCGCCCCCCGCGAACTCGGGCGAGTACGTCGAGATGTCGCCATTCTTCTGGACGGTCAGGATCGCCAGGCCGAGCGTCTCGTCCGGGCTGCGGAAATGGGTAGCACCGTCGTGCGTGTACTTCACCACGTTCAGCACGTCATCGAACTCGCGCACGGCGAAGGGCCGCCCGTTGTCCTGCCAGAGCTCGAAGAAGCGGTCGGCGAACCGGCGATAGCGCGACTCGACCTCGTCCCGGGGGAGGGTGGCGAGGGAGCTCTGCCGGTTGGCGTTCTCCACCTCCTCCACGTTGAACCCCACCCACCGGCATCCAAGCTCGTGGAAGAAGCGGAACAGTCGATCGGGGTGCCGCAGGCTCTCGGCATTGAGGACGCAGAGGATGCCCGGCTCCATCCCCATCGAGCGCAGCAGATCGAAGCCACGGATCGAGGCATCCCACGTACCGTGCCCGGCCCAGTCGACGCGGGCGCGGTCGTGCAGCCACGCCGGACCGTCCAGGCTGATGCCCGCGCCGAAGCCATGCTTCAGGAAGAAGGCGCCCCAGGCGCGGTTGACGAGACTGCCGTTCGTCTGCACGGAGTGCGAGATGGCGACGTCGCTCGGCCGGTGCTCCTCGGCGATGCTCACGGCGCGCTCGAAGAAGGGCAGTCCCGCGGCGAGCGGCTCACCGGCGTGCCAGAGGATCTCCACCTGCGGGCCGACGAGCGAGCTGCGGAACAGCTTGGTGAAGAGGGTCCGCAGCGTCTCGTCGGCGATGCGCGTCGCGTCGCGCCGGCCGGGCACGTAGCAGTACGTGCAATTGAAGTTGCACAGCGACGTCGGCTGGACTACGAGGAGGCTGAGCGTCACGGGCGGCAGGCTACCTTTTCGGCATGACGGCGTCGGGGATCACCTTTGGCACGACGATGTCCGGCATCGCCTCGGGTCCGACCTGCTGCAGCAGCTGCGCCTTCTTGTCGCCAGCCTTGCCCCACGCGTCGCTGAACCCGCCGCCGTCGCGGAACTTGTCGTGCCAGTCGCTGAAGAAGTTGCCCGCCGTCTTGAGGTTGATCTTGAACTCGCCGACGGCCATCGGGTCCACGGCGCGGACGCTCTGGAGCACCGTCTCGCGCACCTGGGTCTGCAGCTGGCGCAGCTCCGCTGCCGAGATGCCGCGCTGGTCGTCGCGATTCGAGTCTGACTTCTTGGCCATCCGTTGTCTCCGGTGTGGGTATGCGCAACGTGCGAGAAGGAGCTCAGTCGTCCAGCAGCTCCGGCGGATTCGTGAGCGGCGTGCGATCGGACCACCCGCGGTCGAACGGGACGTCGAGGTCTTCCGGTATCCAGTACGGGAAGAACTCCACTTCACCCGCGGGCGCCACGAGCATCACCCATTCCCGGATGCCGGCGGGGTCGTGGCCGTGCTCCCTGGCGTAGCGCATCATGATGCGCCAGTGGAGCTCCGGCGAGTCCGCGAGATCCTGCCGAGTGCGACCAAACCTGGCCGCGAACTTCGACACTCAGTCGTGAAGCGGCGCCTCGATGCGGCATCGCGCCGTGGCGTCGTACGCTTCCGCGAGCTCGACTTCGGGATGCATCGGTGTGACGCTCCGATGGAATGGGACCCACGACGTTAGCGCCGGTCGAGGTCGGGTGTCAAGATGCGCGTGAAGGCTGAGAGTTCTCTTGGGTGCAGGCGTTTGCGGGCCCGCGTAGTACAAGGTCACGATCCCGCTCGCCGGGGTGGCCGGCGTGGCGCTGAGCGCGCTGCTGCTCCCGCCCGGCCTCGTCTCCATCGGCGACGTCGTGAATGCCCTCCGGCGCAGCGTCGAGATGGAGAACCAGCAGCGTCACGCCTGCATCCCCGGCGTGCCGGCCTGACCGGCGCGCACGATTCGCCGTCGCGATCGCGAGCGCGAGCGCGGCGACCACCAGTAGCGCCGCGATGATGAAGGTGGTGCGCATCCCCGCGGCGACGGCGGCGGAGGGCGCGGTGGCGACGTCGGCCGCCGCCGAAGCGACGGCGAAGACGGCACCCATCACCGACGCGCCGGTGATCAGCCCGAGATTGCGCGACAGGCCGAGCATGCCGGAGACGACGCCGCGCTGGCCGGAGCGGAGGCCGGACAAGACGGTCGTGTTGTTGGCGGCCTGGAACAGCGCATAGTCGGCGGTGACGACGACGATGGCGGCGACGTAGCCGGCCACGCCGAAGTGGTGCGCCGTCATCGCGAGCGCCAGCAAGCCGGCCGCCAGCCCGGCCAGGCCGACGACCGTCATGCGCGCGGCGCCGTAGCGATCGACGATGCGGCCGGCCAACACGCCGGTGAGCGCGGCGGTGAGTGGGCCGACGGACATCACCAGCCCCACGCGAGCGGCATGCAGGCCGAGCGCGCGAGCCAGGTAGAACGGCCCCACCACCAGGGTCGCCATCATCACCGTCGACACGAGCACGCTCATCGCGAGCCCCGCGCTCAGCGTGCGGTCGCGGAACATCGCCAGACGGAGCAGGGGGGATGCCGCTCTGGACTGTGAGCGCGCGAAGAGGATGATCCCCCCCGCGGCGATCGAGAGGAGGGCCATGCCACGCGTGCCAAAGCTGCCGCGCCCCACGGTCATTGCCAGGGCGTACGCCGCGAGGGTCAGGGCGAGCAGCAGCGTGCCGACGACGTCGAGCGCCGCCCGGTCCGCTCTCGCCACGCGACGATCGGGGGGCAGGGTCCACCGCGCGAGCAGGAGATTCAGGATACCCAGCGGCAGGTTGACGAGGAAGATCATCCGCCAGCCGAAGGCGGCGATCAGGACGCCGCCGAGCGACGGGCCGAGCGTGGTGCCGATGGCGGACATCGTCCCGAGGAGCCCCATCGCGCTGCCGGTTCTCTCCCTGGGAACGGTCTCGCCGACGAGGGCCATGGTGAGGGCCATCATGATCGCCGCGCCGAGTCCCTGCGCCGCCCGCGCGGCGACGAGCAGCGAGAGGGTGGGTGCGACGCCGCACAGCAGCGAGGCCGCCGTGAACAAGCCGATGCCGAACAGCAGCAACCGCCTGCGGCCGACGATGTCGCCGAGTCGCCCGGCGCTGACGATCAGGGTGGTGATCGCGAGGAGGTAGGCGAGGACGATCCACTGCACGGCCTGGAAGGAGGCGCCGAACGCCTGGGCCAGCGTCGGCAGGCCCACGTTGGCGATGCTCGTGTCGAGCGACGGCATGAGCATGGACAGCGAGAGGCTGGCCAGCGCCCACCGTACCGGCGGCGACAGCGTCGCCTCGCCGGACTCTGATCCGCCAGCTGGTTCGATGATTCGTGTCGGCATGGGCTCCCCCTGGGATGGCTCCGGGATTGGAGCATGTACGAGGGTAGTGCCGCGCGAGCCATGGCGGAACGCGCACCGAACGCATTGTATTCGTGCGTCGAACGCCATGTATGCCGATCACACCCGCCGCGGGGGATTCATGCCGACGCACGACCTCAACTTGCTCACCACTCTCGACGTGCTGCTCGCCGAAGGCAGCGTCGCGCGCGCGGCGCGGCGGCTGCGGCTCAGCCCCTCGGCGATGAGCCGCGCGCTGGCGCGGTTGCGCGACACGACGGGCGATCCGCTGCTGGTGAGGGCGGGTCGCGGTCTCGTGCCCACCCCTCGGGCGCTCGAGCTCCGCGATCGGGTTGGCCAGGTGGTGCAGGAGGCGCACGCCATCCTGCGCCCCGCCGAGCGGCTCCAGCTGGATCGGCTCGTCGGGACGTTCACGCTGCGCGCGAGCGAGGGCTTCGTGGAGAACTTCGGAGCGGGGCTCATCGCGCGCGTGGGCGGAGCGGCGCCGGGCGTGCGGTTGCGCTTCACGAGCAGGGGGGACAGAGGGAGCGCGCCGCTGCGCGACGGGCGCGTCGACCTGGAAGTGGGGGTCGTGGGGAAAGGGGAGGCGATGAGTCCCGAGATCCGCGCACACGGCCTGTTCAGGGACCGGTTCGTCGGCGTCGTGCGGCAGGGGAATCCGCTGAGCAGGGGGAGGATCACCGCCGCCCGCTACGCGGCCGGCCGGCACGTCCTCGCCTCTCGGCGCGGGCTGGAGGAGGGGCCGATCGACGCGCTGTTGAAGCCGCTCGGGCTCAAGCGGAGGATCGCCACGATCGTCGGCGGGTTCTCCGCGGCGCTGGCCCTGGCGCGCGCGTCCGACCTGATCGCCAGCGTGCCCGAGCGGCATACCGGGAAGCTGCGCGTCGGGATGTTCAGCTTTCCCCTTCCGGTGTCGTTGCCGGAGATCACGGTCTCCCTGCTCTGGCATCCACGCATGGACGCCGATCCGGCGCACCGGTGGCTGCGCGGGTGCGTCCGGGAGGAATGTGCCGCGCAGCTTGCCGAGGGGGCGAGCGCCTGACGCGCGCCGGCGTCTCGCGGACCTGTCGAGCGCCTATCTGCCCGCTGCCGCCACCGGAGCCCCCTGCTTCTCCCACGCGAGCCGCTGCAGGAAGTCGCTGCCCCGGAAGCAGATGTCGATCCTCCGCGAGTGCAGCAGCGACTCGTGCACGTCGTCCTCGGGGCGAATACCTCAACGGCCAGAACCAGCGTCAGGCCAAGCGCAGGATGCAACCCGGAATTCGGGGCCTCGAAGTGGGCACGTCCGCAAACGTCCGAGCGGGCGAGCGTGTTGGCACGGTGGGAAAAGCGGGAGCTCTTGCGGTGTTCTCCACGCCAGGGGCACCCTTCGCCGAGCGGTCACTCCCAGAGCAGGACCGAGGGCAGCGCGTCGGGGGCGATGAGACGCAGCAGCGTGTAGCCGATCCCCGCTGTGCCGTGAAAGAGCCCGGGCGAGACGGAACCATTGCCGCCCTGTGTGGCATAGCCGCTGGCTCGCCGCGCCCGACGCACCATGCGTGCGGCCAGTCGATTGGCGGCGTCGAGCAGCTCGGGGCGGTGCAGCCGGCGCGCGCCTTCGATGAGTGCGTCGATGCGGCCCGCCCCGCCGCAGCAGAGATGATCGAAGGCTCCCACACCGAACCGCAGCGTCGTCTCCAGTCCGGCGTCCACGTCGGCTCGCACGCCGGGTGTGTCGAGCGACGCCAGTCCACCGAGACGTGCGAGAGCGATGCCCGGCGCACCGTGACACCAGGCGGTGCGGCAGACGGGCTGTCCATCGGCGCCGAGGGGCTCTCTCACATCGGGCCAATTGCGCGAGCCCTGCACGAACAGGCTCTGCTCGTAGGCGATCCCATCGATCGCGGCAGCCTCGAATGCAGATGACTCGGAGGGGCCGGCCTGCGCCGACAGGCGAAGCAGCGCGTAGGCAATTCCCGCGGCGCCGTGCGCGAAGCCGGTCAGCGGCGATTCCTCAGGTATCGTTTGCCACACGCGCCGGCCGTCGGGCATCTCGATCCGCTGCCGAACGAGATGCTCTCCACAGGCGATGGCGCGCTCCAGCACCCACGGCTCCGGCGTCGCGTCGTGCAGCGCCAACAGGCCGAGCAGAGCTCCCGCGGCGCCGGCGATGACGTCGAGCGCCACGTCGCTGGCGATCAGGTCGAGCGAGATCAGCGCGGCGGCGCTTCGCGCGTCTTCGAGCAGAGAGGGGTCGCGAAGGAGTCTCGCGGTGTGAACGAATCCGTACACGATCGACCCGAGTCCCGTCGCGCCTCCGATCCCCACGCTCCGGGCGAGGTCGTCACCGTGGTGCGAGACATCCCGTCGCAGGGGCAGCAGCGCGCTCAGCGCGAGCGCGTGCCCGGCCTCTCCCGTCACCTGTTCCAGCGCGGCGAGAAAGACCGCGATACCCGCGACGCCGCTATAGAGATCGCCGCGAATGGGCTGAAGCTGGAACCGTTGCGCCAGGGGAAGGAATCCCAGGCCGATCCAGCTCGCGCTCCCGTTGGGAGAGCGGATCGCCGTCGCGTGGAGCTGGGTGGCGATCGCGCGGACTGCCGAGATCAAGTCCTCGCGCGACATCGGCGTATCGTCGTCGAGCATATCGTCACTTCCCTCCATCCCGGCATCCACGGCAACGGAGGCAAGCAGCGCGGCACGGATGAAGGCGACCTGCACGTCGAGGTCATCGCGATCGAGTCCACGGATTCGCGCGATGGAGCGGTCGAATGGTGACTGCTCCAGGTAATCGACGAGCGTGAGGCCATCGCCGAGGGTGAGCGACCGGGAAGCAGCCGAGGTGGAGAAGTGCGGGACGTCGAACGACTCGAGCGCCGCCTGCTCGGCCCTGTGAAGCGTGGCCAGCGCCCGCGGGTCGAGGTCCGGGCCGAGCGAGCGGCGCAGGACGTCGAGCTCCATGCTCCGCCGCGCACCGTCGTGCAACACCGCGGGATCGAGGCTGGCCTCGAGGGTCCTGGCGTAGACGTGCGTCGAGCGAAGCACGAAGCGGACGGTGTGGTTGGCGAACGCGCCCAGCGGGCCATCCGGCGCGAGCATCGCGTCGCGTTGCGACAGGATGAGCGAGTACATCGAGCGAAAGCCCTCGATGAGGGAGTCCGCGTACGATGCCACCGGCAGCGGGCGGTCCCCGAGTCGAAGAACGTTCTCGGCCGGGGACACGTCTCCGAGCGCGTACTCCAGGCTCATGCGATCGGTATTGACGTTGGCCCAGCGGGGAAAGTGGTCGATGCTCGTCTGCTCCACCTCACCGCCAAGTCCGCTGACGTCGATGCTGCCGCTCTCGTTGTCGGTCTCCCAGCGCGGCAGGAAGCCCGTGCCGAGGACGCTGTCCTGAAAGCGCAGCCGAGCAAGAAACTGCGCATCCGCGCCGGGCGGGGGGCTCGACGCATCGGGGGGAATGGGGCGCATGATCGTCTCGAGATCGACCAGGACGGGATGCTCACCCGACGCGATGACGTTCTCGCCATGGCAGTCATCGCCGCCCAGCGCGTAGACGAGGGCGAGGAGCATCCCGGCGCGCCGGAAGTAGCGATCGGCCTCTGCCTCGCTGGTGCAGGGCAGATGATCGACGAACTCCAGCCAGCCATAGCCCGGGCGCTCGAGCACGAGCAGCTCGCGCAGGGGGAGCAGGCCGCTGTGCCCGTTCAGCCAGGCGAGCAGGGCGAAGAAGGCCTGCTCGATTCCGACATCTCTCGACTTGTAGATGACGCGCAGCCCCGAGGCGAACCGCACTTCGGCCACGGTCCTGCCGCCATGATGGGCGTCCGACAACCCAGTCATGACGGCGACGACCTCACCGGGGTGGGCGTGGGGCGAGCACGCCGCCGCGATCGCGGTGCGATCGGCGGCGAGCCGACCGAGAAATTCGACGGTGGTCTCGAGCCACTGGTCGGTCGCCTGCGCGGCGGCGCGCGCCAGGACGGGGAGCTCAGCGAGGAGCAGGGCCAGACCGCCGGAGTGCATCCGCGCCACGAACGCGCGATACTCGCTGTCCGAGCCCTCACGCGCCAGCAGCCGGGAGAATGCCGACCGCCGCGTAGCGCGCAGCGCCGCGAATTCCGCGTAGAGCGGGCGCATGAACAGACCTACGAGCTGTCGTAGCAACGCGCGCTCGAGCGTGGCCCACGCGGCGGGCGAAAGGTGGGTCTCGACCACTCTGGAGGGCAGCATCGCGCGCGCCTGTATCACGAACGGGAGCACGATCTCCTCGAACGGCAGCACTTCGCCGGAAGCGAGGGCACGATCTGCCGTGGCGCCGGAGGGATTCGCGAGCGCTGCCGCCACATCGAGGGCTCCGAGGAGGGTGCTCGTCCAAGCGGGGAGCGGTGCGTCGCTCGTGCCGAAGAGGGGATCGAGCCGCTCTCCGCGCGAGCTGGCGCGTTCGACGAGCGCGCGGAGATCCGCGTCGGTCCGAGGAGACGTCATGGACAGGCGTCTCGCGCTGACCGGCAGTATCCTCGGCGGCCGACGAACGCGGCGGCGCCGCCGAGAGATACCGGTGTCAACTCATCCCGCCGGCCTGCCCTTCCTCGTGCAGGTGAGGTCGTGATTGCAACAGCGCCACCGGCTGTGGAAGGGGAGCCCGGGGGCGCCTGTGCCGCCTGGCCTCACCCGCGTGGCCGGCTCGGCAGCGGGCAGCACGAGGTAGACCGTGGTCGGCGACTCCTGAACGACCTTGATGTCGATGCCAGCGGGGAAATCCTTGCCCAGCACTTCGGCGACGGCCCGCCGCGGATCGGCGAGGAGCCGCTTGCGGAATGCGTCGTCCTTGAATGCGCGCATGACGACCCTCTCCTCGAAGTCCTCGTCGTCAGCCATGCCCGTCGGCAGGCTCGCGCCGTGAGCGCTCGATCCGAACGGCAACAGCGATGCGGCCGCCAGACCCGCGGCCGCGAGTCCGACTCGCTTCAGCGCCTCGCGCCTCGTATCACTTTCGTCGGCGATCGGTTCAGCAGCAGCAGGCCGTCCCTCCTCCTCGTCCATTGCAGGCATTTGTTCTGCTCCTTGCGCGGGCGTAAGTGCTCCACATCGGAAATAGCCCGACGAAGGTGGAGCGGCGCTCGCCAGGGTGCAAGCAAATTCGTGGATCGCCCGCCTCGCCCTGGTCGCTCGCGATCTGGTGTCTGCGGAAGGAGACCGTCGTTCTGTCGCTGCTCCGGGCGGCGTCGCAGCTCTCGCACGACGTGCCCATGCGTGAGCCTCATGCGCGCGTTACCTGCTGCTGGGAGCGCTGTTCATCCACGCCGGGCGATCTTCCCCACACGACTTCAGTAATCCTCCCTACTTAGCGCGCGCACCTGGCGGCCGATCTTCCTGTAAAGCGCATCGACAACTCACGCCAGGAGCGACCCATGGATCTCGACAATGCGATCGGCAAGCACGCCGAGTGGAAGGTGAAGCTGCGTGCGGCGATCACGAAGAAGGAGACGATGGACGCCGCAACCATCGCGAAGGACAACGCCTGCGAGCTCGGCCAGTGGCTGCACGGCGAGGCGAAGACGAAGTACGGCCAGACGGCGAGCCATGCCGAGTGCCTGGCGAAGCACGCCGCGTTCCACGCCGAAGCGGGCAAGGTGGCATCGGCGATCAATGCCAAGCGGTACGACGACGCCGAGGCGATGCTCGCACTGGGCAGCGGCTTCGCGACCGCCTCCAGCGCCGTCGGCATGGCGATCATGCAGCTCAAGAAGACGGCGGGCCTTTAGACGCACGCCGGGGCTGGCCTGGGGGCCAGTCCCGGCGCGCAGCGCATGCGATCGCGAGCGGGCGGCGCGCCAACCGCTTCGGCTCGCCGGCCGAGCGCCGCGAATCGCGGCTCCGTTTACGCAGGTGCTGGCGAAAAAGGGACGCCGCCGACGACGGGCTGACGTTGTAGCCGTACGGACTGGACGGCGCGGCGCAGGCGTTTCTCGGAACGGCCACCGAGCGCGAGACTGTGGAAGTCGCCCTCGAGCTCGTGGCGTTCCGGCGCGACCTGGCCGCCGGCGCGCGCGCCCTTCGCGGCCTCGCGCTGACCCGCCTCGACTGAGCGCTCGCGTGCCCGCCCGGAAGCTGAGAAAGTACATTCTGGAAACGAGCTGCTTCATCGACGCCACACACGACGCCGAGCGGCGAGCTGCTCTGGAAACATTCTCGTCTCAGGCCGCGGCCGGCCTACATCTGAGCGCGGTCGTCGCCGCGGAGCTGCGCGCCGGAGCGGGCGGAATCGCGCCACGCTTGAACGATTGGTGCTCGCGCCGTATGTCCAGGTGCTTCCGTGGTCCCGGACTACGTTGTTGTTCGGGGAGATCCCGACGCTCGCTGCGCTGGCGCGGGATGACAGGGGCGCTGCGCTCGCGCCGGATGAGAGGGGCGCTGCGCTCGCGCGGGATGACAGGGGCGCTGCGCTCACGCGGGATGACAGAGGCCGCTCACCGCCCCCGCAACGCCCTCAGATGCGCCTGCGCTCGCGCCGCCCCATCCGCATCGCCGAGGGCGCGCGCATAAAGAGCCTCCTCCCGCAACTGCGTCGCCAGAAAGAACGGCTCCCCGGTGAGATGCTCCCGCCTTCTCGCCGCGACCAGAGCCGCCGCCGTATCGCCGAGCGACGCATGCAGCCGCGCCGCTACGATGGTCCCCGCCTCGAGGATCGCGTGTGGCGGCACCCGCTCGCGCAGCAGCAGCGTATCCAGCCGCGCGACGAGCACCGGCGCATCGGGAGCGCGCGAGCGCACCGCGACCGACGCCGAGAGCATCGCCAGGCACACTTCGCCATTCCGCCGCGCGAAGTTGTTGTCTTCGGCACGCATCGCCTCCCGCAGGCGAGAAACCACGACACCAGCTGTAGCAAGATCGCCACGCGAGGCGCTCCAGTACCCATACAGACACGCCGCCAGATGATGCTGGTCCCGCGCCACATGATCGCGCGGCACACTCCCCCGCGCGAAGACCGCCAGCCCCGACGCGGCCGACTGGGCCAGCACCGGATCTCCATCGCCGAACAGCGCCGCGAACAGATCCCACAGCGCCGCCACAGGCCTGCCCGGAAACAGCGCCCCGAGCCGCGATGCCGCCTCCCGTGCCCTTAACGGCTGCCCTCCATTGAGCCGCAGCGCGCACTCCAGCATCAACGCCCGCTCCCGCTCGCTCGTCACGCTCGCCCTTCGCTCGAGAAGGGATGCCGATCGCTCGGCATCTCCGCGCGGCCAGCCGTTGGCGTCGGTCACCCAGGCGATGCGTGCGAGGTCCTCGCGCGGCATCGCGTCGAACGCCGCCCGCAGCCGCGCCAGCCAGGCAGCGTCGCCGAGTGCCGCGGCCATCTCCCAGCCGATGGCCGAGCTGTCGCGCGCGACCGACGGGTTGGCGGCGAAGTAGCGAGCGCCCGCGTCGCGCAGCTCGGGCAGCTCACGCCGCGCCGCGTACAGCTCCACGAGATGGTGCAGCGGCGCGGCGAAGCTCGGGTCGCGCTGCAGCGCGCGACGGAAGGCGAGGCGCGCGCGGTCGCCCGCGTCGGCAAGCCCCGACACGCCGCCAAGGTGATAGTAGCGGTCGCCCAGCTGGTACCAGGCCTCGGTCCAGTCGGGCCAGCGCTCTACGACATCCTCCCACGCGGCGAGATACACGGGGGCGGGACGGGGCGGACCGAGCGCGGGATCGGGGCCGAAGAAGGCGCGGGCGAAGGCGCGGTCGCGCTGGCTCAGCGCGCCGAGATGATGGAGCACCGCATCGCGGCCGACGCCATAGTTGCCGCTGATCCCTGTCCAGCTGTTCGCCAGCGCGAGCCCGAGCCCCGCCGCGGCGAACGCCGAGTCGGCGTCGAGCGCGCGCACGTAGAGGCTCTCGGCGCGCGCGTAGCGCGCCGCGCGGTACGCGAGCTGCGCGGCGATGAAGGTGCGCGCCGGCAGCAGGGGGCGCGCGAGGAGCATCGCGACGTGATCGTCCGGCTCGCCGGCGGCGCGTGCCATCAGCTCGATCGCCAGCCGGTCGGCGATGCGCGCGGGGGACGCGCCACTTGCAGCGTCGACGCGCGCGCTGGCGATGGGAACGGAGTCGCTCGCGGAGTACAGGCGCGCGGTGACGACGACCGAGTCGGCGGCGCTGACTATCTCGCCGGCCACGCGACTCGCTGCACCGGCACCTGGCGCGTCGTCGCCGGAGAAGCGTGCCGAGAGGAGTGTGACGAGCGCGTCGCCGAGCGAGGAGTCGCGGCCGACGACGTGGAATGGCGCGACGACGACACGATCGCCGGCGGGAGTCCGCGCGCGCCGAGCGGCGACGAGAGCCACGGCGGCGAGCGCGACGACCGTTGCAACGCCGGCGAGCCAGCGCGAGTTGCGTCTGCGGCGCGGAACGGCTGTGGCGACTGACACTGCCCCTGCGCGCGAAGGCTGCGCCTCGCGGGGCTGTGAAGAGTTCCGCGCAGAAGTGCTCGCGTCACGCTCGCGTGAAGGGGCGGGGGGAGGCGGCACATACCCGCTCGCCAGCCCGCGCGCCATCGCGACGATGTCGTGGTCGTCGGTGATCTCCAGGTCGGCGCGCCGACGTGCCGCGAACGACTCGGCAGCCCGTATCGCGCCGGCGCGGTCGCCGGCGGCGGCGAGGGCACGGATGAGGCGGTCGGCCACGTCGGGCCTGTACGGCTCGTGCGCCGCATGCGCCCGTCGCCAGCGCACCGCGGCGTCGGCGTCACCGGCTTGCTCGACCGCGACAGCCAGCCGCTCGAGGGCGCCAGCGAAAAGGTTGCCGAGCCGAGCGCGCTCGCCGTCGGCCCAGCGCTCGAAGTCCGTCGCGTCCTTGAGGAAGAAGCCGTCGAGCAAGGGGCCGGCGTAGCACTCGGCGGCGGCGCCGTCGTCGCCACGGTCGAGCGCGGCGGCGAAGTCGCAGACGTCGCAGGAGAGGGCGGCGAGGTTGGCGCTGAGCTGGTCGCCCGTGGTGCGGATCGCGTCGTCGCCGAGCGCTTTGCGGAGCTCGTGGACGGCGACCTTGAGCAGGTTGCGGGCGGCGTCGGCGTCGCGCTCCGGCCAGAGGAGGGCGATGAGCTTGTCGCGCGTGAGCGGGCGGCCCCGGCTCGCGGCGAGGAGGGCGAGCAGGGCGAGGGGATGCCGGTGCGTCGCCCGCCCGCCGATGGGGACGCCGCCCACCTGGATCGACGCGCCGCCGAGAAACGAGACCCGTGGACCGTCCGCGGCAAGTGGCTCCATGCGGAGAGGTTACGGGAGTTCCGTCGCCCTCCGCAAGGGGAAAGATGGCGCAGTTTACCCCCGGTTTACCGCCCGCTCACAGGGGGCTAACCCCCGCCGGTTACGATGGGCCCCGCCAACCACTTCATATGAAAGGAGCAGCGGATGCGTCTCACGAGCACGGCGCGGGCAGTCGCGGCAGCCCTCACCCTCGCGGCCTGCGGCGGGGAGGGCGGGGGGCCGACGACGCCATCGACCCCGGCCACGCCGACCACCCCCACCACGCCGACGACCCCGACCACACCGACGCCACCCGCGCCGGGGCCGCTGGCGATGACTATCCTCAGCGCCGTGTCGCAGTCGCTGCCGGCGGGGGACACGCCCACCGACGCGATGGTCGTGAAGCTCGCCGACTCGCTCGGCGTGCCGGCAAAGGGTGAGCCAGTGACCTGGACCGTCGCGTCCGGGGGCGGGAGCGTGAGGGTCGTCGCCGCCAGTACCGACAGCCTTGGCCGAGCGTTCGCGCTGTGGACGCTCGGCCCAACTACCGAGTCGCAGCAGCTCACCGTGACCAGCGCGCGTGTCGCCAAGCCCGCGACGTTCAGCGGAACTGTGCCCATCGGGTCGATCGCATTCGCGCCGAGCGCCACCAAGCAGTACGTGGGCGACACGGTGAGCGTGGCGGCAACGGTGAAGGACACCAAGGGGACAGTGCTGGCCGGATCGCCGAGCCTCCTCGTGCGCGACACGGCGGTCGCCGTGCGGATCGCCAGCGGGGCGCTCGTGGGCAGGGGAGACGGCACCACGTGGGCTGTGGCGACAACCGGTCCGCTCAACATTCCCAAGGATTCAGTGCGCGTCGAGTTCTTTCGCGTGCTGCACGGCGCGGTGTGGACGTATGACGGATCCGCCCTGCCGCCGTTGCGTGCGTACTCGCGCAACGGGAGCGTGACCGACAGCGCCGACGTGAGCGCCGCGGGAACGTACCGGCTCAAGCTGACCACGCACGCGACAGGATGGGCGAGCGAGGTGCTGATCGATGCAGTGAGCAAGAGCGGGCGCGCGTGGTTTCCGGCGCTGATGCCCGTGGCGACCGACTGCTCGGTGCGCGCGCTGCCCAACTGTGTCGGCTCCGACATCAACGCCGACGTCAGCTTCATCCTCGTGCCGACACAGTATCGCGTGACGCGCGGGATCTACGCGGGGCGAACGCTTGCGGTGAACCTCGATGCCGCGATGTCGGCGTCGACGCATACCGGGCCGTCGTATCTGTTCACGAGCGGGGTGCAGAAGGCCCCCATTACGTCAGGGGGTGCGGCGCCGAAGCTGCAGAACACGTATTCGGCGGCGGAGATGTTCTGGCTGCCCGACAGCTTTCCCATCAACGTGGCGATCCATCGCGCCTGCTGCTCGGCGCGCAAGGTGGCCGCGGACGATTCGGTGCAGGTGATGCGGGCGCTGGCCACTGTACAGAACACGCTGGGGTTCCAGATCTGGAAGCCCGTCAACGACCAGGATGGGTACAGGACCGATCGCGTGTCGGGGACGACGCCCAACCGGATGTTGATCTTCCAGTTCGACTCGCTGTTGCGCGGTGCGGTAACTGGAGGTGGGGGTACCGGGGCGATCGGCACCGGGATCACGTCGCCGGCTGTGCTGATGCTGCAGGACTTCGTGGTGACCGGGTGGCGCGGGTCGGCCGTGGATCACATCACGGTGAGCAACACGATGTCGCAGGCGCAGGTGATCGGGTACAACCCTTCAGCCGTCGGAGCGCTGCAGCAGAGCGTGTTGATTCACGAGGCGATGCACACGCTCGGGGTGGGGCATGGGTGCGCGTGGGCGTCGACGCAGAGCTACTGTGGTGTCTCGCCGGCGGATACTGTGCCGTCGTTCGAGGATGCGGCGTATCTGCTGCTGGCCATGGAGGTGAAGGCGGCGGCGTGGAGGCATCGGGCGCTGCATTCGTTGACGGCGGCGTTGTTCGGGCAGCGCGCTGTCGTGATGGGGGTGGATCCGGTGCCGGCGCCGTGGACGATGGCGGATCCGGGCGGGGTGGTGCCGGTGGATGTGAGGGGCTTGGGTGCGTTGCGAGGGATTCGATTGGCGCCGATGATGTCGCCGTAGGTTATGGGGGCTGAGGGGCTTATCAGCGGAATCGAGGAAGCATTGGTAGAGCTTGGGGCGATTCTGGAGCGCCAGCGCGCACGCGCAAGCCAGATAACGGACCATAGCCCGTGGGTGGGTCGCTGAGCTCGATCAACGCGCAGCGAGCCCATTTGACACCTATTGACCACGCGACCGGCGTGGTAAATTGCGTAATGGTTCTCAGGGCGACTTCCGTAAATCCGAAGGTGCTTCAGTGGGCGCGCGTTCGCGCGGGTCTCACCGTGGTCGATGCTGCTGAAGCTATCGGCCGAAGCGCGGAGGCCCTTGAAGCGTGGGAAAACGGATCGGAAACGCCGACGTATCGTCAGCTGGCGGACTTGGCGCAGCGCGTCTATAGGCGGCCGCTTGCCGTCTTCTTTTTCCCTTCCCCACCCACCGAAGAATCGATCGCGTCAGAATTTCGGACGCTTCCGGACTCTGAACGTGAGCGGCTCGAGCCAGATACACTGTTCGCGTTGCGAGACGCACGCGCGTGGCAACTCTCGGCCAAGGACGTGTTCGCTGGAACCGATGAGTCGTTTCGTGGGACAGTCGCCGATCTTCGCGCAAAGCACCGTGAAACACCTACGAGCCTTGCACATCGCGTTCGCAGTCTCCTCGGGATTTCGCTCGCTGAGCAACTGCAGTGGCGGAACGCCGATGAGGCACTCAAGGCTTGGCGTTTCGCGATTGAGCGATTTGCAATTCTCGTCTTCAAGCGCCCGTTTGATCAGGAGTCTGTATCTGGGTTTTGCCTAGATGACCCGCAATACCCGGTTGTCGTGATTAACAACGCGACCTCCCACACACGGCAGATCTTCACGCTGCTTCACGAACTTGGTCATCTTGCGTACGGTGTCTCGGGCGTGACGACACGGGATGAAGACGATCTTGGCTCGCTTTCCCTCTCCGATCGGCGCATTGAGATTGCCTGCAATCGGTTTGCAGCCGAGGCACTTGTTCCTCCGGGCAGCATCGATCTGGATGAAATCAGCGGCGCACAGATTGGCGAGAGAATCAGCGGTGCAGCACGCGCCCTAAAAGTCAGTCGCGAGGTCGTCCTCCGGCGGCTCCTTGATGCCGGTCGAGTTGATTCGGAAGCTTATACCAGCTTGGTCGAGCATTGGCGAGAGGACTACCTACGCCAAGATGAAAGAACGGGCGGTGGTTCGTACTACGCGAACGTAGGCACGTATCTTAGCGATACCTATGCGCGCGCGGTGTTTTTTCAGTACCACAGCGGGCGAATCGGCATCGGTGACGCAGCGGATCACCTTCGAATGAAGGCTCGAAATCTCGACCGATTTGAATCATTCTTGCTCTCGCGAGGGCGGGCGGAATGACGTTTGTTATCGATACGAATTCGCTCGGAGTGCTAAAGAACTACTATCCAGGCACGTTCGCCACGCTCTGGCACGAGATCGACCAACTGGTTCTGAACGGGGAGCTAATCTCGGCAGAGGAGGTATATCACGAATCGCAGCGCCGGGTAGACTCCACCCATCTCAACGAATGGATCGAGCGCAACAAGTCGATCTTCTCACCGCCGACGGAAGACGAGATGGCTTTCGTCGCCGAACTTTTTCAGATCGCGCATTTTCGACAGTTAGTTAGCGAGGACGCAATCCTTCGAGGCGGATTCGTCGCCGATCCATGGCTTATCGCACGCGCCAAGGCCCGAGGGGGCTGTGTCCTGACGGAGGAGAAACATAAGCCGAACGCGGCTAAGATTCCGAATGTTTGCCAGCATTTCGGCATTGACTATTGTAACATCGAAGACCTGCTACGTCGTAAGGGTTGGCGCTACTAGGATGGGGGCTTGCAACGCTTTCTTGTAAACTTCCTTCTCGCGCGAGCGGCGGGTCACGGGTGGCGCGATCCGGGCCACGAAGGCTGCACAAGTACACCGACGAGTTAGAACCGCGCGCCCTGCGTTTCAGCCACCAGTGATGCGTGCCGATGAATGGTGTCGCGGCGCAACCTAGCCATACATTCGTGCGTGTCGAACTGGCGTGACGGGCGTGCGCGGAGCGAACAGCTCCCTCTACGTCACCACTTCCTCCTAGCCGCTCGGCAAGGCGCTCTTCGACAACGAGGCCGACTACGAGAGCGAGGAGGGCGCCAGGGTCGACGTCCGCCGAGTGGTGGTGTCTGGAGTGCAGCTCGTGCTCGAGGAGCACAGCAACTCCTTCCCGCGCTACGACCGGCTGACCAACCGCAAGGACATCCGCGATCTCGTGCTCTGCGCGGACGAGACAGTCGTGCGCAGCCCCGTGCGCGCCCTGGGCGCCGACGTCCGCAGCCACGCGAGCGAGCCAGCTTCCAAGGCGCTGGCGTCAGCGGCGAGATGGTCGACGCGACGCCGCGCGCGCGGGCTCGCCTCGGCGTGCTCTGTAATTGACGTAGGTGTTCGCCAAACGCGAGTTTAGATTGAGTGTCCCAGGGAGGAATCAATGCCGCTCGAATTGACTGCCGTGTTCCGCAAGGCACCCGAAGGTGGATACGTCGCGTTCGTCGAGGAGCTTCCAGGCGCGAATACCCAGGGTGAGACGCTCGAGGAAGCGCGCGTGAATCTCCGCGAGGCGGTAGAGCTGGTGCTCGAGGCCAACCGCGCGCTGTCCGAAGAGGACTTGGCCGGTGCCGAGGTGATTCGCGAGCGCCTGATCGCCTGATCGACGCGTGAAGCATATCGACTTCGTTCCCCAACTGGCTGCACATGGCTGCCGTCTTCTCCGGGAAGGCGGCAGCCATTCTATCTAGTTGCATGAGTCGGAGGACCAGCATCCATGAGGCTCGCCACCTGGAACTGCCGCGTCGGCGGCTTCCGCAAGAAGGCACGCCTCATCGCACCCTTCCGTCCGGACGTGCTCGCGGTGCAGGAGTGCGAGCCGCTCGACGACGAGCTGTTTCTCGACGGCGAGTGCCAGCCGGGATTTCGCGATCGCCCGTCGCGTGAGGAGGTCCCTCGGCGCGGCATCGCCATGCTTTCCTATTCTGACGTCGCGATGTCGCGTCTCACGGGCGAGTCGGAGATCGCCGGATTCCAGCGATACGAGGCGGCGCGTGGCGCACTGCAGTTCAATGTCGTGGCGGTGTGGACATCCGCCGCCAAGCCGGCGAGCGCCGCCTATCGGCAGCTCCACGCCGGTCTGACGCGACATGCAGAATGGCTCCGCACGCGGCCGACTGTCGTCCTGGGAGACTTCAACGCGAATGCTTCCTTCAGGAGCAGGACCTGGCCCGACCTGATGACGCTCACGGACGACCTCGGACTCGTGAGCGCGTATCACCATCACTTCGCCGAGCCGTTCGGCGAGGAGACACGCCCGACGCATTTCTTTCTCGGCAAGGAGTCGGCGCCGTTCCATCTCGACTACTGCTTTGTTCCCGGTGAGTGGGCGAGCCGGATCACCGCAGTCCAGGTCGGTGCGTACGGCGAATGGCGGCCGTGGAGCGACCATGCTCCGGTAATTGTCGACGTCGACGTGTGATGGTCGTGCGGCCATACTCTGGCCGGGAACGTCTACTGGCGCGCCAACGGACACGAACCAATCTCGGGAAGGAACGATGTGCCAGGTGATCACCGGCATGGCAACGAAGGAGACCGCCGGTGGAGTCATGCTGGATCCCATCGTCCGCGTGTCATAACTTCCGCTCACTCGCTCGAACCCGGCGCGCAACAGTCATCGCCGATCATGCGATCTCCCCCTCCCCCAATGCCCGCCCCATGAACTTCGAGCTGCGGGATGGAACGGCGGTCCTCGCGCGAACGCCACATGCACTCCGCGCCCTGCTCGCCGGCCTGCCCGCGGCGTGGACGACGCCGAACGAGGGACCGGAGACGTGGAGCGTCTTCGACATCCTCGGCCACCTCGGTCACGGGGAGCGCACCGACTGGATTCCCCGGGCGCGGATGATTCTCGCCCGCGGCGATGACCGGCGCTTCGCGCCGTTCGACCGGTTCGCCCAGGCCCGGGAGAGCGAGGGGAAGTCGCTCGATACGCTGCTCGAGGAGTTCGAGACACTGCGCACCGAGAACCTCGCCACGCTGGAGTCGTGGCGACTCGGCGAGGCCGAGCTCGAACTCGAAGGCGAGCATCCCGACTTCGGGCGCGTGACGCTGCGCCAGCTGCTGGCAACCTGGGTGGCGCACGATCTCGGACATCTCGCCCAGATCGGCCGCGTCATGGCAAAGCAGTACCGGGACGCAGTCGGTCCGTGGCGCGCCTATCTCCCGATCCTCGAGCGGGAAACTCAGGTCACGGCGCGCCGAAGCGCCGATCATGGCGATCTCCCACGGAGCGGAGACGTCGTGCCCCACCTCGCGAACGTCGCGTTTCTCGTGCGGGAGTACGACGAGGCGCTCCTGTATTTCACGGAAAGCCTGGGCTTCCGCGTCCTCGAGGACAGTCCGCTCACGCCCGACAAGCGATGGGTGCGGGTCGCGCCACGGGGCTCACACGAAGCCGCGCTGCTCCTCGCGCGCGCCGCGACGCCGGAGCAGAGCGCGGCGATCGGAAAGCAGGGTGGCGGTCGCGTCGTCTTCTTCCTCGCCACCGACGACTTCGATCGCGACTACCTGGCGATGCGAGCGCGTGGCGTACAGTTCATCGAGACCCCTCGCGACGAGCCCTATGGCCGCGTCGCGGTCTTCGAAGACCTCTACGGCAATCGTTGGGACCTCGTGCAGCATCGCTGACGCCAGGGCTTGCGGCCAGCATCTCCTTCGAGGCGTGAGGTGACACCGGAGTCCCCGCCGATCCGTATCGGTACCATGTCCCCTCTCGGCCCCTGGACGCGCCGCGCCACGAGCGCGCTGACTTCGTTCACCCTGATCGGCGCGGCGCAAACCGCCGCGCTCGTGGCGCTGGCATGGGTGGACGCGCGCGCGGCACTGCTCGCCCCGATCGCCGCCGTGTACACCTTCGCCGCGGCGCGGAGCGCGCGAGCCCTGCGCGACGGGTCGCCGGCTCGCGCGGCGCGCTGGGTTGCGCTCTGGACGGCGGCGGCAGTCGGGGGCGTGGGCGGCGTCGGGGCGACCTTCCACGCGGGACCGCTCTTCTGGTGGACGTCGGCCGGTGCGGTGGTGACATGGGCCGCCGCCAGCGCGTGGGCCTGGCGCCGCGTGGTGAGGGAGACGCAGGCGTCGACCGCGGCGGCGCCTGCGCCTGGCGAACCAACCGCAACGGCGCCGGCGTCGCCCCACGGGCCGTTGCAGCTTACGGAGGCGCGCGACGCACCAGCACGATTCGAAGCTCCAAAGGTGCGTCTCCGGAGCTGAGTTGCCGCCGCGTGGCTCGCCCGCCAGTCACGGCCGACGAACGGCGTCCGCCACCGAGGCGACGTCGAGCTGGCGCCCCGACCGGATTGCCTCCACCTTCCGCCGAGCGCTCGATAGGGGGCTGCAACGATGGCCCGGCTATTCAGAGGATCCGCGATGATGTACTGGCCGCTGATGGTGCTCGCACTTGCCGCCGCACGGCCCGCGAGCGTCGTGCACTGGGGCACCCGCCTGAAGCCGGTGGCGCGGGCGGAACCGGCCTGCGGCGTCGCCGACTCGGCCAGGGTTCCGGACGCGGTGTCACCCGATCTGCGGCCAGGACCCCACACCGCCGTGGTCAACGGCGTGCGGCTCTGGTACTGCGTCGCCGGCAGCTCGGCGACTGCCGCCCCGCCAGTCGTGTTTCTCCACGGCGGCCCTGGCGAAGGGAGCCAGAGCTTCGCCACGCTGGCGGGCCCCGCGCTCGAGAGATCGCTGCGCATGGTCTATCTCGATCAGCGTGGCAGCGGCCGATCGGAGCGACCGTGGAACCGGGCGTACTCCCTGGCCCTGCTGGTCGACGACCTGGAACGTCTGCGCCGTGGCTGGGGGGTACCTCGGATCGCGCTGATCGGCCATAGCGTGGGCAGCATCGTGGCCATGGAATACGGTGCGAAGTATCCGGAGCATGTGTCGGGGATGGTCCTCGCCGCCGCCGGGCCCGACATCCCGGCCACGTTCAACATCCAATGCGACCGCCTCGCGCAGGCCAACCCGGCCGTCTACGCGCGCGCGCTGGCGGCTGCGGTGGCCGGCTCCGACCTCAAGTGCAACGTCTACGCGGACCACGTCTTCGAGGACGGGGGCCTGCAGGCTTTCGTGAATGGCAACATGTTCCCGGATCCGGCGACGGAGCGCCTCGTCAATCGGGCAGACAATGCAGCCGGCCTGCGGAACACCGGCGAGCTGTCGACCGCGCTCATCAAGGCAGGGCTCCTGGGCTACCGCTTTCGTGATGCGCAGCGGCTGGTCATGCCAGTCCTCGTGGTGGCCGGCCGCGAAGACCACCAGGCGAACGTCGAGCCGCAGCGAGCGTTTGCCGCCACGCTCCCGAATGGGCGGATCGTGGAGTACCCGGACGGCGGACACTTCATGTGGGCCGAGCAGCCTGGGCGATTTGCGTCGGACGTCATCGCGTTCCTGAGCGCGGCGAGGCGCCCTCCACACTCGTGACACGGTAGATCCCGACACTCGCTGACGCTCGTGCGGGATGACATCCCTGCGCCGAATCTCTACACCGGCGTCGGTATCCGCCCCGCGCCGAGCCTCCGCCGCGTGCCATCCTCGGCCTCGTCACGCGCCTCGGCCAGACGGCTCACGTCCTCGCCGAGCACGCGCGCCGCGTCGAGCAGGGTGGTGAGGGGGGCGAGGTCGCCCGCCCCGGCGTGCAGGCGCAGCAGGTCCAGCCGGATCCCCTCCAACGCGGCGACGCACTCGCCAAGATGCGCCGCGGCCCGCTCGCGCCGTGCGGCGAGGAGGGCCGCGTCGACCGAGCCCGACGGCGCGAGGGCGGCGAGCGAATCGACCTCGGCGCGCGCCTTCACGGCGCGGGCCTCGAGCGCGGCAACCGTCGCGGGGAGCTCGGCCAGCTGCTCGCGGTACGCCTTCGGCAGCGCGGCGAAGAGCTCCGACGCGGCGACGCCGAGCGCCGCCTCGGTGGCGCGGAAGGCCGCCGCGCCCGCGAGACGCGTGCGCTCCGGGGCGCCGAGCCGGCGCGCGACCCAGGCGCCGAGCCGGCTGCGCCAGAGGCGGTCGCGGAGCCCCGGCTTGAGCCGGTTGCGGATCACGTCGGGAATGAGCTGGATGTCGAGCATGTTGCAGACGACGCCGAGCAGCGCGGTGGTCACCAGCGGCAGCACGAAGGGCAAGGGACCGACAGTGCGCTCATCGAACGCGCCGGTCTGGACGAGGAAGATCGTGACGGCGCCCCAGGTCGCGCCGCCGAAGAAGCCGGCGCGCAGGAGCCGCGCCCTGGTCGTCTCGGGTCCCACCTCGGCGAGGGCCTCGCCCTCCGAGCGCTCGCGTGCGGCGACGTCGAGCGCGGTGCGGAGGTCGGCGAGGGTGTACCCCGCGCGAAAGAGGCGGCGGGTCCGGACCAGCTGGAAGCCGACGATGGGAACGAGCGCCGATACCGCGAGGGTCGAGAGGATGGCGACGTCGAGGATCTGCTTGTTCGTCCAGAGATTCCCGTTGTCGATCGTGTTGGCGATGTTGCCGAGCGTCATCAAGGTGAAGCCGCCGGACGCCGCGAGGTAGGCGGCGGTGGCGGGGTTGCTCGACCCGAGCCAGGCGCGCAGCGTCGCGGGGAGCGAGGGGCGCGTGTCCACGGCGGGGACGAGCGCGGCGGCGAGCGCCTCGCCGTCGGCGAATCGGCCGTCGGGGTCGCGCGCGAGGCACCGGTCGATCGCGGCGGCGAGCGCCGGGGGGAGACCGGGCGCTGCCGTCATCACGCTCGGCGGCGCCTCCGTCGCCTGGCGGACGAGAAGGGCGGGGAGGTTCGGCGACTCGAACGGAAGACGCCCGCTCACGGCGAGGTAGCCGACGACGCCGAGCGAGTAGATGTCACTGCGTCCGTCCACCTGTTCGCTCGCCCCCTGCTCGGGGCTCATGAAGTGGGCGGTCCCCATGATCCTGCCCGGGTCGGTGTCGGGGGCCGCATCCTCGCCGCCGTGGGCGATGCCGAAGTCGGTGACGAGGGCTCGGCCCGTGCCCGCCTCGAGGAGGATGTTGTCGGGCTTGACGTCGCGGTGGACGATGCCGCGGCCGTGGGCATAGGCGAGCGCCCAGGCGACCTCACGGAGGACGCGCGTCGCCTGGACGGGGGGAAGGGGGCCGTGCGCGCGGAGCCGCTCGCCGAGCGTCTCGCCCTCGACGTAGCTCATGACGAAGAAGACGAAGCCGCCGGCCTCGCCGACGCGGTGGATCGGGACGATGTGCGGGTGCGAGAGGCTCGCCGCCATGCGGGCCTCGCGGACGAACCGCTCGCGGGCCGCGGCGGTGCGGGCGAGGTGGGTGGGGAGGACCTTGATGGCGACGTCGCGGTCGAGCTGGACGTCGCGGGCGAGGTAGACGATCCCCATGCCGCCCCGGCCGAGCTCGCGCTGGAGGGAGTACTCGCCGGCCAGGGCCGTCTGGAGGTCGAGGAAGTCGGGGGAGGGGTGCGTCATGCTGGGAAGACGAGGCGAGGGACGGAGATGTTTCGGGGCGGGGTTCGCGCGGGACCGGGTGGGATCGCAGGTTGGGGCGCGTTCCCTTCCGCGCGGCGTCATGCGTCAAACCGGACATTCGAGAATTGACAGCGTCCGCCGACCAACCCACTCTCGCGACCGAGCGCCTTCGTGTCCGCCCCTTCACCCTCGCCGACGCGGCTGAGGTACGGGCGCTCGCAGGCGCTTGGGAGATCGCCGATACCACGCTCACGATCCCGCATCCCTATCCACTCGGCGCCGCCGAGACGTGGATCGCCACGCACAGGGCGGCGTGGAATGCGCGACAGCGGCTCACCTACGCCATCGTCGAGGAAGAGCACGGAACGCGGCTGGGAGCGGTGAGCCTCGTGCTCGCGCCGGCGAGCGCCAGCGCGGAGCTGGGCTACTGGGTGGCGGTGCCGGCGTGGGGGCGCGGTTACGCGACCGAGGCCGCCGCCACGGTCTGCGATCCGGACTGATCGCAACAGTCGTCGTGCTCGTGGCCGCGCTGTTCGGTCGCGGCGCCCTCACGCGATCAGCCAGCCGGACGCCTAGCTGAGAATTGTCTCTGCTCCGGAGGCTGCCCGTCGCCGTTGCGCCATCCGCGGTGCATCTTCTCGCGCATGACTGAACCCCAGACAACGCTTCCGCCCTTCCAGGCAGCGCGCATCATGCACGGCGCGATGGTGACGGGCGTCCTTCTGTTCGCCGTCGTCGGCTTCTTCGTCTTCAAGCCGTCCGATCCCTCGTCGATCGAGCTCACGCCACGCCTGATCGCCGCGCTGCTGGCGCTCTCCCTCGGCACGTGTGCGCTGTCGCTCCTGCTTCGGCGGCGCGTTCCCAGGAAGACGAATGCCGAGCCGGCCGACGCGTACTGGGTCGCGGCGACGCCGCGGGCGATGATGGCGTGGGCGCCGCTCGAGGCGGGGAGCCTGCTCGCCGTCTACCTCTCGGCGCGCACGCACTCCATTACGGCGGTCGCCGTCGCGGTCGTCACGGTGCTCGTCTTCATCACGCTGAATCCGGGAAGCCTGGAAAGGCGCTGACGATTGGCCAGGACCTTCGGCCGGCTCTCATGACCCGTGAGACGATCAGCAGGTCGGCCGGCTGCTCATACCACGTGGCCGCACCGATGACGGCGAGGTGCCGGCGGGCACGACTACCGTCATTCGCTGCATGGCCTGCTTGAAGTCTGCGATCTGCGCGACCGGGGCGCCGTCGCGCGTGGCGGGCTCGTACTTGAGGCGCGCTCGCACCAGGCGTACCGCATCGGCGAACTGCTGGTCGTTCGACTTCACCAGGCGCGCGGTCTCGACGTCGACCAACCCGCCGGGAGTCACGACGAACTCGTACTCGGCGCTGTCGCAGCTCGCCGCGCCGGTCGGGGTGAACTCGGCATGGACGCTCGTGGAGAGCACCCTGGCCTTCGTCGTCACGGCGCAGTCGCGGAAGACCGGAGCGTGGGCGGCGAAGACGGAGTCGCCCGGCAGGAGCGCGCAGCTCGATCGGGCGGATGGGGCACCGCCGCCGGATGACGCGCAGGCAGTCGTGATGACGACGATGGAGACGGCGGCCAGCAGGGTGAGCTGATTGCGCATTCGGGGCTCTGTCGATGACCGAGGGCACGGCCGGCGTCGGCGGGGTCCATCCAAGCTCTCCGACAGGGCCCGTCGCCAGTAGCTGGAGCTGAGAGTCGTCAAGTCGCCATCGACCCGCTGCAGCTGTCGGGTGAGCTGGTGAAGCGAGCGCCCAGCGACCGCCCAGGCGCCCCTGACGACGGCAAGGGCTTAGCTTTCGCAGGCTGATCATCGTACCTCGCAGCGCCCCTCCCGCGCGCCGCTGCCGCTTCGCCTGGCTCCTCTCCCATCTGTTGCGTGACCCTCCTCTCCGTCTCCAACGTCGGCGTCTCCTTCGGCGCGACCGAACTGTTCAAGAACATCACCTTCACCGTCGCCGACGGCGAGCGGTGGGGGATCATCGGGCGCAACGGCGCCGGCAAGACCTCGATCTTCAGGATCATCACCGGGGATCTCAAGCCCACGGTGGGGAGCGTCTCGCGCAAGCCGGGACTCCGGCACGCCCTGCTGGACCAGCACCGCGCCTTCGAGGGCGCCACCACGGTCTGGGAGGCGGGCGCCGCCGCCTGGCGCGACGTCATGGCCCTGGAACAGCGCATCGCCGGGCAGGCGATCGAGCTCGGTGAGCTGGGCGAGCGCGTCACCGGCGAGTTCCTCGAACGGTTCGGACGCGACCAGGAGCGGTTCGCCGATCTCGG
This sequence comes from Gemmatimonadales bacterium, assembly GCA_038325515.1. GTDB lineage: Bacteria > Gemmatimonadota > Gemmatimonadetes > Gemmatimonadales > Gemmatimonadaceae > AG11. The sequence continues at coordinate 47,289 of JBBQJC010000011.1, read as the reverse complement.
CGGCTACGTCTATCACGCACGCGTCGACGCGGTGCTGCAGGGACTCGGCTTCGATGCCGAGGAGTCGAAGACACGGCTCGTGTCGTCGCTGTCGGGGGGGGAGCGCGGGCGCGTGGGGCTTGCCGCGCAGCTCATCGCCCCCGCCGACCTGCTCCTCCTCGACGAGCCGACCAACCATCTCGACCTCGACACCACGACCTGGCTGCAGGACTGGCTGAACGAGGCCGACGAGACGGTGATCGTGGTGTCGCACGATCGCGCCTTCATGGACGCGATCTGCACGAACATCCTGCACGTCGAGGCCCGCTCGAGCGAGACGTACAAGGGGAACTACAGCCAGTTCGTGCCGCAGCGGGCGGAGCGGCGGCTCACGCGCGAGCGCGAGATGGAGAAGCAGCGCGCGTACGTGAAGAAGGAGGAGGAGTACATCCGCCGCAACATCGCCGGCGTGAACTCCTTCCAGGCTAAGGGCAAGCGCAAGCGGCTGGAGCGACTGCCGAGGCTGGCGCCGCCGCCCGGCGATCCGGCGGCGATGAGCCTCCAGTTCGAGACGTCCGAGCGCGGCGGCGACCAGGTGGTCGCGATCGACGGGCTCCGCGTGGAGGTGCCCGACCGCGTGCTCGTGGACGGCTTCACGGCAGTGCTGCGACGGAACGACTTCGTCGCGCTCGTCGGCCCGAACGGCGCCGGCAAGTCGTCGTTCATCTCGACGATCCTCGGCGATCGCGCGCCCGCGGCCGGCCAGGCGCGGGTCGGCGGCTCGATCACCGCTGCCTGGTTCCGGCAGGACCTGGCCGACCTGCCGCTGCGCAAGTCGATGTTCGACGCGATCCAGGACGAGCGTCCGCTCTGGAACCGCGGCCAGGTGCAGAACCACCTCGGCGCCTTCGGCTTCAGCGGCGACGAGGTCCTCCGCGAGATCGGCACGCTGAGCGGTGGCGAGCGCGCGCGGATGGCGCTCGCGCGCATGACGCTCGCGCATGCCAACCTCCTGGTGCTCGACGAGCCGACGAACCATCTCGATGTCGAGAACATCGAGGTGCTCGAGGACGCGCTCGACGAGTACGACGGCACGGTGCTGCTGGTGAGCCACGACCGCGCCTTCCTGCGGGAGGTCGCGACGCGCGTCTGGTGGTTCGACGGGACACGGCTCGCCGACTTCGACGGCCCGTTCGTGGAGTGGGAGGAGGATCGCGCGCGTCGCGCGGTGTTGGCCTGAGGAAGAGGTCACCCGAGGACGAGCGTCAGTCCCCTGCAGCGAGTCGGAGACCGCGCGAGCCGGCCCGGCCAGCAGAGGCGGAGCGAGCTGTCCACCCCCCTGCCGATCAATCGAGGCTGGTGCACACCGGGTCCGAGCGCTACGATGGTGCCCTCGCCGAACTCAGCAGCTCGAGGAAAACCCGGAAACCGGAGACACGATCAAATGGCAAGCATGCTCGGTGCGGGGCAGGATTCGGTCGACTGGACGTTCGTGCCGAATGGTGACGCAGCCCTCGCGATGGCTGTCTCGTTCAATGCGGATGGAACGGCGGTGAGCTCAGGCATCCCCATGAGCTACACGGTGGGCTTGTCCGGAAACTCGGCTTTGCCGGTCGCCTTCATCCTCCAGGCCCCGTTCTCGACGTATCCGCCGCCGCCCGCGTCACCTCCCGATCCGTCCGCCCCATCGGGCTTCGCGGTGGTGTATTGCGGGTCCTGCAACTTCAGCACTGGCACCGGTGCCGGCTATTTCACCAACGGATATCCCGAATCAGCCCCCGGGGTCTTGGGCACGTTCGCGATGACTCTCGGCGGCACGCCCTGAGTCAGGACGCCGCCGCGTGTCGCTCCGACGCGGCGGTGATGATCGGTGTCTGCGCGCGATGCGAGTCGTCGCGGAGGCAGGCTCGCCCTGCCTCCACGCCACCAGTCATGCGAGTAGAGCCACGCGTCCCACACCACACGGCGGCGTCAGCCCTTCTTCGGGCGCCTGATGGCCCGCACCTTTCCGGTGGGACCGCCGCCGCAGTAGAACCGCTCGCCGCCATCCGATTCGAGCCCGGAGACCTTCACTCCCTCAGGGAGCTCGAGGCGCTCGAGCACGGCGCCGGTCGTCGCGTCCACTCTGCGCACGTCGCTGGCCTCCTCTTCCCACGTGCCGTGCCACAGCTCGCCGTCCACCCAGGTGACACCGGTAACGAAGCGGTCGGACGTGATGGTGCGCCGTACGGCGCCGGTGTCGGGATCGATCTGGTGGATCTTGCGGGCGCGATACTCCCCGATCCACAGCGACCCCTCGGCCCAGGTGAGGCCGGAGCATCCGCCCGCCGGGGCGGGAATGCTCGAGAGCACGCTGCCGCTCGCCGGATCGATCTTCTGGATGCGGTCCTCGGCGATCTGGTAGAGGTGCGTGCCGTCGAAGGCGGTGCCGGCGTGCGCGGCAACGTCGAGGGTGCGCACGAGCGCTCCGCTCTCCGGATCGAGCTCGTTCAGCGCGCCGCCCGACGCGAACCACACATGGTGTCCGTCGCAAGTGACGCCGGCCACCTGCGCGACGCCGGGGAAGGGGCCGTACTCGCCGACGATCTCGGCGCGGGTCGTGTTGGTCGTGGTCATGCCCGGAGTCTACGGGATCGGCAGCGCATCGGGGAGTAACAAGGTTGTCGCGAATCCGGGAAGGGGTGGCGTGACCCACCGGCGCGCGCGCCCTCTCCCGAAAGACTGGGCCTTGCCGCTCGCCTCCAGCGCCTCCAGCGCGCGCTGAACTGTGCGTTGACTCGTGCCGAGCGCAAGCGCCAGCGCGGAGCTCGACCACGATTCTCCGTCGGCGAGGAGGGCGAGGACGCCGGCGTTCTCGTCCTCGACCGGATGCGCCAGGACGACTACCTCGCGTGCGCCATCGGGCGAGAGGGCGAAGCCGCGCTTCGTGGCGCTCACGCCGGTCAGGTCGCGAAGCGCCGCGCGCAGGCGCACCATCTCGACACGGAGCCGCGCGCGATGCGACTCATCCACGAACCGCGAGCCGAAGGCGCGCGCGATCAACATGTCGCGCGGGGCATCCGCCGGCCACGACTCGGCGAGCGTACGCACGAGGGCGAACAGCACGGGCCGAGTGGCGAGGGAGACGACGCGGCCACCGCCGCGGACCACTCGCTGGCAGGCATCCACCACCAGGGCGTCGGATGCCAGGACGGCCTCCACCCCCTCGAGCCCCAGCACGCGCTCCTCGCCCTGCGCGACGAGCCTGGCCGCGGGAGCGCCGAACAGGCGCGTCGCCTGCTCGACCTCGGCGACGAGCGCCGGGATGCCGGCGTCGCTCGCGGCGCGCGCGGCGCGTGACAGCGCCAGGCGCACGTCAGCCGCACGGATCCGTCGCATGGCGATGCCGGCGAGGATGAGCTCGTGCACCGCGCGCGTCGCGGGGGGAAGGGTGACGGGATCGAGCGCGGCGAGGGCGCGTTCCGCGTCGTCGGTGCGGCCGAGCAGCAGCTGGCGCCTGATCTCGAGGTAGCGTGCGTGCGCGGCGTTCACCCGGTCGCCGTGCGCCTCGAGCGTCGCGCGGGCCGTGTAGAGCGCCGTTGCCGACCACCCCAGGTCGCGGGCCGCGAACGCGATCTCCGCCTCGGCGACGATGCAGCGCGCGCGCGCGACGGTTTCCCTGGGCCCGAAAGCGCGGGCGGCGCTCCGCAGCAGGATCTTCGCCCGCGCGAGATCGCCGAGCTGCGCCATCGCGATGCCACGGAGGGCGAGTGCTGGCGGGTCGTCGCGCAGGGCCACCCGCTTGAGGGCGCCGAGCGGGTCGCCGACGGCCAGCGCGCGCGCCGCGGCGGTGATCAGCGAATCCATGAGCGCGCCGCGCGGAATCCCGTCACACTTGTAACTCTCACGTTGCAGTCATCGCGATCTATCTCTCCGTCGCACGGAAGATCACACCCAACGCGAGGAGACACAGCGATGATGACGATGCATGCAACAGGTAACCGGGAAGAGTGGCTGGCCGCGCGGCGCGAGCTGCTCGCGGAAGAGAAGGCGCACACGCGGCAGGGGGACGAGCTGGCGCGCAAGCGGATGGAGCTGCCCTGGGTGAAGGTGGAAAAAAGCTACAGCTTCGAGACCGGTGAGGGGAGTGTGACGCTGGCCGATCTCTTTCGCGGCCGGTCGCAGCTCCTCGTCCAGCACTTCATGCTGGGACCCGACGCGGAGGCGGGATGTCCCGCATGCTCGGCGATCGCGGACGGGCTGGACGGGTTCGCCACGCATCTCGCCAACCATGACGTCATGGTGACGGCTGTGGCGAGGGCGCCGTTCGCGCAGCTGGAGTCCTACCGGGAGCGGATGGGGTGGCGCTACCCGTTCGTGTCGTCGTTCGGCACTGACTTCAACGCCGACTTCGGCGTGACGTTCACGAAGGAGCAGCGCGAGGCCGGCGTCGAGTACAACTACCGTCGTGAGCCGGCGCCGAGCGCACCGGTGAAGGGGGGGACCATCGATCGGCCCGGCATCAGCGCCTTCGTGCTGCAGGACGGCGAGCTGTTCCACACGTACTCCGCCTATGGCCGCGGACTGGATGGGCTGTGGGGCGCCTACCAGTGGCTCGACCGCGCGCCGCTGGGCCGGAACGAGCAGGACTTCTGGTGGCGTCGGCGCGACGAGTATCCGGTCTGAGCGATGGACATGGAGATGCCGGGCCAGACGGGGACCGCCGCGGTCGCGGCGTTCGTCGGCATGTGGACAGTGATGACGGCGGCGATGATGCTGCCGTCGCTGCTCCCGCTGCTGGTGCGCTACCGGCGGTACGTGGTGGGTGCCGGCGCACTGCGCGCCGGTATCCTCACGGTGATGGTTGCCGCCGGATACTTCGTGGTGTGGATCGGGATCGGGCTGCTGGCCTATCCGGTCTCGGGGCTCGTCGGCCGCCTGGATCCCGCCACCGCTTGGGTAATCGTGGCAGTCGCCATCGCCTACCAGTTGGCGCCGCGGAAGGCGCGGGATCTCGCGTGCTGCCGGCAGATGCTCGCGTGTCCGGGTGCGCGCGATGCCGATGCCGATGCGCGTGCGGCGTGGTGGCGGGGACTGCGCTACGGTGTGCACTGCGCGCGCTGCTGCGCGAACCTGATGGCGATCCCGTTCGTGCTCGGGACGATGAGCCTGGGGGTGATGCTGCTCGTGGGGGCGGCGATCGCGGCGGAGCGCCGAATGGGACGGACGGCTGGCGGAGCCGCGCTGCCTTCGCAATGATTGGAGTCGCCCGCGATCGAGCCGAGGCGCCGGGCGGGGATGCGAGCTGCGCGAGGGAGGCTTCGCGGTTCGCTCACTAACGTGACTGTATGGTCGCGGGGAGCTGGGAAGGCCGCCTCTGGCAACGAGATTCCTCAATGGGGAGGTCAGGATGACAATCGCTCGGCGAGAGTTCATCGGGCAGCTCGGCGCGCTTGCTGCGAGCCTCACGGTCGACGTTGATGAGCTGCACGCCGCGTCCCGGCGCGACGGCGGTCCGTGGGATACGTCATGGCTCGATCGCCTGGCGCCAGCGCAGCACCGTGTCGTGTTCAACACGAGTGAGGTGAGCGACGGCAGCGTTCTCAGCTACGTAAGCTCGTTTCTCGACGACTTCCATGCCGTTCACGGGACGAGCGACCAGCAGATGCGCCCGGTCATCGTCTTTCGGCGCATGGGAACGCCGATGGCTCTCAACGACGCGCTGTGGGAACGCTACGCCATCGGCGAGGATCAAAAGATCAAGGACCCGAACACCGGCGTGGCGGCGACTCGCAACGTGTACTGGAAGGCGCGCGACGGAGCCAAGGGCTGGGAGACCCAGCATGCGCTCGAGCCCCTGCAACGGCGAGGGTTGATCTGCCTGGTCTGCGACGTGGCTCTCGGCAACTGGGCAACCGGCATGGCCGAGAAGCGGCAGCGGGATCCGGAGGCCGTGAAGACGGAGTGGCGCAACAATCTCATACCGGGCGCGATCCTCGTCCCATCGGGCATCTATGCACTCATCCGCGCGCAGAACGCCGGCTGCGCCTGGATGCCCGGCACGTGAGAGTGTTCTGGCGACGCTCCCTGGATGGCCATCACGTCTCGCGAAGCGCAATGGATGAAGACGAATCGTGAGATCATCGCCGACTTCGATGCGATAGCCGCCGCGCTGGCAGGCAGCAAGGCGCGAGCTCGGCTGACGCCTGCGGAGCGAGCTCTCCTGCGCCATGTGCCAGTTCATGCGCGAAATGCAATCGATGTCGGCTGCGGGGATGGAGTGGTGGCACGCGCGCTCGCGGGACGTGGACTGCGCGTGACAGCTCTCGATATCGCTCCGCAGATGATCGCGCTGGCATCCGCGCGCACGCCGCCAGAGTTGAGCGTGCGTTACCTGGTCGGGGATGTGATGGCGGAGTCGCTCCCGCCGCGAGGCTTCGATGTAGTGGTCTCCGTCAATGTGGTTCACCACTTCGCCGTGCGCGCCATCGTCGCGCGCCTTGCCGAGCTCGTGGCACCACTTGGCGTACTCCTGCTGCAGGACGTGGTGACGAGACCCGGACTTCGCTACCTCCTGCCGAATATCGTCGGGGCGGTTCAGCAACGCGCCCGGCGGCTGCTGAACCGTCGCGGATCGCACGAGGTCGGGCGGCTGTACGACCGGCACGGGGCGGGGGAGGTGTATCTGACGCCTGCCGAGGTCCGGCGGACATATCCGGAGCTGCTGCCGGGCGTCAAGCTCGAGCAGCACGCGGATTGGCGATACTCGGCGATATGGACGCGACCGCAGCAGGCTGACGAGCTCGGACGCCAGGCGGAGGCTCCCTCTTCGTGAGGAGAGAATGAGAAGGTTCATCGTCGTCGTCGTCGTCGCCATCGCGCTCGCAGCATGCAGGACCGCCAGCCGGATCCAGCTTCCCGACGGGGGCGTCATCCATGCGTCGAACGGGCGGGTGGCCTTCATTCGCGCCACGCCCGGACGTGTCGTCCAGACGGCGCTCGGTGAGGAGCAGGCCACGGAGCTCTGGATCGCGAGCTCCGATGGGACCGACGCTCGGCGTCTCGTCACAGGCCGCGCCGCAGACAGCGTCCAGCGGACGCTCGCCGCGCTGTCCTCTCCGCAGTTCTCACCGGACGGCGGCCGTATCTATTTCCTGAGTGACGCGTGGGTCACGTCGGACGCAGTCCATGCCGTGGACGTCGCGACGGGCCGAGAATGGTTCGTGGCTCCTGGCAACAGTCTCATGATCATTCCGCGGGGCCCTCTTGCAGGCTGCCTTCTCGTCGGACAGCACCGATCGCGGCCCGGTGGAGGCGGCTCCTACGACTCGATCTGGCTGCTCGGCACGGATGGGCAGGAGCTGGCTCTCGCCGCATCCGATTCCGCCGGCGCAGATCGACGTCTGGAGATCTGGATGGGGGGAAGCATTCCGGAGGGCGCCTTCGACGTGTCGCGCGCGGCACCAACGAGTGAGCGTTGCAGATGACGAGAGCGGAAGAAGGGGGCACGGGCGCGATGTCATCGCGCGCTGGCCACTGGACCTTCCGCATGGGGAGGCCGCAGCGTTGCTGGGGCGTCATGGCCGCGTCCGATACTTCCCGAGGAGATCCGTCATGAGTCCTGAAGAGATCGTCCGTGCGTACGTGAGCGAAGGGGAGGCGAGCCTCGGCGCCGCGATACTCGGAGCGAACGGGAGCGAGGCCGCGACGCGATCGGCGAATTCCGGATTCGGTTTTCACACGACGCTGGCTGGACGCACATCACTCATCGTCCGCGGCGAGGATGTCGCGAGGGCAAGGGCCCTGCTCGACAGTCCGGCCGTCGGGTGACGACCGGCAGCGGGGTCGAGGTGTGTAGCGGGTGCACGACGGATGTCCCTGGATGACTCAGTTCGCTGTCGTCGCCTTTCCACGAACCGAGGCGCAGGAGGAGATCGAGGCAGTCAGAGCTCGCTTCGATCCCCTTGCGGCGTTCATTGCCGCGCACGTCACCATGGTGTTTCCGTTCGCGAGCACGATCGCCGCGGACGAGCTGAGGGTTCACGTTGTGGCAGCGATAGCGGGCACCGTCCCGTTCCGCGACGGCATAGCGAGCGCACCGCAGGTCGATGGAGAGTATCTCTTCCTGGACCTCGCCGTGGGTGCGGATACGTTCAGCGAGCTGCACGAGCGGTCATACCGGGGCGTGCTCGCGTCCCATCGCTCCCCGACGCACGTGTATCGACCGCACATCACGATCGGGCGCGCAACCGATCCGGCCGAGTTGCGCGAGGCCGCGACCGAGGCGAGGCTGGCGCTGCCGCTGACCATGGATGCGATCGTCGATCACGTCGCGATCTTCCGGCTGGACGAGGCGATGCGAGGAGAGGTGCAGGAGCTGATCGAGCTCCACGGCGGCGCCCAGTGAGGCGCCAAGCGAAACAGCTGTTGCGTGCGGAGAGGCGGGGCACGGGCGCCGCGACCGCCGTGGTCTTGCCGGATGACGATCGGGAAGTATCGTAGTGCCAATGCTCTTCGACCGCGAGCATGTCCTCGGTCCAGCCTCGGCTATTCCTCTTCATCGAGCACTGACATGGTGAAGCCAGCAAAGAACACGATCTGCCTCTGGTACGATGGCGGCGCCGAGGACGCGGCGCGGTTCTACGCCGAGACCTTTCCCGACTCTTCCGTGAACGCCGTGCACCGCGCGCCGGGGGACTATCCCTCTGGGAAGCAGGAGGACGTGCTCACCGTCGAGTTCACGGTGATGGGCATTCCCTGTCTCGGTCTCAACGGCGGCCCGATGTTCAAGCATGACGAGGCATTCTCGTTTCAGGTCGCCACCGACGACCAGGCCGAGACGGATCGCTACTGGAACGCGATCGTCGGCAACGGCGGGCAGGAGAGCGAGTGTGGCTGGTGCAAGGACCGATGGGGGTTGTCGTGGCAGATCACGCCGGTCGCCCTCACGCGGGGAGTCACCGATCCCGATCCGGCCGTCGCCAAGCGCGTGTTCGAGGCGATGATGCAGATGAAGAAGATCGACGTCGCGGCGATCGAGGCGGCGCGGGGGGGATGAGACAGCTTCGGCTGGGCGCCAGCGCCATCGCCATCCTCCTCGGCTCGGCCCACATGCTGAGCGGAGCTCGGGATGTTCCACGTCATCCACGTGCGCTGACGGGAACGCGATCACCTCTTCCGTGCGGTCCATCCGCGCGAACCTTCTCGCCCACCGCCCGATTCCCTTCTCCATGCGAATCCTCCTCATCGGTGCCACCGGCACCATCGGGCGCGCGGTCGCCGCCGCCCTCTCCAGCCACGACCTCATTCTGGCCAGCCACACGAAAGCGCCGGAGCACGTCGACCTCACGGACCCGGCCTCGGTGAAGGCGCTCCTCACTCGCGTCGGGCGCGTCGACGCGATCGTCAGCGCCGCGGGAAGTGGCGCGTGGAAGCCGCTCGCCGAGCTCACCGACGAGGACTTCGCGGCGAGCCTGAAGAACAAGCTGATGGGCCAGGTCAACGTCGCGCGCTACGGCTTCGCGTCGCTCTCCGACGGCGGCTCCATCACGCTGACGAGCGGCGTGCTCGCGCAGAAGCCGATGGCCAACAGCGCGGCGATCAGCCTGGTGAACGCCGGCCTCGAGGGGTTCGCCCGGGCGGCGGCGCTCGAGGCGCCACGCGGGATCCGCGTCAACGTCGTCAGTCCCCCATGGGTGAGCGAGACGCTCGCGGCGATGGGACAGGATCCCCAGTACGGCCTGCCTGCTGCCACGGTCGCGAAGTCGTACGTCGCGAGCGTGGAAGGGTCGGCGACGGGCGAGGTCATCGCGCCATCGTGATGTGAGCGGGCCCCTCTCTTCCGGCAGAACACATTGAACACCGTTCTGAGTACCCGTCGCGAGCGACTCCTGCGTCCCTTCCTCGGCATCGCCGGCGTGGTGCTCGGCGCCCTCGCCTGGTTCGCGGTGGTGAACTCGCACCCTGGTCCGCTGTCGCGTCCTCAGGTGTTGCTCGCCCTCGTGCCGTCGCTCACCGGGATGCTGGCGCTGGGCGTCGTCCGCACTCCCGGGCGCACGCTCGGCCCCGCGCGGCTGGCGCTCGTCATCGCCACGCTGCTCTCGCTGCTGATGATCCTGAGCATGCCGATCCCCCCGCACCGGGAGACGATCGGCTCCGACGTCGTTCTCGGCATCATCATCATCCTGGCGATCAGCGCCTACCGCCTGCTCCAGCCGCAGCCGCGCATCGCGCTCATCATCCTCGCGGGGTTGGCGGTCATCGGCCTGTTGCTCGACTACGCCGTTTCCGTTCACCTCATGCGGCCTGGCATCACGCCGAGCGTCAAGGACTCGGCGTCGTGGGTCGCGTTCACCGGCAACGCCTGCATCGCCGCAGCGTGGCTGGGGCGCCACTCGGCCCGGCGCTGAGCGTGCGCCTCACCGACATCCCCTTCGGCACCACCGACTGGACGGCGGTCGAGCCGACGACGCATCCGGGCGAGACGGGCCATGCCACCTGGCGCACGCGCAGCTTCGGGGAGGTCCGCGTGCGGCTCGTCGACTATTCCCCAGGCTATGTGGCCGATCACTGGTGCGAGAAGGGGCACATCCTGCTCTGTCTCACCGGCGAGCTGGAGACGGAGCTTGCCGACGGCCGGCGCTTCATCCTGACGCCGGGGATGAGCTATCAGGTGTCCGACGGTGCCGAGGCGCACCGCTCGATCTCGCCGAGGGGGGCGACGCTGTTCATCGTGGATTGAGGGGGTGCGCGACCTGTCATCCCGCGCGAACGAAGGAGTCCTGTCATCCCGCGCGAACGAAGGAATCCCGTCATCCCGCGCGAACGAAGTGAGCGTCGGGATCTGTCCTCCCAGCGGCGTGGCCGCTTCCGGTGTCGCGAAAGTGGATCCCGACAGCCGCTCCGCGACGGCGGGATGACAACGCGTACGCGGGATGGCAGAGTGGCTCGACTGCTGGAATCTCAACCCTTTCGCGAACGCCGGTGCTCGAGCGGACGAGCCGAGCGGCGGCGGACACCGTATTCGCCCCGGTGCTGCGGTCGGCGGCGACCTTCGGCGGCGTCGACTTCGAGCACGACATGGACAACCGCAACTGGATCGCGAGCGGCTTCGTCGCGGGGAGCGCGGTGCAGGGAAGCCGGCAGGCGATCGCGCTGACGCAGCGGGCGAGCAACCACTACTTCCAGCGGCCCGACGCGGGGGCGCTGGGGGTGAGCCACGACACGACGCGGACGTCGCTCACCGGATACATCGGCGAGCTCGCGCTGCAGAAGCAGGGGGCGAACTTCGGCTCGGTCGCGGTGAAGGCCACGAGCCCGGGTCTCGAGCTGAACGATCTCGGCTTCCAGAGTCGCACCGGCTATCGCGCCTTCTCCACACTGCTCGGCCACCAGGACTTCAAGGCGGGGGCGCACCTGCGGAGCTGGCACACATTTGCCTACCAGAACCTCGCGGTCAACTACGGGGGACGGACGATCTTCGAGGGCTACGCGGGGCACGTCAACGCGACCTTCCTCAACCTGTGGAGCACGGCCCTCGGCGTGATCTACACACCGGCGTTCTTCGACGACCAGCTCCTGCGCGGCGGACCCGAGGGCCGGCGGCCGGCGACGAGGCAGGTCAGCGCCAGCGTATCGACGGATTCCCGACGGCCGATCGTGCTCGGCATGAACGGCGCGTACACGCGCGACGATCTCGGCGGCGACCTCCCGCAGGCGAGCTTCTCCGTCGACGTGCGGCCGAGCGCCACCGTGCATCGCAACTTCTCCCCATCGTGGAGCCGGCTGCACGACACCGAGCAGCTCGTCCGCACGGTGAACGACCCGCTGGCGACGGCGACGTACGGCCGCCGCTACGCGCTCGCCACCCTCACGCAGACGACCCTGTCGCTCGACACGCGGATGGACGTCACGATCTCGCCGACGCTGAGCTTCGTGATGTATGCGCAGCCATTCGTGTCAGCGGGGCGGTACGAGGGGTACAAGGAGCTCCTCGCGCCGGGCACGTATTCGTTTGCGCAGTATGGCACCGATCGCGGGACGATCAGCTATGATGCCGCAAATGCCCGCTATGTCGTCGATCCGGACGGGAGCGGCGCCGCGCCGAGCTTCACCGTGACGCAGCCGAACTTCAACGTGCGGTCGCTGCGCGGGAATGCGGTGGTGCGGTGGGACTTCCGGCCCGGCTCGTCGCTGTATTTCGTCTGGCAGCAGCGGCGGAGCGGTTTCGCGCCGCTCGGCGATTGCGACGGTCGGCGCGACGTTGGAGCGATCTTCCGGACGGTGCCGACGAACGTGTTCCTGGTGAAGGCGACGTACTGGATCGGGCAATAGCGGGAAATCGGTTAGGGGGGCGGTGGTTCGGTGTTGCACGGAGGGAGCTCTCGGTGGATAGAGGGCTCCCTCTTTTCTGTGGCGGATCTGATGGCGGTCCTGCGGAACGCCGAGCTCACGAAGCCGGCGATCGACGCGTTCTTCAAGGTCTACAATGAGCTGGGGTACGGATTCCGCGAGCATCTGTACGAGAAGGCGCTGGAGATCGTGCTGCGGGAGCGTGGCGTGCCGGTGCGGAGTCAGCAGCCGTACGAGGTGTTCTTTCACGGTGAGCGACTTGGGGTGCTGCGCGCCGATCTGATCGTGAATGACTGCGTCGTCGTGGAGTTGAAGGCGGGCTCCGCGCTGCCGCCGGGCTGTCGCGCGCAGGTGCTCAGCTACCTCAAGGCGTCGGGACTGCGGGTGGGGCTGGTGTTGTTCTTCGGCCCAGTGCCGGAAGTGATCCGGGTGGTGATGGGGGAGGCCGTGCGGCCGGCGAGTCGGGAGGTAGTGGGTGAGGAGTTGGACGGTGGGTAAGGGCGTGGTGGGTAAGGGCGTGGTGGGTAAGGGCGTGGTGGGTGAGGCGTGGCGGGTAGAGGGCGTGATGGGTAGATGGCGTGGTGGGTGAGGGGCGACACGGAAAGGGCGGAAGAGGCGGAAGGGGCATATCCCCCGGGATCGCTCTGAGCTCGGCGCGCGGCGGGGGAGCTGGCGCGAACAGCAGGGCAATGAGAGGTTGATGAGGCGCACGGAGCCGGAAAGTCATTGCGCCGGATGTGCCGTTTCCGCCGTTTCCGTGTTGCCGTGTTGCCGTGTTGCCGTGTTGCCGTGTTGCCGGGTTGCCGGGTTGCCGGGTTGCCGGGTTGCCGGGTTGCCGGGTTGCCGGGTTGCCGGGTTGCCGGGTTGCCGGGTTGCCGGGTTGCCGGGTTGCCGTTTCCGTGTTGCCGCCGTTGCCGCGCCCCCATGCCCGCCGCTCCGTGTTGCCAGCTTCGCGTATCCCGTCCGGACCGCCGCTAGAAGGAGTGCCGCGATGACGCCGATGTCGTGTCGGACACTGACGTTCGCCGCCGCGCTCCTCACCTGCGCTGCCGCTGTCGCCCTCGCCCAACCGAGCGTCGTGCGCGGCACCGCCGCGTCGGGACGTGACTGGCCGAGCTACGGCGGCGACCCCGGTGGCGCGCGCTATTCGTCGCTCGCGCAGATCTCGCGTGACAACGTCGCCAAGCTCGAGGTCGCGTGGAAGTTCAGCACCGGCGAGGCAGGTCCCGACTACACCACGGGACGCCGCACCTCGTTCGAAGCGACACCGCTCGTCATCGACGGAACGCTGTACCTCAGCACAGCCCTCGGCCGCGTCTTCGCGCTGGATGCCGAGACTGGTGCCGAGCGGTGGCGATTCAGCGCCGGTGTGCCGCACGTCGCGAAGTTCGGCGACTTCGCCAATCGCGGCGTCAGCTACTGGAGCGACCCGCGCGCGGCGCGAGGGGCGCGATGCGGAAAGCGCATCCTCCTAACCACGGTCGACGCGCGCCTCATTGCGCTCGACGCGCGCGACGGTGGCACCTGCGCCGGCTTCGGGGAGGGAGGCACCGTCGACCTGCGCCGCCGCTTGCGCAATGCCCCCTCGGAATTCGAGGAGTACGAGGTCACCTCACCCCCCGCGATCGTCGGCGGCGTCATCGTCGTCGGCTCGGCGGTGGCCGACAACAACCGCACCGATGCGGCGAGCGGCGAGGTGCGCGGCTACGATGTCCGCACCGGCGCGCTGCGATGGACCTTCGACCCCGTGCCGCAGAGCGCGGACGATCCGGCGTTCGCGAGCTGGAAGGGCACCAACGCGCACCGCACCGGCGCCGCGAACGCGTGGAGCGTGATCGCGGCGGACACGGCGCGCGGGATGGTGTTCGTGCCGACCTCGAGTCCGAGCCCCGACTACTACGGCGGCGAGCGGCTCGGCGACAACCGCTACGCGAACTCCGTCGTCGCCCTTCGCGCCGCGACGGGAGCCGTGGTCTGGTCGTTCCAGACGGTGCACCACGACCTCTGGGACTACGACAACGCCTCCCCGCCCGCGCTGGTGATGGTGCGCCGCGGGGGGCGGATGATCCCGGCGGTGGCGCAGGCCACGAAGACCGGGATGCTGTACCTGCTGCACCGCGACACCGGCGTCCCGATCGTGCCGGTCGAGGAGCGCGCGGTACCGGCGAGCACCGTCGCCGGCGAGATCGCGTCGCCGACGCAGCCCTTCTCGACGCTTCCCTCGCTCGTCCCGCGGACTCTCGACCGCGCGCAGATCTTCGGCGCCGACTCCGCCGACCGCGCGGCATGCCGGGCCATGATCGCCGGCCTGGACTTCGACGGGATCTTCACCCCGCCGAGCGTGCGCGGGACGCTCGTCATCCCCTCGAACATCGGCGGCGCGCACTGGGGGGGCGTGGCCTTCGACCCGCACCGGCAGCTCGTCATCGTTCCCGTCAACGAGGTCGCTGCCGTGGTGCAGCTCATCCCGCGCGAGAAGTTCGACGGCCACGGGGAGGCCGGCTGGGAGTATGCGTCGATGCGCGGCACGCCGTACATGATGCGCCGGCGGATCCTCCTTTCCCCCGCCGGCGTGCCGTGCACCCCGCCTCCCTTCGGTGCCCTCGTCGCGATGAACGTGGAGACGGGGAGCATTGCCTGGCGCGTCCCCCTCGGTTCGCCGCGTCCGGTCGGCGAGGCATCGGCTCCGCGGCGCGGCGGGGCCGCGCCGGCGCCCGTCGCCACGCCGCTCGCGTCCGCGGCGCGGGGCGCGGCGCGCGCGGAGTCCGCAGCGACGCGCCTGCTCGGCTCACCGAACCTCGGCGGTCCGATCGTCACGGCGGGAGGAGTGGTGTTCATCGGCGCGACGCTCGACCGCCAGTTCCACGCGTACGACGTGGAGACAGGCGCCGAGTTGTGGCACGCGACTCTTCCCGCCGGCGGAAAGGCGACGCCGATGACGTACGCGGTGAAGGGGAGGCAGTTCGTCGCCATCGCCGCGGGGGGAGACGGCGACGTGTTCGGGAAGGGGGACGAGCTCGTCGTCTACGCGCTGCCACGGAAGCGATAGGTGCCGCTCGGGCGACGAGGGCTAATCCTCGCGGGGGCGGCGCTGCTGGTGCCGCTCGTCGCGCTCCTGCCGAGGTGGCAGCGAGCGAGCTCCCGACTCGATGCAACGGCGATTCCGGAACGGAGCGCTGCGCCAGTGAGCGTCACCGCACCGGTCGCATCGCCTGACTCGTGCGCCGCGCTCCAGGTGCAGACTGTCGTGACGCGTGAGTTCACCATCGACGTGCCCTTGCTGGCGAGAGTCGACTCTTCGCGCGATCCGCAGGGACGACGGGCGCTGAGCGCGAACGATACCGTGGACTGACGGCGAGGATGCGGCCTCACGGTCATGGTGTTCGATGACACGTCGGGCGGCGGTCACGCGGCGTACGTCGCCAGACTGCTGCGTGCCGAGCTGGTGACCGATTCGAGCAACGCCGATCCGGCGACGAAGGTGGGCCAGTTCAATGAGTACCGGCCACCGGCGCGACCTTTCGTCACCCCGTATGCGTCGGGGATCCGGCTCGAGGTGGACTGCGGCGACTGCCTGAGCGACAGCTTCTTCTTCTCGCGCCCGGGCCGTATCGCTACGGTGACTTACTCGCTCGATGACGACGAGCCGCAGGCGATGAAGAAAGCCTGCCAGCTCGCACGCAGCGCGAGAAGCTTCCGGTGGAGCCGTAGCTCGCCGTAGCTTGGGGTCGTGAGCGGGAACAGGAGTAGGAGACCAGACTCCGATCCGCTCTCCTCCGTGACCTCCGTGACCTCCGTGACTTCCGTGGTCGATTGCTGTTGAGTTGACGTCGGACCCCGGCATCACGATGGACGACCTCACCCACGACGACAGGAGTCGTGTTCCATGCCGGGATATCCCGCTGGTGGCGCAATCTTCACGATGGTCCTCTGGGTCGCCTGGCTCTGCTTCTGCCTCTGGGTGTTGATCGCTTTCGTCCGCGGGATGCGTGCGCTGGCCGAGATCCCGAGCCGACTCGAGCGGATCGAGGGGGCGCTCGAGTCTCGACGCGAGCCGTGATGCCGTCGCGTCGGTGACCATTCGGCGCGCCAAGGGGTAGAGCGAGGCACACACCCCTCTGTCCGAGGCTTCGATGCGCCACCGTCCTCTTTTCTTCCGGCCGGCCCTGTCGCTGGCGGCACTGCTCGCCGCCGGCTGCTCCGCCGCCGTCCTCACTTCACAGTCCGGTGATATTGCGTCCCACCACGCGCGCTGGACGTCGCACGGCCTCGCGCGGTACGCCTACGACTTTCGCGTCACCGGTTACTTCATCTCCTACGCGGGGCACGTCATCCATCTCGTCGTCGACGGCGGCGTGGTGACGTCTGCCACCGACGTCACCACGGGGCAGCCGGCGCCAGGGCCGGCCGCGCAGTGGCCGACGGTCGATTCACTCTTCGCGCGCGCGAGCGCCGCGGCGGCAGCAGGCGCGCTGCACGACATCAGCTACGATCCGGCGCTGGACTATCCGACGCAGTTCGGGACCAACGGTCCGCCGGACGCGAGCGGGACGACGTTCGCGAGTGGGGTGCACCCGCTGCCGTGATCACGCCCCGGAGCCCTCACGCACGCAGCTCCGCAGCCGCAGCTCGAGAAAGCGCCGCTCCGCGGCATTCCTCGCCAGTCCGATCGCCACGCGGAATCCCTCTCGCGCCGCCGCACGATCGCCGCGCCGCAGCTCCAGCTCCGCGATCGCCGCCGGATAGAAGGGGTATGCCGCCAGACGCTCGCGCCCGTCGATGCCATGCAGCTCGATCAACCCCCGCTCCGGCCCGTCGAGCTGCGCGACGGCGATCGCCCGGTTGAGCGCGACCACCGGCGAGGGCGATAGCGCCAGCAGGCGGTCGTACAATGACACGACGTCTTGCCAGTCGGTCTCCTCGACACTCGGCGCCGCGGCGTGCACCGCCGCGATCGCCGCCTCCAGATGGTACGCGCTGAGCCGCGAGCCGGATGCCGAGCGATCGAGCAGCCCCAACCCGTCGGCGATCAACCGCGCGTCCCAACATGATCGATCCTGCCGGAGCAGCGGCGCGAGCTCGCCCGCCGAGTCGAGCCGGCCCGGCAGTCGCGCGGCATGCAGATGCATCAGCGCGGCGAGCGCGAGCGTCTCCGGCGTGGCGGCGGCGGGAAGCTCGAGCAGCAGCATGACCAGCCGCAGCGCCTCGCCGCACAGCTCGGCCCGCACCGGCGACCGCGCCGACGCGCCGTGGTACCCTTCATTGAAGAGGAGATAGAGCGCGCCGCGCACCGCATCGAGACGTGGCGCGAACTCGGCATCGCCGAGGTCGAACAGCGTCTGCGACGCGGCCAGCGTCCTCTTGCCGCGGGCGATGCGCTTCTCCATCGCCGCGCGGCCGACAAGGAAGGCGCTGGCGATCTCGCCGGCGCCGAAGCCGCAGAGGATGTTGAGGACGAGCGCCACCTGCACCTCCTCGGGGAGGCGCGGCTCGCAGCAGGAGAACATCATCCGGAGCTGCTC
The DNA here is from genome assembly GCA_038325515.1 of Gemmatimonadales bacterium. Lineage (GTDB taxonomy): Bacteria > Gemmatimonadota > Gemmatimonadetes > Gemmatimonadales > Gemmatimonadaceae > AG11. The sequence continues at coordinate 29,458 of JBBQJC010000011.1, read as the reverse complement.
GTCGCGGATGGTGTGCGCGCCGAACGCCTCGTCCACGAGTGGGGCAAGGGTCCACTCGCTGTCGAGGAGTCGCCCGATCGCGGGGGCCAAGGTGCGCGCCGTCCGCTCGCGACGCAGCACGTCGAGCGCCCGATTGCGCGCGGCGGTCATCAGCCAGGCCGACGGATTCTCCGGCACGCCGTGCGCCGGCCACAGCTCGAGCGCCCGGCAGAAGGCGTCCTGCACGACATCTTCGGCCAGCGCGAGATTGTGCACGCCGAAGATGCGCGTGAGCGCGGCGACGATGCGCCCCGACTCGCGACGGAAGAGAAGCTCGTCGAGGCTCACCTTGTCGCGACGCCTACGGCGCCATCGAGGCGATCGGACGTACCTCGACCGAGCCCTCGCCGTCGAGGATCGGACAGCCCGACGCCAGCGCCGTCGCCTCCTCGATGTCCTTCGCCAGCACGATCGTGAATCCGGCGATGAGATCCTTCGCTTCGACGAACGGACCGTCGGTGACCTGCCGCTGCTTGCCGCGCACCACCTTGCCGGTCATGTCCAGCGGCTGGCCGTTGTCCTTGATGTGCCCCTTCGCCTCGAGGCCGCGCATCCAGGCCAGCCAGGCCTGCATGCTCTTCTGCGCCTGCTCCGGGGTGCCCATCGCGGCGCGGCGCGACTCGGGGTTCGTGCGGTAGAGATAGATGAACTCGCTCACGATCCGGCTCCTTTGCTCTGACGAAATATGGGGAGGACGACCCGACGCCGCCCTGTTCATCTCTACGACGCGCGAGCGGCGCTCGGCCGGACATTCCTCGCGACCGAGGGAAAGCTACGCCCGCGATCCGGACACACCTCCAGGGCCCACAATCTCCCGCCCCTGTCACCAGCAAACGCGCGCTGGAGCCGCCGCGACGAAGAACCTCCCGGTGGACGACCGCCAGCGCTCCAACGTCTCTTTCGAGGCGCGCGGCTTCACCTTCAACACCCAGTTCACCGACGCGACGGTGACCTGCATGCTGGTGGGGCCGCGATCTGGACGGCTACCACCGGGAGGTGTTCTGGATGGATTCGGGCGCCGTACAGGGCTGAGACGACCTTCCGGCGTCTGCAGCCTCGCCGGCTCGTGCCCCCTCGTGCCCCCTCGTCAGTGAAGCCCCTTCCTCGCGGCGACTGTGCCTCGTCTGGCGACCCGGTGACCCGCGACGCATACTAGCGGCTCGCCGGCATGAACCCCGTGATGACCGCCCCCGCCGCCATGGACCGCGCTCGCGCTCGCCGCATCGTCCGGGTCGCCGGATTCGCCTCCCTGCTGGCGAATCTCGCTTCCACGTGTCTCGCTCAGGGCGTGGCCGGAGCCCCCGCGGATTCCGCGCGCACCCGGGTCGTGATGTACGGCACCGGCACGCCGATCATCACCGCGGAGCATTCCGGCAACAGCGTCGGCGTGCTCGTGCACGGCGCGCTGTACCTGTTCGATGCCGGGCCGGGCGTGGAGCGGCGCATGCTGGAGGGGGTCGCGAAGGGGATTCACTTCGACACGATCCCCGCGGTGTTCATCACGCACCTGCACTCCGATCACACGCTCGGCCTGCCGGCGCTGTTGTACGATCACGGCCCCGATGCCGCCTTCGGCAGCGGCGGTCCCCTCACGGTGATCGGGCCGCCGGGCACGCACGACATGATGGGGCACATCCTCGCCGCATGGGCGCCCGATCGCGACGTGCGCGCGCGCAACCGCGACGAGCCCTCGCCGTCGTGGACCGCGCGCACCACCGACATCGCGTCACCCGGCATCGTCTACCGCGACGCCAACGTCGTCGTGAAGGCGTTCGAGGTGCCGCACTCCATCTGGCCGCACGCTTTCGGCTACCGCGTCGAGACCGCCGATCGTGCGATCGTCATCTCGGGCGATACCCGGGCCAGCGACGCGGTGGTGACGGCGTGCGCGGGATGCGACGTGCTCGTCCACGAGGTGTATGCTGCCGAGGGATTCAAGAGGATACCGGCCCAGCGGCAGAGCTACCATGCCGCGGCGCACACGTCCACGTACGAGCTCGGCGACCTCGCGACGAGGGCGCGCCCGGCCCTGCTCGTCCTCTACCATCAGCTCTATTTCGGCGGCGCCACGGACGACATCCTCCTCCGCGAGGTGCGGAGCCGTTACAAGGGCACCGTCGTCTCGGCGCGGGACCTCCAGCTGTTCTAGTGGGACCTTGGCGCGGTATGGTGTGCACCGAGGACACGCCGGGTGCCGCCAGTCGCCCGCTTGCGCCCTGCTAGCTTCCGGCAATTCCGATGCGGCACACTCTTCCCCCCGTCCCCCTCGTCGGTCGCGACGCGGAGCTCGCCTCGCTCACCGCGACGTTGCGGGACGCGGTGTTGGGTCGCGCGCAGACCGTCTTCCTCGCCGGCGAGGGGGGCGCCGGCAAGACGCGCCTCGCGCGGCAGATCGCCGACCTCGCGAGGGAGCAGGGGCTGGCGGTCGCGGAGGGACGCGCCTTCGCCGTGGAGACGGGAGTCCCCTACGCGATCTTCACCGACGCGCTGCTCCCCCTGCTGCGCGGGCTCGAGCCCGGCGCGCTCACCGTCCTCACGCGGGGCGCGGGGAGTGACCTCGCGCCGATCCTTCCCGCGCTCTTCACGCCTGCCGGCCGCGCCGGTGAGAGCCCGGCCGAGGGGAAGGCGCGCATGCACTGGAGCTTCGCGCAGCTCGTCGGCCGGCTCGCCGAGCGGCGGCCGCTGCTGCTCGTGCTCGACAACGTGCACTGGGCCGACGACGCGTCGTTGGAGCTGCTGCACTTCCTGGCGCGGCAGGCGCACGCGGGCGCGATCGATGGACATCTATTCATTCTCGCGACGTACGCCGACGCGGAGCGCGACGACGCTCCGGTGCTGCGCTCGGTCGAGCAGTCGCTCGCCTCGATCGGCGCGGCGCGCACGGTGCGCCTCGCGCCGCTGAGCGCGGAGCAGACGATCGAGCTCGTGCAGCGCACCTTCGGCGAGCCGGCGGCGGCGGTCCGCGAGTTCGCCCTCTCGCTGCACGCGTGGACTCGCGGGAACCCCTTTTTCGTCGACGAGACGCTGAAGTCGCTCGTCGAGTCCCGCCAGCTCGCGCACCGCGGCGGTCGGTGGGAGGGATGGAGCACCGAGTCGCTCGTTCCCTCCCGCTCCGTGCGCGACGTCGTGCTCGAGCGGGTGGCGCGCCTCGGCGCGGGCGCGCGCGAGCTGCTCGACCTGTGCGCCGTGCTGGGCGCGCGCATCCGGCTCGCCACGCTGCGCGCCGTGAGCCCGATCGCGGAGCCCGCGCTGCTCGACGACCTGGACGAGCTCCGTCGCGCCAACTTCCTGGTCGAGGTGCCGGGCCACGACGCGGCGTACGACTTCGCGCACCCGCTGGTGCGCGATGCGGTCTACGCCTCGCTCGGCCGTGCCAGGGCGCAGGGGATGCACGACGGCGTCGCCGAATCGCTTGAGCGCGCGTACGGCGACGACGCGCTCAGTCACGCGGACGAGCTGGCGTTCCACTTCACCCATGGCAGCTCGGGTGACGCGAGCGCCGGCGCCGTGCGCTATCTCGCCGCTGCGGGGCGGCAGGCGCTCGCGCGCTACGCCGACAGCGCCGCGGCGTCGTACCTGCAGGCGGCGCTCGATGCTTCCGCCGCCGGAACGCTCTCGAACGACGAGCGCTGGCGCATCGTCGAGGCGCTGGCCCGCGTCCGGCAGCGCCTCGGAGAGCTGGACGCGGCGCGCGACCTGTGGCGGCGCGCGCGCGATGGCGCGGTGGCGGCCGGCGACGCCGCCAGAGTGGCGGCGGTGGAGCGGCGGATGGGGCTGATGTCGGCGTCGGCTGGCGAGCACGCCGAGGCCATCGGGCACTTCGATGCCGGGCTCGCCGCGATCGGGGTGGGCGATCAGCCAGCGCTCGAGGCGCGGCTGCGACTCGCACGCGCCACCTCGCTGCACGCGCTCGGCCGCTCGGCCGAGGCGCTCGACGACGCCGGCGCCGCGCTGCGCGCGGCGTCGGCGCTGGGGGACCGGGCGCTGCTCGCGCGGGCGCATCGCGGGCTGCTGCTGCTCTACGCCTGGACGGGGCCGTCGGACGCGGCGCGCGCGCATGGTGAGCAGGCGGCGCTGCACGCCGCCGCCTCGGGGGAGAAGGAGGTGGAGTGGTCGGCGCACTGGGCGATGGCCGTGCACGCCGGCCTCACCGGCGACGCGGAGTCGACGGCGCGCCACGCGCGCGAGAGCGAGCGGCTCGCCGAGGAGATCCGGTCGCCGGTGCTGCGCCTCTGGACCGCCGACGTCACCATCGAGTACCTCGCCGGCGTCGGCGACTGGCAAGGCGCGCTCGCGGCCTCGGACCGCGCGATCCCCCTCGCGCGCGCGCTCGGGCAGCGCACCCTGCTGCCGCGGCTGCTCGTGTGGACGGGGCTCGTGCACCGCGCCCTCGGCGACATGGACCGCGCGCGCGAGCTGATCGAGGAGGCGTGGAGGCTCACCGGCGCCGGCGAGCGCGCAGCAGCGGCGACGAGCGATGTGCATGCGGTCGTGCCGGCGTACACGGGGATGGCCGGCTGGCTGATGGCGAACAGCGAGCACGCGCGGGCGCTCGCCGTCGGCGAAGCGGGGCTCGCGATCGCCGACCGTGCCGGCTACGTCGCGTGGGCGATCTACCGGCTGCTGCCGTTCATCATCGAGACCTCGCTGTACCTGGAGGACTTCGAGCGGGCGGCGCGGCACAACGCACGGCTGCGGCGCGACTCCGAGGGGCTCGGCCACGCCCTCGGTCTCGCCTGGGCGGACACGACCGACGCGTTGCTGGCGTATCTCACCGGCGAGCCGGCGCGCGCCGTCCCGCTGCTGCGGGCCGCGCGTGCGGCGCTCGAGAGCGTCCCCTTCGTGTTCGATGCCGCGCGGCTGCGCCGCTTCATCGCGCGCGCCCTCGCCGACGCCGGCGACGCGGCGGGGGCGGCGCACGAGCTGCGCGAAGCGCACGCGATCTTCGTGAGGCTCGGCGCGCGCCGCGAGATCGGGCAGACGCGCGAGGAGCTGCGCCTCCTCGGCGAGCGCCTCCCGACCCCGCGCGTGCGCAACGCGGCGGCCGGCGGACTGAGTGCGCGCGAGGCCGAGATCGCCCGGCTCGTCGCGGCGCGGAAGTCGAACAAGGAGATCGGCTCGGCGCTGGCAATCTCGGATCGGACGGTGAGCACCCACCTGTCGAACATCTTCGGGAAGCTCGGGGTGGGGACCCGAGGGGAGCTGACCGATCTGGTGCGGGGGTGGGGGGAGACGTAGGGGCCCACTACGTCATCCTACGTATGGAGCGCCCTGCCCGGCGGCCGTACCCTGCTTCCGTCACCCCAACGGGAGCTTCTCATGCGCACCGCCATCGTCCGTCTCGCCCTCGTCGCCCTGCCCGTCCTCCTCGGCGCCACCGCCTGCATCCCCTACACGGTGGGCTCCACGGCCCAGACCGTCCCCGACGGCCAGACGACGCACACGACCTCGTGGTACTTCGTCCCGAACGCCTTCGCACGCCCCGAGGACACCCTGGCCGCGCCGATGTACGGCGTTGACAACGAGTGGCGCCACGGGGTGGACGCGCGGAGCGACGTCGGCGTCAGGCTCACCCCGGCCGGCGTCGTGCTGAACTACAAGCACCGCGTCGGCGACGCCCCCGCCGGCAAGCCCGCCGTGGCCTGGATGGTCGGGAGCGGGATCGTGAACGGGGGCGAGCATCTGCATTTCGAGGCGACGCTCATCGCGTCGGGCGACGAGTCGAGCTCGATGACGCCCTTCGGCGGGCTGCGCGCCATGCACGTCGTTCCCATCACGACGACGGCGGTGCGCGATTCGCCGACCCTCGGCGCCTTCGGCGGCTTCCAGTTCGGCGACGCCTCATTCACCGTGCGCCCCGAGCTCGGGATCTACTACGACCGGCCGGCGCTCGGATTGCGGCAGCGCAACGTCATCTTCGTGCCGGCCGTCACGCTGCAGCGCGGCCGCCGTGCGAGCGAGGCGAGGACGGTGCCGGCGCAGCGGCTGCAGGGGGCGACACCGCAGCGGAGCACCCGGAGCACCGGGGAAGTGATAAGGTGCCTGCTCGGCTACTGTCCGGAGGGAACGAGCTCCAGCTCCAGCTCCGGCGCGCCGGTAAGCGTCCAGCGGGCGATGCCGCGAGGCTGAGTCACCGATGCACGATCACATGGAGCAGGCAGGACGGAGGAACGGCGCCGTCCATCGTGCGGTATGCGGGGTGAAACCGAATCCACCACGGAGGAGACGGAGGGCACGGAGGGCACGGAGGAACGGCGCAGTCCTCCGTGCCCTTCGTGGTGAATCGGTTCGTGACCCCTGCGTGTCCAACCAGCCTTGCGCCCTACCCTGTCGTGTCATCCCGCAGGCGACAAGCGCCTGGGTGGATCCACTCTCCACCGCGGACCGCCAGGATTGACGGACCCAGAGCTTCGCCGTACTCATGACTTCAACCCAGATGCATCCACGACGGAGACGACATGGCGAAGACCGAATGGTGGCAGCGCGGGCCGGTCGATGGGATCCCGGACCTGCTGCAGCCCGTGGCGCACATCCTTCTGCAGGTGCGCGAGAGCGTCGGCGCGCTCGTTGCGCCGCTGACCGAGACCCAGTGGAACGCGCGCCCTCGCGGCGTCGCCTCCGCGGCGTTTCACGTGCGGCACATCACCGGGGTGATCGACCGGCTCTTCACATACGCGCGCGGCGAGGCGCTGTCGCCGGCGCAGTTCGCCGAGCTCGGCACCGAGGGCGAGCCGATGCCCGCTGCCGACGTCGCGGCGGCGCTCGGCGCCCTCGATGCGCGGGTCGACACAGCCCTCGCCCAGCTTCGTGCCACCGATGTCGCCACGCTCGGCGACTTTCGCGGCGTGGGGCGCGCGCAGCTTCCGTCGACCGTCATCGGCTGCCTCGTGCACGGCGCCGAGCACGCGATGCGGCACGTCGGCCAGCTCTCGGTCACGACACGCATCGTGTAGCGATCGCTGGCCGACGTCCCGCGCCTGCGGTCACCGATCTAGGTGAAGATGATCTGTCCCCCCGCGGCGAGCTGATAGAACTCCCCGACGGTGATGATCCCCTCCACCTCCTCGATCATGTCGTCGCGCGACAGGTCGAACATGTCGACGGACACCTTGCACGCGTAGAGCTTCGCCCCCGAATCGGCGATGAGCGTCACGAACTCGGGCACCGGGGGGATGTCCAGCTCCGCCATCTTCTTCTCCATCTGATGCGTCACGAACGACGACATCCCCGGCAGCCCCCCGAGCATCGTCGGGATGTGGAGCCCGGGATTGCCCACCGTCGCGACCTTCAGGTGCTCGTAGTGCTTCTTGTTGATCGCGTCCATCCCGAAGAAGGTGAAGAAGACATTGGCCTCGATCCCTTCCATGCGCGCGCCGTTGGCGAGGATGAGCGCGGGATAGATCCCCTCGAAGGAGCCCTTCGAGACGATGATGGAGACCTTCTCGATCGTGTCCGTCATGGTGCCTCCGTCAGATGCAGCCGTGGGGCTTCGGGATCCCGCCGATCTTCGCCGCGAGCTTGGCGGGACCCTTGGGGAAGAGTTGGTAGAGCTCCTTCACCGGCACTCCCGACTCCTTCCCGAGGGTGCGGATGGAGGGCGCCTGGCCCGTCTCGAGGAAGCGGCTGCGCATGAAGCGGATCACCTGCCAGTGCCGGTCGCTCAGCGGCCAGACGCCGGCGGCGCGCGCGAACTCCTCGCCGATCTCCGTCGTCCATTGTTCGGGCTTCTGCAGGAATCCTTCAGGATCGAGGACGAGTGGCTCGCCCGTGATGGTCGTCGTCATGGCGTGCTCCCGGCCACTTCGCGCGGCCGGCTCCCGGTTGGTGTGGTGAGGGACGGCGGTGCAGCACCCCCGCGCTTGCCGCGCATCGACATGCGCGCGCCGACGCCGGGGATGTCGTGGCCGGGCAGCAGCACGTTCCAGTAGACCCACCGGAAGGCGAGCTTGCCCAGATGGTTGAGCCGGGACTCCTCGAGCAGGTGCATCGGGCCGATCCCCGGGATGGGGAAGGTGCCGGCCAGCGGCTCCACGTCGTAGTTGAAGTCGATGAGCAGCGCCTTGTCGAACCCCGTCTCGATGAAGCAGTTGGCGTGACCGTCGTAGCCTGCCTCCAGCGGCAGTCCGCTCACGAAGCGGCGCACGTTGTCCGCCAGCACCTCGGCTTCGAAGTGCGCGACGGATCCCGCCTTCGAGGCGGGGACGTTCGTCGCGTCGCCGATGGCGAAGATGTCGGGCGACACCAGCGACTGCAGCGTGTGGGGATCGGTGCGCACGAACCCCATGTCGTCGCCCAGGCCCGGCGAGCGCGCGACGAACTCCGCCCCCATGTGCAGCGGGACCGTCACGAGGAGGTCGAAGGGGATCTCGCGCTCGTCCCAGGAGTGGAGCACCCCCGCCACGCCGTCGGCGCGCCCGGCACTGAACTCCGTCTCGAGGTTGATCCGCTTCTCGGCGAGCAGATGAGTGAGCGCCCTGGAGCAGGTCGCCTTCGTGAAGGCGCCGTCGAGCGGGGTGACGTAGGTGATGTCGACGCGGTCGCGGATGCCGCGCTGGGTGAAGTACCAGTCGGCGAGGAAGGCGAATTCGAGGGGCGCGACGGGACACTTGATCGGCATCTCGACGATGTCGATCACCAGGCTCCCCCCCTCGAAGCGGGCGAGCGCGTCGCGCAGCCTGGTCGCCCCCTCGAGGGAATAGAACTCGTGCATCCGCTCCCCCCAGCCCGGTCCGGTGAGTCCCTCGGTCTCGTTCGGCGCGATACGCGCCCCCGTCGCGATGATCAGGACGTCGTACTGAAGCACGACCTCCTGGCCGAGGTGCACCTCGCGGAGCTTGGCATCGACGCGCTCGACCGTCGCGGCCAGATAGGTCACGTCGGGATGCACCTGCCGCCGCTTCTGCTTCACGAGCTGCGTCGGCTCGTACAGGCCGAAGGGGAGGAAGAGGAGTCCCGGCTGGTAGATGTGCCTCTCGTCGGTGTCGACCACGACGATCCCGGTGCGTCCCTCGCGGATCTGCCGTGAGAAGATCCGGCGGAGCCGGTTGGCCATGATGGTGCCGGCGGTGCCGGCCCCGAGGATCACGATCTTCGTCATCGGTCACCTTCCCGTGCTTGCTCCAGTGGTGCTACCATATGAACGGATGGTGATATACTATCGGCCCGACGGCGGCCTTGCTGTCCGGCAAAGGGGGACATGTGCGGCGGATCCAGCTCCTCGCGGTTGCTGTTGCTGAACCACAGCGTGAGAACGAATCCAGCGAATGAACCGAAAGCTGCCGAATGGGCTGGTGCGCACGGCTGGAGTATTCGGCACTGCTTCGTTGAAGTCGTGTGATTCGCTCTCCCGCTGTTGCCCGCCGCGAACGAGCTCAGCGCGCGCCGCGCTTCGGGTTGTACGTGACCCCGATCTGGAACGAGTTCTCCGACATCGCGCTCGTGACCGAGGTGCCTGGCGCCGGGCCGCCCAGCGTCTGGAAGGGGCCGGTGATGCTGTTGCGGAAGGCGTGGTAGTAGCCGACGTCGACGCCGAAGCCGTCGAACAGGTAGCCCGCGCCGAACGTGACGTGATGCTTGATGATCGCCGGTGCCGCCGTGTTGAACATCGAGAGCTCGGGCGGAATGGGGTTGCCCGAGTAGTTGTAGCCGACGCGGAGCGCCGTCCGGCTCGTGGGGCGGAGCTGCGCCCCGGTCGCGACGCTCCAGATGTCCTTCCACCCGAACCCCTTGACCGAGCCGTCGGCCGCGAAGCCCGACTCCTTGAAGCCGCGCGTGCTCGCGTAGGTCAGATACTTCGCGTCGAGCCCCAGCGTGAGCTCGTCGCCCATGCTGAAGGCGACGCCGGCCGCGTACACCGCGGGAACGTCCATCGCGAACCTGATCACGCGCGGCGTGTTGAAGTTCGGGAGGTTGGGGTTCTCATAGACGGCGTTGTACTCGAACTGGTGGAACCGCTGCGGCGTGGTGTACGCGAGACCGATCGCGATGTCGGGGTCGAACGCGTACTGCAGGCCGAGCTGCGCGCCGATGCCGAAGGCCCCGTAGGCGTCGGTGGCGCGAGAGTAGTAGGCACGGTCGTCCGCGGTGCCGGGCACGCGGTCAGGCCCCGGGTCCACCGCCGGCGCGGCAACCGGCATCGGATCGACGGCCAGCGACGCCCAGTCCAGATTGATCGCGCCACCGAGCCGCAGCTTGTCGGTCGCCTGCCAGGCGGCGCCGGGAATGATCTTCATAAGCGAGAAGTTGCTGAAGATCTCCCCGAAGCCGAACGGCCGCGGCGCGAGGACGGGATTGGTCGGATCCACTGGATAGTCGACGCCGAACCCGCCGATGCCCAGCCCGCCCACCCCGACGACGAGCTTCTCGTCGATCACCTCGCGACTCCACCCGAACGCGGGAACGGGGACGAACTGGCTGGTGCTGCGCGTCGAGCCGCTGTTCGGTCCCGCGGTGCTCGAGAGGGTGCGGTCGGGCTTGAACAGCTCGAAGCCGAGCTCGATGGCCGTACCGTGAAAGGCGAGCAGTCCGGCGGGGTTGAGGTAGAACGCGCCGAGGATGCTGCTCGGCGACGCCACCCCGACGCCCCCCATCGACGAGTTGATCGCGCCGACGCCATGGAGGAAGTGGCCGTCGGTGGCGAGCGCCGCCGACCGCGGAACCGCCAGCAGTGCGAGAAGCGCCACGACAGAAGGCAGCTGTCTATGCGTCATCGTCCGATTCCTCCGTGCTGCGAGTAGCGAGCGGTCGCCGCGCGCAGCGCGGTCTCCGTCTCGATGTCCAGTGGAAATGCTCGCGCGAAATCGCGCGTCGGCCGTCCGCCGGCGACGGCCAGGTAGAGGCGCTCGTACGAGGGCACCAGCGCCGGTGCGACGGACTCCAGCAGCATCGCTCCTCCCCGCACGGCCGCGATCTCGCGGCGCCGCTCGGCGGCGAGACGATCCCCCCCCGCGCTCTCGGCGAGCGGCGGCACACGGTCGAGCAGGGGGAAGGCGAGCTCTCGCACCGCGGCGAGCAGCGGCGCACCGGTGACCCCGGCGTCGCGGTGCGCCCCGACGATCACGACGACGCGGCCCCCGCGCGGTGCGACGATGCGTCCCTCCGCTCCCACCGCCGGCGACACCACGATCACGCCGCGCGCGTGGCCGGCGTCGGCGAGATACTCGCCAAGCGGGGCGGCGAACCGCACGTCCCAGTCGCGGCGGAGCGCCTCGAGGGCGCGGGGCGAAGGGCCGCGCTCGACGCGATCGTCGCGGACGAAGGCCCGCCACTCGGCGGCGAGAGCATCGAGGAGGACAACGACGGTCTGGCGTTGTCGAGACGAGGCGAACGACCGCGCCACCACGGCGGCGCGCGCATCGAGTCCCGAAGGCGGCGCGCGGCCGGATGTGGCCCCGTGCCCCGTGAACGCTGACCGCAGCGATGCGAGCACCGCGACCGGATCCTCGCCTACGAAGTACGCCGGGACGAAGTGCAGGACGTCGAAGGCGCTGTCTGACGAGAAGGCGGCGCGCAGCGCCGCCACCGACGAATCGAGCGGTGTGACGAGGGCGCGCCGCCGCTTCGTCTCACGGACGTCGCCTGGATACCCCGCGTCGTACAGCGGAAGCGGGCCATAGCTCGTGCCGTTGATCGCCGCCATGCCGTGGTACCACAGGTCGGCGAAGGGATCGCGCGTCACGTCGAAGCGGGCGGGGGCCCACTGCGCGGAGGCGGCTCGCGCGCTGCACGCGCCGAGCAGGAGGGCCGAGGCGAGCAGGGCGCGGGTGCGGCGGAGGAGCCCGGGAATTGGAGTCACCAGTGATAAGGATGACTGGATGCTCCAATGGTTGAGCAGTCGGGGCTATCGGGTATTGGCGGACAGCCGGGACTGCGCTGCCGGAGCGTAGCCCGTGCCCCACTCAGGCCTGACTGCCGATGGCAGAGGATAGATGACGGCCAACGCCGTCTGCTGTCTTACGTCCTCAGTCGACAGTCCTCAGCCATCCATGACGACCCATCTCGTCCATTCACCGCAGGTACCGCCGCGCGACCTGCTCCAACCGGTCATCGCCCGCCCGCTCGGCCTCCGCCCGAATCTCCTCCACGTACGGCCGGAGCAGGGGCTCGCCCCAGTAGTAGCCGGTCGCGCGCTCGGCGAGCTGGGTCTCGTTGACGCGGGCCGCCTCGAGCAGCGCCCGCGCCGCCGCCCGGTCGTAGCCCGGGTCGTCCCGCTCGGGGAGGTCGTAGTGGCGGCGGGGCATCTCCCCTTCCGCATCGTCTCTGAGGAATGCGCGTGACATGCTCGTTCTCCAATCCCGTCCGGGTTTGCCTGGCCGTCTGACGCAAAGATAGCTCCCGGCTCCAGATTACCCCGACCGCGGCGGCGATGTCGAGAACTGGCCGGCGGCTCCGACTAGTCGGTGAACGCGCCACGAGGCGCACCAGCCGCCCCCACGATCGAGGAGAGAGACATGCGCTACATGATGATGATGCACGCCCCGCACGGCACCGGCGTCTACGCGGTGTCCGACTGGGCTCCGGAGGACTTCAAGGCGCACATCGCCTTCATGCACCGGTTCAACGAGCAACTCGCCGCGGCGGGTGAGCGGGTGGATGCCCAGGGGCTCGCCGCCCCCGGGCAGGCGAAGCTGGTTCGCGCGGGGAAGGACGGCGTCCCCATCACCGACGGGGTCTTTCCCGAGACGAAGGAGTTCCTCGTCGGCTACTGGATCATCGAGGTGGACAGCGCCGAGCGGGCCTACGAGCTCGCGGCGCAGGCCTCGGTTGCTCCCGGCCCGGGCGGCGCGCCGCTCAACATGTCGATCGAGGTGCGGCAGGTGCTGAGCGGGCCCCCCAAGGACGAATGACCCAGCGCGCCGTGGCGGCATCCACGGACGACAGCGCCCTGCACCTGCTGCGCGATCTCGCGCCGCGGGTGCTGGGCGCCGTCGCGCGCCGTTCCGGCGACTTCGCCGAGGCTGAAGACGCCGTGCAGGAGGCGCTCATCGCCGCGGCGGAGCAGTGGCCGGTCGTGGGCGCACCAACCAATCCGGCGGGATGGCTCTACCAGGTGGCGCTGCGCCGCCTGGCCGACCACCGGCGCAGCGAGCAGTCGCGCCGCCGGCGCGAAGCGGTCGTCGCTGGCGAGCTCGCCGCCGACGTCCCCTTCGTCCCCCCGCCCGACTCGGCAATCGGGATGGAGAAAGACGATACCCTCGTGCTCCTCTTCATGTGCTGCCACCGCGCGCTGACGCCGTCGTCGGCGATCGCGCTGACGCTGCGCGCCGTGGGCGGGCTCACCACGGCGGAGATCGCGAGCGCCTTCCTCGTCCCCGAGGCGACGATGGCGCAGCGGATCAGCCGCGCGAAGCAGAGCATCAGGTCATCGGGCATCCCCTTCGCGATGCCCGATGCGGCGGAGCGCGCCGAGCGGCTCGGCTCCGTGCTGCACGTGCTGTATCTCGTCTTCAGCGAGGGATACTCGAGCAGCGCCGGCGACTCGCTGCAGCGCACCGATCTCTCGAGCGAGGCGATCCGGCTCGCGCGCGCCGTCCACGCCCTGCTGCCGTCGGATGGCGAAGTGGCCGGGCTCCTTGCCCTCATGCTGCTGACCGACGCGCGCCGTGCGGCGCGCGTCGGTCCCGATGGGGAGCTGATCCCGCTCGACGAGCAGGACCGCGCACTCTGGGACCGGGCGATGATCGCCGAGGGGATCGCGCTCGTGTCGGAGGCGATGTCGCGCGGGGCGATAGGCGCCTACCAGCTCCAGGCGGCGGTCGCGGCGGTGCACGACGAGGCGTCGCGCGTGGAGGAGACCGACTGGCCGCAGATCTTCGCGCTGTACGGTCTGCTGCTCACGCTCTCCGACAACCCGATGGTGGCGCTCAACCGGGCGGTCGCGGGCGCGATGGTGCATGGTCCCGAGGCGGGGCTGGAGATGCTCGTCCCCCTCGACGCCGATCCGCGGCTGGGCGGCCACCACCGCCTCGACGCCGTGCGCGCGCATCTCCTCGAGCGGCTCGGCCGCCGTGACGAGGCCGCCGCGCTCTACCGCGCCGCCGCCGCCAAGACGACGAGCGCGCCCGAGCGGGACTACCTCACTACCAAAGCGCTACGACTGAAAGACTGAGCGGGAATCTGATCTGTGAACGGTGCACGGCCCCTGCTGACGACGTGAGGGGTTGGGGGTTCGGAGTGTGGAGTTACCGCGGGTCGAACGCCGTCACCCCACACCCCAGACTCCAGACCCCTCACGCTGTTGAAGTTCACCGTTCACCGTTCACGCTGGACTTCTCACTTCGGACCCTGCACTCGAAGCTTGTCGTTCGTGCTGTCCGCGTCCATCCAGATCCCGCCGTCCAGCTCCACCGACTGCACGGTCTTGCGCGTCTTCACCGACACCGTCGCGCGCTTCTGGTTCGCCGCCCAGATCGCCGGCGTCTGGTGCAGCGTGTCGGCGCTCCCTCCCGCGTAGCGCACCACGAGATCCACGGGGGCGGGCATCCCGCCCACGTTGTCGAGCGTCACCGAGTAGCCGGCGCCCGACCGCTTCACCGACGCCACCCCGACATCGATGTAGCCGTTCTGGAAGTACCAGCTCTTCCAGAACCAGTCGAGGTTCCGGCCCGTCGCGTCGTTGAAGGTGTTGAAGAAGTCCCAGGGCAGAGGATGCCTGCCGTGCCACCGCGCCATGTACTCGTGCAGCCCCTTCCGGAAGAGCGCATCGCCGAGCAGCTCCTTTGCCGCGAGATAGCCCAGCGCCGCCTTGCCGTAGGCGCTGTTCCCGTAGGCGCTCCCCTTCAGGAAGTCCGCCGGGGTGATGATCGGCAGGTCCTGGCCCGGCGACGGATCGCCGATCCAGCGCTGCACACGGAACTGCTTGAACGCCGCGTCGGCTTTCGCCCTGCCGAGGTCGCTCTGCCCGATGAGATACTCGAAGGTCGTCGCCCACCCCTCGTCCATGAAGGCGTAGCGCGACTCGTCGATCCCCATGTAGAAAGGCATGTAGGTGTGGGCGATCTCGTGCTCGGCGACGAAGCGCGCGAAGGCGGGATCGGGGTACGATTCGTCGTTCGCCATCATCGGGTATTCCATCCCCGCCGGCCCCTGCACGACTGTCGTCTTCTCGTACGGGTAGGGGACGCCGGGCCACTGATGCGAGAGCCAGTCGAGGGCGTGCCGGCCGAACTCCACCATGTGGTGGTAGTCGGCCGCGCTGTCGTTGAACGCCGCCTGCACGCTCGCTCGGCGCCGTGTCGCGTCGTCGACGACCACGCTCGCCGCGTCCCAGACGTAGTGGTCGCTCACGGCGAAGGCCACGTCGGGTATGTCGCTGGACCGGAAGTGCCACGCGTTGAGCGGCGCCTGCACGGTGACGCTCCGGCCGGCGAGCTCGGCCCGCGTCGCCACGTGGATCGTGCTGTCGGACGCCAGCGAGGCCTGGAACCGGCGCAGCGGCTCGGGCTGCAGCACGGCGGAGGGATTCAGCAGCGTGCCGGTGCCCCACACCACGAAGTTGGCCGGCGCCTTGACCGTCACGTCGTAGTCGTTGAAGTCGCTGTAGAATTCCTGCTGGTCGGTGAAATCCATGGTGTCCCACCCATTCGTGTCGTCGTACACGGCGACGCGCGGGTAGAAGTACGCCAGGAAGAAGGTCGTCGAGTCGATCGCTCCCTCGCGGTTGCTCTCCCGCGAGACGTCGTAGTGCCAGTCGAAGGAGAGCTTCACCGAATCGCGCGGCAGCACGGCGCTGGGGAGGGTGACCGGCATCCAGGTGAACAAGCCAGCGCTCTCCTTCCACGGTACGGGCTGCCCGTTCACCGCAAAGGCATCGATGTGCACCCCAGAAGTGAGGTAGGCATCACCGGCGGCCTCGTTGCGCGGCGCGCCGGCCTTGTGGATGTTGCCGAAGAGCTTGATCACGATCCGCCGGAGACTGTCCGGGCTGTTGTTGAGATAGGTGATCTGCTCGGTACCGCGCACGGTCCGGTCGGGGGGCTGCGTCATGACCGTGATGGAGTAGCGCGCCCGGTTCTGCCAGTACTTCGCGCCGGGCCGTCCGTCCGGGCTCCTCGTCCCCTTGCGGTATGCCTGGGCCACGTTGCGCGGCATGTACAGCCGCTCCGGCGCCGATTGGGCGAGCAGGGGGACGCTGACGAGAGCGAGCAGCCAGCTTCTCGCGGCGGCGGACCCGGCCCAGGCAGGCAGATGGCTCAACATCGTTCGGTACTCCTCTTTCGCGGATGTTCGGTCCAGATTTCGTGGCTGCATGATGGCGAAAAGCCGGTCCCGACGCGAATGTCGGGCCGCGGAGATGCCCCTGCCGGCACCTCTCGTTCACCCGATGCGTCGAGCCCACCCCATGAAGCGCAGAGACTTCCTCGCCTCCTCGGCCATGAGCGCCGTCGCGCTCGGTGCCGCCCGGCTGCCCATTCCCGCCGACGTCACGAACCCCGACCTGTTCGCCCACATGCTTCCGACCGACACAAGACCCTCCGCCACGCGCAAGATCCTCATCGCCGGCGGAGGCTTCAACGCAGCGTTCATCCGCTACATGGCCGAGCTCACGGGCAAGCAGCGCCCGAAGATCCTCTACCTGCCGACGGCGTCGGCCGACGACCAGGGAGGGATCATCCGCTTCTACCACGAGTGCTCGCGCCTCGACGTCGAGCCGCAGGTGCAGACGAGCTTCATCGAGAGCCTGTCGCAGAAGCGCGGCTGGGACGAGGTGCTCCTCGCGGTGGACGGGATCGTCGCCTCGGGGGGAAACACCCTCAACCAGCAGGCGATCTGGAAGGCGCAGGGGATCGACACCGTGCTCCGCCAGGCATGGGACAAGGGGATCGTCCTCGGCGGGGCGAGCGCCGGCTCGCTCTGCTGGTTCGAGGAGGGCACCACCGACTCGCGTCCGAAGGAGCTCTCCATCGTGAAGTGCCTCGGCTTCCTCCAGGGGAGCCACAGCCCGCACTACGACGCGGAGGCGGGACGCCGGCCGCTGTACCACACGCTGATCGGGTCGGGCCAGATGAAGCCCGGCTACGCGTGCGACAACGACGCCGGCATCTATTTTGAGAACGACGCAGTGAAGCGCGTCGTCAGCACGCGGCGCGAGGCGAAGGTCTACTACGTCAGCGTCGTGAACGGCGCCGTCGTGGAGAAGACGCTGGAGCCGGACTTGCTCCCTGCAGGGTAGACGGCGTGAGAAGTGAGAGGTACGAAGTGAGAGGTGGGGCCTCGGGGAGCCAATGCGTCCCGAGGTCCGACTTCTCACCTCTCACCTGGAACCTCTCACGATCCACGTCGAGAGCACACCATCCCATCACCAACCCGATGAACCGACGCTTCCTCTCCCTCCTCGTGCTCTCGGCGGCCCCGCTCGCCGCACAGTCCTCGCCGCGCCCTCCGGCGGCGATGTCGGCCATCCGCGAGGCCGACATCAAACACGATCTCTACGCCCTGGCCGGCGACGCGCTCCGCGGCCGCGAGGCCGGCACCCTCGACGAGCTGCGTGCGTCGGTCTGGATCGCCGACGAGATGCGGCACATCGGCCTGGCCCCCAAGGGCGACATGGGCAGCTACTACCAGTGGTGGAACATGCGCCGCACGCGCCTCTCCACTCCGAACAGCTCCGTCTATCTCGGCGGGCGGGCGCTGGCCCTCTGGAGCGACATCGCGCCGGCGAGCAACGCGGCGGTGGACGTGGCCGGCCAGACTGTCTTCCTCGATGATCCCCTCGACAGCACGCGCAACGTGCGCGGCATGATCGTCGTCGCACGGATCGCCGCGCCCCCGGCCGCGATGATTCGGAGCACCACCAACACCCCGGACTACAACTACACGCGCGCCGCGCTCGGTCAGATCGGCGGCGCGCTCACCCGTCGCGGTGCGCTGGCCGTCGTGCTCGTGGCCGACTCCATCGCCGACGCCGCCTTCGACGGCGTGGTGAAGACGCAGTCGCGCGGCGCGTACGACGTGGTCGGCGGCGTGCCGCGCTTCACGCGCGCTCCCGCCAACCCGGCCCGTCCCCCCGCGGCCCCGGCATCGCCCGTCCCCGTGCTGCTCGTCCACCGCGCCGCGCTCGGCGACTGGCGCGCGAATGGCCAGAGCGTGGACATCAAGCTGCGCGCCGAGAGCTTCGAGAGCCCATCGGTGAACGTGATCGGCGAGATCCGCGGCACCGACCCGAAGCTGCGCGACGAGTACGTCGTCTTCAGCTCGCACCAGGACCACGACGGCGTCCGCTACACCGTGAATGGCGACTCGATCTGGAATGGCGCCGACGACAACGCGTCGACCAGCGCGGCGATCCTCGCCATCGCCCGCGCGTTCAAGAAGCAGCCGGGCCGGCGTTCGGCGCTGTTCATCTTCCACGGTGCCGAAGAGCGCGGGCTGCTCGGGTCGCGCTATCATGTCGCGCATCCGGTCGTGCCGCTGGCGAGCATCGCGGCGGTGATCAATGGCGACATGGTCGGCCGCAACAATCCCGATACGGCCGCCCTGCTCGGCTCGCAGCCCCCGCACCGCAACTCCAGCGCGCTCGTGCAGATGGCGCTGGCCGCGAACCGCGCCACCGGCCGCTTCGTCATCGATTCCACGTGGGACCGGCCGGCCCATCCCGAGGGCTGGTATTTCCGCAGCGATCATGTGCCGTACGCCGAGCGTGGCGTTCCCTCGCTCTTCTTCACGACGAACCTCCACGGCGACTACCACACGCCGCGCGACGAGCCGTCGCGGATAGACTACCCCAAGCTCACGCGCATGACGCGCTGGATGTACATGACGGGCTGGCTCGCCGCCAACGCGGCGACGCGGCCGGCGGCCGACCCCGGCTTCGTGCTGAAGTAGTGATGCGCACATCGCGCGCACTGCTCGCACTGCCTGCGCTGCTCGCCCTCTCCGGCTGTCTCGGCGGCTTTCGCGTGGCCGAGACGCCGGCGTCGGCGCCGGCGTTCCGGCCCGAGCGTTTCTTCGACGGGGCCACGCACGGTGAGGGAGTCCTCGCCGTGCGCGGCAAGGCCGATCGTCCCTTCACCGTGAGCGGCGCAGGACATACGGAGAGCGACGGCACCTTCGTGCTCGATCAGACGATCCGCTACGCCGACGGGGCCGTCGAGACGCGCTCGTTCCGCGTGCGTCCGCTGGACGAGCACGAGTACACCGGCACGCTCACCGGCGCGTCGGGACCGGTGTCGGCTCGCGCCGAGGGGAATGGCTTCCACGTGCGGTACACGGTCCGGCGGCCAGCGGTGACGATGGAGCAGTGGATCTACCTTCAGCCCGACGGCCGCACCGCCCTCAACCGCGCGACGGTGCGAGTGCTGGGGATTCCCGTGGCGCGGCTGTCGGAGACGATCAGCAGGGTGGAATAGCGCCGGTAACGTTGTCATCCCGCAGGCGCGCGAGCGCCTGTCGGGATCCTCTCGACTCGCGCCAGTGGCCGGTCCGGCACCGCCTCCCCTACGGCTGCACCCCAGCACCGCCGAGCAGCTCAGCGTCGCCTCGACCTTACCGGCGCGCGCGGCGGTAACCGGATGGCGTGCAAAGAGTGGGGAACGCCGTTGTTGCTCCGGCCCGACGGCCGTTGTACACTGGCGCCACTACAGCAGCGCCGACGTCGTCCCACCGCCAGGGAGGCTGTCATGAACTGGAAGCTGATCGTTCAGCTGTCGCTGTTCGGGCTCGTGATGGGGATCGCCACTGTCTTCGTCATCCCGTCTACAGTCGAGCCCTTCTTCTGGCTCGCCATCATGCTCGTGTCGGCGTACTACATCGCGACACGAACGTCTGGCTCGCACTTCCTGCACGGCGTCGTCACCGGCGTCGCGAACAGTGTCTGGGTCACTGCCTGCCACGTTTTCCTCTTCTCCTCGTACGCGGCGCGGCACGGGCGCGAGATGGCGACGATGACCACGATGCCCCTGCCGACGCATCCCCGGCTCATGATGCTGCTTACCGGCCCGGTGATCGGCGTCCTCTCCGGTGTGGTGATCGGCCTGCTGGCGATGGGAGCGGCGCGGCTCGTGAAGCGGCCGGCAGGAGCGGTGCCGGCGTAGCTCATCCAGATGCCGGCGCGCGTCCCTACTGCGCCGGCTTCCGCGTGAGCGGCACGGTGACGGAGCCCCCTTCCGCCGGCCCGATCGTGATGTCGAGCTGGACGGGCTCGTAGCCCGTCCGCTCGATCCACAGCACCCAGCGGCCGTCGGGGAGGAAGGAGAGCACGGTGCGCCCGGACGGAGAGGTCGTCACAGTCTCCTCTCCCCCGATGCGGTTCACCGACACGCCCTGCAGCGGCTCCCCGGTGGATGCGTCGACGATCTCGAGCACGCGCCGCCGGTACGCCATGGCGGCGGAGCTCACGACGAGCGAGTCGTCGTCGTCGGATGGGACGACGTACGTGCCACGCCGGCGGTCGAACCGCACTCCCGGCTTGAGCGTGACGAAGAGCGCA
Organism: Gemmatimonadales bacterium; assembly: GCA_038325515.1. GTDB lineage: Bacteria > Gemmatimonadota > Gemmatimonadetes > Gemmatimonadales > Gemmatimonadaceae > AG11. Next base: position 8,994 of record JBBQJC010000011.1, on the reverse strand, counting down.
TTGTCGCCGCGGGCCTTCTCCACCGAGAAGTCGCCACACTCCTTGTAGGTGAGCTCCGACACGTGCTCGGCGCGGATCAGGGCGAGCGTGCTCAGGATCTTCCCCGACACCCTGCCCAGGATCGAGCTGGGATCGCGCGCCGCCAGCGAGGTGGCGTCGTCCAGGGCGAACACCACCCGCTTGCCGTTGATCCAGATGTCGTCGATCGGCTCCGTGCACTGCGTGCCGTAGCTCGAGGTCATGACCGGCCGCGACGTGGGATCGGGGAAGTTCGTGCGGCGCCCGGGGCGGCTTCCCGTCACCGATATCATGCGCGCCGGCTTCGGCGGCCCCCTGGTGCCGCCGAGCACGTCGGGGCGCAGCTTCGCGACGATGTCGGTGCCGTCTCCGAGGTAGCGCGCGCTGTTGGCGATCTGCTCGGCGCTCACGTGATAGAGACGCTTCCTGATGTCGGCGCGCTCCGACACGCGCACCGTGTCGAGCGACTGCGCCGACCGGGCGAGCTTCACGATGAGCGAAACGGTATCTCCCATCCGGGGACGCACGTATCGCGTGAGGCGGTCGAAGCCGAGCTTGCGCACGGTGAGCTCGAAACCTCGTCCCGTGTCCTCAGGCGCGGGGAGGAGCAGGGTGCGTCCTCCCGCCGCATCGGTGCTGCCCTGCGCCACGATCTTCCGCAGCCCCTCGAGCACCACGACCTCGGCACCTGACACCGGCAGCGCACCCTCATCGAGCACGCGCACGCGCAGGGGGCGCGAGGGCGCTTGCGCACCGGCGCCCTGAACGAGGGCGAGGCTGGTCAGCAGCAGGGCGAGAGCACGCTGCATTGGAGCGCTCCACGGGGCGGGTTGGGTCGCCCAATGTGGAGGGGCGACGGTCCCGCGTCCAGCGTGCCCGGATCCAGGAGCGCGGCTGGACCGCTACAGCCCCATGTACGCGCGCACCCGCGGCTCGATCCGGTCGGGAGTCCAGAACGGGCTCCAGACGAGGTTCACCGTCACCGTTCCCACGCCGGGAATCGACTTCAGCATCTGCTCGGCGTCGCCCATGATCTCCGGGCCGCTCGGGCAGCCGGGCGAGGTGAGCGACATGTCGACCTCGACGTCGTTCCCGTTCACGACGCGCACGTCGTAGACGAGGCCGAGGTCGACGATGTTCAGGTTCAGGTCGGGGTCCTTCACCTTGCGCAGGGCGAGCTTCGCCCGCTCGAGGCTGAACTCGGAGAAGGCGGCGGCGCTGCCTGGAGGAGCAGCAGCGGGCGCCGCGGCGGGGGAGGGGGAGGGGGCTGCCGGCTCGGCGGCGGCGTAGCTGTCGTTGGGTTCGTCGGACATCGGTGCGGCACTCGGTACGGGATACATGGAGTATCACCGGTCCGGGCCCTCACCGCAATCAGCGTCGCTTGTGCGAGGCCTTGCTGGACGTCTTCTTCGCCGTGCTCTTCGCCGTGCTCTTCGCCGTGCTCTTCGAGGCCGACGACCGCGCCGCGCTCGTCGCGCCCGACTTGTGTGTCGAGCTCTTGGCCGAGCTCCCCTTCGCGGACTTCGACCTGGCCGCTGAGCTCTTCGACTTCGAGCTCTTCGACTTGGAGGAGTGCGAGCTCCTCGACGACTTCGACGCGCGCGACGACTTCGCCGACGAGCGCGACGAGCGGCCGCGCTTGCTCCGCGCCACGTGCTCCGGCTTGTTCCACCCCACCGCGCGGTCGGCGCGGAAGGAGTTCGGCATGGAGAGCAGACCGCTGCCGTAATCGGTGACCGCGAGGGCCGCCGCGTCGGCCAGGTCGGCGCGCACGTCGCTGATCACCTTGGCCGGCCGGCGCGCCTTCGCGGCGTGCACACGGTTGGTGAGCAGCACGACGAACATGTCGCGGTCCGGATCGATCCAGAGCGAGGTGCCCGTGAAGCCGGTGTGGCCGTAGGCGTTGGGCCCCATGTAGGTGCCGCAGCCGCCGTGGCCGGCGCAGGTGTCCCACCCCAGCGCCCGCGTCCCCGCCGCCCGCTTGGTGAACAGCGAAACGGTGGAATCGGCGACGATGCGCGTGCCGTTGTACGTGCCGTGGTTGAGCAGCATCTGCGCGAAGATCGAGAGATCGCTCGCCGTGCTGAACAGCCCCGCATGTCCCGCCACGCCGCCCAGCGCGTAGGCGTTCTCGTCGTGCACCTCGCCGCGGATGGGATAGCCGCGCGGCGGGTCGATCTCGGTGGGCGCGATGCGGCCGCGCAGCGAGGCGTCGGGACGGAAGCGCGTGTCCCCCATTCCCAGCGGCGTGAACACCCGCTCGGCGAGGAAGCGGTCGAGCTTCTCGCCGCTCGCCGCCTCGACGACGAAGCCGAGCATGTCGGCGCCGAGGTCGGAGTACTCGTAGTACTGGCCGGGGGGGGCGAACAGCGGGGTGGCGATGACCGCGGCGCGTGCCTCGTCCGGGGTGTGCGCGATGCGCCAGAGGTCGCGGCCCGCGGGCAGCCCGGAACGGTGCTCCAGCAGCAGCCGGATGGTGACGCGCTCCCTGCCCCCCCCGGTGAACTCGGGGATGTAGCGCACGACCGGATCGTCGAGGCGGATCTTCCCCTCGTCGAACAGGATCATCACGGCGGTCGTCGTACCGATGACCTTCGTGAGGCTCGCCAGATCATAGATGGTGCGTTCGGCGACGACGTTCGCCGCGTCGCTCGTCCACCCCAGCTTGCCGAACCCCTTCTCCCACACCGTCGCCCCTTTCCGGCCGACGACGACCGCGGCGCCCGGATACCCGCCTGCCGAGATGCCGCGCTCGATCACGCGGTCGATCGTGGCGAGGCGGGCGGCGGACATCCCCACGGCCGCTGGCGCCTTGACGGGCAGGCCATCGCTGGCCGGCCTGACCGGGTGGACGGGCGGAGTGAGGAGGCTGGCGGCGGCGAGCAGCAGGGTCAGCAACGAAATGCTCCGGGAACCGGCAGGGGTTCACGCGACGACCGGCTTGCCTGACGAAGCAGGGCAAGGGGCGTGCGTGTGGATCTGGAGTGGACAACCCGGGCTGGAAGGAGCAGCCGTGCCCGGTACGAGATGCTACCTGGAGGGACACCGGCCAGTTCCAGCAGCGGCCGAGGGCCTATTATGTAGTCAGTTCATGCGACGAGCAAGGCCTTGCCGCGTCACACTATACGCTGTGTCCGGTAATGTGGTGCCTGATGGTCCCGCCTGTGCCATTCCGCCGAGCGACTGCCGAGGCCCCCTGTCATCCCGCGCGAGCGAAGCGAGCGCCGGGATCTGCCCTTCCGCCCGTGTGGCCAGCCACCAGGCCGGTACGGAGGATCCCGACACTCGCGCCTGCGGCGCTCCTGCGGGATGACAGCCGGGATGACAGCCCCCACGCTGGAGAGTATCGTCCCCGCTGGCCAACCCTGAAGCAGGAAGGCGCCCCGTTCCGTATGGGGAGGACGACCCAACCCGCCGAGGGCATCAGAGCCCGGGGCGGGCAACCCTTTCCTGCCCGGTCGTGACCAATCCGTTGGACGTCATGGAGAACGAACAGCTCACCGTACAGCGCGCCGTCAACGGCGATCAGGCGGCGATGCGGGCCCTCTGGACCCGCCACGCGCCGCACATCGACGTCGTGGTACGACGTCTGGTCGGTCACGACCAGGATCTGGCCGCCGACGTGGCGCAGGAGGTCTGGATCCAGATCTTCCGGGCGCTGCCGAACTTCCGCGGCGACTCGCAGTTCGGGACCTGGGCGCACCGCATCGCGGTGAACCGCACGCTGAACGCGCTTCGCAGCACGCGCCGCACCGCCGCCATCGAGGTGGAGGTGGAGGACGACAGCGCCTCGGTGGAGCCGGAAGCGGAGCGCGCGCTGCTCGCCTCGACGATCGAGGCGGCGGCGGCGAAGCTCTCGCCGGGCGCGCGCACGGTGTTCCTGCTGCACGACGTGGAAGGCTACACGCACGAGGAGATCGCCACGGAGCTGGGTATCACCGCCGGCGGATCCAAGTCCCAACTGTTCAAGGCGCGCGCGAAGCTGCGCACGCTGCTGGCTCACATGATCGATGCGCCGTCGCATCAGCCGCTTCGACCCAAGACCGCGGACCATGCTGCACCTCACTGCTGACCGACTCGCCGAGCTCGGCGACGAACTGCCTTCACCCGCCGAGGCGGCGCACCTGGCGCTCTGCGCGGAGTGCGCGCGCGAGCGGGACGCCTATCGGACGCTCGTCGAGATGGCGCGGTCCGAACGCCAGTCGTTCGGGCTGCCGCTCACGCGCTGGGACGCCATCGCCGCCGAGCTGTCGCGGCTCGCGCCGGCCGATGCGCCGGCGCCCTTCGCAGATCCCCGCGTGGTGCCGATCGTCACCGCGCGCAGCGCGCGGCGCTGGCCCCTCCAGGCGGCGGCGGGCCTGCTGCTCATGGCGGGCGGGATGATGGCCGGCCGCGCGAGCGCTGGCGCCGCGCCGATTCCTGGCGACGCCCCGGCAGCGCCCGCCGCTTCGGTGGCCTCGGCGGGCAGCTCCCGCTTCGGGGCGCGCCAGCAGGCGAGCGATCCCGTCGCCTTCACCTCCGTGGACGAGGCTCGCGCGGCGCAGCAGCGCTACGAGCAGGGCTATCAGCAGGCCGCCGCCTTCCTCGCCGAGCACGACACGAGCGCCCCACCGGCGGGCAGCCCGCTCGCCGTGAAGTCGCGCCTCGCCGCGCTCGACAAGGTCGCCTCGATCATGGGCGAGGCCACACGCCAGGCGCCCCACGACCCGGTGATCAACGGCTACTACCTCACCACCCTCGGCCAGCGCGAAGCCACGCTGCGCCAGCTCAACACCTCGCTGCCCGCCAGCCTTCGCGTCAACAGCTTCTGATGTCCTCACTCTCCGATTTCCGCAGGAACGGCCGTTCCCCAGCCCGCGCGGCGATCCTGGCCTCGCTCGCGCTGGCATGCGTCGCCGTCTCCACCACCGCCGGGGCGCAGGAGCGCGTCGACGTGCGCACGCGCTCGCCGCGTGCCGAGGGGGGTGACGTCGAGCTCCGCGTTCGACAGCTGCAGCTCCGCGCCGATTCCCTCGCGCGGCTGTTCGAGGACGAGGACATCAGCCAGGCGCAGCGCCGCTCCGTGGCCGACGCGCTCGACCGCACGATCGCGCAGGTCGTGCAGCTGCTCGCGCGCAGCGAGGACGGGGGAGCGCTGAGCGTGCGCGTGACGAACGATCCCGAGATGCGGTCGCTGGTGGCGAAGCTGCGCGGCGGCGGACAGGCCGAGGCGATGGCGCGCGCCCTGGGCCAGGTGTCCACGGTGGCGGCGCCCAAGGGGTGGATGGGGCTCGTGCTCGGCGGGCCCGGTGTGCCGCCGCGGATCGCCAACGGTGAGCTGCTGCTCCGCTACTTCTCCTATCCGAGCGTGGTGTCGGTGGACCCGGGCTCCCCCGCGCAGCGCGCCGGGCTCGCGCCGAACGACACCCTGCTCGCCTACGACGGCCGCGACCTGCTGGACAGGGAGATCTCGATGACGCGGCTGCTGCGTCCCAACGCCCGGGTGCTGGTCCGCTTCCGTCGCGACGGGCGCACGCGCGAAGTGCCGGTGACCGTGGCCAAGGCGCCGGCGCGCATCGTGATTCGCCGCGACGCGTTGAACGAGATCACCATCCCGTTGCAGATGCTCGGCGAGGGACCGGGTGGCGGGGTCTTCGTCCACACGGGCCCGGAGGCGATGCTCGCCCCGGCCGCGCCGAAGCAGCTGTGGCGCCCGGCACCCGCCACGCCGGCGGCGGGCGTCGCGCCGGCGATTCCCGGCGCGGGCGGGTTCGGCTTCCCGGCCAGCGGCGTGGCGGGGGCGGAGCTGGCGACGCTCACCGAGGGATTCGCGAAGATGAGCGGGGTGAAGCAAGGGGTGCTCGTGACGCGCGTTCCCACCGGCACTCCGGCCGGCGACGCCGGGCTGCTGTCGGCCGACGTGATCGTTCGCGTCGCCAACCAGGCGGTCGCCAGCGTCGACGACGTCCGCGAGCTGGTGGGGTCGGCGGTGGAGAACGGAAGCCACTCCGTGGAGCTGCAGATCGTGCGCGAACGCAGGACGCGCCAGATCGTGCTCCGCTGGTAGCAGTCGGGAGGCGCGCGGACTCCTTCTTGCCCCGGAGGCGTCACAGCCTTTCAAGGAGCTGGAGTGCCGGGGAACGACGACATCTTCGACGTGGCGATCGTCGGCGGCGGACCCGCCGGCCTGAGCGCGGGGATCTGGCTCTCGCGCTACATGCACAGCGTGGTGCTCGTGGACTCGGGCGACCCGCGCAACTGGGAGACGCGCGGCGTCAACGGCTTCCTCGGCCATCCGGGAATCCGCCCCGCCGAGCTGCGCGGCCTGGGGCGCGAGGAGGCGCGAGCGAGCGGGGTGACCCTCGTGGACCGTCTCTGCGAGCTCGTCACGCATCCCGACGACGAGAGCTTCATGCTCGGGCTCGACGACGGCAGCGCGCTGCGCGCGCGACGGCTTCTCCTGGCAATCGGGATCAAGGACGTCTGGCCGGACATCCCGGGGCTGGAGCGCGTGTACGGCGCCAACGCCCACGTCTGTCCCGACTGCGACGGCCACGAATGCCGCGAGAAGAAGGTCGTCGTGATCGGGAGCGGCAGGAAGGCGGTGGGGCTCGCGCTGAACCTCACGACGTGGACGCGCGACATCATCATCTGCACGAACGGCGAGCCGGCCGGCTTCGAGCTCGACGAGTACTGCCGCAAGCTCGACGCGCTCAACATCCCGGTGCTCGAGTCGCGCATCACCTGCGTGCGGCACGACGGCGCGCACGTGCAGTCGCTGGAGCTGGAGAACGGGATGCAGCTCGACACCGACAAGATCTTCTTCGCCATCGGGCAGTACCCGGCGGACGACCTTGGCAAGCAGGTGGGGTGCGAGCGCGACGAGGGGGGGCACATCATCGTCGACGACTCGTACCACACCTCGGTGATGAACTGCTTCGCGGCGGGGGACATCGTGCCGGGCCCGCAGCTCGCGATCGCCGCGGCGTCGGACGGGGCGATCGCCGCGCTGGCGATCCACAAGTCGCTGGTGCCGGGCGAGCGGAAGCTGGAGGCGGTGGGGTAGGGCGGGGGTGCTTTCTGCCCGCTTCCGTGCGCTAGCGGTAGCATGTACGCGGTGACGCAGCGGTACCGGGAATTGCAGACTGGCCACGCGGACTCCATCGCCGAGTGACGCGTGACGCGCGAGCGCTGATCGCCGGATTGTCTCCGGTCTGGTGACGGCGTCGCGCACGGCGTCGAACGAACGGCTGCGCCGAGACCCGGAAGCGTGCTCGCGGCTCCTACTGGTACGGGTACGGGATTACCGAGCGTACGGGTACCGGCTACTGGCAGTCGGTACTTTAGTACCCGCAGTCGGCAGGCACCATCTATTTCAGCGTCCCCGCCGGTACGAGATACAGCAGCCGGAGCGTCGCCCGGTCGGAGGGGCTGATCGTCGCGGTGGCGGACTGTCCGTACATCACGCTCGTCGGGTCCGACGCGTGGTTGAGCCCGAGCGCATGTCCCACTTCATGACGCACGATGCCGGCGACGGTCCTCGCCGAGAGCTGGCGTCCCGCGCTGTCGTGATTGGCGATCGTCAGGCGGGCTCCGGCGATGAGGAAGCCGCTCGTCTGCGTGCGCTCGGTGAGGCCGATGCGCTGCCCCTCCTCCGCGGGAAAGCGGTCGATCCAGTGGATCGCGATGTCCGCCGAGGTGGAGTCGTAGATGAAGGTGAAGCGCAGGGGAAAGCCGGCCTCGCCCCATTCGTCGAAGACGTCGCGCGTCATCCCCGGGGTCGCCGGGTCCCACCCCGGCACCGCGTCGCCCGGCGCGATGAAGACGCGCACGGCGTCGGCCATCCGCTCGGGCCAGTGGTACAGCGTGCTGTCCTGCGCGAGCAGGACGTCGCCGATGTAGGTGCCCGGCGAGAGGTTGCCGACGCGCGCGCGCATCTCGGAGGGCGACAGGCGCTGGGTGGCGCCGCCCGGCACGAGCGCCATCGTGACGCGGCCCTGGACCACGCCGCCGCGCACGAGGGTCGTCTCGCCGGCGAGCCGGCGCAGCTCGTCGCGGTGCCGGCGGGCGCGCGACGTGCGCAGCGCGCCGGCGGCGACCAGGAGCGCGAGCCCGGCGAGGAGGGCGGCCGGCAGGTGCTCGAGTCGCAGGCGAACTAGCGCACCCCGCCCGGCGGCAGCGTATAGAGGAGGCGCACCGTCGCGCGGTCGGCCGGCGAGAGGGCGCGCACCCGCACCTTCGGAGCCATGATGCTGCGCGCGTCGGCGGTGTGATCGAGGCCGAGGAGGTGCCCCACCTCGTGCATCGTCATGGCGCGCAGCGCGCGCGCGTCGAGGGGCGCCCCTCCGTTATGGTGCACGGCGAGGACGATGTCGGCGTCGGTGATCCACCAGTCGTCGTCACGCGTCCATTTCGTGCGCCCGCTGATCGGCTCGTCGAAGTGATCGATGAAGGTGACGTGCACGTCGGCGGCGGCGGAATCGGCGGTGAAGGCGAAGCGCACGGGCAGGGCGAGCGCGTCCCAGCTCCGGAATGCCCCGCGCGCGGCGCCCTCGAGCGCCGGCGTCCACCCCGCGACGCTCGACGCGGGCTGGACCCACACGCGAAGCGGCACGCCGTGGCGGTCGGGCCAGCGGGCGAGCGAGCTGTCGCGATGCGCGAGCATCTCGCCGATGTAGGTGCCGCGCTCGTGCATCGCGAGCTGCTGCCGCACCGTCGCGCGGCGGCTGGCGGGGTCCGCGTCGGGGGAAAGCGCCACGGCGCCGCCGCTCGCCACGCTGGTGTGCCCGTGCGCGACGCGCGGCGCCCGGACGAGGGCGTCGCGCAGGGCGGGGAGGAGCAGCACCGCGGCGAGCAGGGCGCCAGCGCGGACGATGGTGATCTTGTGACGGCTCATTGATGGCGCTCGGCGCGACGGCGTCAGACGTGCCGCGCGGAGAGGAAGGTCTCGACCAGCTCGAAGAAGCGCTCGGGCGCCTCCCAGAACGGCATGTGTCC
>JBBQJC010000010.1:0-77492 GCA_038325515.1 Gemmatimonadales bacterium | reverse complement strand
AACCTGACCCCTTTCACGCCTCCTTTCACGCCTTTCACGCCCGCATGAAGTGGCAGCTGTAGCCGCCAGGATTCTTGCGCAGGTAGTCCTGGTGGTACCCTTCCGCACTGTACCAGGGGCCGGCCGGCTCGATCGACGTCGTCACCGGCTTGCTCCAGCTCCCCGACGCATCCACGCGCGCCTTCACCCGCTCGGCGGTCTCCTGCTGCTCGGGCGACTGCGGGAAGATGGCCGAGCGGTACTGCGTGCCGATGTCGTTCCCCTGGCGGTTGAGCGTCGTGGGGTCGTGCAGCTTGAAGAACCACTTCTCCAGCAGCGTCTCGTAGCTCAGCACCGACGGGTCGAAGGTGACGCGGATCGCCTCGGCGTGCCCCGACTTGCTGTCGTGCGTGTCGTGGTACGTCGGGTTCTCCAGCCACCCGCCCGTGTAGCCGACCTCGGTGTCGAGCACGCCCGGGACGGCGCGCAGGATCTCCTCGACCCCCCAGAAGCAGCCGCCCGCCAGCATGGCGACCTCGGCCTTCCCTTCCGCTGCAGCGCTCGATGGAGCGCTCTCGTTCCTGTTCATGCGCCTCTGCTCTCTCGGTGAAGTCACCCTGTCCATCAACCATAGCCGGATGGAGTGCCGAAGGTTCCGCGCTCGGTCCGCTCGCGGCTAGATTCGGGCCATGCGATTCTCCTGCAGCGCGACACTGGCCAGGTCCCTGCTCGCCACCTTCTGCGCCGGAGTGCTGGGCTGCGCCAGCGCGGGGGCACCCGCCGCGGCCCGCGCCGGCGTCCGCGTCCTCGTGTACAACATCCACGCCGGCAAGGACGCCGGCGGCGCGGACAGCCTCGCTGCCCTCGCCGGCCTCGTGCGCTCCACTGGCGCCGACGTCGTGCTGTTGCAGGAGGTGGATCAGGGGACCAATCGCTCCGGTCATGTCGACCAGCCCGCCGTGCTCGCCGCGAGCACCGGGCTGCACGCGACGTTCGGGAGCGCGCTCGACTTCGACGGTGGCAAGTACGGCGTCGCGATCCTCTCGCGCTGGCCGATCGCGAGCGACACCCTCATCCACCTCCCGGTCACTCCCGTCCAGACGCGCGCCGGAGGCTCGCACGAGCCGCGCGGCGCGCTGCGCGTCGTGCTTGCGACCCCCGAGGGTCCGCTCACCGTCTTCAACACGCACCTCGACGCCTCGGGCGACGACCGGTACCGGCGGCAGGAAGCCGACACCATCACGCGCCTCGTCGCGCGGGCGCGCGAGGCTGGCCAGACCGTGATCGCCGGGGGCGACTTCAACTCCACACCGGAGAGCGCGGTCCAGGCCGCCGTGCGCGGCGCCGGGCTGCGCGATGCCTGGACGGAATGCGGCGCCGGCGAAGGACTCACCTTCCCGGACAAGGTGCCGGTCAAGCGCATCGACTACCTCTTCCTCACGGGTGGCGTGCGGTGCTCCACCGCGCGCGTCGTCGACACGAGGATCTCCGACCACCGCCCACTGCTCGTCGAGCTCACCTTCCCCGCCAGCCGCCAGTGACAATTCGCCCAGCGCCAGCGCGACTCTTCCTCTCCCTGACCGTCCTGCTCGCGGGCTGCGTTCCCGCCGCGATCCCATCGGCCGCACCCGCGCCCGCGGTGCAGGCGGGCAGCCTGGACCCGCGCGCGCCGCTCACCACGGTGCAGCGCGAATGGGTCGAGCGTACCCTGGCCTCGCTCACGCCGCGCGAGCGCATCGGCCAGATGATCAACGTCTGGGTGCTCGGGGACTTCACCAACACGCGCGACTCGAGCTTCGCCGAGGTGCTCCGCTGGATCCGCGAGGATCACGTCGGCAGCCTCTCCATGTCGCTCGGCTCGCCGATCGAGGTGGCGGAGAAGATCAACGCGATGCAGCGCGCGGCGCGCGTGCCGCTCTGGGTGGGATCCGATCTCGAGCCCAACCTCGGCCGTCTCGAGGGAGGGGTGTTCACGCACTACCTGATGGACGCCGGCGGCGCGACGGTGTTCCCGAACGCCATGGCCATCGGCGCGACCGGTCGCGAACAGGATGCGTACGACGTGGGCCGGGCCATCGCCCAGGAGGCGAAGGCCGTCGGCATCCTCGTCAACTACGCCCCCGTCGTCGACGTCAACAACAACCCGGCGAATCCGGTCATCAACACGCGCTCGTTCGGCGAGGATCCGAAGAGCGTCGCGCGGCTCTCGGCCGAGTTCGTGCGCGGGACGCAGAGCGCGGGGGTGATCGCCACGATCAAGCACTTTCCCGGACACGGCGACACGGACGTCGACTCGCACGTGGGGCTGCCCCTCGTCACCGCCACGCGCGCCCGCCTCGATTCGGTGGAGCTCGTCCCCTTCGCGGCGGCGATCGGCGCCGGTGCGGGGATGGTGATGACGGCGCACATCGCCCTCCCCGCGGTGCAGGGGGACAGCACGACGCCGGCGACGCTCGCGCCGCGCATCATCACCGGGCTCCTGCGCGACGACCTGCACTTCGGCGGCCTCGCCATCACCGACGCGATGTCGATGGGCGGCATCGGCAAGGGGTACACCGTCGAGGAGAGCACGGTGCTCGCGGTGAAGGCGGGCGCCGACGTGCTGCTCAAGCCCACCGACCCGCACCGGGCCGTCGAGGCGCTGCTGGCCGCCGTCGAGCGCGGCGAGATCTCGCGGGCCCGCATCGACTCGGCGGTGCGCCGGGTCCTGGAGCTGAAAGCGCGCACCGGGATGGCGTTCCGTCCGTTCGTGCCGCTCGACACGCTGCGCGATGTCGTCGGCTCGCCCGAGCACCGCGCCCTGGCGGCCGACATCGCGCGGCGCAGCGTCACCCTGCTGCGCGACAGGCAGGGGCTCGTCGCTCCCGTGACGTCGGGGCGCACGGTGCTCGTGCAGTACATGCCCGAGACCGAGCTGCGTGCCGGCCGCACCTTCGCCGCGGCGGTGCGCAAGGCCGCGCGGACCGCGCGCATCCACAAGGTGGGACCATCCACCGCCGCGACGACGCTCGACTCCATCGCGCGGGACGCGCGCGGCGCGGATCGCGTCATCGTCGCCACGTACGTGCGCCGCATCGAAGGCGAGGGACGCTTCGCCATCCCGGAGCGGATCGCCGCCTGGATCGACACGCTCGCCTCGCGCGAGCGCGTCGCCGTCGTGTCACTCGGCAATCCGTACCTCATCCGCCAGTTCCCCAGCGTGGGGACGTACCTCGTGACGTACGGCGTGAGCGACGCGCAGGAACAGGCGGGGGCGAGCGCGGTGCTCGGGCAGACTTCGATCTCCGGAAGGATACCTGTCTCGCTGCCCGGCTTCTTCGCGCGCGGCGACGGGATACAGCGGAGGTAGCTGGATCCGCAGAGGCCGGCGCAAACGACGAAGGGGGGACGCGGATTACGCGGATTGGGCGGATCAGCGCGGATGTGCCCTCGTGTTCGAGGAGACCACGCGTTCGAACTTCGCTTCCGGTCCGAAGTGAAGCAGCAGGCCGACCTCCATCTGGGTCGAGTGGAGGTAGCTCAATAGCTGGCGCCGCGCGGCGCGATGGAGCGCGAACGTCGACTTGATCTCGACGACCACGACCTGGTCGACGACCATGTCCAGGCGTTGCACGCCGAGCTCCTCGCCCTTGTAGCTCACACGGACAAGGAGCTCGCGCGCGACGTCATGCCCGCGATCGCGTAGCTCGCGCTCGAGCGCGGCGGCATACAGGCTCTCCAGGAAGCCGAAGCCGAGGATGTTGTAGACCTCGAAGAACGAGCCGAGAATGGCGCGCGTGATTCGCTCGTGAGAGAGCGTGCCCATCCCGCAAGCTAGGGAAGCGGACTCACCGCGCACGCACCGATCCATTCGGGAGATGACCAGAATCCCGCACCCGAGATCCGCGGAAATCCGCCCCATCCGCGTGATCCGCGTCTCCCCCTTCGTCATTTGCGCCAGCCCGAGGCCGTTTCCCGCTACCGGTATACGGGTACTACGGCCTGAACAGCCCCAGCACCTCTTCCCGTTCGATCTCCCCGAAGTAGTCCCGCAGCTCCACCCCGTCGAGCACCGCGTCGATCGCCTCCCGCTCGTACGCCACGCCCAGCAGCCGCTGCTCCAGCCCGGCCACGTCGAACCGGCCCATGAAGTCACCGAACACGCGGATCGCGGCGATGCGTCCTTCCTGCACGTCCAGCCGCACGTCGATCTCGCCGGCGGGGAAGCGGCGCGCGCGCTGCACGTTGCACGCGGGATTCTCCCCGTAGTTCCAGTTGCTCGAGCCGTACTTGGTGCGCATCAGCTCCTCGACCGCGCGCCAGTCCTCGTCGCCGAGTGGCAGCGTCGGGATCTTCGCCCTGTCGCGCGTGCCGAAGATGCGCTCGAGCACCAGCTCGCGCAGCTCGGCGACGTCCAGCGGCGCGGCGAGGAACTCGCTGATGTTCGCCACCCGGCTGCGGATCGACTTCACCCCCTTGGACTCCACCTTGCCCGGCCGGGGACGCAGCGCCGCCGTCACATCGTCGAGGTTGGAATCGAGCAGCAGCGTTCCGTGACTGAACATCCGGTCCGGCGTGGCGAACTGCGCGTTCCCCGAGATCTTCCGGCCGCCGGCCAGGATGTCGTTGCGCCCCCCGATCTCTGCCGGCACGCCGAGCTCGCGCAGCACCTCCACCACCGGGCCGTTGAACTGGTCGTACCGGTTGAAGCGGCCGCGCACGTCACGCGTCATGAAGCTGAAGTTCAGGTTGCCGAGGTCGTGGTAGACCGCCCCGCCCCCCGAGATGCGGCGCACCACCCGGATCCCCCGCTCGGCCACTACCTCGGGATTGATCTCCTCGATGGTGTTCTGGTTGCGCCCGATGATGATGGCGGGGCTGTTCACGTAGAACAGCAGGAGGTCCTCCTCGCCCATCCTGTGCCGGAGCACGTATTCCTCGAGGGCGAGGTTGCGGTGGGCGTCCGTGACGCCGAGGTTGTCAACGTAGAGCATGACCGGAATCTATGGCCGGTCGCTCCAATCCCTCAATCGCTAGTGCCCCTCCAGACCAACAGCGGGAAGCGAATTCACCGAATCGGGGGAGAACAGCCGAATTGCACGGCGATTGATCCGGCTTTTTTCGTGTGAGTTCGGCCAATTGGTTTACACGCTCTTTGGAAAGCCATCTACATAGCCGCCATGCCATCGATCATACCCCGCGTCGCCCCGCTGCTCGTCCTCGTCCTCGCCGCCTGCGCGCCGTCGGTCCGGACAGCCCCGGCCACTGACCGCGCCAGCTACGACGTCGTCATCACCAACGGCCGCATCGTCGACGGCACCGGCAACCCCTGGACGTACGGCGACGTCGGCATTCGCGGCGACCGGATCGCCACGGTCACGCAGCCCGGAGCGCTCCGCGACGCGCCGGCCCGGCAGCGGATCGACGCGCACGGCCACGTCGTCGCGCCGGGCTTCATCGACATCCAGAACCATTCGTGGGACGCCCTGCTCTGGCGCGACGGCCGCGTCGTCAGCATGGTCACGCAAGGGGTCACCAGCGTCATCCTCGGCGAGTCCACCACGCCCGCGCCGGCGAACGCGCACATCGACTCGCTCGAGGACTACGCGACGATGGCGCCGGTGCGTGCCGCGTTGCAGGCACGCTTTCATGGTGAGCACGGCTTCGGCAACTGGCTGAGCGCGATGGAGCGTCACGGCAACGCGGTCAACGTCGGCTCCTACCTGGGAGCCACGACGGTGCGTGCGTACGCGATGGGGCAGGCCACCGGCACGCCGGACGCCGCGCAGCTCGATACGATGCGCGCCGTCGTGCGCAGTGCGCTCCGCGACGGGGCCTTTGGCATCTCGTCGGCGCTCATCTATCCCCCGGGCTCCTACGCGGGCACACCCGAGCTGATCGAGATGGCGAAGGCGATGGCGCCTTATCACGGCGCGTACATCACGCACATGCGCTCGGAGGACGACTCCCTGTTCGAAGCGATGGACGAGGCGTTCCGGATCGCCCGCGAGGGTGGAGTGCGGCTCGACATCTACCATCTCAAGGCATCGAACCGGCGCAACTGGTACAAGTCCCCCGCCATGGTCGCGAAGATCGACTCGGCGCGCGCGGCGGGGCTCGACGTCGGCGCCACGATGTACCCGTATCCCTACTCGGGCAACAACCTCGGCGAGTGCTTCCCCGACTGGGCGGCCGAGGGGGGGCGGCTGCTCGACAACCTCCGCGACCCGGCGACGCGCGGCCGCGTGCTGCGCGAGATGGCCGATTCCGCCGGCGCCCCCCTTTGCCAGCGCGAGGGGCCGGCGGCGTACATGATCACCGGCTTCCGCAAGCCGGAGTACGCGAAGTACGAGGGGAAGCTGCTCAGCGTCATCGCCGCCGACATGAAGCTCCCCTGGCCCGAGGCGGTCGTCGCGCTCATCGTCGGCGAGGGGCGCGACCTGGAGAAGATCAATTTCACGATGTCCGAGGACAACGTGCGCCGGCAGATCGTCGTGCCATGGGTGGTCATCGGCACCGACGCGGGGGGCGTCGATCCCGATAGCGCGAAGTCCGTCGTCCACCCCCGGTCGTACGGGAGCTATCCGCGCATCCTCGGCCGCTACGTGCGGGAGCAGAAGCTGCTCACCCTCGAGGACGCGGTGCGCAAGATGTCCGGCGCCGTCGCCGCGCGGCTCGGCCTCCGCGACCGCGGGCTCCTGCGCGAGGGGATGTTCGCCGACGTCGTGATCTTCGACGACGCGACGATCATCGACCTCGCCACGCCGGAGCGGCCGCACCAGATCAGCCGCGGGGTCGAGCAGCTCTTCGTGAACGGGGTCCAGGTGCTGCGCGACGGCCGGCATACCGGCGCCGCGCCGGGTCGCGCGCTGCGGGGGCCGGGCGCGGCGGCGCCGTGAAGGGGGGCGGCCCGAGCTGCTGCCTTGTCCGATACTGCCTGATTCCATAGTACCGGCTGCAGCAGCAGCTCGGTATCGGTCTCCCCCGACCGTGGCGAACTGTCGACGACTCGCCGTCCTCTAGTGCGCCGTGCCGAGCCGCACCCGTCCCAGCCGCCCCGTCCCACTGAGCGCGAGCCAGAGGGTCGCGCGCGCCGAATCCGCGACCATGTGCCGCACGATCGCCCCCTTCGTCGGGATCGCCGTCGTCTCCATCTTCTCCGTCTTCGGATCGAAGGCGACGATGGTGCTCGTCCCCGCCTCGTCGTACCACACGCGCCCGTCGCTCCCCGCGGCGATGCCGTACGGCGACGAGCGCGCGCCGCCGGGCGACGCGAACTCCCGCGTGGTGCCGCCGCGCGGGTCGTGCACGCCGAGGTAGCCGCGCGCGTAGTCGGTGAACCAGACGCGGCCATCGCCGGTGACGACGAGGCGGCGCGGCCGCGCGCCCGTCTCCGGCAACTTCACAGTACGCATCTCGCCCGTGCTCACGTCGATGTGGCCGAGCGCGTTCGTGCCGAACAGCGCCACCCAGAGCGAGCCGTCCGGCGCCGGGACGATGCCGTAGGGGAGCGAGCGAGGCGTCGGCGCCGGCCAGAGCTGCACCGTGCCCGTGGCGGGATCGAGACGCCCGTACTGGTTGCCCTGCTGCACGGTGAACCAGACGATGCCGCGATGCATGATCAGGGTGTGCGGATCGCGCGCCCCGGTGGCATACTCGGTGATCTTCCCCGTCGCCGGATCGAGCCGCGCGATCCTGCCGATCCGGTTCGCCGTGTACCACACGCCGCCGTCGGGCGCGACGGTGATGCCGTGCGGCCCCGACGCCGGCGTCGGCGTGGGAAAGTCGGTCACCTTGCCGGACGCCGGATCGAGGCGACCGATGTAGCTGTTCGCCTGATCGGTGTACCAGACGATGCCGTCGCTTCCAACCGCCGGATCGTGCGGGAAGACGTTGGGGCGAGGCAGCACGAACTCCTCGACGGTGCTCACGCGCGAAGGGGCGAGGGCGAGGAGGGCGATGAGGATCGCGGGAAGCGCTCGCATTCGAGACTCCATCTCTGGGGTGAGATTCAGCAACCACGGGTAGCGTAGCCGCCAGCAGGCGCATCGCAGCGCAGCCGTCAGTCAAACGCCCGACGCAACGCCGTCACCAGACCAGATACAATCCACCGATCAGTGCCAGCGCGTCACACGAGTCTCGGCGATGGAGTCCTCATGGGCAATATGCCATTCCTCGTACGTCAGTCGTCACCGAATACATGCTACGGCAGTTGGTAGTGAGCGCTCGGCGGAACAATCGAGTCCCCCCCTCACCCCTCCAGCTCCTCGATCGTCCTCGGCCAGTCCTCGCGCAGCAGCCGCGACAGCCCCCGGTCGGCGAACAGCCGCCCCTCCGTCTGGCACCGCGGGCAGTAGTTGGTCTCGTTGTCCTTGTACCTGATCCGCTGCACAGCGGTGCCGCACGAAGGACAGGGCTGCCCGTAGCGCCCGTGCACCGCCATCCCGTCGCGGAACGCCGTGACCTTCTCCGGGAAGCCCTCCCCCGTCTCGCGGCGCAGAATCTCGGTCCACTCGCCGAGGGTCGCTCGCGTCGCGGCGAGGAGCCGCGCGACCTCCTCGTCGTCGAGCTTGTGCGACAGCTTCAGCGGCGAGAGCGCGGCGCGATGCAGGATCTCGTCGGAATACGCATTGCCGATCCCGCTGAACAAGCGGGGGTCGGTGAGCGAGCGCTTGAGCGTGTGATGCTCGCGGCGGAGACGCTCGGCGAAGTCGGCGGCCGATGCATCGAGCACCTCGAGCCCGCCCCGGTCGAACTCGTGCAGCGCCCCCTCCCCGCGCACGAGGTGCATCGACGCGCGGCGCTTCGTCCCCGCCTCGGTGAAGGCGAGCGTTCCGGTGGGAAACTCGAGCCGCGCGAGCGCGATGCGCGGTGGGAGCCTGGTGCGCGATCCGGCGGGGAACCAGCGCAGCCGGCCGCCGATCATCAGGTGCAGGACGAGATGCAGCTCGCCGTCGAAGCTGATCACGATGCGCTTCCCGAGCCGCCACACCCCCCGGACCATCACGCCCACCGCCTCGTCGAGCGGGGGCTCCACGGTGCGCAGCACGAAGGGACTGAGGATCGCGTAGCCGAGCAGCGGCTGTCGGTCGATGCGCCGCTCCAGCGCTTCCACGTAGACGGTGATGTCGGGGAGCTCGGGCATGGGATGAATATGGCATCCTCAGGCGTTACAATCAGCAGTGCCTCACTCCAGCCAGTCGTCCCACATCAGCCACGCCCGGGCGTACGCCGTCCTGGCGCTCGGCGTCTTCGCCATCGGCTGGTCGGCGCTCTTCGTCCGCTGGTCCGCCGTGCCGGGATGGACGTCGGCGTTCTGGCGCATGGCGATCGCGCAGCTCGTCTTCGTCCCCTGGGCGCTCGCGACGCGACGGCCCGGCTCGCGTCCCTCGCGCAAGGCGGTGACCGCCGCGGTGATCGCCGGCGTCTTCTTTGCCGCCGACCTCGCGCTGTTCAACACCGCCGTGATGGTGAGCTCCGCGGCCAACGCCACGCTGCTCGGCACCAACGCCCCGATCTTCGTCGCCCTCGGCGCCTGGCTGCTGTACCGCGACCGGCCGAGCCAGAGCTTCTGGGTCGGCTTCGCGCTGAGCTTCGCCGGGATGATCGCCATCGTCGGGATGGATCTCCTGCGACACCCTCGCCTCGGCCTGGGAGACGCCTTCGCCGTCGGCGGCGCGGCGTGCTACGCCGGCTATCTGCTCTACGTCCGCCGCAGCCGGCTGGAAATCGACGCGCTGGCGTTCAGCGCGATCTCCGGCGTTACCGCGTTCGTCACGCTGCTCCTGATCTGCCTCATGATCGGCACCCCGCTCTGGGGGTATCCAGCGCGAAGCTGGGGCGCGATGATCGGTCTCGCCCTCGTCACGCAGGTCGTGGGTCACCTGTCGGTGGCCTACTCGCTCGGCAAGCTCCCCGTCTCCGTCACCTCCATCGCGCTGCTCGGCCAGGCCCCGATCACCGCGCTGCTCGCCATCCCCCTGCTGGGCGAGCGGCTCACGATGCTCCAGGCGGCGGGCGGGGCGCTGGTGCTCGCCGGCATCTACGTGGTGAACCGGCCGGTCCGCGAGGCGGAGCCCTGTCTCGAGTAGATGGCTGGCGCGAGGACGTGACTTCCCTCCGGTAACCAATTCTCCCAGGTTGAGCGCATGAAGATCTCGATACTCGCCAGCATCGCCACCCTGCTCGCCGGAAAGCTGGCAGCCGCCCAGATCCCCGCGAGCGAGTTCGCCGCCCGCCGCGACTCGCTGGCCGCGCGGATCGGCGACGGCGTCGTCGTCGCCTTCGGGGGGCGCACCCCGGTCACCGACTTCGGGCCCTTCTACCAGCTCCCGGCCTTCCACTACCTCACCAACTTCGACGAGCCCGACGCCGCCTTCGTCATGGTGGTGCGCGGCGGGCGCGGCACGAGCACCCTCTTCCTCACGCCGGCGGGCGCGCGCAGCGCCTTCTACTACGGCCGCCGCCCCGACTCGGCGAGCGTCGTGAAGACGATGGGGATCGGGGCGCGCTCCTTTCCGTCAGTCGAGCGAGTGGTGGATTCGCTCGCCGCCACCGGCCACCCCTTCTTCCATCTGACGGACTTCGCCGACGCCGACTTCGCGCAGCAGGACTCGCTCACGCGCGGGCGGCAGTTCATGCGCGCCATCGCGTCGCGTCACGCCGGCCTCCAGCTCCGCGACGCGCACCAGCTCGTCGACGCGCTGCGCGCGCGGAAGAGTCCCGCCGAGCTGGCGCTCCTGCGCAAGGCGGCCGATATCAGCTCGCAGGGCCACCGCGAGGCGCTGTCGATCGCCGAGCCGTCGCGCGAGTACGAGCTGCAGGCGGCGCTCGAGTACGGCTTCATGCGGCTGGGGGGCGCGCGGCCGTCGTACGGTTCCATCGTCGGGGGCGGGGTGCACGGCACCCAGCTCCACTACATGCGCGATCGCGGCGAGGTGAAGCCGGGCGACGTCGTCGTGATGGATGCGGCGACCGAGTACGAGGGGTACGCCGCCGACATCACGCGCACGATCCCGGTGAGCGGCCGCTACACCCCCGAGCAGCGCGCCGTGTACCAGCTCGTCCTCGACGCGCAGAAGGCCGCCGAGCGCAACTCGAAGCCGGGGATGTCGGCGGCGGCCGCGTCGGATTCCGCCTTCGACATCCGCGCCCGCGGTCTCGCGCGCCTCGGTCTCGTCGAGAGCGTCGATGCCACGCTCGACCTTCCCTGGCCTGCCAACTGCGCCGCCAACGCGCGGGCCTGCACGCAGGCGATGTTCTGGATGATCCACGGGATCAGCCACGGCCTCGGACTCGCCGTGCACGACCCCGCGCAGTTCTACGGGGGCGACCACACCTTCAAGCCGGGCGACGCGTTCACGATCGAGCCGGGCATCTACGTGAGCACCGGGATGCTCGCCGCGCTCCCCGACACGCCGCGGAACCGCGCCTTCATCGCCCGGGTCAAGCCGGCGGTGGCGCGCTACGAGAACACCGGCGTCCGCATCGAGGACGACTACGTCATCACCGAGAAGGGGCTCGAGCGAATCAGCTGGGCACCGCGCGAGATCGACGAGATCGAGGCCGTGATGCGCGGCCGGCCGCCCCGCGCCATCCCCTGATCATACGGGGACGGCTCCTGGCTCGATCGATGCCGTAACGAATCGTTGCGGCGCCGCCACGAACCGATGCGTGGCGGAGGGTTCGTGACCTGGGTCACAGTGCTATAACTGCTTATGGAACAAGTAGTTGTACCACGTGTATCGCCGCGTGGCACTCGGCACCCAAACTGCCTTGTCAGGGTGCAGGCGCCGACCGTCCGGCGTCTCACTCCAGGAGCTCCGCCATGCGAATCGACACTCGTCTCATTGCCGCGACAGTCGCGGCAAGCGCCACACTCGGCGCCTGTTCGGCCGACACCACCGCGCCGCGACTCGCTGGTCCGCGGACGGTGAGCGTCTCGTTCACCACCGTCGCGCCGGCGGGCAGCTCGGCGTCGCTGCTCTCGCTCGCCTCGGCGACCGCCGCCACGGACTCCATCAGGATCACCAAGGCCCAGCTCGTCGTCTCCCGGATAGAGCTGCAGAAGGCCGGCGCGAATACCTGCGCCAGCCAGGAAGCCGCGGGCGACGACGAGCACGATCGCGACGGCAAGAACAGCGACTGCGCCGAGCTCGAGCTGGCCCCGACGATCGTCGACCTGCCCGTGGACAGCACGATCACCAACAAGCTCACCGTCAGCATCCCGTCGGGGACCTACTCCTCGCTCGAGGCCAAGATCGGCCCGGTCACCGGCAAGCGCGGGCAGGGGTCCACCGACTTCCTCACGGCGCACCCCGATTTCACGAACGTGAGCGTGCGCGTCGAGGGGACCTTCAACGGCAAGGCGTTCACCTACACCGGCTCGCCGCGCATCGAGTTCGAGAAGTCGTTCAACCCGCCCATCGTGGTGGACAGCGGCGCGGTGAACGTCACCATGAACGTCGATCTGCGGAGCTGGTTCAAGGACCGGTCGGGCGCCTTCATCGACCCGTCCACCGCCAACACCAACGGCGCGAATGCGGCGCTCGTCGCCGACAACATCCGTCGCTCCTTCCGCGCCTTCCGTGACGACGACCGCAACGGTCGCGATGATCACGACGAGCACGGCGGCGGCCGCTAGGCCGTCGGTCACTACGCCGGGCGCCGGACGTCGGCGCCCGGCTCGCACCATCTCTCGTGGCTGAACTTCGAGTACTCGCCCTCACCGATTCCTTCGAAGCCCAGTGGCCGGTGCTCGCGCACGCCAACTGGCTCACGCTCGTCGCGCACGCGGATGCCGCCTCGCTCGCGCCGAGCACCGGCACGATCACCCTCGTTGCCGCGGGGGGAGAGGAGGGGAGGCTCGAGGGGGCGCTGCGTGACATGCCCGCCGGCAATCGCTTCGTCGTCGCGGTGGGCGCGGAGCCCGATCACCGTCTGGCGGCGGCGGTGGTGCGCGCCGGCGCCGACGACTACTTCGCGCTCCCGAACGACCTAGGCATCCTCAACAGCTGGCTGCGCGAGACCGTCGCGCGCATTCAGGCGGAGCAGGAAGCCGCGATCTTCACGGAGGCCGAGCGTGCGACATTCCAGTTCAATGGCATCCTCGGCGAGAGCGACGCGCTGCGCGCCGCGCTCACGCGGGCGTCGCGCGTGATCCCGCGGCCCGGCGTGACGGTGCTGCTCAACGGCGAGACGGGCACCGGCAAGGAGCTGCTGGCGCGCGCCATCCACTACAACGGGCCCCGGCGCGACGCGCCGTTCGTCGACGTCAACTGCGCCGCGATTCCCGAGAACCTGCTCGAGAGCGAGCTGTTCGGCCACGAGAAGGGCTCGTTCACCGGCGCGACCGCCGCCAAGCCCGGCCTGATGGAGATGGCCGACGGCGGCACCCTCTTCCTCGACGAGATCGGCCACCTCGCCCTCACCCTCCAGGGCAAGCTCCTTCGCTCGCTCGAGGAGCGGCAGATCCGGCGCGTCGGCGGCACGCGCGCCATCCCGTTCGACGTCCGGCTCGTGGCGGCGACGCACGTGGATCTCGCCGCCGCGGTGCAGCGCGGCGAGTTCCGCGAGGACCTGTACTACCGGCTCAATGTCGTGCCGATCGAGCTGCCCCCGTTGCGTGCCCGACGCGACGACATCTCGCTCCTGGCCATCCACTTCCTGGAGCGCTTCAAGCGCGAGTACGACATCCCCGTGCTCGACTTCACTCCCGCCGCGATGCGCGCGCTGCGCGACAGGAGCTGGCCCGGCAACGTGCGAGAGCTGCGGAACACGATCGAGCGCGCCGTTCTCCTGGCCGAGGGGCCGGTCATCGACGCGGAAGCGGTGCAGGCGATCGCCGCTCCGCCGCCCCTGCGGGAGGGCGAGCTCCCCTTCCCGTCCACCCTCGCCGAGCTCACGAGCGCCGCCGTCGCGCGCATGCTCGTGCTCTGCGGAGGCAACAAGACCGAGGCGGCGCGCCGGCTCGGCATCTCGCGTCCACGACTGCACCGCATCCTCGGCTCGTCGGCGGCGGACCTCGCTGCCGACGCGCTGGAGAGCACCGATGCATGAGCCAGGCGACATCATGTCATTCACACCCGGTATCCCCATGACGAACCGATCACTGCGCGCGATGCTCGGCGCCGCCGCGCTCCTGGCGCTCGCCGCCTGCGGCGCGGGGAGCGACATCACCAATCCCGACGCGCTGGAGGAGCGGCCGCAGGCGCTGCTCAACCTGCTCACCGTCTCGCCCACGGCGCCGCCACTGGCCACGACGAGCACGAGCTTCTATGCCGTCGCGGGCCGCGGCGGTGGCGTGGATCTCTGGTACAAGGCGGCGCTGGGGCGCCGGGACTCCACGAAGTTCCTCGAGTTCCGGCTCGGCTCCAACTCCCTGGTGAGCCGGCCGGACGGCAGCACTCTCGCCAAGGGCGATTCCATCCTGATCACGCTCACCGTGCGCGACCCGCTGCATCTCATCGTCGACTTCCAGCCGTCGGGGCTTCGCTTCAACGCGAGCGACCGCGCGAAGCTGAAGCTCTTCTTCTCGCAGGTGAGCGACGACGTCGACGGCGACGGCAAGGTGGACGGCCACGACGACGACGCGGAGAGCAGGCTCGCCATCTGGCGACAGGAGGCGATCGGGCTTCCCTGGTTCAGGATCTCGAGCGTCGTCGTCAAGGACGCGCGCGAGGTGAACGCCGACCTGTCGGGGTTCACCGGCTACGCCCTCTCGTACTGAAGGATTCCGCGCCATGCCCGTGAGCGATCGCCAGGACAGCGCCCTGCACCGGAGAGCCCGCGAGCTCGCCGACGCGGGAGCGTGGCCTGAGGTCGTGTCGCTCCTCACGCCGCCCCCCCGCGTCGGCGATGACGACGGCGACGGATCCATCGGCGTGCTCTACGCCGAGGCGCTCACGCGCACGGGACACGAGCGCGAGGCGTGCGACTGGCTGCGGCGGATCGTCCCGATGCTCGCCGAAGCGGCGGACCGCGGCGCCTACCGCCGCGCGCTCAACCTGCTCGGCGTCGCCTCCTTCACGCTCGGAGAGCTGGACGAGGCGAGCGACGCCTTCGCCACGGCGCTCGAGCTGGCGTCGCGCGCCGACGACCTCCTGCTGGTGGCGCGCGCCGCCAACAATCTCGGCGCCATCGCCAACCTCAAGGGAGCGCACGACGCGGCGCTGGGGAGCTACCGTCTCGCGCTGCCGACCTTCCGCCGGCTGGGGAAGCGGCGCGAGATCGCCGAGACCTACCACAACATCGCGGTGACGTATCGCGACCTGGGCGAGCTCGAGGAGGCGGACGAGCACGAGCGCCGCGCCATCGATTATGCGGCGGAGGGCGCCGCGCCGCGCGTCGCCGCCATGGGGCGCATCGGGCGCGCCGAGATCGCGCTGCGTCGCGGCGATCCGCACTTCGCCGAGGGAACGGCGCGTCATGCGGCGCGGGCGCTGCAC
This sequence comes from Gemmatimonadales bacterium, assembly GCA_038325515.1. GTDB lineage: Bacteria > Gemmatimonadota > Gemmatimonadetes > Gemmatimonadales > Gemmatimonadaceae > AG11. The sequence continues at coordinate 62,088 of JBBQJC010000010.1, read as the reverse complement.
GTCCTGCACGATCCGCTCAACGAGGGCGATGCGCTGCGACTGCTCGGCACCGCCCTCGCCGCGCGCGGCCGCTACGAGGAAGCCCACGTCGCCTTCGCCGCGGCACTCGAGCGCGCGAGCGAGCGAGGGCACGCCATCCTCGAAGGGGAGATCCGGCGCGACCGCGCCTATGCCCTGCTCCGGCAGGGCGACCGCGAGCGCGCCGGCGCCGAGGCGGCCGCGGCGTTCGCGATCTTCACGCGGCTGGGCGCCACCGCCGAGATCAAGGCGCTGTCGTCGCGCTTTCCCGCCGGCTGACGCCCGTCGTGCCCCGCTTCCGTCGGTGGCGGCGAAGGAGCTACCTTGCGGCCTTCGTCTTTCTTCCTTCACCGCCTCGCCAATGCGACAGAAGATCTGCCTCGAGGATGCCGACGCCGCACGCATGATCGCCGCCGCGCGCGCGGCCGCCGTGGAGCATGGGTGGGCGGTCGCCATCGCCGTGGTGGACGATGGTGGCTTCGTGCTGCGGCTCGAGCGCATCGATGGCGCGGGTCCATCCACCGCCGAGGTGGCGACGCTGAAGGCTCGCAGCGCCGCGCTGTCGCGCACGCCTACGCTGCGGCTGGAAGAGGTCGCGAAGACCCGTCCCGGGATGCTCGGCTTCCCCGGACGCCTCGCCGTGCAGGGCGGGCTCCCCGTCATGTTCGGCGGCGTCTGCGTCGGGGGGATCGGGGTCTCGGGCGTGCAGTCGGCCGAGGACGAGCAGGTGGCGGCCGCGGGGCTCGCTGCGCTCTAGTCCGGCGCCGCGCGCCGCGCTCGTGGCCCGCTTCGCCGCCGGCCTCGCCGCGCTGGTGCTGCTCGACCAGCTCGGCAAGTGGCTCGTCGCGGTGGCGCACCTGGCGGTCCCCGGCAGCGTCGTCGGCATGCTCCTGCTCACCATCCTGCTCGAGCTGAAGGTGATCCCGCTGGAGCTCATTCGGCCGGCCGGTGAGCTGCTCGTGCGTCATCTCGCGCTGCTGTACGTGCCCGCGGGAGTCGCCCTCGTCGCCTACGCCGCCGCGGTGCGGCACGACCTCGTCGCCATTTCCGCGGCGGCGCTCGCGAGCCTCGTGGCGGTGCTCGTCGTCGTCGGCGTCGTCGTTCAACGACTGGAGCGTGAAATGTGAGCGCGCTGCTCTGGCTGGCGGTCACGATCGCCGTCTACGCGATCGCGCGCGCCGCATACGCCCGCACGCGCCTGGCGCTGCTCAATCCGGCGCTCGTGTCCATCGCCGCGGTCATTGCGATCGTTCTGCTTACCGGCACGCCGTATGAGCGCTACGAGCGCGGCGGCCGCTTCCTCTCCTTCTGGCTCGGCCCCGCGGTCGTGGCGCTCGGCCTGCCGCTCGCGCTGCAGCTCGCGACGGTGCGCCGCAACGCGCTGGCCATCACGGCGGGGCTCGTCGCCGGCGCCGTCGTGGGGATCGTCGCCGCGGTGGGCACGGCCCGCCTGCTCGGCGCCGCCCCCGCCGTCGTCGCCTCGCTCGCGCCTCGCTCCGCCACGACGCCGATCGCCGTCGCCATCGCCGCGCGACTCGGAGGGATTCCCGCGCTCTCGGCCGCGGTGTCGATCGTCAGCGGCGCCATCGGAGGGTTCGCCGGCGTCGGACTGCTGCGGACCATCGGTGTACGGTCCCCACTCGCGACCGGGCTCGCGCTCGGCGCGGCGGCGCACGGGCTGGGCACCGCCCGCGCCGCCGACGAGGGCCGCCCGGAAGGCGCCGCCTCCGGCATGGCGATGGGGGCTGTCGGCGTCCTCACGGCGCTGCTGGCTCCCCTGCTCCTGGCATTGCTCACCCGCTGACGCGGCGCGAGGTTGTGCTGCGTGCACACTGGCAACCCGCTCTCCCTCGCCGCCCGTCACGTCAGCCATCGCTATCGCGCCGTGGGCGCGCTGCTGGACGTCAGCGTCGAGGTCGCGGCGGGAAGCTGCCTCGCGCTCGTCGGCGAGAGTGGGTCGGGCAAGACGACACTGCTGCGCTGCTTCAACCGCATGGTGATGCCGCACGAGGGGGACATCCTCATCGGCAACGCGCCGGTGTCCCGCGAGCCGGTGGAGCAGCTTCGCCGGCGCGTCGGCTACGTGCAGCAGCAGGGCGGCCTCCTTCCGCACTGGCGCGTGCTGCGCAACGTGGCGCTCGTCCCCTCGCTGCTCGGGCAGCCGGATGCCGGCGACGCCGCACGCCGCGCGCTCGCGCTTGTCGGACTTCCCGCCGAGCGGTACGGCGACCGCTTTCCCCACGAGCTGTCGGGTGGACAGCGCCAGCGCGTCGCGCTGGCCCGGGCGCTCGCGGCGCGGCCCGGCGTCCTGCTGCTCGACGAGCCCTTCGGCGCGCTCGACGCGATCTCGCGCTCCGACCTGCAGGAGACCTTCGACGCGGTCCGCCGCGAGAGCGGCGTCACGACGCTGCTCGTCACGCACGATCTCGCCGAGGCGGGACGGCTTGCCGATCGCGTGGCCGTGCTGCGGGCGGGCCGCGTCGAACAGTGCGACACGCTCGACCAGCTCGCCCGCGCGCCGGCGACACCGTACGTGACCCGGCTGCTCGAGCGCGCGCGGGCGGCGTCGCTGCGGCTGGAGCGGCTCGCGTGAGGCGACTGGCCCGCGCCGCGTGCGCCGCGCTCGCCGCGCTCTCGCTATGGGGCGGCACCTGCGCCGCGCAGCCGGCTGGCGCGCGGCCGGTCATCGTCGCCTCCAAGCCGTTCGGCGAATCGTACCTGCTGTGCGAGCTGTTCGCGCAGCTCCTCGAAGCACGCGGCATCGCCGTGGAGCGCCGTCCCGGGCTCGGGGCCACCGAGATCGCCTTTGCCGCGCTGCGCGGCGACGCGATCGACGTCTATCCGGAGTACACCGGCACGGGACTGCTCGCCGTCCTGCACGACACCCTCCCCGACTCGCTCGCCGCCGATCCGCGCGCCGTGTTCGACCACGTCGCGCGCCACTCGGCGGCGCGCTTCGGCGTGAGGTGGCTTCCTCCGCTCGGCTTCCAGAACAGCTACGCCATCGCCGTGCGGCGCGAGACTGCCGCGCGCTACCGGCTGCGCACCATCTCGGACCTGGCGCGCGAGGGCTCGCATCTCGCCGGCGGATTGACCTCCGACTTCATCGGCCGGCCCGACGGGCTGCCGGGGCTCGCGCGCGTGTACGGGCTGGCGCTGCGACAAGTACGTCCGCTCGCGCCGGCGGTGAAGTACCAGGCGCTCGCCACCGGGGCCGTCGATGTGATCGATGGCTACTCCACCGACGGGCTCCTCGCGAAGCACGACCTCGTGACGTTGGTCGACGACCGCCACTGGTTCCCCCCGTACGAGGCGGCGGCGGTCGTCGGCCCGCGCCTCGCCCGCACGCGCCCCGACGCCGTGGCCGCGCTCACGCTGCTGAGTGGACGGCTCACCGAGGCGCGCATGCGCGCGCTCAACCGCCGGGTCGAAGTTGACGGCGAACCGGTCCGCGACGTGGCGTCGTCGGCGCTGCGCGATCTCGGGCTCGCCGGCGATGCGGTCGCCGAAGGCGGCCGGGAAGGCACACATGATCGCGCGAGCTTCGCGGCGTACCTGCTGGCGCGGCGCAGCGAGCTCGCGTCGCAGGCTGCGCGTCACCTGCTGCTCGTGGTCGCGGCCCTCGCCGCGGCGCTCGTCGTGGCGATCCCGCTCGGCCTCCTGCTCGAGCGCGCGCGCGCCGTCGCCGAGCCGGTCATCGGCGCGCTCGGGGTGCTGCAGACCATCCCGAGCATCGCGCTGCTGGCCTTCATGATCCCGCTGCTCGGCGTCGGGATCGCGCCCGCGCTCGTCGCCCTCTGGCTGTACGCGCTCTATCCGATCGTGCGCGGGACATACAGCGGCGTCCGCGACGCCGACCCCGCAGCCGTCGAGGCCGCGGAGGCGCTCGGCACGACACCGCGGCAGCGGCTGCTGCTCGTGAGGCTGCCGCTCGCCGCGGCGCCGATCATGGCGGGCGTTCGCACGGCCGCGGTGATCACCGTCGGCGCGGCGACGCTCGCCGCGTTCATCGGGGCGGGGGGGCTCGGTGAGCCGATCGTCGCCGGCCTCGCGCTCGCCGACTCGCGCATGATCATGTCCGGCGCGATCCCCGCCGCGCTGCTCGCGCTGGCGGTGGACGGCGTGCTGGCGCTGCTGGAGCGCGCGCTGCGTCCGGCGCACCTCGCGCGCGCGCCGCGTCGCCGCGAGCCCTAGCGGTCAGCCCGGACCGCTCTCCAGGTACGCCACCCAGAACAGCCCGCGCGCATCGGTCCAGAGCCGCGTGATGGAGAAGCCGGCCTGCTCGACCAGCGCGTCGAGCCGCTTCCGGTCGTACTTGTACGAGCTCTCCGTCCAGATCGACTCGCCCGTGCCGAAAGAGAGGATGGTGTCACCGAGCCGCACGGTCTGCGCCGTCTCGCTCACCAGGTGCATCTCGACGCGGCTCGCGGCGCGGTTGAAGAAGGCGCGATGGGCGAAGCGCGAGAGATCGAAGCCGGCGTCCATCTCGCGGTTGAGCCGGAGCAGCATGTTGCGGTTGAACTCCGCGGTCACGCCGGCGGCGTCGTCGTACGCGGCGTTCAGCGTCGCGTCGTCCTTGCGCCGGTCCACCCCGAGCACGAGCGTCCCGCGGGGACCGAGCGTTCGTCGCACGCGGGTGAGGAACGCCGCCGCCTCGGTGGGATGGAAATTCCCGATCGTCGAGCCCGGGAAGAAGCCGAGCCGCCGCGCGTCGCCGGGCAGCGACGGCAGCTCGAGCGGCGCCGTGTAGTCGGCGTGCTTCGGGCGCACGAGCACCGACGGATATTCGCGCGAGAGCGCAACCGCCACCCGCTCGAGCTGCTCGCCCGAGATGTCGATCGGCACGTACGCGCGCGGATCCTCCAGCGCGTCGAGCAGCAGGCGGACCTTCACCCCGGCGCCGCTGCCGTACTCCACGAGCGCGCAGCGCGGTCCGGCGAGCGTCGCGATCTCGCCGGCATGCGCGCGCAGGATCTCCAGCTCGGCGCGCGTGAGGTAGTACTCGGGCAGCTCGGTGATCCGCTCGAACAGCGAAGCGCCGCGCTCGTCGTAGAACAGCTTCGGCGGGAGAGTCTTGGGCGTGCTCGCGAGCCCGCGCAGCACCTCGGCCTCGAGCGTGGGGTCGAGGCGCACCGGCGCCGCTCCCGCGCCTGCCCGCTCCACGGGTGACGTCATGCGCCGCTCGCCAGCCGGAGGCCGGTGAACTGCCATCGAGCGTCGGAGGGGAAGAAGTTGCGGTACGTGAGCCGCGCGTGTGACCGCGGCGTCGCGCACGATGCGCCGCGCAGCACCCACTGGTCGGCCATCCACTTGCCGTTGTACTCGCCGATGGCGCCTGGCGCCGCCTCGAATCCGGGATATCCCACGTATGCGCTCGACGTCCACTGCCAGACGTCGCCGTAGAGCTGCGACAGCCCGTCTCCGTCGCGCGGCGCCGGTGCCGGATGAAAGCGTCCTCCCTCCACGAAGCGGCCCTCCACCGGACGGCCACCGGCGGCGATCTCCCACTCGGCCTCGGTCGGCAGGCGATGGCCCGCCCAGCGGGCATAGGCGTCCGCCTCATAGAAGCTCAGGTGGCACACCGGCTCGGCGGCGTCCACGGGCCGCTCGCCGGCGAGCGTGAACTCCGTCCACCCGTCGCGCGACCGCTCCCAGTACAGCGGCGCTTCCCATCGCTGATCCTGCACCGTGGCCAGCCCCGCCGAGAGCCAGAGAGCGGCGTTGGAGTAGCCGCCGTCCTCCATGAAAGCGAGATACTCGCCATTCGTCACCAGCCGCGACGCGAGACGGAACCGTTCGGCGAAGACGCGGTGCGACGGGCTCTCGTTGTCGAAGGCGAAGCCCGCGCCCTGATGCCCGATGCGATAGACGCCCTCGTCCACGGATTGCCACGCGAGCGGCGCCGCGGAAGGCGAAGCCTCGGCTGGGCGCGGCAGATACGCGGGCCGCAGCGGGTTCGTCCAGAGCACGTGCTTGATGTCGGTGACCAGAAGCTCCTGATGCTGCTGCTCGTGCTGCAGCCCGAGCTCGACCAGCTTTGCCGCAGGATGCTCCGCATCGCCGGCGATGCGTGCGAGCAGGGCGCGCATCCCGTCGTCGACGTGCGCGCGGTAGTCGAACACCTCGGCCACCGTGGGGCGCGTGACGAGCCCGCGCTGCGCGCGACAGTGGCGCTCACCCGCCTGGACGTAGTACGAGTTGAACAGGAACGCGTACCGCGGGTTCGGCGAGAGATACTCCGGCGCGTGCGGTGCCAGCACGAAAGTCTCGAAGAACCAGCTCGTGTGCGCGAGGTGCCACTTCGTGGGACTCACGTCGGGCATGCTGCTCACGACGAAGTCCTCGGTCTGCAGGGGCGCGGTCAGCGACTCCGTCTGCGCCCGCACCGCCTCGTAGCGCGCCGCGAGGGCGGCCGGCACGGCCGGCCCTCCCCGCGATCCGGCAACCGCCGCGCGATCCAGCTGTGATGTCGCCATTGCGTTCCTCGGTCGGAAGGCGCGCCGGCCGCCGTCAGGCCAGCGACGCCATGTCGATCACGAAGCGGTACTTCACGTCGCTGCGCAGCATCCGCTCGTACGCCTCGTCGATCTTCTGGATCGGGATGATCTCCACTTCCGACACGATACCATGCTCACCGCAGAAGTCGAGCATCTCCTGCGTCTCGGCGATCCCCCCGATCAGCGAGCCGGCCAGGCTGCGCCGCTTCATGATCAGGTTGAACACCGCCGGCGACGGGTGCGGCTCGGCGGGAGCGCCGACGAGCGTCATCACGCCGTCGCGCTTGAGCAGGGTGAGGAAGGCGTCGAGATCGTGCGGCGCCGCGACGGTGTTGAGGATGTAGTCGAGCGTGTTCGTGCGCGCCTGCATCGCCGCCGCGTCGCGCGAGATCACCACCTCGTCCGCGCCGAGGGCGAGCGCGTCCTGGACCTTGCTGGCCGACGTGGTGAAGAGCACGACGTGAGCACCGAGCGCGTGCGCCAGCTTGATCGCCATGTGGCCGAGCCCGCCGAGCCCCACGACGCCGACCCTGTGCCCCTTGCCCACCTTCCAGTGGCGCAGCGGCGACCAGGTCGTGATCCCCGCGCAGAGCAGGGGGGCGGCGGCCGCCGGATCGAGGCCAGCCGGAATGCGGAGCACGAAGTCCTCGTCCACGACGATCGTCTTCGAGTAGCCGCCGTAGGTCACCCCGCCCGTGTGCTTGTCGGGGGCGTTGTACGTCCCGACCATCCCCTCCTCGCAGTACTGCTCGAGCCCCTCCGTGCAGCTCGCGCAGTGGCGGCAGGAGTCCACCATGCACCCCACGCCGACCAGGTCGCCGACGGCGTACCGGGAGGCATCGGGTCCGGTGCGCACCACGCGGCCGACGATCTCGTGGCCCGGCACGACCGGGTAGACGGTGCCTCCCCACTCGCTGCGCGCGGTGTGGAGGTCCGAGTGGCAGACGCCGCAGAAGAGGATGTCGATCTGCACGTCGCGCGGGCCGGGCTCGCGCCGGTCGAAGGCGAACGGGCTCAGCGGCGCATCAGCGCTCGTCGCTGCGTATCCGGTTGTATTGATCATCTTTCGCTAATACTCGGGGACGTGTGGAAGTTCGCGCGGGATCGGGGGACCGGGCCGCGAACGGCCGGCTCGGACAGCCCTCCGGGAGGCCTACTTCCGCACGAGCCGGTCCACCACCCTCAGCAACGCCGCCGGAAGCTGCGCCGGCGCCCGGAGCATCAGGTAGCCCCCCGGGCCGAACAGGTGAGGCAGGTACTCCGACTCCTCGCTGTCCACCGTGAGCGCGAAGACGTGCGCCCCCTTGGCACGCGCCTCGAGAATCGCCTGGCGCGAGTCCTCCAGGCCGTAGTCGCCCTGATAGCCGTCCACGTCGTTCGGCTTCCCATCGGAGAGGATGAGCAGCACGCGCCGCTCGGCCGGCTGCGCGCGGAGCAGCGCCGCGGTATGCCGCACGGCGGCGCCGAGGCGCGTGTGCTGGCGCGGCGCGAGCGCGGCGATCCGCCGGCGGACGACGCCGCGGTCGTGCTCGCCGAACCCTTTCACCGTCTGAACCTCCACGCCGTGACGGCCGGTCCCCGAGAAGGCGGCGATCATGTACGCATCGTCGAGCGCGTCGAGCGCTTCGCTCGCGAGCAGAAGGGTCAGACGTTCCACCTCCATCACCGTGCGGCCGTCCAGCACGAGACTCTTCGTCGAGCCGCTCACGTCCACGAGCAGGGCGATGGCCAGCGCGCCGCGCGACTGCCTGGCGTGCAGGTAGAGCCTGTCGCTCGGCGAGCGCCCCAGCCGCGCGTCGACGATCGCCGAGACGCACGCGTCGAGATCGAGATCCTCCCCCGACCGCTGCGCACGAAGGCGCAGGCGGCGCGCGCGCAGCGGCTCGAAGCGATGCCTGATCTGCCGGACGAGGGGCGCGTGCTCGTGCAGCGTGTCGAGCGCCCATCGCTCGTCGCCCTCGGCGGCGAGCGACGGGATCACGGTGGCGGCGGCGGGGCGATGCGCCCCGATCCAGGTGTCCCACTCGGGATAGCTGATGCCCGCCTGGTCGGGAAGCGCGGCGCTCTCGCCCGCAGCACGCGCGCCGTCGTGCGCCTCGCCGGCGTCGGGACGCTGTCCCCCTTCCTCGTCGGCGGCGGGACCGTTCGGCGACTCGCTCACCGAGGACGGGGCGTCGTCCCCCGCTGGCGGAGCGGTGCTGGACTGCGGCGCCGGCTTGCCGACGTCGTGCGTCGTCGTCACGGTGGCCGTCCGGATGTCGCTGAGCACGGGAAGCGGCTCGAGCTCGTCCTTTCTCCGACGCCACGACTCGCGCGGGCCGGCCCACGATCCCACGACGTGCAGCCGGCGGTATGGACGCGACTGCGGCCCGCACTCGGCGCGGAGCCGCGCCGCCAGCTCCTCCGCCCACGCGAGCGACTGCTCGGGCGACGCCGTCCGGGCGAGGCCGGGGGCCATCTCGTTCGTCGCGAGATGCTGCTGCAGCACCAGCTCCGCAGCGCGCTCCAGCGGCGGGAGCCCGCGCGCCGACGGCCGGCGCGCGAGGTCCGCACGCCTGTTCTTCTCGAGCAGCGTCACGAGTCCCGGCGCGCGCAACGCGATGTCCGCGTCCACCGAGGCGCCCTCCGCCACGATGAACAGGTCGTACACGAGCGGATCGTCGGGCGGGGTGAAGGCGCGGGTTCCGCGCGCCAGCCGAGCCCCCTGCTCGATCGCCATCAGGCGATAGCGCGCCATCGCCATCGCCTCTCCGTCGGGCGCCTCGAGCCGCGCCGGCAGCACGACGACGCCCTCGCCCTTGTCCCTCGAGGAGGCGATGCGCATCGGCCGCCCGTACATCGCGGCGAGGAGTAGCTCGAGCCGGCGGCTCACCGCCTCGAGCGGGATCACCGGCCGCCCGTTGCGTGCGCGCAGCTCCGCGAGCGGGCCGCTCGCGCGCCGTGCCGCGCCGATGAGACGGTTGCGAACGAGGCGCGAGAGCTTCACCCCTCAGATCCCCTGCGCGACGAGATCCTCGATGGCGAGCAGCAGGTCCGGATCGTCGGTGAGGGGCGCGGCGAAGGCGGTGCGGCATGCCTCGCGCGCCGGGATGCCGGAGGCGATCAGCTTTCCCGTCGCCACGAGCAGGCGCGTTCCCGGTCCCTCGGCGAGTCCCTGGTCGCGGAGGCGTCGCACCTGGGTCGCGATGTCGACGAGCGCGCGCGCCGTCGCGCGGCCGGCGCCGCTCTCGTGCATCACGATCTCCACCTCGCGCGGCGCGGGGGGGAAGTCGAATTCGAGCGCGACGAACCGCTGCCGCGTGCTCGGCTTGAGGTCCTTGAGCGCGTGCTGGTAACCCGGATTGTACGACACGACGAGCTGGAAGCCCGGCGCGGCGTCGAGGAGCTCTCCCGTCTTCTCGATCGGCAGCAGGCGGCGATCGTCGGTGAGCGGGTGGATGACGACGAGGGTGTCCTGCCGCGCCTCGACCACCTCGTCCAGGTAGCAGATCGCTCCGGTGCGCGCGGCGATGGTCAGCGGGCCGTCGAGCCACACGGTCTCGCTCCCGCGAATCAGGTAGCGGCCGGTCAGGTCGCTCGCCGAGAGGTCGTCGTGACAGGCGACGGTGACGAGCGGACGCTGGAGCGCGTGCGCCATGTGCTCCACGAAGCGCGTCTTGCCGCACCCCGTGGGTCCCTTCAGCAGCACCGGCAGGCCGCGGGCGTGGCAGGCGCGGAACAGCTCCACCTCGTTGGCGATCGGGAGGTAGTACGGCGCGAGCGAGACGCGGGCATGCAGTGGAGTCGATGTCGTCATGTTGTATACAATATCGTACACGAAAAAGTGCCGCAAGGGGAGGACGTCATGCGTCGGCGTCCACCTCGGCGCCGATGCGGCGCCACGCCTCGCGCACGTGCGTCTCGGTGGTCAGCACGTTCCCGAACCCCACGCGCATCACGGTGCGGCCGGCCAGGCGGGTGTGGGTGAGGTACAGCGTCCCCGACGCGTTCAGCGACTCCACGACGCGCTCGTTCAGCGCGTCCCCCTCCTCGTCGCTCAGGCCGCCGCGGCTCGCGCGGAAGCACACGACCCCCATGGTCACCGGGGCGGCCAGCTCGAAGCCCGGCGTGTCCGCCACGAACTGCGCGAGCAGCGTGGCCAGCCGGCAGTGCTCCCGCACGCGGCTCCTGATCCCCGCGGCGCCGAAGGCGCGAAATACCATCCACGCCTTCAGCGCGCGGAAGCGCCGGCCGAGCTGGATGCCGTAGTCCATGTAGTTGGGGCCGCCCCGCGCATCGCCGCGCAGGTACTCCGGCGTGAGCGAGAACACGTCGCGCAGCGCCTCGGGATGCCGCGTGTAGAGAACGCTGAAGTCGAGCGGGACGAACATCCACTTGTGCGGGTTCACCACCACCGAGTCCGCGAGCGGCACCCCGTCCATCGCCCAGCGCCCTTCGGGCAGCATGCCAATCGCACCCCCGTACGCCGCGTCGACGTGCAGCCACAGCGCGTGCTCGCGGCACAGCTCGGCCACCAGCGCAACCGGATCCACGCTCGCCGACGACGTGGTGCCCACGGTGGCGACGACGGCGAGCGGCCGGAAGCCACTCGCGAGGTCCTCCTCGATCGCCGCGCGCAGCGCGGCGACGTCGAGCCGGAACGCGGCATCGGTCGCGACCCGCACGACGTTCTCCTCGCCGAGCCCGAGCACGATCATCGCTTTCTCGAGCGAGCTGTGAGCCTGGCTCGACGTGTACACGCGGTAGGTCGGCAGGTCCGCGCGGCCGGCGAGCCCGCGAGCGCGGATCCCCTCGCCCGCCCGCTCGCGCGCCGCGGCGAGCGCGTGCAGCACCCCCACCGAGGCGGTGTCGTACACGATCCCGGTGTGCTCCGCCGGCAGCCCGATCAGGTCGGCGATCCAGCGCACCACCGCGGCTTCCAGCTCCGTCGCCGCCGGCGACGTCTGCCAGGTCATCGCGCTCACGTTCAGTGCGGCGGCAGCGATCTCGCCCAGCAGCGCGGGCCCGTTGCTCGTGCTCCCGAAATAGCCGAGGAAGGACGGATGGCCCCAGTGCACGATTCCCGGCATCACCACGGCGTCGAGGTCGTCGAGCACCCGGTCCATCGGCTCGCCCCGCTCGGGAGCGCACGCCGGAATGCGCGCTCCGATCTCTCCGGGCCGCAGGTCGGGGACGATCGCGCGCGACGCGATCGTCTCCCGATAGTCGGCCACCCAGTCGGCCATGCGGTGGAGCTGCGCGCGCAGCTCATCGGGAGGAAGATCGCCCAGCTCGCTCCCGCTCATCTCCTCCTCCGCGCGGTACGCCTGTTGCACCCCGGCCCGCCATGACCGCACCGCTCCCCGACGTGCGCGACTGCACGTACATCCTCCCCATCAAGGCGGGGACGCCGCAGCGCGCCGCCGATTTCGCCGCCTATCTCGCCTGGCTCGCGCCGAGGGTGGAGCTCATCGTCGTCGACGGCTCCGCGCCCGCCGTGTTCGCGCAGCACGCCGCGCTGTTCGGCAGAGGTGTGCGCCACGTCGCGCCCGCGCCCGACCTGATCACCCCGATGGGAAAGGTCGGCGGCGTGCTCACCGGACTGCGGCTCGCGTCGCACGAGCGCGCAATCATCGCCGACGACGACGTGCGCTACGACGACCGCTCGCTGGCGCAGGTGATCCACGCGCTTCGCACCGCCGACGTGGTGCGCCCCCAGAACTGGTTCGATCCGCTCCCCTGGCACGCCCGATGGGACACGGGACGGATGCTGCTGAACCGCATGTGGGGGGGCGACTGGCCCGGCACCCTCGGGGTCCGCTGCGGCATCCTGCAGGAGACCGGCGGCTACGACGGCCGCGCGATGTTCGAGAACCTCGAGCTCGCGCGCACAGTCCGCGCGGCCGGCGGCACGGAGCGCGTGCTGCTCGATGCCTACGTCGCGCGCCGACCATCCACCACCCGCCACTTCTGGTCGCAGCGCGTTCGCCAGGCCTACGACGAGCTGGCCCGGCCGGGCCGTCTCCTCCTCCAGCTCGCGCTGCTTCCCACGGTCGTCGCCCTGGCGGCGGCCGGTGCGTGGCGCGTCCTCGTCCTCGCCCTGCTGCTGGTCGTTGCCATCGCCGAGGCGGGGCGTCGCCGCGCCGGCGCGACGCGCGTCTTCCCCTGGAGCAGCGCGCTCTTCGCTCCGCTCTGGGTGGCGGAGCGTGCCATCTGCAGCTGGCTGGCCGTCGGCGCCCGCGTGTTGCTCGGCGGCGTCCCGTACCGGGGCACCATCCTGTCGCATGCCGCCACGCCAGAGCGCGTGCTGCGCGCCCGTCACGCGCCGGCCGCCGCCCCGGCGTCCACCACCTCGATGTCGATGGGCTTGAAGGTCCCGTTGTTCGACAGCTCGGCCGAGCAGGCGGTGACGCCGACGATGAGGTCCATCTCGGCCCGCAGCACGATGTAGTCGCCGGCGCGCGAGCGCGGCGGATGGATCGCGATCTCCCCCGACGGCAGGACGTCCACGTTCATGAAGACGTTGAGCGTCGTCGGGATCGTGTCGGGGGCGATCCCGAAGGGAGCGAGATGCGTCGCGAGATTCTCGAAGCAGCTCGGGTGATGCCCCGTCGTCCCGTAGATGATCGTGAACGTCTCCGGGCTGCACGGGGTGAGCAGGAAGTCGTGCCGCCCGACAGTGTCCTCGACGATCGTGAACATCGGCCGGCTGCGGTTGGAGTACAACGTGTGGCCCGTGGTCGGATAGATCGTGTTCGCGTAATCGATCGTGCGGCCGGACGACAGCCACTCCCGGACGTCGTCGCGCGCGAAGGCGGTGACGTCGGAGACCTGCTCTCCGCGCGGATCGGTGATCCGGAGCAGGGCGCCGCGCGGCAGCAGGAGCGCGGTGCCGGACTGGGGCGCGATGCGCATCCGCACTGGCGAGGGAGGGGTCATGGGGCCTCGTGATGGAACGGGCAGCGCCACGCCTCTTCCACGGCCCGGCCGGAATACTGGCGTGCCTCCGACGCCTCGCCGAAGTCCGCGAGGTTCGGGTTGACCGATCCCTGGAGCGCGACGTCTCGGGCGCGCACCGCATCGCGCAGCCGGTCGAAGTGGCCTTCCGCGCGCAGCTTGTCGAACTGCATGCGGGGATTGAAGACGAGCGCGGGGTGGCCGAACCGGCGCGCGAGCCTCGAGCTGGCCGGGTGCATCCCCACGACGAACAGCGCACGCCCTCCGAAGCTGAAGGAGAAGTCGGGACTCTCCTGATCGGCGCTCACCGCGGGATCCCAGTCGTGCGAGACGCGGTCGAGCCCGTGCAGGCGCTGGAGAAACGCCCAGAGCTGCGACTCGAACTCGTGCTCGCCGGCCGGGTGCTCCCCGTCGAAGACCGCCACGAACGCGCGCATCCGGTCGCTCTGGTCGGAGAGCGTCGCCGTGAAACGCTCGAGCTCCTCGGCGCACTGCGTCGCCGACGAGGGCGAGCCGAGCGAGTCGTAGAGCCCCATCACGTAGCCATCCCGGTGGACCACCCCCTTACCGGCGAGACAGGGGAAGGACGGATCCTCCACGAACGCGCGAAACGCGGCCTCGATGCGCTCTCGATCACCCATCCCCCCCTCCCTCACGCGAACATGTTGCGCACCCAGTTGGGACTGCAGTGGACCTCCAGCCAGGATGGGTTGAAGCACAAGGTGAGCCGCTCGCTCTCCAGGTGAACGCCGATGTCGGCGAGCTGATCCGAGGGAACCGCCTTGCGGCTGAAGGGGAGCAGCAGCGTCGTGGGGGGCGCTCCCCGCCCCGCGACGGCCTCGGCGAGCTGCGCGACGCGCCGGCGCGCCACGCCGCGGAAGTGCTCCACCAGGCTGCCCGTCTCGTCCCCGGGCAGCTCGTGCGCGAGATGCTCGTGCCAGAGTCTCGTGCGCAGCGCGGTGATCGCCGCGCCAGCATCGCCGTCGCCCCCACTCGCATCGACGACGACGTTGACGTCGATGTTGCGCACGCCGCGGAACACCGCGCGGCCCAGCGCACTGGTGAAGTCGTCGCCCTACGTCTGCAGCGATACGCCGTCGAGATTCGCGCTCCCGACGGTCGCCCACGCGTCGTCGATGATCAGCACCTTGCTGTGCACGAAGAGCTGGTTGAGCTGCCAGGCGTGCGAGCCCCTGCCGGGGGCGCAGGTCCAGACGGCGAAGACGCCGACCCGCTCGTGCCCGAGCAGGCCGGCGGCGCCGAGCCGGAGCTCCTGCCATCCCCGATACGCGGTGACGTCGGGATTCTGGTTGAGCACCATCAGCACCTCGAGCGCCGGCTCCCGCCGCAGCGCCTCGGCCAGGGCGTCCACCACCGATTGCGAGCTCAGATACTGGTGCTCGATGTAGATGAAGCGCCTGGCGCTCGCGATCCCGGCGAGGATCGCCTCGTGGATCTCCGTCACGCCGTGCGCCGCATAAGGCGTGATCCGCGCCGGCAGCGACCGCGCGACGCGCACGGCGGCATGCTCGGCCCCGTCGGCCTGCAGCGCGTGCGGAGGAGCGAGCAGTGGCTCGCCGTCTCCACGCTCCACGTCCGTCGCACGGTTCCAGAGGTCGGCGAACACGGTCGCCAGGCGGATGGCGGGAACGCCGCGCACGCGGGTCGAGATGTCGTGCAGCGGCCGCCCCCCCAGCTCCCGCGACGGGCGGCGCGGATCTGCCGTGGCGTGATGCGAGTCGTCCCAGTAGCCATTCACGAATGGCGATCCGACGAGATGCGCCTCCTCCGCGTCCACCACGACGACCTTGGCATGCAGGAGCTGCGGAAAGAGGCTGACGCCGCGCACGCGGAAGCGGCGCCGGTCCACGTCCGCTCCGTCCAGGAAGCGGCGCAGCGGCGCCGCGGTGTCCAGCAGGAGGCTCGCGTTCAACAGCACGCGCACCTCGACACCTCGCTCGGTTGCCTCGATCAGCGCACCGACCAGCGACCTGGTGCGCCGGTCCGGTGCGTCGGCTCGGCCCGACGGGTACACGATGCAGTCCGCGTCGAGCGCGAGCTGCGACATCCAGATCGTGCGACGCGCCGAATCGATGCTCGCCAGGAGTGCAGCCCACGCATCGGCGTTGTCGATGAGCCACTCCACCTCCGTGGCGGCCGGCGCGGCGACGGCGATGGGCGCGCCGTGCGCGGCGTCAGTCCGCATGCACGAGCTCCTCGAACGCGAGCGTCCGCTCGCGGCGCCGGCGCGGCAACAGCTCCGACACCGCGGCTCCCGCCATCGCGAGCAGCAGCGGCGCGAGATAGTACACCACGCGATACATCAGAAGCGCGGCGAGCACCGCGGCCCGCTCGCCCGCGCCGGAGGGCGCCAGCAGCGAGAGAAACACGAGCTCGAACACGCCGATGCCGCCGGGCACGTGACTCATCACGCCAGCGGTCTGGGCGATGATGTAGGCGCGCAGCATCGTCGCGAACTGCAGTCCCGCGCCAGGCGGCAGGAAGGCGTACAGCACGGCGCCGGTGATGCACCAGTCGAGAGCCGAGAGCGCGACCTGCGCCGCGGCGAGCGCGACCGGAGGACGACTCAGGCGCCACCGGCCGATCCCGACGCTCTCTCCCGCTCCTGTCGCGCTCCACGCGAGATAGGCGAGCACCGCGGCGGCGAGGACGATTCCCGCCGGCACCACCGAGATCGAGAAGCGGCCGAGCACCACGGGCGCGCCGCTCGCGAGGAACGCCGCGGCCGCCGAGGCGAGCAGCCCGAGCGTGACGGTGAGCGTGACGAAGGCGCTCACCCCAGCGACGCCGGCGCTGCGTAGCCCCGCCCGCTCGTACGCCCGCAGCCGCACCGCCGACCCGGTGAGCAGCGCGAGCCCCACCGACTGGCTCAGCGCGTTCGCCACGAACCCGGTCGCGAAGGCGCGACGTGCCGGAACTTTCCGCGCGGCTGGATCAGCCGAGCTCCGCAGCGCGAGCCATTCGAACGCGCCGAGCAGGAGGAAGCTCGCGCCGGTGCAGGCGAAGCCGAGCGAGACGTGCGTCCACCCGTAGCCGGACAGCGCCGCCCACACGCCGGCGGGACGCAGGTCGTGAAGCTCGCGGTGCAGCGCCCATCCCGCGGCGGCGATCAGTGCCAGGCGCGCGATTGCGACGAGCGATGCATGTCGCCGGGTCGGCGCGGAAGGCTGCGTGGGCAATGGCTCCGTGGTGGCGCCTCTCCGCGAATCCGGCGACGGCGAGCCGGCATGGAAAGCAATCCACATGCCACTGCCCACTACCCTATCGGCCCGCGCGAGCTATGCCGCGGGCAGCGTCAGGGTGAAGACCGAGCCCTCCGCGGGGACGCTGCTCACGATGATCGTGCCACCCATTCCGTGCGCCAGGTCGCGGCTGATCGCGAGTCCGAGCCCCACCCCTTCGTGCGGCCGGTTGAGCGCGCGGCCGACCTGCACGAATGGCTCGAAGATCGCCGAGAGCCGGTCCGCCTCGATCCCGATGCCCGAGTCGGCGATGTGCACGTGAACGAACCCGTCGATCCGCTCGCATCGCACCTCGATGCTGCCCCCCTCGGCCGTGTACTTGATCGCGTTGCCGAGCAGGTTGATCAGGATCTGCTGCAGCTTCTCCCGATCGGCGCGGACGACGAGCTGCGGGTCGTCGCAGTGCCCCACGACGTAGGTCAGCCGCCGGTCGCGGAGCTGCGGCGCGACGAGCACCTCCAGATTCGAGATCACGTCGGCGATGTGGACCTCGCGGATGTCGAACTGCACCCCGCCGGCCTCGAGCTTCGCGAAGTTGAGCACGTCGTTGATCAACGCCAGCAGCGTCTGCTGGCTGCGCGCGATGCGGGCGATCGCGTCGCGCTGCTTCACGGTCACGGGCCCGTAGACCCCCATGTCGAGGATCTCCGCGTAGCCGCCGATCGCGTTCAGCGGGGTGCGCAGCTCGTGACTCATCACGGCGAGAAAGTCGCTCTTGGCACGGCTCGCCTGTTCGGCCGCATCCCGTGCCTCGCCGGCCTCGCGCGACGTCGCCTGCAGCTTGGCGTTCGACTGCTCCAGCGCGCGCGACACCCGCAGCCCCTCCTCGACCTTCCCGGCCAATGCGAGCTGTGAGGCCTCGACCTCGTTCGCCATGTGGTCGAAGCTCGCCGCGAGACGGGTCACCTCGTCGTTGCCTCGGCGAGGATCGGTGACGCGCCGCTTGAAGTCGCCCTGGGCGATCGCTTCCGCCGCCGTGGTGAGCTCCACGAGTGGCCGCGTGATGCGGCGGCTCAATGCCCACGCCGCCAGCACGCCGGCGGTGACGAGCAGCAGGCTGAACATCGCGAGTCGCCGCAGGATGCGCAGCGGCTCCTGGATGATGCGTGACTGCGGCATGTCGATCACCGCGATCCATGGCGTGCCGGCAAGGCGCCACTCGGTCGCCAGCAGCCGCCCGTCGGCCGAGCGCTCCGAGATGAAGCCCTTCTCCAGCGTGTCGCGCGAGATGGGAGGCGCGATGGGGTTCCCGGCAAGGCTCGCCCAGAGCCCGTCGTCCGCGTTGCGCACCGAGATGTTGATGTCCTCGCCCAGCAGCGCGCGCGTCGTGCGCGCGGTCTGTGCCGAGCCGCCCATGCGCCGCTGCTGCACGATGTAGCCGAGCCGGCGCCCGCCGTCGCTCACCGGCGCGACGGTCCAGTAGTACACGTGTCCGTCGGACGCGTAGAGCGATCCCAACTGCACGGAGTCCGGGCCAGCGTCGCTCGATGGCACTTCGGTGACGGGCCGCCCCGTCGCCGCCGAGCGGAGTTCCGGAGGAAGCGCGGACTTGGGATCGTTGCGGATGTCGCGCCCGACGTGCGCGATCCGGCGGCGCGAGGTGGTCCAGAGCTCGATCGGCAGCCCCGAATCAACGGGCACGGCGAGCTTCGTCAGGGCCGGCACGACCGACGCGGTATCAGGCGACCCCCCCGCGGCACCGGCGCGCAACGCGCCGACGATGGCGGGATCGCGCGCGACGTCGGTCAGCAGTTTCCGCCTCGCCGCCGTGGACTGCTCGGCGCTCGTCCCCACCTGCCGGGCCACCTGGGTGAGGCGGTCGTGCATCGCCTCGTAGCGCGTGCGGACCAGCGCCTCGTATGCCAGCCAGAGCGACGTAGCGACGATGACCACGACGATGGTGGCCGTCAGCAGGGGGAGCTTTCGGGTGAGAGACCAGTTGGTCCAGGGCCACTCGACGCGCGGGAGTCCGGTCAATGATCGAGGAGGTGGTGGTCGTGCAGGGAACAGCCAGGATGATGATGTAACGCGCGCGCCACGGCGTCGAGGCCCCCGGTGTGACGGGGCTGTGCAGGAGCGGCGCCACACGGTGGGATGCGGGTGCCGCGAAAGGGGGGAGGCTTGACGGCGAAGGGCGGTGCCGAGGCACCGCCCTTCGTCGACAGGCGCGGACGCCGTTGTCCCTCAGGAACGCGCGACCAGCCTTCCGATGAGCGCGCGTCCTTCAGTGCGGTCCTGCTCGCTGAACAGCTCGCCGGTCGAGGCGAGCCGGAATGACGCGAGCACCTCGTCGCAGAGATCCCGCAGGCGAGCACGGCTGCGACGGTCGGCGGCGGGAAGCTGCGAGGGGGAAGCGACGGTGGTGGAGGCGGCGGTCTTGGTGCGCATGGCTCGTCTTGGCTCGTTCTGTTGGTCAGGCCGGCGACACCGGCGGGTTCAGCGGCAGCTCAAGCAGAACTCGCGCCACCGGATTCGGTCACGATGACCGCTGCGAGGTGGTGAGTCGCCAGTGGCCCGCATCTCGCCTCTCGGTCGAGGCAGCACTCGCCGCGTTCGCGGCCAAGCATTCTCTAGCGCGAGATCGATGAGCCGCTTTCACATCCGTTCGCTGGCATCACGCCACCGCACCGCCCTGCTCCTTGTGCCGGCCCTGCTGCTCGCCGCGGCCTGCACCAAGGACGCGGGCTCCAGCGAGCACAAGAGCAAGTCGTCCAAGTGGGTCTACCGCCGCAAGCCCGAATGGTCTCCCACCACCCTCACCGAGGTGAAGGGGATTCCCGTGGCGACGCTGCGCGCGGCGGTGCAGCAGCGGCTTGCCGCCAAGCCCCCCGAGTCGGTCAGCAAGGACGCGTGGGAGCACACGCAGCGGCTCTACAAGGGGTACGCGAATGAGACCCCGCTCTGGTTGACCTCCGACGGGCTGGACAAGCAGCGCGCCGGCGCCCTCACCAGCGCCGTGATCAACGTGAGCTCCGACGCGATCCGCATCGACGATTACCCGGTGGCCGAGGTGGCCAACGCCATCGCCGTGCTGCGGAAGACGCCACAGCCCACCGCCGAGCAGTACGCCGACGCCGACGTGATGCTCACCGCGCTGTACGCATCGCTCGGGGAGGACCTGCTCGTCGGTCAGGTGAGCCCGAAGTCGATCGGTCAGGCATGGCACATCGACCCCACGGAGGAGAACGTCGACAGCGCGCTCGTGCGGACGCTCGGCCTGCTCCCGCTCGACCAGTCGATCAATGCGATGCGTCCCGACGATGAGGACTATGCGGCGCTCCAGAAGGAGCTGACGCACTTTCGCGGCATCGTCGCCAAGGGCGACTGGGCCCGCGTACCCGCCGGCAAGGCGCTCAAGCGCGGCGACTCGGATTCCCCCGCGCGGCTCGATGCGCTGCGCTCCCGTCTCGCCGCCGAGGGCTTCGCCGTCGAGGCCGCGCCCGCGCCGGCGGATTCGGTCGCCGGCAAGCGCCGGCCTGCGTCGGGCTCGGGTGTCTTCGACGCTTCGCTCGCCACCGCCGTCGCGCAGTTCCAGGCGCGGCACGGCATCGCGGTGGACAGCTCGCTCGGCTCCGAGACCGTCAACTCCCTCAACGTCCCCGCCGCGTACCGCCTCGGGCAGATCGCCGCGAACCTCGAACGCTATCGCTGGATGCCGCGCGCCCTCGGCGATCGCTACATCTACGTGAACGTCCCCGCCTTCCGGCTGCAGGCCTTCGACCAGGGAGAGCCGGCGCTCGAGATGAAGGTCATCGTCGGGCAGGAGTACGAGGACAAGGCCACACCGGTCTTCTCCGATTCGCTGGAGACCGTGGTGTTCCGCCCCTACTGGAACATCACCCCCGACATTCAGGCCAAGGAGGTCGGCCCCAAGATCGCCGCGAACCCCGGCTACATGGCGGCCGAGAACCTCGAGTACTACAAGGACGGCGGCGCGACCCGGATCCGCCAGAAGCCGGGTCCGAAGAACGCGCTGGGCTTCGTGAAGTTCCTGTTCCCCAACGACTTCAACATCTATCTGCACGACACGCCAAACCACGAGCTGTTCGACAAGGACGTGCGCGCCTTCAGCCATGGCTGCATCCGCGTCGAGAAGGCCAACGAGCTGGCGCAGTGGGTGCTCGGCTGGGATGCAGCGAAGATCCAGGCGGAGATGGACGGCACGCGAGACAACGTGGCGGTGAAGGTGCCGAAGAAGATCCCGGTGTACATCAGCTACGGCACCGCGTACATGCGCGACGGACAGCTCTATTTCGGCAACGACCTCTATCACCGCGACGACAAGCTGGTGAACGCGGTGGCCGAAGGAGCGCTGCCCAGTGCCAACGCCCTGGCGCGCCTCGAGGCGCTGAAGCGGATCGCGGAGGGGTGACGTACAGGTTCGAGGTTTGAAGTTCGAGGATTGAAGTCAGGCCTCGGGATGCAATGCGTCCCGAGGCCTGACCTCTTGCTTCCCACTTCGCACCTCGAACGGTCGTTTCAGTTCCCCATCGTCGGCGCCACCCGCTCCATCGGCACCACCGAGCTGGGCGAGCGCGTCGCCGCCACGTTCACGTCGATCGGGATGCGGTGGCCGTTCCACGTCTGGGTGACGTCGAGCACCCCCTGCCAGATCGCGGCGAAGGCGTGTCCCATCTCGTGCGGCAGCGCGCTCGCGGTGAAGCCCTGGGATTTCGCGATCCAGAAGGGGGGCTCCGATCTGACCCCGGCCCTGACGTACTCCCCCTTCACGTCGGAGTAGACGGTGTTGGCGTTGTACGTGTGCACGTAGATGCCCGGGGTGTAGCGGCCGTCGAGCAGCATGGCGCGGACCCAGGCGGAGTAGTACGCCCGCATCTCCGGGTGCAGCATGTCCATGCGCTCCAGGTCGAGGAACACGGTGGTGCCGTGGGGAAAGCCCTCCGACTCGGCGCGGTTGGCGGCGTCGAACCCGTCGGCGTTGCCGCGCTTCGCCGTGACGAAGTCGGCGTTGCAGGTGGCGTCCGCGGCGGGAGGGGGGGCGAGGCGGCGAACCGTGCGCATGATGGTGCGCGTGACTGTCTTCCGGTTGCGCCCGCGCCCGACGCGCACGCGCTGCTTCGTCGGGATCTGCACCGAGACGAAGTGGGGCGCGCCGGGCTTGCGCCCCCAGGTCTGCTGGCCGACGTACAGCACCGCCAGGCCGTAGCCTATCTTCGTGAGGGCCTCGCGCTTTCCCATCCACCCTTCGTCCTGGTGGCAGGGGCTCTTCATGTAATAGCCCGCCCATTCGTACGGGGCGCCGCCCGAGCGCCAGGCGAGCATCGCCGCGTCGCCGGGGTAGGTGCCCGTGTCGAACCCGAGGTGGCTCCGTCCCTCGACGGCGTCAGCCATCGGGGCGTCCTGGCCGCTGGCGAGCGCCGCGGCCCGCGCCACCTCCGCCGACACGTTGGCGATCGATGAGCGCGCCGAGTCGCCGCCGCTGCACGCACCGGCGACGGCGAGCGCCGACAAGCAGAATCCCGCGACGAGCCTCATGCTCCGAGCCAATGCAAGAATGAATCTCTCCCCGTGAGGACCGACGCGCGAGGCGCGCAATGGATCCAGCGCCGGGCTCCCGGCGTACCCCGGCCGACGGCGGAGCACGCGGTGGTCGCCGCGAGTGGCGGACTGACGCGTACAGATCTTGCGACGCTCGCAAGGCTCCAGTAGCCGTCTCGACCGTCACGTTTGGAGGCCCGATGATACGCCGCATCCTGAGCCGTACCCCGCTCGCTGCCCTCTGTGCTGCGGTGCTTGTCGCCGCCTGCGCCAAGGGCGACAAGACCGCCGACAGCGCCAAGATGGCTGATTCCGCCGCCGCCGCGGCCGCCACCACGCCGGCGCCAGCCCCCACCCCCGCGCCCGCTCCCGCCCTCAGCGATCCCAACATCGTCGCCATCCTCGACGGCGCGAACATGGCCGACAGCGCTGCCGGCTCCATCGCCGCCGAGAAGGGGACGAACGCCGAGGTGAAGACCTTCGCCAAGAACATGATGCGGGATCACCACGCGCTGCGGAAAGCCGGGCAGGATCTCGCCAAGAAGCTCAACGTCACCCCCGAGATCCCCGCCGGCGACAACAGCGCCGCCGCCGCGACCGCGTGGCAGGACAGCCTCAAGGCCATGCCGAAGGGCGCGGCCTTCGACAAGGCCTACATCGATCACGAAGTGACCTATCACGAGGCGGTGCTCAAGACCGCGCAGACGGCGCTCGCCGCGGCGCAGAACGCCGAGCTCAAGGCGCTGATCGAGAAGGCCGCGCCGAACATCCAGGCCCATCTCGAGCACGCCAAGTCGATCCAGGGCAAGCTGAAGTAAGGGTCCCCCTTCCCGGGGTGTGGAACTTGAAAGAGCGCCCGGCGAGATGCCGGGCGCTCTCCGCGTTCGGACGCACCGCCAAGGAGAACGATGACGACCCCCCCTCCCGCCTCGCCCCTGGAGCCGACGGGCTCCGACCTGCAGCAGGACCAAGCGACCGGACGAGGCGGCATCGTGCTCGTGGATGGCTCCAACGTGGCCCATTCCAGCGAGGGGGAGCGCGCGCGGCTCGCGAACATCACGGCGGTCTGCGACAAGTTGCGTGAGGAGGGGTACGAGCCTGTCGTCGTCGTGGACGCCGCGCTGCGCCACCAGATCGACGACCGGGCCGCCTTCGAGCAGCTTGTCGAGAGTGGCGCCATCCGGCAGGCTCCCGCGGGTACCGACGCCGACTACTTCATCCTCTCCTTCGCGCGCGAGCTCAACGCGGCCATCGTCTCGAACGACCGCTTTCGCGACCGGCAGAAGGCCTTTCCCGACGCGGTGAAGCGGCTGATCAAGTACATGGTAGTGAAGGACGAGGTGGTGTTCGAGCGCCGTACCGGACACCGGAAGGAGTAGGAGCAGTGCGCGCCGGCCGGGCCGCGGCGTGGGCCGACGTCGTGGTCGTCGGCGCGGGAGCGGCCGGATTGGCCGCCGCGCGCCGGCTCACGGAGCATGGCGCGCGCGTGATGATCCTCGAGGCGCGCGACAGGATCGGCGGGCGCGTCTGCACGGTGCGCGACCCCAGCTCGCCGATGCCGCTCGAGATGGGTGCGGAGTTCCTGCGCGGGAAGGCGGAGCAGGTGCGCGCCGTGGCGCGTGAGGCGCGCCTCACCGCCGTGGACATCACCGGGGGCCGGTGGCGGGCGGCCCGCGGCCGCTTCACCCCACTGGCCGACTTCTGGGAGCGGCTCGACAGGATCCTCGGCCAGGCGAGCGCGACGCGGACCGGCCGCTCTCGCGCCTCTTCGCGGGGGGGGGCCGGCGGCGATCGCCCTGCCGAGGAGGCGCGCCGACCTCCGGCAGGTGGCGATGTCCGCCCTGGCCGGCGCCATGGGGATCGGCCGGGCGCGAGTCGGGCGGGCGGTGATCCGGGTGCTGCTGCACGACTGGCGGCACGATCCCCTCGTCCGCGGCGCCTATAGCTACCCGCTGGTGGGAGGGGCAGGGGCGGCCAGGGCGCTCGCTCGGCCGGTTCGGTCGACCCTCTATTTCGCGGGCGAAGCGACCGACACGGAGGGGGCCACGGGCACCGTGCACGGCGCCATCGCGAGCGGCCAGCGGGCCGCCGACCAGCTGCTCCGCGCCCTCTCGGGGGAACCGGACCGCCGCCGAGAGGTAGGAGGGGGCAGCCGACTCGATCGTCATCGAACGGCTGCCGTCATCCTCCATTGGCGCCGATGGGGCTGCCGGCGTTACCTTAAGGCTGTCACGCCGGTCTCTCACGGGCGTGATCAAGCCGCCCCCCTCGCTCTGGCGATGGACGCGGCTCACGTGAATGCTTGCGCCACGGATCGGCTACAACGCCGGCCGCGACGACAGGTCATCCGTGAAGAATTGTACGGATGGACATTGGAAAGTGTTGGTATCTCTCCCCACCAGGAGGCGCAATCCGCGCCTCCGAGCGTCACGAGGTTCGATGTCGGATCCGACGACGGACATGCCAACGCTGTCGCTGGTCATCCCCGTGTACAACGCGGCGGACCAGCTTCCAGCCACCCTCGACGCTCTAGACACTTTCGCGTCGAGGTACCCTACCTCCCTCGAGGTCATCTTCGTCGATGACCATTCCTCCGAGGTCGAGACGCAGCTCATCCTCGACGACTTCGCCCGCCACCGCGGATACGCGCGCGTGCTCCGCAACGCCCGTAATCGGGGGAAGGGGTACTCGGTCACGCGCGGGATGCTCGCCGCCCGTGGACGGTTCCGCGTCTTCACGGACGTGGACCTCGCCTATCCCCTGGATCAGGTCGACCGCATCGTCGGCGAGCTCGAAGCGGGACACGACGTGGCCATCGCCTGCCGCGTGCTCCCCGAGTCGCGCTACCTGATGAGCCCCAGCTTCTTCCACTACCTGTATACCCGGCATCTCATGAGCCGCGGCTTCAACAAGGTGGTGCAGGCCTTCCTGCTCCCGGGCATCCTGGACACGCAGGCGGGGCTCAAGGGCTTCACCGCCGAGGCGGCCGCGCTCTGCTTCTCCCGCACGACCATCCCCGGCTTCGGCTTCGACATCGAATGCCTCTACGTCGCGCAGCAGCACGGCCTGTCCATCGGGCAGACGGCGGTGAACTTCCGCTATGACGACGAGCCCACGACCGTCCGCTTCGCGCGCGACAGCAACCGCATGCTGCAGGACATCTGGAAGGTGAAGCGCAATGCGTGGCGCGGGCAGTACACGGTCGCCAGCTCTCGCTTCGACTTCCCGGCCGAGGACCGGTGGGTGGCCAACGTGCACACGCCGCCGCACGGCACGCGCATCGAAGAGGGCGGCGCGCTCATCGTCTGACGGCGCGGGCGGCGCGCGACGGGCCGCGTGAACCGCGTATACTTCCGCATGCCGCCCTCCGCTGAACGACTCCTCGTCATCAATGCCGACGATCTCGGCTTCGCCCCGGGAGTGAACCGGGGGATTCTCGAGTGCCACGCGGCCGGGACGCTGACGTCCGCCTCGATGATGGTGAACACTCCTGCTTTCCACGAAGCGGCGGAGCTGGTGCTGGCGCGCGCCCCGAAGCTCGGGGTGGGGCTTCACCTTAACCTCCTCACGGGACGTCCCCTCACCGCCGTTCCCACCCTCGCCGATCCGCGCACCGGGCTGTTCCATCCGTTGCACACGCTGACGCGTCTCGCGCTCGCCGGGCGGATCCATGCCGGCGACGTGCGGCGCGAGTGCGACGCGCAGCTGGCCGCGCTCACCGCCGCCGGGATCACCCCGACCCACGTCGACAGCCACCGCCACACGCACGCGCTGCCGGGCGTGCTGCCGGCGGTCGTGGCGAGCGCGCGCGCCGCCGGCGTCCCCTTCGTGCGCCGGCCGCTCGACATGCCCGTCGCCGCGCTTCCGGTGGCCAGCGCGAAGATGCTCGTGCTCCACGCGGCCTGGCGCAGGGCAGCGCGACGCGTGGACGCCGCGGATCGTCCCGTGCTGGATCGTGCGCCGCACTTCCGCGGCATCGCCCTGCAGGGGGCGCCGGATGTCGCGACCCGGCTGCTGGCGCTGCTCGACCACCTGCCTCGCGGCGCCACGGAGCTGATGCTGCATCCGGGCCACGACGACGCGGTGCTCGCGTCGCAGGACGACTACCGCGCGGCGCGCGAGCTCGAGCGTGCCGCGCTGACCTCCGCCCCCGTCGTCGAGCGGCTCACGCGCGGCGACCTGGCGCTCGTCTCATTCCGGGAGCTCGCGGCGCGCATCGGCTAGCGCGCGGCGCCAGAGCAGCCACTGCAGATGGGCCCACAGCACGACCAGCGGCACGGTCTTGAGGCGCCAGGGATCGAACAGCTCGCGCTGCACCACGCGCGGCATCGCGTCCGACGAGGCGAGGATGGTGCCGGCCACGAGCAGGGCGAGCAGCGCCCAGTCCCCGCGCGACGGGCGCGCAAGCGAGGCGAACCAGATGCCCACGCCGGCGACGGCGATCACGAACGTGGGGCTCTCCGACTGGTGGTTGAAGATGACGCAGTACACGAGCACCGAGCACAGATACAGCCGGCGGAACTGCCACTCCCCCCACCGCTCGCGGCGCACGAGCACCGGCGCCACGAGCAGCAGCGTGCCGAGAAGCTGCAGCGGCGCGTTCGGCCAGTCGCGGTGCAGCAGGAGCTGCAGCATCTCCATCACGGTGAAGCCGCGCTGCAGCGCATCCACACTCTCGATCGCGCGCCATGACGCATACTGCGCGATCAGCGCGGAAGGGGGCGTCACCAGCAGGGGGAGGAGCAGGAGCCCGAGCGTGCCGAGCACGACGGCGCCCGCGACGCGGACCTTCCGTGGATGGAAGACGGCGAAGCTGATCCCCGCCAGCGGAAAGACCTTGATGAACGCGCCGGTCACGGCGGCCATGCTGCCCAACACCGTATGCCGGCGCTCGTACGCGGCGAAGGTGAGAACGATGAGGGCCGCGACGAGCGCGTTGCTCTGCACGTTCTGCAGCGATCCCAGCATGTCCAGGAAGACGATGGCGCGCGCGACGGCCGCGGCGCGGCGCGGGAGGACGGTACCGATCGCGAGATAGAGCGCCCCGGCGTTCAGCGCGTTCCAGAGCAGCATCGCCAGCCCCAGCGGGAGCACGGCGAAGGGGAGGAAGAGCAAGGCGAAGGTGGGGCTGTACTTGTAGAAGTCGAAGTGCAGCGCCGGATACGCCGCGTAGAGATCCTGCTCGTGCAGCAGGTGCACGGAGGCGGCGCGGAAGATCAGGAAGTTGTTGTTGTGATGCGCGACCCCCTGCTGCCAGGTGGCGGCGAGCACGGCGACCGCCCAGAGCAGGGCGATGGCCAGCTCGAAGCGGCGTCCTGCTGCGCTGATTGTCGGTTCGTGCGATGCGGTCGGCATGCCGGCTGGGATGAGGGAGGCGCGCGAAAGCTAGGCGATGCCACGGGCCGGGGGAACGTGCTCCGGCATCGCTTTTGACAAGGGGATGACGCATGACGATTCCTCGGCATGCCCCCGGTCCGGCCCTGCAGGCAGTTCTCCTCGACATCGATGGCACGCTCGTCGACAGCAACGATGCGCATGCCCGCGCGTGGGTCGGTGCGCTGGAGTCGGGAGGATACGTCGTCCCCTTCGACGCGGTGCGCCAGCTCATCGGCAAGGGAGGCGACAAGCTGATCCCGGAGCTCACCGGACTCGATCCGGAGAGCGACGAGGCGGCGCGCATGTCGGCAGCGCGGCACGAGCTGTTCACGGAGCGGGAGCTCCCTCACCTGCGACCGACACGCGGCGCGCGCGCCCTGCTCGAACGAATGCGGGAGGCGGGGCTGCGGCTCGTCGTCGCGACCTCGGCGCAGGCGGACGAGGTGACCGCGCTGCTCGCGGTGGCGGGGGTGGGAGATCTCATCCAGGCTGCCTCGTCCTCGGACGATGCCGACAGCTCCAAGCCCGACCCCGACATCATCCGGGCGGCGCTGCGCAAGGCGGGCTGCCACCCGAGCCAATGCGTCATGCTCGGCGACACGCCGTACGACGTGGAGGCGGCGACGCGGGCGCGCGTGACGACGATCGCGCTGCGCTGCGGCGGCTGGGGCACCGATGCGCTGCACGGCGCGGCGGCGGTCTATGACGATCCCGCGGAGCTGCTCGCGCGGTGGGCGGAGTCGCCGCTCGGGGGAGGGGGACAAGAGAGTCGTCGGGGGTGAGGGGTTCGGGGTGAGGAGGCGACGCGGGCCACCGCTCACCGTTCACCGTTCACGCGGACGCCAGACCCCTCACCCCCGGACGACTCTCACGAGAGCGGCGGCTTCCTCACGTGCTCGCTCGGGATGTGCTTCACGAGCACCTCCAGATCGCGGCGCTGCAGATCGAGCTTGTAGTGCGTGCCGACGATGCCGACGCGCAGGTGGCTCAGCGTCAGCTGCCGCCCCTTCTCCAGATCGCCCGCGTTGTCGAAGCGGACGCTCTCGCGACCGTCCACGAAGGTGACGCCGCCCGCCCCCAGCACCTCTCCCACGTGCCCGCGCACGACGAGCGCGGTGTCCTCGTCGATGCCGAGTCCCAGCAGCTGCGGGTTGCTCGCGATGACGACGAAGAGCCGCTGCAGGCGGCGCCGCTTGGAGAAGTGGGTGTCGACGATCGTCTCGTAGCCGAGCAGCCCGAAGCCGGGCCCGATGTACTGCTCGACGAGGTTGCCCTCCTCGTCCATCTCGCCGCCGGCCATGGTGAGCGCGGTCTGCGCCGCCGCACCGGCGCTCGTCCCCCCCACCACGCCGCCGCGGTGGTAGAGCGCCTTCATTGCCGCGGCGGCGCGCGTGCCGCTGAGCTGCGCCACGAGCTTCACCTGGTCGCCGCCGCCGAGGAAGACGCCGGCGGCGTCGGCGATGCGGTCGGCGAGCGCCTGGTCGCGCTTCGCGTTGCCGCGGTCGACGATGGGGAACTCCACGTCGGTGACGCCGACCGACGCGAAGTCCTGCCGCCAGAGGTCGGCGCTCTGGCGGGGGCTCGACGAGGCGGCGGTGATGCCGACGATCGGGCCGCCGACCGCCTTCGCCGCGTCGATGAAGCTGCCCAGCGCGCGGCCGGTCGGTGAGCACGCCCCTCCGATCAGGACGAGAGTGCCAGCGGCGTGCGTCGCCTCGGCGCGCGCCGGCGGGGAGTCGACGGTCGGGATGACGGCGTCGCGGTCTGGTGCGGGAGGCAGGGTCAGCTTCCGGTCTCGAGGGTTGCGACGGCGACGGCGGCCGCCACCTGCGAGGCGACGGGGAGCGCGGGGTCCAGCGCCCCCGCATCCTCGGCGTCGCCGTCACCCTGTACGAGGATGCGTCCGTCCCGCACGCGGCCGATGGTGCGGGCGAGCTTCGCGTCGCGCCGCGTGACGTCGTCGTCGGTGGCGAAGATGGCGATGCGGCAGCCGGACTCGCGCGCGTAGTCCTGGATCTCCCATCCCTTGGCGGGGCAGACGACGGTGCCGCGACGCTCCACGGCGTCGGCGAGCACGTTGACGAGTCGGATGGCGCGCTCCTCTTCCTGATAGCGTGGGGGGACGTCGCTGAGCGCGGCGTCGAGGATGATCGCCATGCGCGCGCGGGCATACGGCAGACCGGCCTGGAGAAGATACGCGGGCGACACGTCGACGACGAGCGCATCGGGGTCGCCGAGGCGGCCGCGCAGCACGCGCTGCGCCTCGGCGCGGCCGTCGCCGCCGGTGATCCCGCACAGCACGCGGCTCATCAGCGGAGGGGCGTCGGCGTGCTCGCCGAGGGCG
Organism: Gemmatimonadales bacterium; assembly: GCA_038325515.1. Classification (GTDB taxonomy): domain Bacteria; phylum Gemmatimonadota; class Gemmatimonadetes; order Gemmatimonadales; family Gemmatimonadaceae; genus AG11. The sequence continues at coordinate 32,155 of JBBQJC010000010.1, read as the reverse complement.
CGCAGCTCGGCGACGGCCGCGTCGACGTTCTCCAGCGAGCCGTCGAACGCCTGCTGCACCGCCTCGAGCGCGAGCGCCGCGGCGCGCATCCCGACCTGCTCGTGCATGTGCTCGAAGACGAGGGTGTACTCCCCCTCGATGTCGCCCCCGCGGGTGCGGCCGAAGCCCACGTCGTGCCCCATCATCGTCTGGAGCTCGAGCGCCACGTGCTCGATGATGTGCGGCGCGTACGTCCCCCGTCGCAGCCGCATCAGGAAGCCCCCCCGCTCGCCGATGGAGCAGCGGTGCTCGACGAGTCCCGGCATCGCCGCGACGAGGCGTTCGGTGACGCCGGGAATGTCGGACGAGGAGATGTCCTCGAACGCGCCGACGGCGAGATCCATCCGCGTCACCGGGCGGAGCGACCAGAAGTTCTTGCCGCGCGTCGAGTGGAGCGTCGTCATCCGGATCTCGCTCGCCGCCGCCGGCCGCACCGACGCGGTCATTGCCCGTGCACCGCCCGCCGGCGCACCGCATCCAGCGTCGCCTTGACCTTGTCGGCGTGGATCACCAGCAGGTCGCCGTCCTCCAGCAGGTCGAGCCCGCGGTTGATCGCCTCGTGCTCCTCATACAGCACCTCGATGCGCGACGGAGGGAAGCCCACCGACCGCAGCCCCTCGCTGAGCAGACCGGCGATCTCGCCGCGCTCGCGCCCGCGCCGGTCGATGTCCTCCTTGATGATCACCCGGTCGAAGATGGCGCAGAGACGGCCCGCCTCGCGGATGTCGTCGTCGCGCCGGTCGCCGGGCACCGTGAGGACGCAGTAGCGCTTCGCCGACGGCGTGCGCTCCACGAAGGCGACGAGCCCGCCGATCGCCGCCGCGTTGTGCGCGTAGTCCACCAGCACGCGCCCGCCCCCCTGGATCCGGATCATGTTCATCCGGCCCGGCGTGGTGCTCGGCGAGGGGAAGAACGACAGCAGGCCGGCGCGGATGTCGTCGTACCGCATCCCCTGCACGTACGCCGCGGCGATCGCCGCGAGCACGTTGTCGCGCTGGAACTGCGCCGCGCCGCCGAGCGAGAGGGGGACGTCGTGCTCCGCGGCGATCGGGATGCGCAGCTTGCCGCGGCGAATCACGAAGCTCCCCTGCTCGACGACCGCGGCGATCCCCCCCCGCGCCACGTGGTCCTCCACGAGCTCGTTATCGCCGAACTCGCGCGACGAGAAGAGCACGGTGTCGCCGCTCGTGCGCTCGCGCATCCGGTACACGAGCGGATCGTCGGCGTTGAGCACCGCGTGGCCGTGCCGCTTCACGACGGCGGCCACCACCCCCTTCACCTCGGCGAGCTGCTCCAGGGTGTGGATGCCGCGCAGGCCGAGGTGGTCGGCGGTGACGTTCAGCACCACCCCCACGTCGCACTCGTCGAAGCCCAGGCCGGCACGGAGAATCCCGCCGCGCGCCGTCTCCAGCACCGCGACCTCGACGGTGGGGTTGGTGAGGATGATGTTGGCCGAGAAGGGGCCGGTCATGTCGCCTTCCATCACCAGGCGGTTCTGCAGATAGACGCCGTCCGTGGTGGTGAAGCCGACGGTCTTGCCCGTGTTGCGGAAGAGGTGCGCGATGAGCCGCGTCGTCGTCGTCTTGCCGTTCGTTCCGGTGACGGCGATGATCGGGATGTCCACCTCGCTGCCGGGCGGGTAAAGCATGTCGACGATCGGTGCGCCGACGGCGCGCGGCGTCCCCTCCGTGGGATGCGTGTGCATCCGGATGCCGGGACCCGCGTTGACCTCGATGATCACCGCGCCGTTCTCGCGGAACGGCGTGGAGATGTCCGGCGTCATCACGTCGATGCCGGCGATGTCGAGCCCCACGGCCGCGGCGGCCATCTCGCATGCCGTCACGTTGTCCGGGTGCATCTCGTCCGTCCGGTCGATCGAGGTCCCTCCCGTGGAGAGGTTCGCCGTCGGGCGCAGGAACACCTCCGCTCCCTCGGCGGGGACGGACTCCGGCGTCCGCCCATGCTTCGCGAGAAACACGATCGTCTGGTCATCGAGCGGAAGGCGCGTGAGGATCTTGGTGTGCCCCACGCCGCGGCGCGGATCGCGATTGGCGACGTCGACGAGCTGGCGAATGGTGTGCACGCCGTCGCCGATCACGCGGGCCGGCACGCGCTCGGCACAGGCGACGACCTTGCCGTTCACCACGAGCACGCGGTGGTCGGTGCCCGTTGCGAACTTCTCCACCACCACGCGCCGCCCGTACTCTCGCGCCACCTCGAACGCGTCGCGCAGCGCCCCCTCGTCGTCGAGCCGCGAGGAGATGCCGCGGCCGTGCGACGCGTCGAGCGGCTTGACGATCACCGGATAGCCGATCGCCTCCGCGACGTCGACGGCCGCCTCGGCGGTGCGCACCGCGTCGCCGCCGGGCACGGGGAGCCCGATGTTCCCCAGCACGCGCTTCGTCTCGTCCTTGTCCTGCGCGATGTCCACGGCGATGGAGCTCGTGCGATCGGTCACCGTGGCGACGATGCGGCGCAGGTTCTTGCCGATGCCGAGCTGCACGAGGGAGCGGGAGTTGAGCCGCCGCACCGGGATGTCGCGGCGCCGCGCCTCCTCGACGATGGTGCCCGTCGAGGGGCCGAGCCGCACCGACTCGTAGAGCTGCTCCAGCTCGGCGACGACGGTCGCGAAGTCGCCCACCTCGCCCGCGATGCAGCCTCGCATCAGGCGGGCGGCCTCGCGCACCGACTCCACGCCGACGTCCTCCTCCTCGTAGGCGACGATCACCCAGTGCACTCCCTCGTCGCCCGACGGCACCACGCGGCCGAAGCTCACGTCGCTGCCGGCGAGCGTCTGGAGCTCGAGCGCCACATGCTCCAGGACGTGGGGCAGCCGAGTCCCCTCGCGCATGCGGTCCACGAAGCCGCCCGGCGCGCCTCGGCTGCAAGGGTGCTCCTGGAGCGTGGGCAGCGCCGCGAGCAGGCGGTCGGTGAAACAGGGGATCTTGTCCGTGCTCACCCCTTCCAGCGATCCCAGTCGCAGGTCGCAGGCGATCACCGGCGCGAGCCGCCAGAAGTTGGGCCCCCGCAACGCCCTCACGCGCGAGAGGCGCAAGTCGTTGGCATCCAGTGTCATAGGGGTCGGTTCGCCGTTCAGGGTCGACGTCATGCGCGGGTGAGACGTTGCGGTGGCTCGGGGAAGACGTTCGCGCCCTCAGGCGCAATTCGCATTCCGGTCGCCGAGGCCGCGGCGGGCCCTCCAGTGCGGCCTCCGCCTGTGCGGCCTCCGCCTGTGCGGCCTCCGCCTGTGCGGGACGCCTCCTCACTAGCATGGATGCTGCACTACTGACGGGGCCACAGCAGCGCCGGCACGCGACGCCGGCAGGAGCCGATCATGCAGTCTTCCATCACTCCCGATCAGAGCAATCCCAACTCGTCCCCCGAGTCCAGCGTGCCGCGCGGTGCCCCCGCTCCGGCGAAGGACCGGCGGCTCGATTGCTCGGAAGCGCCCGCGGAAACCGACCCGCGGAAGCCGGCGGCGGGGCGAGGGCTGCCGCCCCGCGCTCGCTGAGTCAGCCGAGCGACGAGTCGGGACGCCGCGTTCCCGCCGCCGCCGCATCCTCCTCGCGCCGCGAGGGCAGCGAGAAGGCGAACAGCGACCCTCCCTCCTCGGGGAATTCCGCCCACGCGCGCCCGCCCAGCGAGGCGGCGGTCTCCTCGACGATGCTCAGCCCGAGCCCCGTTCCCTCCACGCCGGTGACCGTCTCGCCGTGCGCGCGGTAGAACTGCTCGAACAGCCGGTCGCGTGACGCGACGGGAACCCCAAGCCCGTTGTCGCGCACGCGGACGATCAGCTCTCCCGCACGCTGTGGGGTGGGCACGATCAGCTCCCCCGTGACCTGCACCCACCGCTCCGCCTTGGCGGAATCGGAGTACTTGATGGCATTGGAGATGTAATTCGACAGGCAGAGCTCCACGGCGGCGGCATCCACCTCCACCGACGGCAGCTCCTCGTCGAGCCGGATCTGCACACTCGCGAGCTTCGCCGCGTCGCGTAGCTGGCGCGCCACTTCCGCCGCCGCCTGCGGCAGGAGCACGTTGCGGCGCTGCCGCGCGTCGCCATCCAGGTGAGTGAGCGCCACGAGATTCTCCAGCACCCGCTGGAGCCCGCCGGCGTTCTGCGCGATGATGCGCTTGAACTGCTCCGTCTGCGCCGGCTCGAGCCAGGGCTCCGAGAGGAGGCTCGACGCCCCCCGTATGGCGCCGACGCGGTTCTTCAGCTCGTGCGACACCATCCGGTTGAACCGCCGCAGGCGCTCTTCGCGAATCCGCACCTGCTCGGCCGAAATGCGCAGGAAGTGCATCATCATCGATTGCCGGATGCGCTCCGTCGCCTCGGCCACGCGCTGCCAGCAGATCGCCACCTCCACCGGCGCGGGGGCCGGATCCGCGAGCGCCGTGAGCGTCTCGCGCAGGAAGGTGTAGAGCACGGCGGTGAGCAGCTCGAGCTCCTTGAGGATCTCGTACGCGTCGAACCCCTGCTCGTGGCGCATCGCGCCGAGCTCCTGGGCCTTGGCCTCCACCGGCACGCTCCCCTCGCGCACCGCGTCGCCGTGCTCGAGATACTCGGCCACTCCGTCCACGAGCAGCGGAACGTGATTGAGCAGCGATTCCGTAGGGAAGACCCTGTTCGGCTCGATCGTCACGCGCGCGACGATGCGGTCCAGCCAGCGGCGCACCACCTCCGTGCGCGCCTCGCGCAGCTTGGCGGCGAGTATCGCGGCCAGGGTCGGCTGCTCGGTCTCAATCGTCATCAGGCAACTCGTCGGGTTTGGATACCACCAGATACTCGCGCCGAGCCGCGAAGGTTCGTCGCAGTGGGGGCGATCGGCAGTGTCCAGCTAATGTAGCGAATTCCGGGGACGGCTGTCTCGGCGATCCTCCGCCAGCGCCCGGCGCCGGGTTTCGCTGCGGCGGATCGGCGCGAAGCCCTTGGCCGAGCAGCCGTCGCACACGCGGAGGGAGGGACGGCGGCCGAGCAAAAATGTCCCGATTCGCCGCGTCGGCGGCCCGATCCGGGGGGAGGTCCGAGAATCACAGGCACACCGTGAATGCTCCGAGGAGCGCCTCTGGGTGGCGGGTCGATGTCGACCGCTGCCATGGGTGCTCTCCGGTCGTCACTCGTACCTGGCCGACCTCTCAACCCGGATATTCGCATATGAAATTCTCGATCCGCCGGATCGCCGCAGCGATCCTCACGTCGGTGGCGATGGCCGCCTGCGCCTCCGACGGTTCCACCGGTCCCTCGCGTCCCGGCGCCAGCTCGCCCGACCTGCTGTCAGGCGTGCTGAATGGCCTGATCGGCATGCAGGGCGTGCAGCGCGTCACACCGCTCGACACCGCGATCACGGTCACGGCGCTCATCGGCCAGTCGGGCGGCACGCTGAGCATCCCGGCGGCGGGGGTGACGGTCACCGTGCCCTACGGCGCGTTGAGTGCGAACACCCAGATCACGATGACGGCGCGGGCCGGACGACTCGTCGCGTACGACTTCGAGCCGCACGGCATCGTCTTCGCCAAGCCCCTCGTCTTCAAGCAGAAGCTGAGCGGCACCACGGCCTCCCTGCTGCAGGTGCCCTTCCTCAAGCTCGGCTACTACGAAGATCCCTCGCTCCTCGGCGAGACAACGGGCTTCGTCTCGCAGGTCCTCAGCGGCGCGGTGAACCTGCTGACGTGGACCTTCACGTCGCCGATCCCGCACTTCTCCGGCTACATGATCGGGTACTGATCTCGCGGGGCCGGCCGCGCCGCCGCGAGGCGCGCGCGGCCGTGCCCTCGCCACGCAGCATCGCAGGATCCGCGGCACGCACTTCCCCTTCATCCGCTGCATTCGATGGCCAGCGCCGTCCATCCATACAGAGCCAGCCCCGTGTCGGCCTCGACCTCCCGGCGTGACCTCCCCGCCGGCCTGGAAGAGCTGCTCGAGCGCGGCCGGTCGCTGGAGCGACTCGGCCAGCGCCGCGACGCCCGCGCGCTCTACGAAGGGGCGTTCGACGGCGCCATGCCGCTCGAGCCATGGCTCAGGTCGCAGCTGATGCGTCTCGTCGCGCACACATACATCCAGGACGCCGAGATGGAGCCGGCGGAGCGCGCGGCGTCGACGGCACTCGACATCGCCACGGCGGCCGGCGACGAGATGTCGCGCGGCCAGGCGATCAACACGCTGGCCGGCATCCGCTGGTCGCGCGGGGAGCTCGACGAGGCGCGTGAGCTCTATCTCTCGGCGAAGGACAGCGCGCAGCGCTCCGGCGACACCCAGCTCTCGTCGAAGATCGCCTCGAACCTCGGCGTCATCGCCACGGTGCGCGGCGACTACGTGGAGGCGCTGCAATACCACACGGCCAGCCTCGACGAGGCGCGCCGCGGCGCGCTGTCCGACGAGGCGCTCAAGGCGCTCAACAATCTCGGGCTGCTGCACACCCGCATGGGCCGCCTCGACCAGGCCGATGCCGCATACGGTGAGGCGCTGCAGATCGGCACGAGCCTCGGCGACCGGAGCGCGCTGATCACCTTGCAGCTCAATATCGCGCGGCTGCGGCTGCGCCAGGCGGATCACGGCGGCGCGCAGGCCGCCTGCGACACGGCCACATCGCTCGCGGCACTGCTCGGCGACACGCGCTCGGCTGGCGAGGCGGAGTACATCCAGGGGATCATCGCCCGCGTGCGCGGGGAGAGCGGTGTGGCCGAACGGCACTTCCGCGTTGCCGAGGAGGCCGGGCTCGCGCGGCGCGACCTGATCCTGCAGGGTGAGGCGGCGCGCGAGCTCGCCGACCTGTATCGCGCGCAGGGCCGCAATCGCGAGACGCTCCTGCGGCTCAACCAGGCTCACCGGCTGTTCGCACAGCTGCGAGCGCGCCGCGAGATGTTCGACGTCGGGCAGCGCACCGCGCAGCTGGAGAGCGACTTCCTCGACGTCGCGCGCAAGTGGGGCGAGTCGATCGAGTCGAAGGACGTCTATACCCAGGGCCACTGCGAGCGCGTCGCCGATATCTCCTGCGCGCTGTGGGAGCGCCTCGAGGCGGACGGCCAGATGTCGCTCTTCTGGTTCCGCATCGGGGCGCTGCTCCACGACGTCGGCAAGCTTCTCGTGCCGGCCGACGTGCTGAACAAGCCGGGCAAGCTCAGCGACGACGAGTGGACGCTGGTGCGCCGTCATCCCTCGGCCGGAGTGGAGCTGTTGGCGGAGGTGGAGTTCCCCTTCGACGTACGGCCGATCGTCGAGAGCCATCACGAGCGGTGGGACGGCCGCGGCTATCCGCACGGGCTGGCCGGCCGGGAGATCCCGCTCACGGCGCGCGTGCTCTGCATCGCCGACGTGTACGACGCGCTCACCTCGCAGCGGAGCTACAAGCGCGCCTTCAGCCATGACGACGCGATGGCGATCATGCGCGGCGACGTGGGGACCCAGTTCGATCCGGAGCTCTTCGCCGAGTTCGAGGAGGTCGTCCGGCTGCGCGACTGGAGCCTCGGGCTGGCGGCGGCCGGGTAGGAACGAAGAAGGTCAACCGTTCACCGTTGGCGGTTCACTCTTCTCCATTCGCCGGTCCGGCCCGGCGAGTCGCGGCGATGAGCCCCCCCGCGATGCTCGTCGCGCACAGCACGAACGCCAGAGCGCGGAGCGCCGTGGCGATGCGCGTGTCGTGCTCCAGCATCCCCCACCGGGTGAGCAGGTTGTTCCAGTCGTGCGCGTCGCTCTCCTGCCCCGTCTGGCCGGTGAGGAGCATGAGCGCACCGGCTCTCGCGTCGCCCACGTAGATGGCGACGCTGAGCAGGCTCATCGCGCACCACCAGAGGCAGACCGACGCGGCATGCAGCTCCGCGCCCCCCTCGGCCTCGCGGCGGCGGGCGAAGTACACGGTGAAGAGCGCCGGGACGACCAGCTGCGTGAGCGACCCGCCCAGGATGACCATCGTCTCTCCCAGCACCGGCACGCCGAACGGCATGAAGAGCATGTGCCCGAACTCGTGGATCGCCAGGTCGATCCCGCTCACCAGGGGCACGGAGCCGTACTCGTCGCGGAAGGCCAGCCACGCCAGCACCGCGAGCAGGAGGGTGAGCGCGGCGCGCGCCCAGGCGGCTCCTGCCAGCCTGGGCTTGACCTCCTGATCCCGCGGCGGCGCGAGCAGCATGCCGAATAGACGCCGACGGTATGGAAAGGAAACAGGGCCGGCACTGGTCCGGATTACTCACTCCAGCCTCCGGTGCAACCCTGTCTCGAATTGCCCCTTCAGGCACCGATCGCCAAGGAGGCGCCGAAGATCCAGATACAAACGTGAAAGCGCAATGAGTCTCCCTGCGGGGGATCGACGACGATCAACCCGCCCCCGGGATTCCCCGTGCGCCTCACCGCCTCTCGGAAGATCTCTCAACCCGGACACTACGATGAAGCTCTCCCTGCGTCGGCATGCGGCGGCACTCCTGGCGTCCCTCGTGGCGATCTCCTGCTCGCCCGACGGACCGAGCTCCGTCGCACCGGTGAACGGCCCGGGAACGAGTGCCAGCGTGCGTCTCCCCGGGTTCGTCAACGGGCGCATGGGGATGCGTGGCATGCAGCGGGGGGGCGAGCTGCGGGCCCCGCTCGTCGTCCAGGCGACGATCGGCGTGGATGGCGGAGAGCTGAGGATCCCCTCGGCGGGGGTGACGCTCACCGTCCCGGAGGGAGCGCTGCTGGAGCCGACGCTGATCACCATGACGGTGCGGGCAGGCCGGCTGCTCGCCTACGACTTCCAGCCGCACGGGCTCGTCTTCGCGAAGCCGCTGATCCTCACGCAGCAGCTCAGGGGGACATCGACGTCGCTGCTCGAGGCGCCGCTCCTTCAGCTGGGATACTATGAGGATCCCTCGCTGCTCGACGAGACGACGGGCTGGGTGTCCCAGTCGTTCGCCGGCACGGTGGACGTGCGACGTTGGAGCTTCAGCGCCAGGATTCCGCACTTCTCCGGCTATCTGATCGGCGTCGGCCGCACCGACTCCGAGTGACTGCCCGGGCACGGGCGCCACGCGGCGCCCCGGCGACGCGCGCGCGCCAGCGCCGCGATGGGCCGTTCGATGGAATCGCCTCGCTCCGCCCGACCGATGGATGACTCCGACGACACCCGGTCGCCCGCGTCCGCGCCTGCCATCAGGTCGCCCGATCGCGTTGCGCCGCCCGAGATGAGCGAGCTGCTCGAGCGGGGGATGTCGCTCGAGCGTCAGGGCAAGCGGGCCGAGGCGCGCGCGCTGTATGAGCAGGCGCTCGAGCGGCCCGACGCGGCGATGGAGCCATGGCTCCGCGCGCAGCTGCACCGGTGGGCGGCGCGCACGCACATGAACGACGGCGACCTGGCGCTCGCCGAGCGCGAGGCCGCGGCGGCGCTCGCAGTGTCGTGTGCGACCGACGACGAGCGGTCACGCGGGCACGCCATCAACATGCTCGCCGGCATCCGCTGGGCGCGGGGCGAGCTCGACGAGGCCCGCGAGCTGTTCCTCGAGGCCCGCGAGAGCGCGCAGCGCTCCGGCGACATGCAGGTGGCCTCGATGACGGCGAGCAACCTCGGCGCCATCTCCACGGTCCGCGGCGAATACGTGGAGGCGCTGCAGTTTCATCGCGCCAGCGTGAAGGAGGCGCGGAGCGGCGGCCTGCCGGACGAGGCGCTCAAGGCGCTGAACAACATCGGCCTCCTCTATACGAGGGTGAGCCGGTTCCCCGAGGCGGAGGCTGCCTACGAGGAAGCGCTGAAGATCAGCGCTACCACCGGCGACAGCAGTGCGCGCATCACCGTGCAGCTCAACGTCGCCAGGCTGCGGCTGCGGCAGGCCGATCATATCGCCGCGCAGGAAGCGTGCGACTCCGCCAGTGCGCTGGCGCGCGAGCTGGGCGACGATCACATGGACGCGGAGGCCGCGCAGATCCGGGGGATCATCGCGCGCGTGCGTGGCGAGAGCGCCAGCGCCGAGCAGCTCCTCCTGCAGGCGGAGCAGGTGAGCGCCAGACGGGGCGACCTCATCGTGCAGGGGGAGTCGGCGCGCGAGCTGGCGGATCTGTACCGTTCGCAAGGCAGGAATCGCGAGACGCTCGTGCGCCTCAATCAGGCGCACCGTCTCTTCTTCCAGCTGCGCGCGCGCCGCGAGATCTTCGACGTGGGGCAGCGCACCGCGCAGCTGGAGAGCGACTTCCTCGACGTGGCCCGCAAGTGGGGCGAGTCGATCGAGTCCAAGGACGTCTACACGCAGGGCCATTGCGAGCGGGTCGCCAACCTCGCCTGCGCGCTCTGGGAGCGCGTCGGAGAGGCCGACGGGATGTCGCTCTTCTGGTTCCGCATCGGCGCCCTGCTGCACGACGTCGGCAAGCTGCTCATTCCCGCCACCGTGCTCAACAAGCCCGGCCCCCTTACCGAGGAGGAGTGGGGGATGATCCGGCGGCACCCCACGTCCGGGGTCGAGCTTCTCGCGGAGGTGGAGTTCCCCTGGGACGTGCGCCCGATCGTGGAGAGCCATCACGAGCGGTGGGACGGCGGCGGCTATCCGCACGGGCTGGCCGGCGGGGAGATCCCCGTCACCGCGCGCGTGCTGTGCATCGCGGACGTGTACGACGCGCTCACCTCGCAGCGGAGCTACAAGCGCTCGCTCGGTCATGACGAGGTGATGGAGATCATGCGCGCCGACGCCGGCCTCCAGTTCGATCCCGAGCTGTTCCGCGAGTTCGAGGAGGTGGCGAGGCTCCACCAGCTGGGCACCCAGCTGAAGGCAATCGCGTAGGAGCGGCGGCGAAACTTCGGGGCTGCGGCAAGCGTTGGTCTGTACGACGCACGCAAGTATGTGCTTGCATACACACGCGTTTCCGCTACCTTCACCCCTCATGGTCCCCCGCGAACGCATCCTCGAAGCAGCAGCCCGCGTCTATGCCAAGCATGGATTCCGCGGAGCCACCACCCGCCTCATCGCCACCGAAGCGGAGGTGAACGAAGTCACGCTCTTCCGCACCTTCGGCTCCAAGGGCGCCCTCCTCGAGGCGGTGCTCATGCACAGCGTCGCCGGCACCGAGCCCCTCTCCCTTCCGCTCGATCCCGCCGATCCGCTCGCCGAGCTGACCGACTTCATCAGGGGCAACATGGAGCGCGTCGCCGCCATGCGCCCCATGCTCATCCACACCATGGGCGAGATGGAAGACCGGCCCGAGGCCCAGGAGTTCGCCTGCCGCGGCCGCCGGAACATCCATGACACCATCAGCGCCTACATCCGTAGGCTCCAGGAGCTCGGCATCGCCGACCGCGACGCCGACGTCATGGCCGCGGCGGTGATGCTCATGGGCACGGTCATCAGCGACGTCATGGGCCGTCCCATGGTGCCCGACGTCTATCCGCCCCTCGACAAGGTGGCGGCGCAGTACGCCCGCCTCTTCCTTCGCGCCCTTGGCGCACCCGCGACGCCCGCTGCGCTCCCGCTCTCCCACTCAACAGCTCCCAACTCATGAACGCCGCCTGGACCCGGGCCACGCTCCGCCGCGCGCTGCACCGCTCGGCGCCGCTGCTCGCGGTCGTCTCACTCTCCCTCCTCGCCATGCCGGCGCGCGCGCAGCAGCAGGCCGCGACGACGGGCTCCGCCGACGCGCGCTCCCTCTCGCTCGCCGACGCCATCCGCATCGCGGCGCGCGAGAGCGAGGCGCTCCAGATCGCCCGCGCCGGCGTGAGCCGCGCCGAAGGCCAGCAGCGCCAGGCTCGCAGCCAGTACCTGCCGCAGGTCAACACCAACCTGACCTACGCGCGCACCCTCAAGTCGCAGTTCTCGGCGCTCTCCGGCGGCACCTCCACCGACACCTCCACCGTGCCGAAGCCCGTCGCCCTCTGCAGTCCGACGATCTCCGCCAACGCCACCGCCGCCGAGCGGGCCGCCGCGCTCGCGCAGGCGCAGAGCTGCGCCGCGCAGGCCGGCATCGACTTCAGCAAGGTCGGCTTCGGCGCGCGCAACCAGTACGCGCTCGGCCTCGCGGTCTCGCAGTCCGTCTTCTCCGGCGGCCGCATCGAGGGACAGGCCGCCGCGGCAAACGCCACGCGCCGCACCGCCGACATCGAGGTCGTCTCGCAGCGCGCCCAGCTCGCGCTCGACGTCACGCAGGCGTACTTCGACGCGCAGCTCGCCGACCGGCTCGTCGAGATTGCCGACACCACCCTCGCCCAGACCAACGAGCTGCTCCGCCAGACCACGGTGAGCCGCAAGGTCGGCAACACGAGCGAGTTCGACCTGCTCCGCGCGACGGTCACCCGCGACAACCAGCGTCCCGTGGTGATCCAGCGCCGCGGCGACCGGGACGTCGCCTACCTGCGCCTCAAGCAGCTCCTCAACCTGCCGCTCGAGGCGCCCCTCGTCCTCACCACGCCGCTCGACCAGCCGGAGACGGTCTCCTCGGTGATCACCACCAACGCGGGCACCGACACGACGGCTGTCTCGCTGGGGACGACCGACACCACCACGACGGGCCGCGCTCCAGTGCGCGAGTCCGCCGAGGCGGTGCGCGCCCAGGAGGGGCTGCTGCGCGTGGCGCGCGCCGACCGCCTCCCCTCGTTCAACCTCACCTCCAACTATCAGCGCCTCTTCTTCCCCAGCAACTTCCTCCCCTCGCTCAATCAGTTCAGCGAGAACTGGACGGTCGGTGGGCAGATCGGACTGAGCCTGTTCAGCGGCGGGCGCGTGGGCGGCCAGATCGAGGTGGCGCAGGCCAATCTCGACGAGGCGCGCTTCCGGCTGCAGCAGACGCAGGAGCTCGCGGCACTCGACACGCGCGTGGCGATCAACCAGCTCCAGCAGGCCGAGGCAGCGTTCGCCGCCAGCCGCGGCACCGCCGACCAGGCGCGGCGCGCCTACGGCATCGACCAGATCCGCTACCGCGAGGGGATCAGCACGCAGACCGACCTCACGCAGAGCCGCCTGCTCCTGGAGACGTCGGTCGCCAACCAGGCGCAGTCGGCGCGCGACCTCGCGGTCGCCCGCGCCCGCGTCGCCCTCCTTCGCGACCTGCCGGTGAACGCCAACGCCCTCGGCGCCGCGGCCACGCGGGCGGCCCAGCAGCAGCAGCAACAACAGCAGCAACAATCACAGCAGCAACGAGCTCAATCTTCCGCCGCCGGTTCGGCCAGCGCGGGTCAATTCGGGGGCACCACGCCATGACGGGAACACACATGACGACCACTCGCGCAGCGCTTCTCTTCCTCGCCGGCGCGGCGGCGCTCGGGGCCACGGCGTGCAAGAAGGGCGACGCGAGCGCGGAGACCGGCAAGCCGGAGACGATGCTCGTCGGTCCGGAGAACGTCGCCGTTGTCCGGTCCGAGCAGATCCGCACCGGTCCGGCCATCTCCGGCTCGCTCGCGCCAGCGAAGTCGGCGACGATCCGCGCCGAGATGTCGGGCGCCGTCGTGCAGACGTACGCCGAGGCGGGGCAGCGCGTCGCGGCGGGCCAGGCACTGGCGCAGATCGACGCCTCGGTGCTCCGCGATCAGGCGCTCTCGGCCCGCTCGTCGGTGACGACCGCGCAGAGCGCGTACGACATCGCGCGCCGCGAGCTCTCGCGCAGCGAGACGCTCGAGAAGGCGGGAGCGATCGCCGAGCGCGATCTCGAGCGCACCCGCAACGCGGTGCTCTCGGCACAGTCGCAGCTCTCCGTCGCGCGCGCCCAGCTCGCCAACGTGCAGAAGATGCTCGACAAGGCCAGCGTGCAGGCGCCCTTCGCCGGCGTCGTATCCCAGCGGCAGGCCAACGCCGGCGACGTCGTGTCGCCCGGCACCGCGCTGTTCACCATCGTGGACCCGGGCAGCATGCAGCTCGAGGCGTCGGTGCCGGCGGAAGCGCTGGCCCAGGTGCGCGTCGGGATGCCGATCGACTTCAAGGTGAACGGCTACCCGAACCGCAGCTTCACCGGCCGGATCACCCGCGTCAATCCGACGGCCGATCCGGTGACGCGGCAGGTGAAGATCCTCGCGGCGATCCCGAACGCCGGGAACACTCTGGTGGGCGGGCTGTTTGCCGAAGGGCGCGTGTCCTCCGAGTCGCGCGTCGCGCCGATGGTGCAGCTCGCGGCGGTGGACGAGCGCGGCCTGCGTCCCATGGTGGTCCGCCTGAAGAATGGAAAGATCGAGAAGGTGGAGGTGACGCTCGGCATCCGCGACGCGGCAGCCGAGACGGTCGAGATCACCGGCGGTGTGGCGCCCGGCGACACCGTCCTCCTCGGCGCGGCCCGCGGCATCTCGCCCGGCACGCCCGTGAAGGTCTCCGCACCGTCGGACACGAAGAAGCAGTAGCCATCGGCTTCGCCCTCTTTCGCACTGACTCATGTTCATATCGGATTTCGCGATCAGAAAGCCGCTCATCACCGTCGTCGTGATGGTGTCGCTGGCGCTGTTCGGCCTGTTCGCGCTGCTGCAGCTCAAGACCGACGAGTACCCCGACGTCGCGCCTCCCTTCGTCTCGGTCGGGATCCCCTATCCTGGTGCCTCGCCGGAGGGCGTGGAGAAGGAGATCCTCGACCCGATCGAGGAGCAGATCGCCTCGATCAGCGGGGTGAAGCAGGTGCAGGGGAAGGCGTACGACGGCTACGGCTTCATCCTCGTCGAGTTCCAGTTCGGCAAGGACCTCGCCGAAGCGACGCAGGACCTGCGCGACGCGATCTCGGCGAAGCGCGCCGACCTGCCGGCCGAGATGAAGGAGCCGATCATCAAGAAGATGAACGACACCGATCGCCCGATCGTGTCGCTGGCGCTCACGAGCAGCACGCTCACGCAGGCGGAGCTCACGCGGCTCGCCGACCCGACGATCACGCGCGAGCTGCGGTCGCTTCCCGGCGTGGCCGAGGTGGCGGTGTCGGGCAAGGTGGAGCGCGAGCTCACCGTGGAGCTCAAGCCGGCGGCGATGCAGTCGGCCGGGGTGAGCGTCGGGCAGGTCGTCCAGGCGCTGCAGCTCCAGAACCTCGCCGCGCCGGTGGGCCGCGTGACGGGCGATCTGGACGAGCGCTCGATCCGTCTCAAGGGGCGGCTCGAGAACCCGCAGGAGTTCACGCAGCTCGTCGTCGCCGAGCGCAACGGGCAGGTGACGCGGCTCGGCGACATCGCGAACGTGCGCGACGGCACCGAGGAGCCGCGCACCGTCGCGCTGTTCAAGGATCGGGAAGCCGTCGGCATCGACATCAAGAAAGCCAAGGGCTACAGCACGACCGACGTCAGCGACAAGGTCCGTGCTCGCGTGCAGCAGCTGCAGCCGACGCTGGGGAAGGGGACGGAGCTCAAGCTGGTCAAGGACTCCGGCGTGCGCGTCACGCACGCGGTGCGCAACGTGGAAGAGGCGCTGCTGGAGGGCGCCGTGCTCACGGTGCTCGTCGTCTTCATCTTCCTCAATTCGTGGCGGTCCACGGTCATCACCGGGCTCGCGCTGCCGGTGTCGGTGCTGGCGAGCTTCATCGCCGTGTGGGCGCTCGGCTTCCGGCTGGAGACGATGTCGCTGCTCGGGCTCTCGCTCGCCATCGGCATCCTGATCGACGACGCGATCGTGGTGCGCGAGAACATCGTGCGCCACGTGGAGATGGGAAAGGACCACTACCTCGCGGCCAAGGAGGGCACCGACGAGATCGGGCTCGCCGTGGCGGCCACGACCTTCTCCATCCTCGCGGTGTTCGTCCCGATCGGCTTCATGCCGGGGATGGGCGGGCAGTGGTTCAAGCCGTTCGCGCTGACGATCGCCTGCTCGGTGCTCGTGTCGCTCTTCGTGTCGTTCTCGCTCGACCCGATGCTCTCCGCGTATTGGCCCGATCCGCACGTGCCGGAGGAGAAGAAGGTCTGGATCACGCGGAAGCTCGACACCTTCAACCACTGGTTCAACCGCCAGGCGGAGAAGTACCGGCTGGTGATCGCGTGGGCGCTGGACCACCGCTCGGCGATGATGGCGCTCGCGGTGGGCGTGTTCTTCGCCTCGTTCACGCTGTTCAGCGACGGGCTCACCGGACTGCTCGGTGCCCTCGCGGGGCTGTCGGTGCTCGTCTTCGCGCTGGTCAGCACGCGCGTCCGCGGGCTCCCCAAGCTGGCGCTGGCGCTCGTCGGGGTGGCGATGTTCGTCATGCTGCCGAAGGCGATCGAGCGCGCCGGCCTGGCCGCGGGCCGCGTCGGCGTCGGCTTCTTCCCCGAGGACGACCGCGGCGAGTTCACCATCGCCATCGAGACGCCGCCCGGCTCGAATCTGTCGTACACCCGCCTGAAGGCGCAGGAGGCGGCGCACATCGCGCGCACGCATCCCGAGGTGGACTACACGTACACGACGCTCGGCGGCGGCGCCTCGGGCACCGTCGACGAGGGGAGCATCTATGTCAAGATGATCCCCAAGGCCGATCGCAGGCTCTCGGTGGAGCAGCTCGCGACAGTGCTGCGCGGCGAGATGAAGAACGTCGCCGGGGTCACGCTGTCGGTGTTCACCAGCGACTTCGGCGGCGGGCGCAAGCAGCTCCAGTTCCAGCTCCGCGGCAACAACCTCGCGGCAATCAACGAGGCGGCCGATCAGGTGATGACCATCGTCAAGAGCACGCCGGGCGCGGTGGACATCGGCCTCTCCACGAAGGGGCAGAAGCCCGAGCTCCAGGTGGACCTCAACCGCGGCGTCGCCGGTGCGCTCGGCGTGACGGTCGGGCAGATCGCGCAGTCGCTGCGCCCCGCCTTCGCCGGCATCGATGCCGGCGACTGGCAGGATCCCGCCGGCGAGATGCGAAACGTCCAGGTGCGCCTCGCCCCCGAGTCGCGCCGCAACGCCGACGACCTCTCCCAGCTTCCGCTGGTGGTCATGGGACCGAACGGCGCGCCGAGCACGCTGCCGCTCGGCCAGGTCGCGACCATCTCGCAGGGGGTCGGCCCCGCCATCATCGACCATCTGGACCGCGACCTCGTCGTGTCCGTGCAGGCCAACACGTCGGGCCGCGCGAGCGGCGACGTCACCGCCGACGTGAACGCGCGTCTCGCGAAGCTCTCGCTGCCTCCGGGCGTGCATCTGAGCCTCGGCGGCGACGCCCAGTCGCAGGGCGAGGTGTTCGGGCAGATCTTCTTCGCCCTCGGCGTCGCGGTGATGCTGATGTACCTCATCCTCGTCGTGCAGTTCGGGTCGTTCCTCGATCCGCTGGCGATCCTGATGTCGCTCCCCCTCTCGCTCATCGGCGTCCTGCTGTCGCTGGCGATGACGCACAACACCATCAACATCATGTCGCTCATCGGCGTGATCCTGCTGATGGGGATCGTCGCGAAGAACGCCATCCTGCTGATCGACTTCGCCAAGTGGGCGCGTGAGAAGGAGGGGATGCCGCTGCGGCAGGCGCTGATCGAGGCCGGCGCGATCCGGCTGCGCCCGATCCTGATGACGACCTTCGCCCTGATCGCCGGCATGCTGCCGGTCGCATTCGGGCGCGGCGAGGGTGCCGCGTCGCGCGCGCCGCTCGGCGTCGCCATCATCGGCGGCGTGCTCACCAGCACGCTGCTGACGCTGCTGGTCATCCCGACCTTCTATGAGGTGATGGACGAGTGGCGCACGAAGCTCGCGCGGCGCTTCGGGATGAACCCGCCGCAGACGGCGGAGCACCTGATCCCGGCTGGCGTCGTGCCGGCCCACGGCGACTGAGGACGCAGGGAATGACGACGACGCCAGCGAGCGATCCCCGCGCAGCGAAGCGTGCCGAGCTGCGGCGCGCGACGCTGCAGCTCGTGCTCAGCGTGGTCGTGCTGGATGCCGTCGTGCTGGCCGTCTACCGGTTCGGCGGCATCGAGCACGGCGCGCCGCGCACGCGGACGATCTTCACCGCCGTCTGGATGGTGGTGACGGCGGTCGTGGTCGGCGTGATGCTGCGGCGCGTGCGACGCGCCCGCAGCTACGGACGGGGAAGGGGGGCGAGGAGCGGATAAGGGTCCATCGGCGCTCCCTTCCACCACTGCTTCACGTCGATCGAGCGGGCGATGGCGAAGTGCAGGTGCGGCACGTTGGCCGGCGCGTTGCCGGTGGTGCCCACCACGCCGATCGGCTGTCCCTGCCGGAGCGGCTGCCCCTCGGCCAGCCCGGGCGCGTAGGCGTCGAGGTGGCCGTACATCAGGATGTAGTGCTCGCCCGCGTCGGCCGCGTATACCATCAGCCCGCCCGGCTTGCTGGTGAAGAGCTTGAGCACGCGCCCGTTTGCTGCCGAGACGACTGGCGTGCCGCGCGGAGCGAGAATGTCGAGCGCCTCGTGCTGCCGCGTTCCCCCGCGCAGCTCGGCGTACGTGTCGTGCAGCGCGGACGGCGCCACTCCGCTCACCGGCACGATCAGCGCCGCGCGGAGCGCGGCGAGATCCGACTCGCTCGGCTGTGCCGCGAGCGAGGAATCGGGGGTGATGAGCGACGCGGCGGTGTCCTGGGCCAGCGCCTGCGTGGCGAGCGCCGGATTGCCGCGGATGAGCATCGCCGAGTCGGCGAGCGGGTCGCCCGGGATGCCGGCCGAGCGGGGCGCGGCCGAGTCGGACCGCCCCAGGTTGCCCAGCGCCGCGGCGGCGCTGTCGGCCGAGTGCGACGAGCTGTCCTCGATCTTCAGGCAGGCGGAGGCCGCGAGGGCGAGGAGGAGCGCTGTTCGGGTGTGGGCAGGCATACGTCTCGTCGTGGCAAGAGAGGGGCCGCGGATGCGGGGTGCCGCGCTGTCATCCCGACACTCGCGCTTCGCGCTCATGCGGGATGACACTCTGCCTGCGACGCCCTCAGTGCAGGCTCGGCAACGCGGGTAGATCGTTGACGAACCGCACGAACGCGGACTTCCAGACCGCCGCGACCGTGTGCGTCCCGTGCCCGCGCGTCTGGCTGGTGATGGGCAGCAGGACGAAGGTCGCGTGGCGCACCCGCGGGATGAGCCGCTCCATCAGCCCGAGCTCCGGCGGATTGACCTGGTCGTCCATCGAGTTGATCGCGAGCACAGGCGCCGTGATGCGCGCGAGCATCGGCGACGGATCGTAGTTGCGCGACGCGTCGAAGGCGTAGAGGAAGTCGTTGGCATCGGTGCTCTTCATGCGCGCGTCGAGCCAGCGCGTGATGATGCTGTCGGCGGCATCGCGCGTCGGCGCGTCGTGCTGCTGCACGAGCGGGGCGCTCGACATCATGTACAGGAGCTGGAGCGCGCCGCGCAGGCCAGAGGGCGGCGACGTGTACTCCCCTCCCCGCCACGCCGGGTCGTCGCGGATGTCGTCCATCGCCATGCGACGGATCATCCGGTTCCGGCCGGCGATCTGCGTCGGCACGCTGGCCAGCGGCACCACGCCGTCCATGAAGTCAGGGTACTTCTCCGCGAACACCCAGCTGTGCATCCCGCCCATCGACGTCCCCATCACGAGGCGGAGGTGCGTCACGCCCAGCCCGTCGACGAGCAGGCGGTGGTCGGCCTCGACCATGTCGTCGTAGTCGTAGTGCGGGAACCGCGCGTGCAGTCCCTCGCTCGGACGGCTCGAGAGCCCGTGTCCGATGCCGTCCGGCAGGACGACGTAGTACTTCGTCGTGTCGAGCGGCTGGCCGGCGCCGTACATCTCGCCGGCGAACACCGGGGAGAGGAACTGGCTTCCCGATCCTGTCGTGCCGTGCATGATGAGCACCGCGTTGCGCACGACCCCCGCCGCGTCGCGGCGGGGGTGACCCAGGGTGCGGTAGTGCAGGCGCAGCGACGGCAGCGTCTCCCCGCTCCCGAAGCGGAAGCCCGGGATGACGAAGTCTCCGGTGACGCCTGGCGCGACGGCCGGCACCTGCGAAGCGAGCGGAGCGGCGAGCGACGCGCAGAGCGCGATCGCCGCGAGAGGCTTCCTGAGCATGGCGGCGGACGTTCGGGTCAGGTCAGGTCTTGGGCAGCGGCGAGGCGAGCGCGATCATGCGTGCGAGTCCGGGCTCGGCCATCTTCTCCCAGCCCCAGCCGACGGTGACGTCGACCGGCTTGGGAACGGAAGCGGTGGAGCAGGAGAGCTTCACGTCCAGCCCCATCGGCCGTGCGGCCTCTCCCTGCGCGAGCGGTGCGACGACCGGCTCACAGGTCCAGACTCGTCCGCCGGAATCCTTCACGGTGCGCTGCGACATCGTCACTCTCCCCGGTCCTGCATGGAAGTGCATGAGCTTCTGGTACGAAGTATACGTCGCGGGCTGGAACGGCGACGGGCGACGGGTCCGGAGGGGAGATGATTGCGGCCCGACAGTCGATCGGGAGAGGATCCGGCAGCGCTGCTCGATTCGGCTTCTTTCGATTGCTTCGTGCGATTCGAGTTCCCCGCTGGTCTCGAGCAACTGCAAGGAACGGATCTGACGGGTGCGACGGATACTGCCGGCGCTTCAATCCCAAGCAGCCGGCAATTCCGTTCAATCCGTTGGACCCGTCCTGGCGGTTCACCAGGAGCCCGCACCGAGCGGATGGGCGGAGAATGCGGTCGCGAGGGGCGCGCGCCCTACACCGTCTCCAGCACATGGATCACCGTCCCGCTGGTCAGCCCCCGCGACCGCTCGCGATGCTCGGCCATGTGCGCCGAGGCGCCATGCGCCGCGAGCGCCGCCTCGCTCTCCCACTTCTCGATCACCATCAGCACGTCGTCTCGCACCGGCGCCTGCACGGCAATCCCGGTCGGCACGTCCATCGCCCCCACGTACTCGATGCACCCCTCCTCGGCGAGCACGAGAGGACGCAGGCGGTTGAACTCCGCGACGAAGGCGTCGCGGGAGCCGGGGGTGAGATGGATGGCGGCGAGGACGTGAAGCATGACGGATGGGAAGGAAGGTGACGTCTGATGTTCTTCGGTTCTCGGTTTTTCGGTCTTCGGCCGGCCTCCGCGAGCCAATGCGTCCCGAGGTCCGCCGAAAACCGACAAACCGGACACCGACAAGCCGCCCTTCAGTATCTCAGCGCTTTCCTGTCGAACAGCACCACCCCGTCCGCCGGCGCGCTCGGCTCGCTCAGTGACGGGTGCCAGCTCCTGTACGGGAGCAGCCCGGACAGCGTCGCCGAGGCACGGTCGAGGAAGGCGTCGTAGCCCGGTGCCTCCTCGCGCAGCTCCAGCACCATCCCGTCGCGCAGCTCGACGGCCAGCGCCACCGTCGGCGCGGCAGGGGGGAGGCGCCGATACGCGCGCACGCGGCTGATGTCGGCCCACTTCCCCGCCGCCACGCAGCGCCCGCCGAGCCACACGGCGAAGCCGGCGGCGACGACGACGATGCGCCCCTTGTCGTCCGACGCTCCGCCGCCGCTCAACTCCCGAAGCCCGGGATCGCCTTCGCGCGCGTGCGGGAAGGATCCAGCACCACGGCGGCGATGCTCTCGTAGGCGACGACGGCGCGGAAGGTGTCCAGCGACGCCGAGTCCGGGGCGCCGAACCGGGGCCGCTCGTGCGACAGGTCGCCCTTGCCAAGGTAGGCATCGAGGACGACGAAGCCCGGGGCTACCTCGACGACCGCGCGCACCCGGTGAGAGTGTCCGCTGAGGAGCTGCACCTCCACTACTGGGTCGCCGCCCATGGCGTCCACGTCGCGCGGGAGGTTCGTGCGGAAGTATTCGGCGTCAAACATGGCGATCCGGGTGCGAGAGTGAACGCGCGCTGCGAGCGACTATCTTGCTCCGATGCAACGACTGCCTGGTTGGCTGCCCCGGAACCCAGGATGCGGCTGTCTCATCCTGCTGTTCGTCGCGATCGCGGCCGTGCTGCTGCTCAACGACGGGTAGCGGCGCGGTGCGCCCTTCAAGATAAGCGTTCGCGGTCGCGCCGCGCACTCGCGAAGCCCCGCCCGGAGGTAAATTGCCCGGGCGGGGGGGGACGTCGGTCACGGGAGGAGGAAGCCATTCTTACGGTCGTGCTGCAGGCAGTCGAACCCGTGGTCCGGCATCTCCACGAGATGTCGCTGCTCGAGCGCGTCTCCAGGTACTTCGCGCTCGGGGCGTCGAGCATCGTCTTCGAGGAGGCGAATCCCGTGCTCGGCGGCATCGCCGCGCGGCACGGCCGCGCGAGCGTCGCCTGGGTGATCGTCGCGGTCGCCCTCGGCACCTGGGTCGCGTCGGTGGCGCTCTACCTCATCGGGCGCTGGAAGATCGAGTGGGTGCGCCGCCGGTGGCCGCAGCAGCAGCGGATGCTCGACGGCGCGCTGGAGATCGTGCGCCGGCACCCCTGGCGGGCCTCCCTCGCGGTGCGCTTCGCCTACGGGCTGCGCATCCCGCTGCCCATCGCCTGCGGCGCGGCGCGGCTCCCCCTCTCGCTCTACGTCATCGCCAGCGGCGTGAGCAGCTGGCTCTGGTCGATCGCCTACACCCTTCTCGGCCTCGCCGCGGGCGGTGCCGCGCTCAAGGCGCTCCACTTCATCCACCGGCTCGACGTCCGCCTCGGCGTGCTCGCCCTGATCCTCTTCGTCGTGCTGCTGTTCATCGCGCGGCGGCGCATCGTCGCGGAGCGCATCGTCGCGGAGCGCACCGCCGAGGTGCTCAGTGGCGAGCACATCTCGCTGGAGCGCGCCGCCGAGCGCTGACGGGGCACGTCAGCCCGCGCGGATGTCGCGCGCCGCATCGCGCAGCAGTTCCCACGCCCGCGCCACGTGCCGCTCCTCCGTGCGGATGTTCCCGATGGCGAGCCGCAACACGTAGCGCGCGCCAAGCTTCGTGTGCGACAGATAGGCCTCGCCGCTCGCGTTCACCCGCTGCAGGATCTCGGCATTGAGCCGCTCGCACTCGGCCTCCGACGCGCCCGCCGGCGCACAGCGGAAGCAGACGAGCGAGAAGGGCACCGGCGCCACCAGCTCCCAGTCATCCTCGGCAGCCACCCAGCCTGCGAACTGCTGCGCCAGCGCGCAATGAGCCTCCAGCCGCGCCGCCAGCCCGTCGGCTCCGAAGGCGCGGATGACCATCCAGAGCTTGAGCGCGCGGAAGCGACGGCCGAGCTGCACTCCGTAATCCATCAGGTTCACGACGTCGTCCTGCTCGCGCGTCACGAGATACTCCGGCACGAGCGAGAAGGCGCGCTTCAGCACCGCCGGATGGCGCGTGTAGAAGGCCGAGCAGTCGATCGGGGTGAACAGCCACTTGTGCGGGTTGATCACCAGCGAGTCCGCCTGCCCGACGCCGTCGAGCACGTGGCGGAAACGAGGCGACACGGCCGCAACCCCGCCGTACGAGCCGTCCACGTGGAGCCAGATGCCGTGACGCCGGCAGATCGCCGCGATCGCCGGCACCGGGTCGATGCTCGTGGTGCTCGTCGTGCCCACCGTCGCGACGCAGGCCAGGGGAAGGAAGCCGCGCGCCAGGTCGGCTTCGATCGCCGCCTCGAGCGCGTGAGGCAGCATGCGATACTCGGCGTCCGCGGGAATCTTCACCACGTTGTCGAGCCCGATGCCGAGCGTCAGCGCCCCCTTGTCGACCGACGAATGCGCGTGCTCCGAGCAGTACACGCGCAGCGTGGGGAGATCGGCGCGCCCCGCCATGCCGCGCGAGCGGATCGCGAGCTCCGGCTTCGCCTCGCGCGCCGCGGCCAGCGCGAGCATCGTCGAGATGGAAGCCGTGTCGTTGATCAGCCCGAACCAGCCGTCGCCGAGCCCGATGAGCTGGCGCAGCCAGTCCATCGTCAGCTCCTCGAGCTCCGTCGCGGCGGGCGAGGTCTTCCACAGCATCGCGTTCACGTCGAGCGCGGCGATCAGCAGCTCGGCAAGGATGCCCGGCACCGACGAGGAGATGGCGAAATAGGCGAAGAAGCCGGGGTGGTTCCAGTGCGTGATCCCCGGCAGGATCTTCGATTCGAAGTCGGCGAGGATCCGCTCGAGCGGCTCGGGTGCGGAGGGGGGCGACGCCGGCAGCGAGCGCCGCACGTCGCCCGGCGCGACCTGCGACATCACCGGGTATCGCTCGGGATGCTCGAGATATCCGGAGATCCAGGCGAGGAGCCGCGCGCCCTGCTCGCGGAGCTCGGAGGTGGGGAGGTCGCCCTCTGGCGGCGTGCCGCTCATCTCCACCTGAACATCCTCAGCGCCACGACGAAGCACACGACGCACCACGCGGCGACGATCGCCAGCGACGGCGCCACCGCGCCCCAGCCCGCGCCCTGCAGCATCGTCGCCCGCAGCGCGTTGTTCGTCGCGGTGAGCGGCAGCGCCTGGATGAAGGGCTGCGCCACGCGCGGAAAGTTGCTCGAGGAGAAGAACACCCCCGACAGCACCCACATCGGCATCATCGTGAGGTTCATCAGCCCGGAGACCCCCTCGATGGTGCGGGCCCGCGAGGCGATGAGCAGGCCGAGCCCCCCGAACGCGAGGGCCGACAGCAGGCAGACGACGAAGAGCTGCAGCAGCGACCCGCGCACCGGCACGCCGAACAGTATCGCCGCGCTCCCCACCAGCACCGCCACCTCCAGCACCAGGAAGGCGAGCCGCGAGAAGAGGAACGACGCGAGGTAGTTGGCGCGCGACATCGGCGTGGAGACGAGCCGCTTGAGCAGGTTCTTGCGCCGCGCCTCGACGATGGCGAAGCCGAGCCCCCAGATGCCGCCGCCCATGATGTTCATCCCCAGCAGGCCGGGCACCACGAAGTCGATGTAGCGCGAGCCCTTCTCGCGCACCTGCCGCTCGCTCACCGCGACGGGATCGCGCCGCCCCGCCGCGCGCTGGATCGCGTCGTCCACGAGGAAGCGCGCCGAGCGCCCCTCGGGCCGCGTGTCGTCGAAGCGATACTCCACACCGGCGGGCCGGCTCGCCGCCACGAGCGCGACCTCTCCGGTGCGCAGCGCGCGCGCTGCCTCGTCGGCACCGAGCGGCCGCACCCTCAATCCCGGCGCGTGCGCCAGCCGCGCGGCCAGGGAATCGCCAGCGGACGTGCCGCTCACGACGCCGATCGTCACCACGTCGGCCGGCTTGTTCCGGAACGCGATCCCCAGCCCGATCGCGAGGATCACCGGAAAGGCGAAGGTCCAGAACACGGCCTCCGGCTCGCGAATGAACTCGCGGAAGCGCACGAGGGTGAGCTGGGCGAGCGACCGGTCCCGCCACGGTCGCGCGACGCCGGTGGGATCGTGCAGCATCTGGTCAGCCATCGCGAAGCTGCCTCCCGGTGAGCGAGACGAACACGTCCTCGAGCGTGGCGGAGTGCGTCGCGAGCTCGCCGAGCACGAGCCCGCGCGCCGCGAGATCGGCGAGGAGGGCCGGAACCGCCAGCGCGACCGTCGTCACCTCCAGCGTCCAGCGCCCGCCGTGATGCCTCGCCTGCTTCACCCCGTCGAGCGCGGTGAGCATCGCGGCGTCGAGCGACGCGTGCGCCTCGTCGGCGATGGTGAACTCCACGACGTGCTCGGCGCCCAGCGACGCGATCAGCTCGCGCGGCGAGCCCAGTGCGATCACGCGCCCATGATCGACGATCGCGACGCGGTCGCACAATCGCTCGGCCTCGTCCATGTAGTGCGTGGTGAGGACGATGCTCCGCCCGCTCGCGCGCAGCTCCACGATGAGGTCCCAGAGCTGCCGGCGCGACTGCGGATCGAGCCCGGTCGTCGGCTCGTCCAGGAAGAGCAGCTCGGGGTCGCCGACGATGGCGCAGGCGAGCGCGAGCCTCTGCTTCTGCCCCCCGGACAGCTTCCCCACCCGCGCCCCCCGCTTCTCGCCGAGCTGCACGACGTCGATCACCTCGCCGACGTCGCGGCCGCGCGCGTAGAAGCTGCGGAACAGGTTGACGGTCTCCTGCACCGTGAGCTTCTCGGCGAGCTGCGTCTCCTGGAGCTGGATGCCGAGGCGCTCGCGCAGCGAGCGCTCGTCGCGGTCCCAGCGCTCGCCCAGCACCTCGACCTCGCCGGAGTCCGCCGTCTGCAGCCCCTCGCAGATCTCGATGGTCGTCGTCTTGCCGGCGCCGTTGGGGCCGAGCAGACCGAAGCACTCGCCGGCTCGCACGGTGAGATCGAGTCCGTCGATGGCGACGACGTCGCCGAAGGACTTGCGCAGGCCGGCGACCCGGAGAGCGAGCGGCCGGCCCTCGTGCGTGGACGCGTCGGTGCTTGGAATGTCGAACATGATGGAGAAGCTACGCGTCCGATGCCTCTCGCGTGAGCGGTGGACGCGGTGCGCCGTCGAACCACGCCTGTCCCTCGGCAAGCAACCGTTCCAACGCCGCCGGACCCTGCGCGATCGCCTCGCGGCACCGCCGCAGGCGAGACTCCATCGCGGCGAGCGCCGCCTCGAGCGCCGCGGCGTTGTCGGTCCCGATCTCCGCCCACAGCGCCGGATCGCCTCCCGCAAGACGCGTCATGTCGCGCCCCCCCGGACCCAGGGCCGAGCGCTGGATCTCCGAGGCCCGCAGCGTCAGCGCGAGCGTGGTCGAGACGAAGTGCGGGAGATGGCTGCGCCACGCCATCTGCTCGTCGTGGGTCGCGGCGTCGAGGATCTCCGTCCCGGCGCGCAGCCCGGTCCAGAACGCTCTCGCGCGCTCGAGCGACTCCGGCGTCGTCGACGGCGCCGGGCAGAGAAACACACGCGCGTCGTCGAACAGTTCCCGGCGTCCGGCGCGCCATCCCGAGCGATGGCTCCCTGTCAGCGGGTGCGCCCCGACGAAGCGGTCGCCGATTCCCGCCGCTTCCGCCGCCGCGACCGTACCTCGCTTCGTGCTCGCCAGGTCCATCAGCAGCGCCGTACCGGGCGAGCCGCGGAGGGTGGCGAGCAGATCGCACGCCACCCGTGCCGGCGTCGCCAGAACGATCACCTGGCAATCCAGCATCTCCACCGTGAGTGGCCCCATCTCGCCCGACACTACCCCTTCCCGGATCGCCTCGGCGAGCGACGCTGCATCGCGGTCGTGCGCGACGACCTCCACGTCGTGCGCCGCCAGCGCGCGCGCCAGCGAGCCGCCCATCATCCCCAGCCCGACGATCCCTACACGCCGCACCGTGGTCATCGGGAGTCCGTCTCCTGCGCGCGACGGGAGAGCCCGATGACCAGCCAGAAGATCTCACGCACCGGCTCGGGCGGGAGCGACATCTCCCGCCCCTTCGCGACCACGCGGCGAATCACCTCGGCTTCGCGCTTCGGGTCCAGCAGGGGGAGGCCGGCCGTCCGCTTCGCCGCGGCGACCTCCCGCGCCAGCGCGACGCGCCTGGCGAGGAGCGCGAGGATGTCATCGTCGATCCGCTCGAGCGCGTGGCGCAGCGCGGCCAGCGCCGGCGGAGTGGGCTGCGCTCCCTCGCTCATGCGACCTCGCGTGCCGCCGCGGCAAACGCCGGGAGCCGGGCCATCAGCGCGGCGAAGGCGGGTAGGGTGAGCGACTGGTCGCCGTCCGAGAGCGCCCGCTCCGGGTCGGGGTGCACCTCGATGATCAGCCCGTCCGCCCCCGCGGCGACGGCGGCGAACGAGAGCGGCGCGACGAGCGCCGCGTCGCCACCGGCATGGCTGGGGTCGACGATCACGGGAAGATGCGTCTCCCGCTTGAGCACGGGGATGGCCGAGACGTCGAGCGTGTTGCGTGTGGCACGCTCGAAGGTGCGAATGCCCCGCTCGCACAGCACGATCGCGTGGTTGCCGTGCGCCATGATGTACTCGGCCGCCATCAGCAGCTCCGAGATCGTTGCCGAGAGCCCGCGCTTCAGCAGGACGGGCCGTTGCACGCGCCCCAGCTCCGCGAGCAGCGCGAAGTTCTGCATGTTGCGCGCGCCCACCTGCAGCATGTCGGCATGCTCCGCGACGAGATCCACGTCGCGGGTATCCAGCACCTCGGTGACGACCGGAAGGCCAGTCTCCGTACGCACCTCGGCCAGCAGCTCGAGCGCCTCGCGTCCCAGCCCCTGGAAGCTGTACGGAGAGGAGCGCGGCTTGAACGCGCCGCCGCGGAGCACTGTCGCCCCCGCTGCCTGAACGGAGAGTGCGGTCGTGCGAAGCATCGCGCGATTCTCGACCGAGCAGGGGCCCGCGATCACCGTGAGCGTGCCGTCCCCGATGCTCGCGCGCTCCCCGATGCGGACGATGGTGCGGTTCACGGCGAACTCTCGCGACGCGAGCTTGTACGGCTTCAACACCGGCATCACGGACTCCACCCCCTTCATCGATCGAAGCGGAAGCGCCTCCAGCCTGGCCTCGTCGCCGATGCAGCCGATGATGACGCGATGCTCGCCGCGCGAGAGGTGCGTGTGCAGCCCGGCGGCCTCCACCCGCTCGCGGATGTGATCGAGCTCGTCGTCCGAGATGTCGGGGCGTGTGATGATGATCATGAGCCGGGGCGTGAGAGGAGAGCTGGGGAAACGAAAAAGGCCCGTGGAGATCCACGGGCCGTCTGGTGTCGTGAGGCGATGAGTCCCGCGAGGGTCACTCAGTCGCGCATACGTCTCCAGCCACGGCCCCGGAGGGATAACCGTAGAAGTAGAAGGCGTAATAGCGGCGCGACGTGAGGCTCATGATCCGACTATACGAGCGGGGTGCGGTTGGAGTCAATGACGAATTTGGCGCGCGGGGCTCACGATTCGCGCGCCGCGCTCCCATTCTATCCGCATGCGCACTACGATCATCGCCCTGCTGGCCCTCGCTGCGGCCGCCAATCCCGCCGTCGCCCAGGCGCACCGCGCCCGCGCGCGCGACCTCGGCGTCGCTCCCGGCATCTTCAAGCCCGGCCCCCTCAACGCGATCACCGACGTCGACGGCGTCCGCGTCGGCCAGAGCACAGTCATCGCCGGCGACTCGGTGCATACAGGCGTCACGGCGATCATCCCGCACGGCGGCAATCTCTTCTTCGACCGCGTGCCGGCGGCGGTGCACATCGGCAACGCCTTCGGAAAGCTCGTCGGCTCCACGCAGGTCAGGGAGCTCGGCGAGCTGGAGACGCCGATCCTCCTCACCTGCACCCTCTGCGTCTGGCGCGCCGCCGACGCGCTCGTCGGCGAGCTGCTCGCGCAGCCCGGGATGGAGCGCGTCGGCTCCATCAATCCTGTCGTCGGCGAGACCAACGACGGCGGCCTCAACGCGATACGATCGCGCCCCGTCGGCGTCGCCGAGGTGCGCGCCGCTCTCTCCAACGCCAGCAGCGGGCCCGTCGCCGAGGGAAGCGTCGGCGCCGGCGCCGGCACTATCGCCTTCGAATGGAAGGGGGGGATCGGCACCTCGTCGCGCCGGCTTCCCGCTACCCTGGGCACATGGACGGTCGGGGTCCTCGTGCAGACCAACTTCGGCGGCGTGCTCCAGGTGCTCGGCGCGCCGGTGGGCCGCGAGCTCGGTCGCCACGCGTTCAAGGGTGACGTGGAGAAGGAGCGCGGCGACGGCTCGGTGATGATCGTCGTCGCCACCGATGCTCCACTCTCCGACCGCAACCTCGAGCGCGTCGCGGCGCGCGCCATCATGGGGCTCGCGCGCACCGGCTCCAGCGCATCCAACGGCTCCGGTGACTACGTCATCGCCTTCTCCACTGCCGCCGGCGTCCGCCGGTCGCTCCCTCGCCTGGTGCGCGCGCCGGGCGACTCCTCGCGCCGCCTCCTTCCCACGGCCGAGCTGCCGAACGAGGAGATGTCGGCACTGTTCGAGGGGGTCGTCGAAGCGACCGAGGAAGCCATCTACAACTCGCTCTTCATGGCCACCTCGGTCACGAGCAGGGGGAGAACGGTAGACGCGATCCCCCTCGATCGCGTCCGCGACGTGCTCGCGCGCTACAACGTGGTCAAGCGGTGATTCTCAACAGCGGGGCCCGCTCGTCCGTATCGCTGCACACCATCTCACCGGTCCCCACCATGCGCCTTCGCTCCCTCGCAGCCACCGCCGCCTGCGCGTCGGCGCTGTTGTCGCCCTCGGCCGCTCGCGCCCAGACCCGCGCGGTTCCCACTCCGGCGTCCGTGATCGGCTTCGATCCGGGAACCGATCGCAAGCTCCCGGAGTGGCAGCAGGTAGTCGCCTACTTCAAGGCCCTCGATGCGGCGTCGCCACGCCTCCAGCTCCACACACTCGGCAAGACGACGCTGGGCCGCCCCTTCATCGCCGCCTTCATCGGCGATTCGGCGACGCTCGCCGACCTGCCGCGCATCCGCGCCGCGCAGCGCCTGCTCGCCGACACGCGCACCGGCACGCCGGCCCAGCGCGCCGCGGTGCTCGCCAACGGCAAGGTCGTCGTCCTCGTCACCTCGAGCATCCACTCCACCGAGGTCGGCGGGATCCTCACGCCGATGCGCCTGGCGCACCGGCTCGTCACGTCTGAAGACGCCGAGGCGCGCGACATCCGCAGGAACACCCTGGTGATCCTCGTGCCGTCACTGAACCCCGACGGCGTGGACATCGTCGGCGACTGGTACAAGAGCTCGCTCGGCACGGCGTGGGAGGGGTCGCAGCCGCCGAAGCTGTATCACTACTACACCGGCCACGACAACAACCGCGACTGGTACGCGTTCACGCAGGCCGAGACGCGGATGGTGATCGATTCGCTCTACACCCCGTACCGGCCGCAGATAGTCAACGACATCCACCAGCAGGGGTCGAGCGGCTCGCGCATCTTCATCCCGCCGTACATGGATCCGATCGAGCCGAACATCGATCCAATCCTCATGGCCGGCGTGGCGCAGATGGGCAAGTCGATGACCTGGCGCATGACCGCGCAGGGCTTCCCCGGCATCGCGAACAACACGTCGTACGATGCCTGGACTCCGGCGCGCGCCTACCAGCACTACCACGGCGCCATCCGCATCCTCACCGAGACCGCGAGCGCGGCGCTCGCGTCGCCCATCACCGTTCCGTTCGACTCGCTGCGCGGCGGCTACAACGTGGACGCCAAGGTGACAGGGGTGGACTTCCTGAGCAGATGGATGGGCGGCCGCTGGGAGATCGGCGACATCGTCAACTACCAGACCGCCGCGTCGTGGGCCCTGCTCGCGCAGGCCGCCGACGACCGCTTCCTCTGGCTCTCCAGCGGCGCCGAAGTGCAGCGCCGCGCCTCGCTCGGCAATCAGGCTCCAGACCGCAGGGACTGGCCGGCGACGATAGTGATTCCCGCGCAGCCCGCGCGCGACACGGCGGTCAACGCCGCGCTGCGCGTGCTGCAGCGCGGCCAGGTGGAGATCCGCCGCGCGTCGTCGTCGTTCAGCGCGAACGGCCGGAGCTTCCCCGCGGGCAGCTACGTCATCTCCACCGCGCAGCCGTATGCAGCGTTCGCGAAGACGCTCCTCGAGGCGCAGCACTATCCCGACCTGCACGAATATCCCGGCGGCCCGCCCAAGCGGCCGTACGACGTCGTGGCGCACACGCTGCCCCTGCTCTTCGGCTTCGACGTCGCCTTCGTGCCCGAGGTGGTGAGCGTGCAGTCGCAGCCGCTTGCGCCGGTCGCGGCAACCCCCTGGGTGGCCCCCGGCCTCTCCGGCGCGACGTCGCGCCGCATCGCGATCTTCCAGAACGCCGCGCCGGCGATGGACGAAGGGTGGACGCGCTGGATGCTCGACCAGTACCGGATCCCCTTCACCGTGCTCACCGCGCGCGACATTCGCGCCGGCGGCCTGGCGGCGCGGTTCGACGCGATAATCCTCCCCGACCAGAACCCGCGTCTGATCGCGCGCGGGCCGATGGGTGCCTATCCCGACTCGCTCAAGGGCGGCCTCGGTGAGCCCGGCGCGGCGTCACTCGCGAAGTTCGTGGAGGAGGGAGGGACGCTGCTCGCCTTCAACGACGCGAGCGACTACGCCATCGAGACGATGACGCTCCCCGTGAAGAACACCCTCCTCACGGCGAAGAACACTGAGTTCTACGCGCCGGGCTCGCTGCTCAGGGTGGAGTTCGACCGCGGCAATCCGCTCGCGGCCGGCCTCACCGCGCCAGTGCCGGCGGTCTGGTTCGAGGGCTCCCCTGCCTTCGAGATCACCGACCCGTCCGCGGCCACGGCGGTGGCGAAGTACGCGTCGGGAACGCCGCTCCTGTCGGGCTGGCTGCTCGGCGGAGAGAAGCTCAATGGCAAGGCGGCGATGGTGGACGTGAAGCGTGGCAAGGGGCATGTCGTGCTGTACGGATTCCGCCCACAGTACCGCGGGCAGACCATGAGCACGCTGCCGCTGATCTGGAATGCGCTCAAGGCTCGGCCGGAGATGTAGTCGCGTCGGCCGGTTCGGCCGAGTTCATGTGGAAGCGGGGGGGGGGGGCGGGGGGGGGGCCCCCCCCGCCCGGAGACCCCCCCCCCCCCCCCCCC
>JBBQJC010000009.1:0-79109 GCA_038325515.1 Gemmatimonadales bacterium | reverse complement strand
GCGACGATGGTGGGGACCATGAAGTTCAGCCAGGCACTCGGGGGGACACAAGCGAGAGTGACGGCAGAAGCCACTCGGCGCCGACGCGTGACTAGGTCTTCGGCCTGCTCGTCGAATGTCGTCGTTGATGCTATCACCCATCGGCTTTCAGCGTCGCTTCACCAACGCTTCCCAATGAGGACGGATCGCCACGCCTCCTCTGTGCACGATTGCATCATTGCATTCGTAATGCATCCTTCTCCCCGGCCTCCCGTCCGTCTCGCAATGCCTAGAATAGGGCCGCGACGTCGGAGGCAGCAGAGCATTTATGACTCGTCGACGACCGGCGTACGAGGTAAGTCCTGGAGTGGCGATCGGAATGTCAGGGGGCGCGCCCCGCGTCGCATTCCTCGAAGCTGACGGTGGATGGTCAGGAGCGACGAGGGATCCGAAGCGGGGACTCCTCATCGATCGGGACGCAATTCGGATCCGTAACGACAGTCTCGCTCTCGGTCACCCGCGGACTCTCTGGGTAGCGATTTATCTCGCTCTCTCGGCGCGCCGCGAGCCGCCCAACTAGGATGAGGTTGTTCGCGCTCTCGGTGTGGCCAAAGCACTCAGCATCGCAGTGAGGGTCCGGTCCGACGATATGGAGCCAGTCTATCGGTTCTTCGGACGCTTGCGTCGCCGTGCACTCGCGAGCTCCTTGTGCCACGAGGACGCTCGTATCCGCATGGCAGCCATGATGTCGTTAGGTTTAGCCGACCAGCCTTGACGGGGGGCGCATCAGACGCTCCACGGTGTGCATCGAAGGCGCCTCCGTGCCGTACGAGACCTACAGAGACGGTAACGGAAACGGTAACGAAACCTGCGCCGTTTGCAACGAATCCGTGCCGCTTCGTGCCGCGTCACGCCCGTGAGATCTATTTCTCGGGGCAAAGAGCCTATCTCATAATGCCGGGGTCGCGGGTTCGAGTCCCGCCCCTGCTATAGTCTAAGTCGTGTAGGCCGAGAGGCTTACGCGACTTAGTGCTTTCTGGGCCAAGTTGGCGGTACGGTAGCTGGAATTCGTCACCGTTGCTCCGTCCGCGACGCAGCGCGAGGACGGATGGATCGACCAAAGCGACTAATTGGCTTGGTTGCGCCGCGAGCAAGTGACGCGCGCTTGACAGGAAGGGAATCTTGGCGAGCGGATTGCCCAGGGTGTCCTCGTGGCAGAGGCGCGATTGGCGGATGCTCGTTGCGCACGCGATAATGTGTGTCGCCAGCTACCGTATGTTCCCCTGAGTAGACGCCATGGATGTCGAAGAATCCATCGCTCGGGCCAATCGGGTCCTCCCGGGAACCTCCTTAACCGGCGATAGCCATGGCGAGCGCTGGAAGGCCGTCATCGTTGCAGGCCAGTTCGTCGAGACCGAGCCTGAGCGGATCTGGGATTTCGTCGCACTCTGGGGAAGTCATGAGGACGCCGATCTTCGGACTGCGGTTTCGACGTGTGTGCTGCAGCACCTGCTTGAGCATCACTTCGAGGACTACTTCCCCCGAGTCGAGCAACTTGCTCTGACGGACGAGTGCTTCCCCGACACATTCTCTCTGTGTGCTCGGTTCGGGCAGTCCGCACTTCCAGCGAATAGTGCGCGCCTCGACGACCTCCTCACGAGGCCCTACGGACCCGCTGCTTGGCTCTGAACCCGATTCTGGTCGATCCGAGTCATGGCTGCCTGTTCTGCACGACCGCGGACTGGAACCGATGACACCACCAACGTCGGCCACCTTCATCGAGGCGCTGCGTAGCTTCGCCGACGGGCGCATGGCATGGACAGAGTGCAGCCGACTCGTCGACCGGGTGCTCCTGAGCGGTCCGCAGATCATCGTACACGATGTGGCTGAGCCTGACGTTGTGATTTCCCTGGCTCTCGATGCCGCATTTTATCTCGACTTCGTGCTCGATGATGGCCCGCTCCAGGAACTGGAAGAAGCGAGAGTGCTGGCAGGCGCACTCGCTGTGTTGCTGACTTCAGCGACGGAGGACGATGTTGTTCTGCCCGACCTCATGCAGCTCGCGCGCTGGAAAGACGAGACAAGTCAGAGGATCGGAGATCACTTGGGGGGCAGGATCGACCGGGGTGGGTTCGAACGATTCATCGCTCGTCGTCCGTGGCCCGCTCAATTTCAGCACTCGATAAGCGTGCTGTCCACCCAAGACCTCGTGTCGCTCGCGAAATCGCTGTTCGCGAATGATTGGACGACGATTCGTGCTCTCATCGAGGGTAGGCGCTGCGCGGGCCAGCCGTGAGTCGCTAGCAGAGCGGACCGAGTGGCTCGGGATCGATGAGCTTCCAGGGTTGAACTCGACCGACCGGGAGACCGGGCAGCTGGATTGATCTATCGAACGCCGAGTGCGACCTGCTCGTCGCGGAGCGCGGCGATCCGCTCCCAGTGATCGCGCTCAGTGTGTGCCGGAGCGAAGTGAATCCGCGCTCCGAATGCACGACGAGCCCGCGGTCGGTCTTGCAGTCGTACAGCCCCTGCTCCAGCGCGTCGAGCACGAGGTCGGTGCGCATGGCGATGTGCGCGGGCCAGCCAACGATGCGGCGCGAGAACACGTCGATCACGAACGCGACATACACGAAGCCGCGCCAGATCGCGACATCAGTGAATGCCGTGACCCGGCGCTGGTTCGGGCGCTCGGCCTGAAACTGGCGCTGCACCAGATCCCGCGCGCGCTCCGCCGCGACGTCGGCCACCGTCGTCCGCACGCGCGATGCCGCGCCGCCCCGGAACGGCCATCGGCCGCGCCACCGCACAGCGCGCCACCGGGCGACCCTCGCCGCAACTGGCGCCAGTCCTTCCGCACGCCGTAGACGCGCCGGTTGGTGTCCCACACGCGACGCACCGCCTTCCGGAGGGCGTCATCACGCGTGGCCCGCGACGGGCGACGGCTTGGATCGGCCAGCCTCGCGCGGTACGCGGCCCACTGCGACGCATGCTGCGGCGCCTGCTCGCGGACCAGTCGGATCGCCCGCTCACGGACCTCAGCGCTGAAAGCGCTGCTGCCTGGATTCGGTCGTGGCTCCAAGCTCTCACAGGCTAGCCTCCTGCAATCCCGGAGCGGTTCAGTCCGGGGTGCGTCAATCACCCGCCCATGGATGGACTCGCTACTCCGAATGAGGGCCTTCGTACATCATGTCGCTGCCACCTTTGTCGACAGGGCCCGAATCGCCCCGGGCGACGAGAACACGCGCGATACCCCGCCCCCGCCCCCGCCTCGCCCGCGCCCGGTGCCACGCGTGCCCGAGTGGTCGCAGAGGATGCCCCACCGCTGTGCCCGGATGAAGGTGTTCCGGACTCCAGCAGCCGGCACAACGCGTGGCCCCCCCCAACCGTACCACTCGTCGCCTTCCGAAACGGGACGCCGCGAGTTCAATTTCGCTGAGGTATCGTGACGGAGCCGTCAGAGGCGCAGCCGTTCTCATGACGAAGCTGACGCACCCGTCCCGCGCCCCTGCGGACGGCTGTCTTCCGGGCTCCTGGACCAGCCAATCGTAGCAGGGCGTCCACTGGCATCCTCTTTGGGCCGCACTCATGACCGATGTCGCCATCGTCCAGACAGATCTGACCAACGGTGAAGCTGGTCACCACCTGGGCCGCCGCATTCGCGAGCAGCTCGGGGGAGCACCCGACGCGCTCATCGTGTTTGCCTCGCCGAGCAACGATCATCGCGCCCTGCTCGAGGCCCTCGCCGAGGAGACGGGGACCCGCACGATCGTCGGCTGCTCGTCGGCGGGGGAGTTCACCGCGGATGGCTCGGGCCAGGGGCTGACCAACGTGACGGCGATACGCTCGGCCGGCATGCGCTTCGCGGCTGCGGTGGGGACCGAGCTCTCGGCAGATCAGGGCGCCGCTGCCACCGGCATTGCCGGCGCGTTTCGCGGGGCGCAGCTCGAGGCATTTCCCTTCCGTGCAGCGCTCGTCCTCGTCGACGCACTGGCCGGACATGCAGAGGAGTTCGTGGACGCCCTTACCATGGAGACGGGCGGTACATACCGTTTCTTCGGCGGTGGTGCGGGTGACGATGCCCGCTTCCAGAAGACGTACGTGTTCTGCGGCACGGAGGTCTACGGCAACGCGGCCGTGGCGCTGGAGATCGTCTCCGCCAAGCCCTTGGGAATTGGCGCTCGGCACGGCTGGGCACCCGCTACGGCACCGATGCGCGTCACGGAGGCAGCGGCGACTCAGGTGGTGAGCCTCAACGTCACGCCCGCGGCCGACGCATTCGAGGAGCACGCGGGCGAGACGGCGCAGCGCTTCGATCGCGCCGACCCGATGCCGTTCTTTCTGCACAACATCCTCGGCGTCCAGACCCCGGGCGGCCACAAGCTTCGCGTCCCACTCGGTATCTCGGACGAGGGCGGCATCAGCTTCGCGGCAGAGGTGCCTGCCGGGGCTACCGCCTGCATCATGTCCACGGGTGGGGCCGACGCCGCCGACGCCGCGTCGGAGGCGGTGCGGGACGCGGTGGATCAGGTCACCCGGCAGGGGGGCACGCCGAAAGCGGCGCTCTTCTTCGATTGCATTGCGACACGCCTTCGCCTCGGAGCTGATTTCGACAAGGAGCTGGATGCGGTGTCTCGTGGCCTTGGAGGTGCCCCCTTCGCGGGCTTCAACTCGTACGGACAGATCGTACGGGCGGAGGGGCAGTTTTCCGGGTTCCACAACTGCACAGCGGTGGTCTGCGTGCTCCCTGACTGAGCGGCGCGCGTAGGGTGGGCGGTCTCATCGACTACGTCACCGCACTCGCGCGGACCGAGAATCGGCGCGCAGCAGCGGCAGCGCTCGGCCGACTGCTCGGTGGTCACGGGCTGATCGTCTTCGTGCGCGACGACGAGGTCGGCGTGCTGCTCCCGGCACCCGGTTTTCCCCAGACGCTCCGAAGCGCGCGCGAGTGGCGCGATTTCCTGCGCACCTGCGTGGCGCGCGGTGAATACGGAGTGGACGCCCTCGCTCCCCCGGAGGGCGGGATTGCTGAGCCGGCGTATGGCTTCGCCTGTGGCGATGAAGCGGTGGTCGTCGTCCTGGGCGCCCGGGAGCGCGCCGAGGACGTCGAGGATATGCGGCGGCTTCTGCCACTCCTTGCGTCGACGTTCCGCGGCGAACGCGCGGCTGCCCACTCGGAGGCGCAGGTGCGCGTCGCCCGCGACGCCGCGACACACTCGGAGGCGCTGGCCGCCGCACTGGAGCGAACGCGTGGTGATCTACAGCGCGCACTGACCGACGCCCGGCAGGCACAGGGTGAGCTCGAAGCCGCGAATCATATGCTGCAGGCGCAGGCGTCTGAACTCGAGGCGCAGGCGATGGAGCTGGAGTTGCAGACCACGGAACTGCAGAACGCCAATGTCTCGCTCGAGGAGGCACGCGCCGCGGCAGAGGCCGGAAATCGGGCCAAGAGCGAGTTCCTCGCGACGATGAGTCACGAGCTGCGCACACCGCTGAACGCGATCGGGGGCCACGTGCAACTGATCCAGCTCGGCATCCATGGCCCGGTGAGCGTAGCCCAGCGCGCCGCGCTGCTCCGCGTCGAGCGCAGCTACCGCCATTTGCTGGGGCTGATCAACGAGGTCCTCAATCTGGCGCGCATCGAGGCCGGACGCCTCGAGTTTGTGCTCAAGGAAGTCCGGGTCGCGGAGATGGTCGCCGATCTGCACCCCATGATCGAGTCCCAACTCGCGTCGAAGCGACAGCGCTATGAAGTGCAAGTGTCGGAGCCCGATCTCGTCGTGCGCACGGACCGCGAGAAGGTCCAGCAGATCCTGCTGAACCTCCTCTCGAACGCCGTCAAGTTTACCGGGCCGGAGGGAGTGGTCTCGGTATACTGCGACGTCGACCACCACGCTCCGGGGTGGGTGCTCATCACGGTGCGCGACACCGGGATCGGCATCCCGGAGGACAAGCTGACGTCGATCTTCGAGCCCTTCGTGCAGGTGGACGCGAGCCACAGCCGTGAGGGGCAAGGTGCGGGACTCGGATTGGCGATCAGCCGCGATCTGGCACGCGGCCTCGGAGGCGAGCTCACCGTGCGGAGCGCGATGGTTGGTGGCTCCGCATTCACGCTCCGCCTTCCTCGCACGTAGACGGGGCTCCGTGCGCGAGCCGGAGCGGTACGTCAACGGGAGCCGTCACGCCGCAGGTGACGCCGGAGATGGCGTAGCACTTCCCATCCTCGTTGCACTGGCGGCTGCCACGCCGTCACAGTTGTGGACGTCGAAGCAACTGAGCGTTGGCCTCAGGTGGCATCAAATGTTGATCGGAGGGAAGCGTTGTCCGAGCCGTCCGGGACTGCACTGACTGACACGGTCACCCCCCCGCACGTAATCGTCGTCATGGGCCCCAGCGGTTCGGGCAAGACGACGATCGGTCGCGCGCTGGCCGAGTCGCTCGGCTGGCCATACCTCGAGGGCGACGTCTACCACCCGGCGGCGAACGTCGCCAAAATGGCCGCCGGCACCTCGCTCGACGACACCGACCGCGCGCCGTGGCTCGCCGCGCTCGAGCGCCTCGTCGCCGGCATCCTTGCCGAGGGAGGCCACGCCGTGCTGGCCTGCTCGGCACTCAAGCAGCGCTATCGCGAGGCGATCGTCCCGACAGGCGCTCCCTCGGGCGCGGTTCCGTTCGTGTACCTCTCGGTGCCCCCCGCAGTGCTGCTGGAGCGCCTGGAGCACCGGGAGCACCACTTCATGCCGCCGTCGCTGCTGCCAAGCCAGCTCGCCGCGCTCGAGCCGCCCACGGAGAGCGGGCTCACCTTGGACGGAACGCTCCCGCCCGAAGACATCGTGCGATCGGTGCGCGCGGCGCTCGGCCTGTAGCTCCACGCGGTAGCCCCATGACGATCCAGCACCGCAGCCGCCGTCATCGCGTGAACGTGATGTGCGTGACCCCGCTGGGCGACGAGACCGCCTCGATGGCGTATCTCGTCTCGAGCCCCTCGAGCCCGTCCCACAGGCGCACGCCGCGCCCGAGCACGATCGGTACCTGCACCATGTGGATGTGGTCGACGAGCCCCGCCGCGATGAACTCGCGCGCCGTCGTCGGCCCACCGCCGATCCGCACGTCCTGCCCGCCCGCCGCCTCGCGGGCCACGTCGAGCGCCTCGGCCGCTGAGGTGTCCAGGAAGTGAACGCTGGTGCCGCCCTCCATCTCGATCGAAGGACGCGGCCGATGGGTGAGCACGAACGTCGGTGTGTGGAAGGGCGGGTTGGGGCCCCACCACCCTCTCCAGTCGGCGTCGTCCTGCCAGCCGGGCGGACCGAACTTGTTCGCACCCATGATCTCGGCGCCGATACCGGGCCCCCACTGCTGAGCGAATGCATTGTCGACGCCGGCGCTGCCACCCGGGCGTCCCATCATCTCGGCACCGAAGCGGGTGGCGAACATCCACTCGGCCAGACGCATGCCGGCGTGACCGAAGGGCGCGTCCGCGCTCTGCCCTTCACCTGTCGCGAAGCCGTCCAGCGAGATGAAGAGGTTGTGGATCCGTGTGCGTGTCATGGGTCTGGCTCGGGTCGGATGTCTGGTCGTGTCGGCTGCGGCTGCGGCGGGGATTCATCGCCTGACGGCGGACGAACCGCTGCGTGAATATCCACTGCTGCGGCTCCACCGCGCCACCCGCGTCACGGACCGGGCACGCGGGACGGCGGCGGGCAGGTGCTGCTCACCGCCCGCTTGCGGGATGGGGCGCGCCTCACCAACGTTTCGGCCCGTTCGGCCTACCACACGCGGAGATGGGGATGCGTCTCGAGAACAAGGTCGCCCTGGTGACGGGCGCGAGCAGCGGGATCGGCGAGGGGATCGCGACCCGGTTCGCCCGCGAGGGCGCGCGCGTCGCGGTGAACTACCGGAGCGAGCAGGAGCGCGACGCGGCCGAGCGGGTGGTGGCGGCGTGCGGCGGTCGCGCGATCGCCGTGCGGGCGGACGTCGGCAGGCGCGACGAGGTGCAGGCGATGGTGGACCGCGTCGTGGCCGAGTGGGGACGGCTGGACGTGGCCGTGAACAACGCCGGGATCGAGATCGAGCGGCCCTTCCTCGAGGCGACGGATGAGGAGTGGGAGCGCGTGATCCGGGTGAACCTCTACGGTCCCTACGTGGTGAGCCAGTGCGCGGCGCGCGCGATGGTGGCGACGGGCGAGGGGGGCCGCCTCCTCAACATCTCCTCGGTGCACGAGGACATCCCGTTCCCCGGCTACACCTCCTACTGCGCGAGCAAGGGCGGGGTGCGGATGATGATGCGCAACCTCGCGCTCGAGCTGGCGCCGCACCGGATCACTGTCAACGACATCGCGCCCGGCGCGATCGCGACGCCGATCAACCAGGCGGTGCTCGACGACCCGCAGGCCAGAAGGAACGCGCTCGGCGAGATTCCCCTCGACCGCTTCGGGACGCCGGCGGACGTCGCGGCGGTGGCGGTCTTCCTGGCGAGCGACGAGGCCGGGTACGTCACCGGAAGCACCTACTACGTGGACGGCGGGCTCACGCAGCAAGTTACGCAGTACTGAGCTGGCGCGCACGCACGTGACCATAGACGCCGAGCGGGAGCGCCTGACCGAGATCCGCGACGGGTCGCGGGCGTGGCGGCTGTGGGGACCGTACGTCGCGCAGCGCGCGTGGGGGACCGTGCGCGAGGACTACAGCGCCGACGGTGACGCATGGGCGTCCTTCCCGCACGCGCACGCGCGGAGCCGCGCCTATCGCTGGAACGAGGACGGCCTGCTCGGCGTGTGCGACGAGTCGCAGCGGCTCTGCCTTGCCCTCGCCCTGTGGAACGGGGCCGACGAGATCCTCAAGGAGCGGCCCTTCGGGCTGAGCGGGCACGAGGGGAACCACGGCGAGGACGCGAAGGACTACTGGTGGTTCCTGGACAACGTGCCGAGCCACGCCTACATGCGCGCGCTGTACAAGTATCCGCAGCGCGCCTTCCCGTACGGGCGGCTCGTGGAGGAGAACGCGCGGCGCGGTCGCGACGACCCGGAGTTCGAGCTGCTCGACACCGGCGTCTTCGACGACGACCGCTACTTCGACGTGACCGTCGAGTACGCGAAGGCGTCGCCGACGGACCTGCTGGTGCGGATCACGGCGGCCAACCGCGGCCCCGAGCCGGCACTGCTCGAGCTGTTGCCGACGCTCTGCTTCCGGAACAGCTGGTCGTGGGGGCGGCGCGGCTACCGGCCGTCGCTCTCGGTGCTCGAGGGCGTGCCTGACCGCGTGCCCACCCGCGTGCTCGCCGAGCACGAGACACTCGGCCGCTACCACCTTGCGTGCGAGGGGGCGCCGGAGCTCCTCTTCACCGAGAACGAGACGAACGCCGAGCGACTGTACGGCGCGCCGAACGAGAGCGGCCCGTACGTGAAGGATGCCTTTCACGAGTACGTGGTGCACGGGCGGCGCGACGCGGTGAACCCGGCGCGGCGCGGGACGAAGATGGCGGCGCGTTATCGCGAGACGGTGCCGGCGGGAGGGGAGCGCGTCGTCCGGCTGCGGCTGTCGGCCGAGGACGTTGCCGAGCCGTTCGGGGCTGCGTTCGACGCCGTGTTCGCCGCGCGGCGCGCCGAGGCGGACGCGTTCCACCACGCGC
This sequence comes from Gemmatimonadales bacterium, assembly GCA_038325515.1. GTDB lineage: Bacteria > Gemmatimonadota > Gemmatimonadetes > Gemmatimonadales > Gemmatimonadaceae > AG11. The sequence continues at coordinate 69,505 of JBBQJC010000009.1, read as the reverse complement.
TCGCCGCACCGGAGGTGCCGGAGGACGAACGGCTGGTGCAGCGGCAGGCGGTCGCAGGATTGCTGTGGAGCAAGCAGTTCTACCACTACGACGTGCAGCGCTGGCTGGACGGCGACCCGGGCGAGCCGACGCCGCCGGCCGAGCGCCGGGCCGGGCGCAATCGTGGCTGGATGCAGCTCAACAATCACGACGTGGTCGCGATGCCGGACACGTGGGAGTACCCGTGGTACGCCGCGTGGGACCTCGCTTTCCACGCCGTGGCGCTGGCGGTCGTGGACCCGTGCTTCGCGAAGGAGCAGCTCGTGCTGCTGCTGCGCGAGTGGTACATGCACCCGAGCGGGCAGCTCCCGGCGTACGAGTGGGAGCTCGGCGACGTCAATCCGCCGGTGCACGCATGGGCGGCGCTGCGCGTGTTCCGGATCGAGCGAAAGGAGACAGGGACCGGCGACTTCGCCTTCCTGGCGCGCGTGTTTCACAAGCTGCTGATCAACTTCACCTGGTGGGTGAACCGGAAGGACGCCGACGGGAGGAACGTGTTCCAGGGGGGCTTCCTCGGCCTCGACAACATCGGCGTGCTCAACCGGAGCGAGCCGCTGCCCGGGGGCGCGCGGCTCGACCAGAGCGACGGGACGAGCTGGATGGCGACCTACTGCCTGAACATGCTCGCGATCGCGCTGGAGCTGGCGTGCGACGACGCGGCGTACGAGGACGTCGCGACGAAGTTCCTCGAGCACTTCTTCTACATCGCGCACGCCATGAACGACCGGCCGGCGACGACCGACGACGACGCGGCCGACCTGTGGGACAACGAGGACGAGTTCTACTACGACCTCCTGCGTGGCGCCGACGGGAGCTCGACCTATCTCCGCGTACGCTCGATGGTTGGGCTGGTGCCGCTGCTCGCCGTGGAGACGCTCGACCCCGCGCTGCTGGAGCGGATGCCCGGATTCCGGGAGCGGTTGGACTGGTTTCTCGCCAACCGCGCCGACCTCGTCGGCGACGCGGCGTCGGTGACGCGTGTCGGGTCACACGACCGGCGGCTCTTCGCGGTCGTGAGCGCGCCGCGGCTGCGCGCGATCCTGCGCCGGATGCTGGACGAGGGCGAGTTCCTGTCACCGTACGGGCTGCGATCCGTTTCGCGGTGGCACGCCGAACACCCGTACGTGCTCAGGGTGGACGGGCGCGAGCTCGGGCGGGTGGACTACGAGCCGGCGGAGTCGCGGAGCGGGCTGTTCGGCGGCAACTCGAACTGGCGCGGCCCGGTGTGGTTCCCGCTCAACTACCTCATCATCGAGGCGCTGCAGAAGTTCGACTGGTACTACGGCGACGGCTTCCTCGTGGAGCATCCGACAGGCTCGGGGCGGCAGCTGCGGCTCGGAGAGGTGGCGACGGAGCTTTCGCGGCGCCTGATCCGGCTGTTCCTGCGCGAGGACGGGCGGCGTGCGGTATTCGGCGGGGTCGAGCGGATGCAGCACGACCCGCACTGGCGTGACCTCATCGCCTTTCACGAGTACTTCCACGGCGATGACGGCGCCGGACTCGGCGCATCGCATCAGACGGGGTGGACGGCGCTCGTGGCGAAGCTCGTGCAGCAGAGCGGGGTACCGGCGCCCTGAGACCCAGGTACGGTGACTGCCATGGCGATGCTCTCGGGATGCCGCAGCGAGCCGTCACGGGACGACGAAGTAGAACGCGAGCACGAACAGCGCATACACGGCGAGGAGGAGCACCCCCTCGAACCAGGTCGACTCTCCATCCTGTGCGACCGCATTCACGCTGAACGCCACGCTCGCGATGGCGATCAGCTCGAGCGGGCTGGTGAAGACGAGATTCATCGGCCTGCCGAGAAAGTACGAGAGGAGCACGAGCAGCGGGGCGACGAACAGCGCCACCTGAATGCTGGATCCCACCGTGATCGCCATGGCCATCGACATCTGGTCCTTCCGCGCATAGTAGACCACGGCCAGATACTCGGACGCGTTCCCGATCACGGCGAGCACGATGACGCCGAGAAAGAAGGTCGTGACGCCGAGCGAGCTCGCGGTGGCGGTGAGCGCGCTGGCGACGATCTCCGCCTCCCACGCCACGAACGCCGTTCCGGCGACCAGCACGGCGAGCGCGCGCCACACCGGCCACGTGGGACGGGCACCAGCCCCGTGCGCCGTGCCGGGCGCGTCATCCCTCTCGGGAGCCGCGAAGACGTCGCGATGAGTCACGAAGGTGTACAGCAGGTTCGCCACATAGACGACGAGCAGCACGACCGAGACGCCAAGGCTCAGACGCTCGTGGAGATGGCTGCCCGCGGACGCCGCGACCGTCGCGCGCTCGGTGAGATGAAAGAGTGCGGGGAGGAGCAGCGCGATCACGCTCAGGATGAGCAGGCTGGACAGCCGGCCCGCGCTCGCGCGGTTGAAAGTCTGCTTCTGTCGCGCGGCGGATCCATTCGGCCAGTGGGACGATGCTGGCCACGGCGGCCGCGAACTGCACGAGCGGCGAGGCATGGACGACGTGCGCGAGCGCGAGCGACAGGGGGACGAGGAGCAGCAGCCAGCGAAAGACCATCCCGGCGACGGCCCGTCCGATCAGTCGCGCTCGGGCCCTGGCTCGAGCTCGGCACCACCGCTACCGGCGGAGCCGAACTTAGGAGTGGTCAACCAGCCGAACGAGGTCGTGCGCGGCGGGTTGGCTCCCGCGTCGCTGTCGGTCCCTCCGCTGGCGTTCTGCTCCGCTGTGTCGTTGTCGCTCGCGCCTTCGTTCTTGGGAGCGTGCGCTTTGTCCTTGGAGTCGGTCATCGCGTCTCCTGACGTGAAGGAAGCCACGTGGTGCCCGCGTGTGACGAGGTGCCAACGCGGGCGCCCGGTCCGGCGCACGTCAACACCGCTGACAAGTACATCCGGCAGGTGACGGGAAAGCGCGCAACAAGGATGCCGCCCGCGGATCGTTGGATGCACGTCCGCGCCAGGACACCGCGGTGATAGGAGTGGTGCGAGGACGCAGTCACATCTGGCGGTGCGCGGCTCGATCGTCGAGAGAAGGGCGCGGTCGAACGTCAATCGTCCCGCTTGCTCGCCACCCCGCCGGTTCGCCATTGTGAGACCACATTACTGCGCTGGGAGGTAGCATGACCGTGACATCGCGTTCCCGGCACGAACTGTCCGTCGTCACTCCGTACCGGCTCGACCTCACCGTGAGCGCGCTACGGCGTTTGTCGATGAACGTCGTCGATGTGCTCACGCCGGAAGGACTGTACGTCCGGGCGCTCCCCGGTGCGCACGGTTCCGTGATCGTGCACGCGGAGCAGACGCGCCCAGACTCATTGGCGGTGACGATCGATGGGGACGCGACGGAGCATGCGCGCGCGCTCGCGCTCGTGCGGAGCATGCTCGGCGCCGAGCGCGACCTCACGGAGTTCGACCGGGCGGCCGCGGAAATCCCGTGGCTGGCGCCGCTCGTGGAGCGCATGCGCGGCGTGAAGCCGCCTCGCTATCCAGCTCTCTGGGACGCGTGCGCCAATGCGATAGTGTTTCAGCAGATCAGCTTGCGGGCGGCGAGCACGGTCATGCACCGAATGATCGTTGCCCTGGGAGAACCGGTGGAGGTCGCCGGCGTGCCGGTGCCGCTATATCAGCTCCCCACTGCAGAGAGCGTCAATGGCGCAACCGACGGTCTGCTGCGCTCGACTGGGCTCAGCGCCACCAAGGTCGCGACGCTGCGCCGCGTCGGCGACGCACTCGCGACCGGCATGCTCGACGCACCCACGCTGGAGCGGAACTCGAGCGCCGATGCCGCGGCCATCCTGCGCCGGATCAAGGGCATTGGCCCGTGGACCGCGGCGGTCATCCTGCTTCGCGGCCTCGGCCGGTTGGATGTCTTTCCCGCCAACGACGCCAGCGTGGCGAGCAACCTCGCCCTCGTGTCCGGGTCTGCGGCAGCCGACGCCCCTCGCGTCCTGATGGCGCTTGGCGAGCAGCGCGGAATGCTGTACTTCTACCTGCTGCTCGCTCGCCTGGAGGCGCGCGGGGAGATTGGTCGCCCCTCGTTCGAATGGCCGGCGACGCAGCTTCAGATACCCGCCTCCCGGCTGTAGTACTGCTGATCCTCGCGCCAACCACCCTGGCCTTCGCCGATCTGCCGGTAGTCGTGCACGAGCTCGATCCGGCGGATGTACTTGACCATCGTGAAGCCCAGCTGCGTCTCCACCCGGAGACGAAGCGGCGCGCCGTGGGGCACGGGCAGGGACTGGCCGTTCATCTCGTACGCGAGGATGGTCTGCGGGTGTGATGCCAGGGCGATGTCGAGCGTGCCGTAGAACAGTCCGGGGCCCGCCGCGTCGGGCTCGGACGTCGACTTGTCATCGAGCGCATGGAACACGACGTAGCGCGCAGCGGCGAGCGGGCGGCAGTGGCGCATCACATCGCCCAATGACACGCCGGCCCAGCTGGCCACGGCGGACCATCCCTGGATGCAACAGTGCTTCGTGATCTGCGTCCGCTTCGGCCAGCGCCGTAGCTCGGCGAGCGTCAGGCGCAGCGGGTGTTCCACCAGACCGTCCACCTCGAGGACGAAGCTCGCGAACTGCTCGGCCGCCATCGCCGCGTACGCGGCGTCGGCGGGCGGTCGTCCGTTCACGCGAAAATACGGCGAGATGGCCGCCGGCGCATACTGCTGTGCCGACACGCCATGCCCGAACAGCGCGCGGCGCAGCGGGTCCGTCAGGGTCTGCGTGCCGTGCTGCACCGCGCGCGGATGGCTCAGCGACCAGCGCGTCGCCACGATGTGGACCACGACGACGCCAGCGAGCCCCGCGAGTCCCACGAGGAGGCCGAGCGGACCGCGCATCTGGTGGGTGTCGCCGAGCACGATCAATCCCATCTCGCTGATCGTACCGTGTGCGATCACCATGGAGAGGTGCACGACGAAGAACGCGAGAAATGCGCAGAGACAGAGGAAGTGGATGCTGCGCGCGGCCTGGCGGCCTCGAAAGAGGCGGAGGTACCAGGGAAACCGGCCCGCGATCGACGGCGACATGGCGAGCCCGGTCGCGATGGTGAGGGGCGACAGCAGAAACACCACCGAGAAGTACGCGAGCTGCTCCAGCGGATTGTAACGTCCCGGCGTGACCACGAGGTGCAAGCTCAGATACGACCGCAGGACATGCCAGGCGCCCGGGACCACCGACCAGGAGGTCGGCATCAATCGATGCCATTGGGTCGTGACGGATAGCATCGCGACGTACAGGAGGCCCGTGAGCAGCCAGCCGGCATCGGCGAGAACGTGCCAGTGTCGGCCGAGCCCAAGGTTGCTGCGCCCGGGGAGCGCGATCCACGACGAGAACGAGGCTTCCTCGTCGCGCGAGGTCCAGAGCCCGTGTTCGGGAAGTCGCTTGCGCGTAAGCCGGAGCCACTCGCTTCCGGGCGTGCAGTCGTCGTTCCAGTAGAGCTTGGGGTGCGCGCTGAGGATCTCGAGGCCGCTCCGCACGAGCAGCGAGAGGAAGAGCAGATTGAGGAAATGCGTCGTGCGGAGCCAGAGCGGGAACGCGAGCATCAGGGGATCAACGCGAGAGCTTTCTCAGCGCCGAGCCCTTGTGCATGGCGATGTGGTCCGTCGTGTCGCTCTTGATCTCGTATTGCGGCTCGTCCTCGCTGGCCCGGACCGTGTAGCCCTTGAACTGGATCTCGGACGTCACCACGCGCGTGATCCGGCCACGCACGCGGCCCGCCTCCGAGTTCCAGCTCACGTGGTCGCCGCGTGTGAAGCGCCGCGTCGTCATGGCAATCGTCTCCTGAGCGTTCACGAGAGCATGCTGCAATCGCGAGGCCAGTCCGCGTGGGCGCACATGGACACGTCCCTCGTCGTGCGATGGAGGGCACGCATAGTGCGACGACGGCGAGCGTCACAGCGCAACCCGAGGCCGCAGTCATGAGTACCGAAGCTCGCACCGCCGACAAGTCTCGCACGCCTCATCGCTCCGCCACGGAGCTGCATGAGATCGCCACGCAGCTCCGCATCGACTCCGTGCGGGCGACCACGGCGGCCGCGAGCGGGCATCCGACGAGCTGCGCATCGTGCGCCGAGATCGTGAGCGCGCTGTTCTTCGAGGTGATGCGCTACGATGTCCACGAGCCCCTTGCAGCGCAGAACGACGTCTTCGTGCTCTCCAAGGGTCACGCGGCGCCGATTCTCTACGCGGCCTGGGCGGAAGCGGGAGCCTTTCCGCGGGAGCATCTGCTGACGCTTCGGCAGCTCGGCTCGGATCTCGAAGGACACCCCACGCCGCGCCTCCCCTTCGTGGACGTTGCCACCGGATCGCTGGGACAGGGGTTGTCCGCAGGCATCGGACTCGCGCTCGACGCCCGACTGCTTGGCAGCGACCGCAGGACCTACGTGCTGATGGGCGATGGGGAGAGCGCGGAAGGATCGGTGTGGGAGGCGGCAGAGCTCGGCGCACGTTACGGCCTCCACAGTCTCTGTGCGACGATCGACATCAACCGGCTGGGTCAGAGCCAGCCGACGATGCTGCAGTACGAGATGGACGTGTACCAGGCGCGATGGGAAGCGTTTGGCTGGCAGGCCCTCGTCGTCGACGGCCACGACATCGATGCGCTGCTTGCCGCGTACGAGCTGGCGGCAGACTCGCACGAGCGGCCGACGATCGTGCTCGCGCGGACGGTCAAGGGGAAGGGGCTGCCCGGCCTGGAAGGCAAGGAGGGCGAGCACGGTAAGCCGCTCGCGCCCGAGGATGCCAGGCGCGCGGTGGCTGCGCTCGAGACCGAGCTGCACGGCCACGACGGCCCGTGGCCGCCGCGCATGCCGGAGCGCGCCGGAACGGGCGCCATGCGTGAACGTGGCGCGCCCCCGCCCCCGCCCCCGCCGCCTTACGCCGTGGGAGGCGAGCCGGTCGCGCCGAGAAAGGCGTTCGGTGCGGCGCTCGCCGCGATCGGGCGCGACTGGCCGGCGATCGTCGCCATCGATGGCGACGTGAGAAATTCCACGTTCACCGAGTACTTCGGCGCGGTGGCCCCGGAGCGCTTCTTCGAGGGCTACATCGCCGAACAGAACATGGTCGGCATGGCGATGGGCCTCGCGGCGCGTGGGCGGGTCCCATTCGTCGCTACCTTTGGCGCGTTCTTCAGCCGGGCGTTCGACTTCGTGCGCATGGCGTGCATCGGTGGTACGGGGATCAAGCTCGCGGGCACGCACGTGGGTGTGTCGATCGGCGAGGATGGACCGTCACAGATGGGCCTCGAGGATCTGGCGATGATGTGCGCCGAGCCCGACATGACGGTGCTGTATCCTGCGGACGCGACGAGCGCGTGGCGCGCGACCGGGCTCGTCGCGTCGCACGCGGGGCCGTGCTACCTGCGGTTGAGCCGGCCCGATGCGCCCATCATCTACGGTCCCGACGAGCAGTTCGAGATCGGCCGCTCCAAGGTGCTGCGCCAGAGTGGCACCGACCGCGCGCTGATCGTGGCGGGCGGCGTCACGGTCGCCGAGGCATTGCGCGCGCATGACGAGCTGGCGGCGGCGGACGTGCAGGTGCGCGTGATGGATCTCTTCAGCGTGCAGCCCGTGGACCGCGACGGCCTCGTCGCTGCGGCGCGGGCCTGCGGCGGAATCGTCATCACCGTCGAGGACCACTACGTCCACGGTGGCATCGGGGACGTCGTGCTGGCCGCGCTCGCCGAGGAGCACTGCCTCGTGTACAAGCTGGGCGTGCGGGAGATTCCGCACAGCGGGCCGCCGAAGGAGCTGCTCGACCGTTATGGCATCTCGGCGACCCATATCGTGATGAAGGTGATGGCGGCGCTCGCCCCCTTGCGTGCTGTCCCGTCCCGCCGTGGCGCGACACCTGCTTAAGGGATCGCGTCGCGGCGGCCCCGAAGCTGCGACGATTCACCGGCGGGGGAGGTCCGGAACGTCCGCGACGGCCAGTCGTCGTGGATGGTCCTTCCGTGCCGGCCCGTCAACCTGAAGTCAAACCACTACTCCAGACCTCGATTCGTGCGACTGGCCGAATTCATCTCCCTGAACGTCGAAGCGATCATGACGGACTGGGTCGCCTTCGCCCGGCGCTCCGGGACTGGGGGCGAGGAGCTGGACGTGACCGAGCTCCGGGACCACGCCGCGGCGATGCTCAGAGAGATCGTGGCGGATCTTCGCACTCCGCAGACGGACGCCGAGCAGGTGGCCAAGGGGAAGGGAAACGCCCCCCCGCCTCTCCGTGGGGACGCCGCCACGGCGGCCACGGTGCACGGTGCCGGCCGCGCGGAGAGCGGGTTCACCGTGGGGGAGATGACCTCGGAGTTCCGCGCGCTGCGCGCGAGCGTGACGAGTCTCTGGATCCGCGCCAAGGACCACGCGCTCGACGGCTACGATCTCCACGACATGATCCGGTTCAACGAGATGATCGACCAGCTGCTGGCCGAATCGGTCGCGCAGTTCAGCCTCGACATCGACCGCGCCCGCGAGATCTTCCTGTCGGTCCTCGGCGACGACCTCCGGCGGCCGCTGGCGGCGACCCGGAAGGACACGCAGTCCAGCCTCGAGTCAGGCGACCTGGCCGAGCCCCACCGGAGTGTCGTGGCCCGCGCGAATGCGAGCTCGCTGCGCATGACCCGGATGGTCGACGACCTGCTCGACTTCACGCAGGGCCGGCTCGGGGCCGGCATCCCGATCGAGCGGGAAGCGGTGGATCTGGAGCGGGTCATCAAGGCGGCAGTCGCCGAGATGTGCACCGCGCAGCCCGGGTGCTCGCTTCAGTTCACGCCCAGCGGCGACCTGACCGGTCAATGGGATGCCGCGCGCGTCACGCAGGTCGTCACCAATCTGATCGGGAACGCGGTCCTCCACGGCGCGTCGAGCACGCTCATTACCATCACCGCCCAGGGTGAGCCCACGGAGGTCGTGCTGCGCATGCACAACTACGGACCGCCCATCCCGGAGGCCGATCTGCCCGTATTGTTCAGTCCGTACCGGCGCTTTCACGCCTATGACGCGGCCCTTCGCGAGTCTGGCAACCTCGGACTGGGCCTCTACATCGCGGAGAGGATCATCGCGGCGCACGGCGGGTCGATCGACGTTCGCTCGTCCGTGGCCGCGGGCACGCTCTTCACGGTCCGGCTCCCCCGCGTCGCCGCCCCGGCCTGAGGTCGTGGGCGGCGGGCACGACGCGGGGTCGCCGGCGCCAGCCCCGCTCCCGCTGCCGTGATTAAGATTTCGCGAAGAAACCCGGCTCCCCGCCCGGGAGGCGGGCTTTTCCGCATCGCCGGAATGTCGCTTGCATTTACGTGGGCTCCCACGCAACTCGGAGACTGCCGTGAGCCCCGCGAAGCGACGACCGCCCGTTCGAGGCGGCGTGACGGAGATGCGCATCGGATCGCGACTCCTGCGCCTGCTGGCCGCCGGCCTGCTCGCCGCCTGCGGCGACGCCGCGGCCCACGCCACCCCGGCCGCGCCCGCCTCGCCCGCGGAGATCGCCGCCGCCGACTCCGCCCAGCTCCGCGCCGCCGCCGACAGCTCGCAGTGGCCGACCTACGGCCGCGACCTCGGCAATACGCGCTACGCCCCGCTCGGTCAGATCACCCCGCGCAACGTCGCGAGCCTCACTCTCGCCTGGACGAACCACTCGGGCATCCCGCACTCCTCCGAGAGCAATCCGCTCGTCGTCGACGGGACGATGTACGTGAGCACCGCCCAGAACAACGTGCTGGCGCTCGACGCACGCACGGGCGTGGAGCGATGGCACTACGCCCATGACTACCGCACCACCGTCGACTGCTGCGGCCCGATCAACAAGGGCGTCACCGTGTACGGCGGACGCGTCTTCATGGCGACGGCCGATGCCCGCCTCGTCGCGCTCGATGCGAAGAGCGGCGCGAAGCTGTGGGACGTCGCCGTCGCCGACAACGAGGCGGGCTATCACATGACCGGCGCGCCTCTCGCCGTGGACGGCAAGGTGATCGCCGGCGTGAGCGGCGGCGAGCAGGGATGCCGCTGCTTCGTCGACGCCTACGAAGCCGCCACCGGCAGGCGTCTCTGGCGCTGGTACACGATCCCCAGCCCGGCCGAGGGAGGATGGTGGGGCAAGTGGCGCGAGCACGACGAGTGGGGGACCGGCTGGTCGCGCGACATCGCGAAGGAAAAGGCGGACAGCGCGAAGTATCCCGACGGCTGGATGCACGGCGGAGGGCCGGCCTGGCACCATCCCGCGTTCGACCCCGCGCTCGGCCTGCTCTTCGTCAACACGGGGAACCCCGCCCCCGATCTCGACGGGACCGGACGTCCCGGCGACAACCTCTACACCGATTGCGTCGTCGCGCTGGACGTGAAGACGGGCAAGGTGCGCTGGTACTACCAGCTCGTGTCGCACGACCTGTGGGACTACGACGCGTCGCCCCCCCCGGTGCTCGTGGACGTGCGCGACGCGGCCGGACGGATGGTGCCCGCCGTGGCGCAGGCGGGGAAGGTGCCGTGGGTCTACCTGCTCGACCGCCGCACCGGCGCGCCGATTCGCCGGTCGGACGCGTACATCCCCACGCAGAACCTGTTCGTCCCCCCGAACGACTCCGGCGTCATGATCACCCCGGGCACGCTCGGCGGCACCGACTGGTCGCCCACGGCGTACGACCCGCGCAGCGGCTGGCTGTATCTCGCGTCGAACGTGATCCCGATGCTCTACAAGAAGTCGCCCGAGCCGCTCCGCAGGGGCGCGCAATGGTGGGGGGGCAGCGTGACGGGCGCGAGCAGCGGCACGTCGGGACGGATCACCGCGATCGACCTCAATACGGGGAAGGTGATGTGGCAGACGCCCACCACGATGCCGCTGCTCAGCGGCGTGACGGTGACCGAAGGGGGCGTGCTCTTCGCCGGCCTCTCCGACGACAAGGTGGCGGCGTACGACGCACGCACCGGGCGCGTGCTGTGGACCGGCGCTGCGCCGGCGGGGGTGAACGCGCCCCCCATCTCGTACATGCTCGACGGCGTGCAGTACGTCGCCGTGACCGCCACGGGGGCGATGAACGTCGGCAGTCATCGGGGCGACGCGCTGCTCGCGTACAGGCTGCCGAAGGGGAGTGGGCGATGAGCGCGGCGCGACTCGCGACGCTCGTTGGCGCCGGCCTGCTGCTGTGCGCGACAGGCGCATCCGCCCAGCGCGCGGCGCAGGCGCCGGCGGCGGCGACGCCGGCGGCGAAGTACAGGGTCGAGACGAACGAGAGTCTCCAGCCCACCGCCCTGCCGGCCCTGCCGCACGGGATGACGGCCGACATGATCGTGGATGGCGATCGCCTCTTCCACGGCCGCGGCGGCTGCTTCGCCTGTCACGGCGCCGAGGGGCAGGGGCTGCCGGCGGCGGGCGACGGGATCACCAGTGCGCTCTTCTACGCGCGTCACGAGTGGAAGTCGATCGACTCGCTGATCACCGTCGGGATCCCCGACGTCCTCACGCGCAGTCCAATCGCCATGCCGGGGCGCGGCGCGCGAGGCGACCTCACTCCGGACGAGATCCAGCGCCTCGCCGCCTACGTGTGGGCAATCAGCGCCGTGCGCGGCGAGCCGTGGGCCGGCGGACACGCCTCGCACGCCGGTCTCGTGCCCGCCGGCTCCACGTCGGGCACCGCGCCCAGCACGCCGGTGCGCCCTCGCCGCGGGGCGGGGAGGTCGCGATGAGCGCAACGCGCGCGCGACTCGCGCTCATGCTGCTCGCGCTTCTCGGCGCCTGCAGTCGCTCGGCGGCGCAGCACGACGACCGGGTGGTCGACCACGGCGACCCGGCGCGAGGGCGCGCGGCGATCGCGGCGTACGGCTGTGGATCGTGTCACATGATCCCCGGCGTGCGTGGCGCGGTGGGTCTGGTCGGACCTCCGCTGGAGCATTGGGCCGAGCGGCGCATCCTCGCCGGACAGGTGCCGAACGATCCCGAGCGACTGGTCACCTGGATCACCGTGCCGCAGTCGATCGCGCCCGGCAGCGCGATGCCGAACATGGGGGTCACCGACGGGCAGGCGCGCGACATCGCGGCGTACCTGTACACGCTGCATTGACGCGCGAGCGCTCTCACCCCTCCGCCACGAAGCTCACCGCCTTGTGCAGTGGGCTGCTTCCAGTTCGCCTCGTACGAAGGGCGCCGCTGGCGAATGACCGCCTCCAGCCCCGTCCGGATATTCCGGAAGCATTGCACCTCACTCCCATCTGACGCATGCTTGAGCTCGCCCCTCACCATGGTGAACGTGTGCGTCCCACGCTCCGCGTCGCCTGTGGCAGCTTCGGAGTGCCCGGCGTCGCCCGCGCCTTCCCCTGTTCTCGATGACTATCCGCTCGACCGCGATTCCCGGCGCTGGTGGATCGGGCTGGCTCACCGTCGCCGTCCTCGTCGGCGCGGTGTATCTGCTCATCGGCCGGCTGTTCGCCCTGCCTGCAGAGCACGTGCAGGCGTGGCGGCGTGCGGCGTGGCTGTTGAGCGGCGTCGTGTACGCATCGCATGCGGGATGGGAGCAGTTCGGGCGGCGAAGCTCGCCGCGCGGAACCGCCTCGCACGTCGCCCTCGCCGTCGCGGTCGGCGCGCTGGGACTGGCGCTGGTCGGGCTCGTCCGCGCCTCGGGGACTGCCGCCGGTGTGCGGCCGGCGTGGCTCGTCGCCCTCGTCGCCTGGCCTGCGATCACGGCGGTCCCCGCCTGGATCGTCACGCTCGCGCTCGCGGCGCTGCTGGGACGCCTCGGCGCACGAAGATCGCGCTGAGCCGTGCGGCGGCCGCTCGCTCGACATCGGCCGAGTATCCGACGCCTCGCCTCCTCTCACGGAACCGGATGCACATCTCGCTGAAGTTGCCGCGAGCCGCCCTCGCCACCCTTGCCGCGCCCTTCGATTCGGCCGGCGACGCGTGATGAGCGAGCCGACATTGCGGGTCGTGCCCGACCTCGCCCCGAGCCCGCAGGACGTTGCGCTCGTGCGCGCGGGCCTGATGGCATACAATGACGCACAGAAAGGCCCCGCCGGTGTCAAGCTGATCGCCGTGTACCTGCGCGACGCCGACGATGCGATTCAGGGAGGTGTCGTCGGCTTCCTCGCCTGGCGGTGGCTGTCCGTGGAATGGGTCTGGGTCGACGAGACGCTCCGTGGGCGAGGTCACGGTGCCGCGTTGCTGCGCGAGGCGGAGTCCCTCGCGCGAAACGCCGGGTGCGTGGGGGTGAAGCTCGACACGTACGAGTTCCAGGCCAGGCCCTTCTACGAGAAGCAGGGGTACGTCGTCTTCGGCGTGCTGGAAGGGTATCCGGCGGAGACGCGCACCTACTACATGAGGAAGGAGCTCGCGAGCCCGGCGGGATCGTGAGGTGACGATGCCGCACGCGCGATCGCGCGCCTGACGAGTAACCTCCCGTCAGCGCGCGTGAGCCGAACGAGTCTGTGTCATCCGCGCGAACCGAGCGAGCGTGGGGATCCATCCTCCCGGCGGAATCGGCGAGGGGGCGAATACGGCCGGCGAGGCAGCGAAATCGGCCGGCGAGGCAGCGAAATCAGCCGGCGAGGCAGCGAATATCACCGGCGAGCCAGCGCGTGCGGCCGGCGAGGGTGCGAAATCGGCGGGCGAGGCAGCGAATATCACCGGCACGCCAGCGAGGTTGGCCGGCGAGTCAGCGCATGCGGCGCGCGAGGCGGCGAATATCACCGGCGAGCGAGCGCTTGCGTACTTCGAGGCTGCGGATACGGCGAGCGAGGCAGCGAATATCACCGGCGGGACAGCGAAGTTGGTCCGCGAGGCAGCGAAATCGGACGGCGAGTCAGCGAATACCACCGGCGCGCCAGCGCTTTCGGCCGGCGAGCCAGCGCTTTCGGCCGGCGAGGCAGCGACGGCGGCCGGCAAGTTCGCCAATACCACCGGCGACCCCCGGAGTGCCACCGGCGTCTCGGCGCATTCCAGCGGCAAGGCGACGAAATCCGCTGGCGACTCGATCGCATCGGGCGGGCACGCGACGAAATCCGCCCGGCGCGTGACGTAAACCATCCGGCACGCCCGCCAACCACTCGACGCGCGCCCGCACGCGAGCGCGCCCTGAGCGCGCTCTCAGCTTGCCCGAGCGTAATGTCCCGCACGAGCATTGCCTCCCGCGGATTTCCGCCACATCCTTGCGAGCTCCCGCCTCACCCAACTGTGCATTCGTGCAGATGCACCTTCAGCCCGGGCCCACGACGCTCCACCCCCCCCACGGCCATGCGCCCGGGATGACAGTGCCGTCTCACCCCCTTCACGGAACATGATGCGCCGCTTGATCAACCTGCCTCGCACATCGTACGGGATCCTCACCATGGTCTTCCTTCTCGCCGCGCCATCGCTCCTGGCGCAGGCGGTTCCGGTGACGCGCCCTGACTCGGCGCAGATCATGGCCGCGATGAGGAACGGCATACGGATGCTCAGGCCCGCGGAGTTCGTGCTGGGAAAGGCGTCCGAGGTCGCCCTGACGCCGGAGCAGGTCTCGCAGCTGAAGCTGCTGGCGTCGTCACAGGCTGATTCCGAGGTGGTTCGCCAACGACGCACGATGGTCTCGATGCTGGCGTCCATCACCGACAAGGCAACCGGCAGGGTGACGACCTCCGACTTCGGCTGGACAGGGCCGGTCGACGAGCAGGGGATCAGGGAGCGTACAATGCGGCAGGCCGCGATCACGACGGAATCGGTAATCCAGCTGGCGCGGGACCGGCATGCCGTGGGCGCCCTCCTCACGCCGGCGCAGATCGCGACGCTGGAGCAGCTGGAGCACCCCGGCATGCCGGCGCGCGTGCGAAACGCGGAGCCACCGCGGACCTTGCCCGGCGGGATCTACTTCGAGTTCCAGGTCGAGAAGCAGGTGACGCAGATTCCCGGCACCGGCGTCATGAGGTACCCTGACATGCTGCGCGCGGCCAGGGTGGAAGGGTCGGTGCTGGCACAGTTCGTCGTCGATACCAGCGGGCAGGCCGAGCCAGGTTCGTTGAAGATCCTGCGCTCCAGCCACGAGCTGTTCGCGCAGTCGGTGAAGGACGCCCTGCCGGCGATGCGGTTCACGCCGGCCGAGGTGGGCGGGCGCAAGGTGCGCCAGCTCGTGCAGCAGCCATTCACCTGCTCGCTGGCGAGCGAGAAGTAGCACGCGGGAGCGGACGTCCCATCATGTGTCGCAACATCAAGACGCTGGCGAACTTCGAGCCGCCGGCCACGGAGGACGAGATCCACGCCTCGGCGCAGCAGTTCGTCCGCAAGCTGAGCGGGACGACGCGTCCGTCGCGCGCGAACCAGGCTGCGTTCGATCGCGCCGTGGAGGAGGTGAGCGCGGCGGCGCGCACGCTGCTCCGCTCGCTCGAGACGCACGCCGCCCCGCGCGACCGCGACGTGGAAGCGCGGCGGGCGCGGGAGCGCTTCCAGCGGCGCGCCGGTGGCGATGTCGCGGCCGATGGCTGACGCGGAGCGTTCGGTGGCGTTCGCTCCACCGCGCCAGCTCGTGGCGGACGACTTCATCCTGCGCGCCTGGTCGGTGAACGACGCCACGATCCTCCGGCCGGCGATCGCGGCGAGCGAGGCTCACCTGCGCGCCTGGACGCCATGGGTCGTCGACGGGCGGGTGCCGGGCCAGTCGATGGAAGAGCAGCTCGCGCGGCATGCCGCCGACTTCGCCGAGGGGGTCGAGTGGCGCTACGGCATCTTCAGTCTCGACGGATCAGACGTGCTCGGCGGGTGCGGCCTCTATCCGCGTATCGGTCCGGGCGCGCTGGAGATCGGCTACTGGCTCGCCGCCAGCCATACGGGGCGCGGGCTCGCGACGCGGGCGGCGGCGGCGCTGACCGATGTCGCGTTCGCCGCACCGGACGTGGAGGCGGTGGAGATCCGCTGCGACCGCGGCAACGTGGCGAGCGTCCGCGTGCCGGAGCGGCTCGGGTACCGGCTCGAGACCGCTGCAGCGGGCGCGACGGAGAGTCTGCTGGTGTGGCGGACGACGCGGGACGAGTTCGCGCGGCGGGCGCGGTGAGCACGGTGAGCACGGAGCGCCGTACCGTCATCCCGCGCGAGCGCGCGCAGCGGGCGAGTGTCGGGATCTTCTCTCCCTGCCCGACAGGCCAGCATCACGCGACGCCGGCGAGCTCCCGACACTCACTGGCGCTCGTGCGGGATGACGGCGAACTCGAACGAGAAACGCGCGTGCCATCCGGGATGGCCAGCGTGATGGAGATCCCGGTACTCGGCACGCCCCGCCTGCGTCTACGCGCCCTCGACGCCCAGGACGTCGAGCCTTACGTCACCATGATGGGCGACCCGGCTGTCACGCAGTTCCTCGGCGACGGACGCCCCCTCTCGCGCGGCGACGCATGGCGCCAGCTCGCGATGCTCATTGGACTGGACGCTGCGCGGCGTCGGCCTCTGGGCCGTCGAGGAGCGCGCGACCGGGGAATTGATGGGACGCATCGGTTGCCTGGAGCCGGAGGGACACCCCGGCTTCGAGATCGCCTACACCCTCGCGCGCGGCGCGTGGGGACAGGGCTACGCGCGCGAGGGGGCCTCTGTCGCCCTCGCGTACGCGCGGCAGACGCTCGCGCGGCCCGTCATCATCAGCGTGATCCGGCCGGCCAACGCCGGATCGATCCGGGTTGCCGAGCCGATCGGAGCGACGCATGATGGGGAGGTGGAGTTCGCGGGGAGCCGGGCGCTGATCTACCGGTACTGATTTCAACGGACCGGGTTCCGAGCGATTCAACGGACCGGGTTCCGAGAGATTCACTGATTTCGACGGACCAGGTTCCGAGCGTTTCAACGGACCGGGTTCCGAGCGCTTCTCGGAATCCGGGCGTCACCTTGCCGCGCTCGCGTCTCAGCGTCACGCCCCCGGCCCAGCCTCCGATGCGCACCCACGACGTCACCAACCAGTCCCCGCCGCTCGCGCCGTACGACGCGTACGGCACCGACCTTCCACTACGCGAGGCCCTCGCGCGTGAGGGAGGCGCGTGGGCCGAGGCCGAGGTCGCCGCCTACGGTGCGATCGTCGGCGGGGAAGCCGTTTCGCTCGCGGTGCTCGCCAACGAGAACCGCCCGAAGCTCCGCGCCTTCGACCGCTTCGGCAACCGCACCGACGAGGTCGAGTTCCATCCGGCTTATCACCGCCTCATGGAGCTGGGCGCCGAGCACGGCGTGTCGGGGTTCGCGTGGCGGCATGCCGAGCGCGAGGGGGCGCACGTCGCACGCGCGGCGCTGGCCTTCCTGCACACGCAGGCCGATCAGGGGACGAGCTGCCCGCTCACGATGACCTACGCCTGCGTTCCGACGCTCGTGCAGCAGCCGGAGCTGGCCGCGGAGTGGATGCCGCGCGTCATCGCCCCGGCATACGACGGGCGCTCCGTGCCGGCGCGCGAGAAGCGCGGCGTCACGATCGGGATGGGGATGACCGAGAAGCAGGGAGGTTCCGACGTGCGCGCCAACACGACGCGCGCGACCCCGGTCGGCGCCGCGGGTCCTGGCCAGCTGCACGAGCTCGTGGGACACAAATGGTTCCTCTCGGCGCCGATGTCCGACGCCTTCCTCGTCCTCGCGCAGGTGGACGAAGGGCTCTCCTGCTTCCTGCTCCCGCGCCTCGCGCCGGACGGGTCACGCAACGCGGTGCGGATCCAGCGCCTGAAGGACAAGCTCGGCGACTGGAGCAACGCGAGCGCCGAGGTTGAGCTGGAGGGGGCGCTCGCGTGGATGGTGGGACAGCCGGGCCGCGGCGTCGCGACGATCCTGCAGATGGTCGCGCTGACGCGGCAGGACTGCCTGATCGGCTCGGCGGGGATCATGCGCCAGGCATTCGTGCAGGCGGTGCATCACGCGCGGCACCGCAGCGCCTTCGGCCGGCCGCTCGCCGAGCAGCCCCTCATGCGCAACGTGCTCGCCGATCTGGCGCTGGAGTCGGAGGCGGCGACGGCGATGGCGCTCCGCGTCGCCCGCGCCGTCGATGGCAGCGCGCGCGACGCGCGCGAGGCGGCGCTGGCGCGTATCGTCACCGCGGTGGGGAAGTACTGGGTCTGCAAGCGCTGTCCTCCCTTCGTGAACGAGGCGCAGGAGTGTCTCGGGGGCAACGGCTACGTGGAGGAGTCGGTGCTGCCGCGCCTCTACCGGCAGGCGCCGCTCAACTCGATCTGGGAGGGGAGCGGCAACATCCAGTGCCTGGACGTGCTGCGCGCCCTGCGCAAGGAGCCGGCGAGCGTCGATGCCGTCTTCGCCGAGCTCGAGTCGTCTCGCGGGGGCCACGAGCTGCTCGACGCGGAAGCCGTCGCGCTGCGCCGGTCGCTCCAGGAGGGAGCGGCCGACCTCGAGGTGCGCTCGCGCATGGTGGTGGAGCGGATGGCCCTCGCCCTCCAGGCGTCGTGCCTCGTGCGGAGTGGAAATGCCGCGGTGTCCGACGCCTTCTGCGAGAGCCGGCTCGGCGGGGGGCACGGCGCGGCGTTCGGGACGCTGCCGGCGACGGCACCGTTCGAGGTGCTTGTGGGGCGCGCGCTGCCGGAGTGACGGGCTACTGCCGCGGGCGCTTCGTCTGCCTCGTCTTCGCTGGGGGCTTTCGTGACTTCGCGGACGCGCGGGGCTTCCGGGGCGTATGGGGCTTCTCCGACGCTGCCGGCGGCGTGGCGCCGAGGCCGTGCTGCGCGAGTCCGCTCCACGCGTCGACGAAGCGCTCAGCGCTGATGCCGAGCGGGGTGCGTCCCCACATCGCCTCGTAGAGCCGGTACATCACGAGACCGCCCAGCAGCACGACGGCGGTGGCGTCCGTGTCGCGAGGCGGCAGTTCGCCGGACGCGATCCGTTCCTGCAGCCATCCGGCGACGGTGCGGAAGTTCGCCTGCATCACGCCGCGCTGCACCCTGTCGTGCAGGTCGGGAAAAGGCTCGAGCTCGCGCCACGCGACGCGGATGTCGTCGCGCTCGTCGCGCAGGATGCGCATCGCCTCGACGCCGAGGAAGCGGAGTGCGTCGCCGGCCGAGGCGGGGGAGGGCCCGAGCAGGCTGCGCGCGCGGACGTTCGTCTCGATGAACCTGGCCATGCCCTCCTGGAGCAGCTCCTCCTTGGACCGGAAGTGCTTGTAGAGGGCACCCGATCCGGGATTGAGCCCCGCAGCCGCCTGGATGTCGGCCACGGTGGTGCGCTCGTACCCCCGTTCGGCGAACAGGCGCATCGCCTCGTGGAGGATCCGCTCGCGGGCGTTGGTGCGACGTCCAATCATGTCTTGTCCGATGCAAGCTGGCCGATGGGTGTGCGCATGTCAGAAAGCTGATCGCGGTGACGGGGAATGTCAGCTCCGGCGGCGCGCGCCGTCCCTGCGCAATGCCGCAGTGCGGCGCGCTTGCCGTGCGGGTCCGCCGAATGTCGCTCCCGCGGCATCGTCATCCGCCGCGTTGCCACCCGCCGCGTTGCCACCCGCCGCGTTGCCACCCGCCGCGTTGCCACCCGCCGCGTTGCCACCCGCCGCGTTGCCACCCGCCGCGTTGCCACCCGCTCCGGGGTGGAGGCACGCCGGGGCTTGAGCGGCGATAGGTGAGTGATTACTCTCTCTCACGTAACGTAGCCACCTCCACCTCTCTCCGCGAGGCACCCGCATGCGCGTGTTCGTTGCCGGAGCCACCGGCGCTCTCGGCCGGCGCATCGTCCCGCTCCTGCTCGGGCAGGGCCACACGGTCACCGCTTCCGGACGCTCGGCCGGCCGCCTCGCCGAGCTGGCGTCGCTCGGAGCGGCGACGTCGCGTCTCGACCTGCTCGACGCCGAGGCGGTCCGCGCCGCGGTCGCCCGCCACGACGCGGTGGTGAACGTCGCGACGCGCGTTCCGGCACCGAGCCGCATGCTCATGCCCGGCGCATGGCGGGCGATGGATCGCATCCGGACCGAGGGGGCGGCGAACGTCGCCCACGCGGTTATCGCGGCGGGAGTGGGCCGTCTCGTCCAGGAGTCGTTCGCGCCGGTCTACCCGGACGGCGGCGATCGCTGGATCAGCGAGGCCACCCCGATCGCGCCGTCGCGCTACAACCGCTCGGTCGCGGCGGCGGAAGCCTCTGCCTCCGGTGTCGAGCGGGAGGGGGGTACCGCCGTCGTGCTGCGCTACGGCATGCTCTACGGTCCCGGCGACGATTTCGCCGAGCAGGTGCTGGGCTCCATCCGCAGGGGCTGGGCGCCATTCCTGGGGCGCAGCGAGGGGTATCTCGCGTTGGTGACGCACGACGACGCAGCGGCGGCAACCCTCGCCGCGCTCACCGTTCCTGGCGGGCTGTACAACGTCGTGGATGACGCGCCGATGACGCGGGCGGCGCTGGCCACCGCGCTCTCGACCATGCTCGGCGTCAGGATGCCCCGCCTCATGCCCGCGTGGACGGCGATGCTCGCCGGATCGGTTGGTGACATGCTCGCGCGCTCGCTGCGGGTATCGAACCGGAAGTTGAGGGAGGCGAGCGGGTGGGCACCGCGGTCGCCAAGCGCGCGAGAGGGCTTCGGGCTGGCGCTCGGCGGCGCCGAGTCGGAGTTGGCGCGGAGCATCCCGCGATGAGTGATGCGCATCTCGACGAAGGTTCGGCGATGTACCTCTCCGCCATTGCCGCCGTCGCGCTGATCCTCGCCGTTCTGATTCCCGCCTGTCTCTGGCTCTACATCACGGGCGGCACGCCGGTCGCGCTCCCGCCGGCGATCGCGACCGCGCTCGGCGTCTCTGCGTGGATGGTGAATCGCCCGCGGCTCGACGTGATGAGCAGTGCCTGTGCGGCGCGACGGGACGCGCTGATGCCGCTGTACATCGGGACCATCGTCGTGCTGATCGCCGAGCATACGGAGCAGTGGCTCGGGCATCTTCCGGAGGCGGTGATGCGCACCTTCCCCGCGGCGTACCACGGGGGCATCGTGTTCGACGACCGGCTGCTGGTCTCGGCCTTTCCCCTCGCGGGATCCGTCCTCTTCCTGTTCGGCGCGCTCGCGCTCCATCACCGGCTCGCGATCGGCGAGGGCGCGGCGTGGGTGCTCTGCGCATGGGCGCTGGTCTGCGGCGCCTCGCCGTTCGTCTTCGCTCTCGCGCGCCATGAGATGTCGTACGTCCCCGGCATGGCGATGTCGCCACTCGTGCTCGGTGCCGGCATCGCTGTCCTCCAGCGGTTGTGCGTGATGCCGGTGATCGCCAGCGGCTCGGCGCGGGCAGTGGGCCCGGAAGGCGAGCATCCGGCGCGCTTCGATCGCGAGACCCGGCGTTCCATCGCGCTCGTCGCCGCATTCGTGACGTGCTACGCGACGCTGCTCTTCCTGCAGGCCGGCCTCGTGCCGGTCGGCATCATCTGCGGCGCGATGGTCGCCGGATTCGTCGTCTGGATTCGCACGACGGCGCACCGGCCGGCCGATCCGCGCGTCGTGCTCCCGCCGTATCTGCTGACGCTGTCGCTCTTCCTCCTGCACGTGCTGGAGGAGCACCGCTTCGACTTCGCCGGGAGGATCTCGGCGGCGGCGCACGTGCGCTGGTCAGAGCACGACTTCGTGCTGTTGATCGTGCTCGCCGGACCGGCGATCTGGATACTGGGTGCCATCGGCCTGCATCGCCGGCATCCGCTGGGCAACTACCTGGTGTGGTTCATCTTCATCGGGATGATCCTTGGCGAGCCGGCGCACCTGCTCGTCTTCCCCTTCCTCGAGGGGGGGCGCTATCACTACTTCCCGGGGATGTGGACCGCGCTGTTGCCGATGGTGCCCGCGACCTACGGCGCGTGGCGCGTGGCGAGCGAACATCGCGCGGCGATGCGCGGAGCGGCCCTCGTAGACTGATTGAGCCGCGGAGGCAAGGAGGGCCGCCGGAACTGCTGGAACCGCGGAGACGCTGACAACCTCCGGAACTGATCGAACTGCGGAGCGCGCGGAGTAGCGGAGAACTGCTCGACGATTGGATCGCTCGCGTCGAGGTGTTCGAGTTGTCCGCCGTGCGCACCGATGCATCGATGCGCACGAGCAGGGCCTTCAGCGCGATGCTCGATGGCGCAATGGCGGGGGTGAAGCCAGACCAATCCGCTGCGCTTCCGCGTCCTCCGCGGTGCAAGTCGGTTCGATGAGAATTGTCGCACTACCACGGTTCGTGATCTGAGCGAGCAGATCGCGGCAGGCGCGCCTGCGGGAGGACATCTACCTCACGCGTCCTCCGCCACCACGGCGCGCGTCCACCGCCGAACCGCGAGCAGGATCACCGCTCCGCCCCCCAGCACGATGAGCACCGGTACCGCGTACGCGAGCAGGTTGATCCCGTGCGGCTTGGGGGCGAGCAGGATCCACTCGCCATACTTCGAGACGAAGTACGCCTTCACCTCGTCCGGCGACTTTCCCTCCGCCAGCTGATCGCGCGCCAGCGAACGCATCGACTGCGCGAGCTCGGAGGGGGAGTCCTGGATCGAGAGGCCCTGGCACACCGGACACCGCAGCTCCGACGCGACGGCCGACGTCCGCGCCTCGAGGGCCGAGTCGCCACTCGTGCGCGGCGCGGCCACCGATGCCCCGCTGTCCGGCGGCGCGGGGCGCTGCGCGCCGAGCGCGCTGGTGGCAAGTGTCCCGAGCGCGGACACAAGGAGGAGGACCCTGAGCGCCCGCGTCACTGCGACCCTCCCACCGGTGCCGCCGTCTTCGCTGTCGGCGCGATCGCGAGCAGCGAGTCGACGATGTGCGTCACCTGCGCCGCGTCAGCCGGCCCGGTGATCTTGCGCGCGATGCGTCCGTCGCGCCCGATGAGGTACGTCTCCGGCACGCCGTACAGCCCGTAGTCGATTGCCACCCGCGCCTTCGGATCCTGCACGGAGGGATAGCTCTGTCCCCCCATCTCGGTGATCCACTCGGTGGCCGGCCCCGTGCGGTCCTGGTACAGCGAGCCGACGAAGTGCACCTCCTTCCCCGCGTACTGCCGCGCGACGGCGGAGAGGGTCGCGTGCTCGTCGCGGCAGGCGAGGCACCACGATGCCCAGAAGTTGAGCACCACCACCTGACCGCGCATGTCGGCCAGGCGGATCGTGTCGCCCACTGGGCGGGCGAGCGGGGGCTGGCCCGGCGCGAACACCTCGAGCGCGAAGGTGGGAGCGACGGTGCCGGGCAGGGGAGAGGGAATGTCGCGCGGATCGAAGCGCATGCTGAATGCGAACAGCCCGACGACCGGCACGACGAAGGCTGCCCCGATGAGGGCGCGACGCCAGTTCATGCCGCCGCGTCCCGGCGCGCCGAACCGATCGTGCCCTCGACGACGCCACGCTTCCTCGAGCCCGGCCACGATCCGACGAGCGCGCCAAAGACGATCACCCCGCCGCCGAACCAGATCCAGGGGACGAGCGGCTCGTGGATCGCCTTGACCGTGGCGCCACTTCCGTCCGGACGGAACGACATCAGGTTGAGATAGAGGTCGCCGAGCGGCGAGCTGTGCACGTCGGGCGTGGGCACCGGCTGCTCCGAGCCTGGATAGAAGTTCATCCGCGGCTCCATCGTTCCCGCGACGCGTCCGTTCCGGTCGAGCCGCTCCATGGTGGCGCCGACGACGGAGCGCTGGCGCTCCTCGCGTCCCCACACCTGCCGCAGCCGGATGGTGTTCCCCGCGACGCTGAACGACTCGCCCGGCTTGAGCGTCGCCTCCCGCTCGCTGCGCAGCGACGACGAGGCGGTGATGCCGAGCGCCACGAACAGGATGCCGAAGTGGGCGATGTAGCCGCCGTAGCGGCGCCTGTTGCCCCCGATGAGACGGAGAAGGGCGATGCCGGCCCACTCGCCGTGCGCCTGCTGGCGCGCCCGCATCCCGATCCAGAACTCGCGCCCGTTCGCCGCGGCCGCGTAGCCGACGAAGAAGAAGGCGAGCGTGCCGTAGAAGCCGCGGATCCCCATCGCGAGGCCGACCGCCAGGAAGAGCACGGCGCCCACCAGCGGCGGCAGCAGCTTGTCGCGCATCTCCTCGCGGGTGGCGCTCTTCCATGGCAGCGCCGGGCCGACGCCCATGAGGAAGAGCAGGGCGACGATC
This sequence comes from Gemmatimonadales bacterium, assembly GCA_038325515.1. Classification (GTDB taxonomy): domain Bacteria; phylum Gemmatimonadota; class Gemmatimonadetes; order Gemmatimonadales; family Gemmatimonadaceae; genus AG11. The sequence continues at coordinate 45,520 of JBBQJC010000009.1, read as the reverse complement.
ATCGGCAGCGTCATGCGGTCGAAGAAGGGCCCGCCCACGCTCACCTTCACCCCGCGCACCGCCTCGGCCACGAGCGGGAAGATCGTCCCCACCAGCACCGTGAACATGAAGGCGGTGAGGAAGAGGTTGTTCAGCAGGAAGATCGTCTCGCGCGAGGCCGCCGAGTCGAGCCGCCCCGTGGAGCGCAGCCCCTGCGAGTTGCCGGCGACGAGCCCCATCGTGCCGAGCAGCACAATCGCGATGAAGCCGAGGAAGTAGTAGCCGATCGTCCCCGTCGTGAAGGCGTGCACCGACGAGATGATCCCCGAGCGGGTGAGGAAGGTGCCGAGGATGGTGAGGACGAAGGTGCCGGTGACGAGGTTGAGGTTCCACAGGCGCAGCATGCCCCGCCGCTCCTGCACCATCACCGAGTGGAGGAAGGCCGTCGCGGTGAGCCAGGGCAGGAACGACGCGTTCTCCACCGGATCCCACGCCCAGTAGCCACCCCAGCCGAGCACCTCGTACGACCACCACATCCCGGCGATGATCGCCGCCGAGAGGAATCCCCACGACGCGACGGTCCAGCTCCGGTTGAGCCGGATCCAGTCGTTCGAGCCCGCCTCGCCGGAGAGCACGGCGCCCACGGCGAAGGCGAAGGGCACCGACATCCCCACGTAGCCGAGATACAGCAGCGGCGGATGCACCGCCATCAGGATGTGGTTCTGCAGCAGCGGGTTCGGGCCCGGTCCGTCGAGCGGCACGGGGAACACCAGATGGAACGGGTTCGCCGGCCCGACGAGCAGGATGGCGAAGAAGAGCGAGATCGCCAGCAGGATCATCGTCGCGTACGGGAGCAGCCTCCCCTCCCGCCCGCGGTTGAGCGTCACGACGAGCACCGTGTACAGCGAGAGCACCCAGGCCCAGAAGAGGATCGAGCCCTCGAGCGCGCCCCAGAGCGAGATGACCGTGTAGAACAGGGGGGTCGCCCGGCTGCCGACCTGCGCGACGTACGACACCGAGAAGTCGTGCGTGACCAGGGCGGTGATCATCGCCGCGACCGCCGCCGACACGAGGAGGAAGTTCGCGTAGGCCGCGCCGTAGGCGATCGTCACGAGCTCCTCGCGACCGCGCTTCATCACGACGGGCACCGCGAGGACCCCCAGCAGGATGAAGGGCAGCGAGACGAGCAGCGCACCATGTCCGACGAGGTTGTTCACGCCCCTCCTCCCGACCGCTTGATGAGGGTCTTGTACATCGCCTGCGGCGACTCGCCCGGCTTCGGCGGACGGTACTCGTTGGAGTGCTTCACGATCAGGCTGGACGAGGAGAAGACGCCGTCGGCGTGGTAGCGCCCCTCGACCACGACGCCCATCCCGTCGCGGAACATCTGCGGCGGGACCCCGGTGGAGTGCACGGGGATGTCGCGCGAGCCGTCGGTGACCGTGAAGCGCAGGTCGCGCGACGCCTCGTTCCACTTCACCGAGCCGGGCTTCACCTGTCCGCCGAGCCGCACGGGGACGTCGACGCCGCTCGCCCCCTTGGCGGCGAGCTCCTTCGGCGTGAGGAAGTACACGACGTTCTTGTCGAGCCCACCGTAGAGCAGGTAGACGAAGGTGGTGGCGATGACGACGACGCCGGCCACGATGCCGCGCTTCTTCGGGCTCCAGCGGATGCCGCTCATCGGGTGCCCGCGCTCGTCACGCCGTCCACGAGCTCCTGGGCGCGCTGGCGCACGCGCCGCAGGTGCAGCAGGTAGCCCAGCATCACCCCCCACGTGAGGGCGAAGGCGGCGCCCACGAACATCCAGTTGTCACTCACGGACCGGTCCTCCCAGTGCAGCCGCTTCGGCGACGTGCTCGGCGGTGCGCTCCAGGAGCGCTGCCTCGTAGCGGCGGCGGATGAAGTAGATCATGACGAAGAGAAAGGCGAAGGCGTTGAGCCTGAGGCCGATGACGTACGCGGGATCGACGGTCGAGGGACTCGACTGGATCTGGTGGATGGTGCGCCACCAGCGCACCGACATGTAGACGATCGGCACGTTGATCGCCCCGAGCACTCCCACCGCCGAGCTCCACTGCGCCCGGCGCTCGCGGTCGTCCACGAAGGCGCGCAGCGCGAGGTAGCCCGCGAGGATGAGGAAGAGCACGAGCGTGGAGGTGAGGCGCGGATCCCAGGTCCACCACACTCCCCAGGTGGGGCGCGCCCAGATCATCCCGAGCACCACGGTCAGGCCGGCGAACGCCGCGGCCACCTCGGCCGCCGACGCGGCGAGGAGATCGTCCTCCTCCCGCCCCTTCCACAGGTAGCGCACGCCGAAGACGAGCACCGCGAGCGGCGCGAGCATCGTCATCCAGGCGGCGGGCACGTGGACGTACATGATCTTCTGCAGGTCGCCCATGTCGCGGTCGGGAGGGGAGATCGCGATGGCGATCGCCTGCGAGGCGACGAGGAAGCTGAAGGCGAACCAGCCGAAGAGGGTGACGCGGCTCGTTCGCGGGGGGGAGATCGCCGCGGGTGCGGCTGCATTGGTCGTCATGACGTCAGACCTCGATGACCGATTCGAATACCAGGAAGCTTGCGACGAGGAAGATCAGGTCGAAGGCGGCGAGCAGCCGCGCCCAGGCGCCGGCGTCCCCCATCGCGTTGCCACCGAGCAGCGCGCGGGTGGCCTCCATCGCGGCGAGCAGCACGGGGACGAGCATGGGGAAGAGTAGCAGCGGGAGCAGCACCTCGCGGGCCCGGCTCCGGCTCGCCATGGCGGCGTAGAAGGTGCCGAGCGTCACCAGGCCCGCCGCGCCGAGCAGGAGGATGGCCACGAGCGAGGGCCACGCCGCCGGCACGCGCACCTGGAAGAGCACCACCCCCACCGCGACGACGATCACCAGCATCAGCGCGATGAAGGTGAAGTTCGCCATCAGCTTGCCGGCGAAGATGGCGCGCCGCGAGCCGGGATAGAGGATGAGCTGCTCGAGCGCTCCGCCCCCGCCGTCGAGCTCCATCTGGTACGAGCGGTTGAAGGCGAGCACCCCGCCGAACAGCACGGCGAGCCAGATCGCCCCCGAGGCGGCATCGCGGATGGCCTGCGAGTCCGGCCCCAGCGCGAAGCCGAACATCACCAGGATGGTCACCGCCAGCGACACCACCGCGTTGAACCCCGCCTTGGAGCGGCGCTCCGCGGTGAGGTCCTTCCAGGCGATCGCGCGGGCGCGCCGCCACTCGTCGCGGAAGGTCGTCATGATCCGACTCCCGCGGGGAGAGGTGCGTCGGCGTCGTCGGCGGCCGGCTCGGCCGCGATGCGTCCTTCGCGCAGCGTCACCGAGCGGTCCAGCAGGCCGGCCGCCGGGGCCAGCTCGTGCAGCACGACGAGCGCCGACGTCCCCCGGAGGGCCCACTCGCCGACGAGCGAGTTCATGAGCGCGATGCCGGCCGTGTCCAGGTTGCTGTAGGGCTCGTCGAGCAGAAGGAGGCGCGGCTTGATCATGATGAGCCGGGCCAGCGCCACGCGCCGCTGCATTCCGGCGGAGAGGGCGCGCACCTGGGTCGCCGAGGCGCCCACGAGGTCGACCCGCTCGAGGGCGCCATCCACCTCCCGCGCGTCGCACCCGATCATCTTCGCGACGAACTCGAGGTTCTCGCGTGTCGTGAGGTCGTCGTACAGGCCGGGGGAATGCGAGAGATAGCCGATCTGGCCGCGCACCTCCCCCGCCGCGCGGACGACATCGTGGCCCCACACGCGGGCCGAGCCGTGATGGGGGCGGAGCAGGGTGGCGAGAATGCGGAGCAGGGTGCTCTTGCCGCTGCCGTTGGCGCCGAGCAGCCCCACGACCTCGCCTGCCTCGACGCGGAGCGACACGCCCCGCAGGACCCAACTGGTTCCGTATCGCCGCGCCACACCGCTGGCGTCGATTGCGGGGGCTGGCATGGCCATCAGCGCTTCGGCGCCGCCTTCGCGAGCGCGTCGTCCACATCGCGGGCGTGCTCGGCGTACTCCTTGAGCCCCGACGCCCGCTCGGCTGGCGCCGCGGCGATCAAGCGCTTCCCGAAACGCGCCGCCGCCGCCGGGTCGTTGGCGAGGTTCGCGGCGCGGATCGCGAGAGCGAGCCCCAGCAGATGCGTCGGCCGTGCCTTGAGGATCGTGTCGGCCTCGGCCCGCGCCAGGCCCACGTCTCCCGCCGCGGCGGAGATGACGCCGATGTCGTAGCGAACGTGAAGGTCCGGGGGGCCCATCATCTCGTACGCCTGGATCGCCATCGGGGCGAAGAAGCGCGCGCTGTCGGTCTTTCCCTGCTCGCTGTACGACATGACGCGGTTGAAGAGCCGGTTCGCGCGCTCGTCGGGCGTCATCGAAGAGATGTCGGTGGCGCCGCCGGCGGGCTGTCCCGCCTGCATCGCCCCGAGCGGCACCTTCACGTCGGACACGTCGGCCGCCGCACCGGCACCCGGCGAGGAGCCCCGTCCGACGGCATTGCCGAGCACGAAGGCGATGAGGAGCAGCAGCGCGCCTCCGGCGAGCGTGGGCCCGAGCGGGAGGGAGCGGGAGCGCGATGCGATACCCTGCAGCGCGGCGCCGCAGCGGGTGCAGAAGCGGCCGGTGACCGGCTCGCCGCAACGGGGACAGGGGGTAGTCTGCTGCTCCATGCTCAACCAGCTCCCGGCTTGGTGCCGATGATGTCGTGCATTCTCTTCATCGTTGAATCGTGCAGCGAGTGCGGCGCCGTGGGAAGGGGACCATTGCGCAGGCGGATGCCGGCCAGCGCGCTGTCGGCCATTACCGAGTCGCGGGTGGTGCGGGCCACCATGTAGATCCCGAAGAGGGGGGCGGCATGCTGGGGCGCCAGGGAGGAGGCGGCGCGGTAGTGGACGAGCGCTCCCGGGTAGTCCTTCGACCGGTAGGACGCGTTGCCGCTGTCGAGCTGAGCCTTCGCGTCGGGCCCGAGGAGGGCGTGAGCCGCCTCCATCGCCTTCGTGCTGTCCAGCGTGGCACCCTGCGCGAGGGGGATCTTCGCCGCCTTCTCCCCGGTGCAGGCGGCGGCCGCGGCGCTGGCGGCGACGAGCAGGGTGAGGGCGATGGGTCGTATGCGATTCATGATGGTCTCCGGGACGGCCCGGTCATCGGGTGAGCGGATTGGTGAGGTGACAGTAGAGGCAGAGCGCCGGGTTCCGTGCCGACATGCGCGCCGCGTCGAAGTCCTTGCCGTGCGGATTGACACGCGAGCCGAGGTCGGAGTGGCACTGCATGCAGTAGGTCTGCTGGTGGCAGGTGGCGCAGCTCTTCAGGTCCTGGCGTGCCGCGCGGCCATGCTGGAGCAGCCAGAGCGGCTGCGCGTTGTGGAACACCGCGCTGCGCAGGTTGCCCTTGGCGGTCAGTCCGGTCTGCCGATGACAGTCGCGGCAGAACGACTCGGTGGAATGGCAGGAGCTGCACTCGGTCTCGCGCGAATACGCCTGCGGCGCGTGCGTGGAGACGAAGTTCGCGGGGTGGTAGCGCCGCGTCGTACGCTCGCTCGCATGGCAGCTCTGGCAGGTGCGCTGGGAGTGGCAGCTCGCGCACTGCTGCACTCCCGACGCCGCGGCCGGCCCGTGCGAGCGGGCGAAGCCGGCCGGATGCACGCGGACGACGTGCAGCGCCGTATCGGGACCAGGCGCGGAGTATCCTTGCGCCTGCCGCGTGACGGGAGCCCCCGCGAGCGCGACTTCGAGCGGCTGGGAGGTGAGGGCCCGACGGAGCTGCACGCCGGGGGCGGTGGCCTCGCGGGCATCGGGGATGCGGCGCAGCAGCTCGCGCGCCCCCTCCCCCGTGTGACAGCTCTCGCAGCTCGCGCGGGCGTGACAGGTGGCGCAGCGCGCCAGGTTGCCTCGTGCCGCGGCGCCGTGCATCAGCGCGAAGCGCGGCGTGCGGTGATCGGCCGGAGTGGGGTACGACGCGGGCCGGTTCGACACGAGCCGGGCGATGCGCGCGTCGGTGCCGAGCGCGCGGATGAGCGGCTGGCGCGCGCCATCCACGTGGCAGCGCTGGCAGCTCTCGCGCGAATGGCAGGTGGCGCAGCTCGCCGAGCTGGCGCGCGCGATGCCGCCGTGCGCGCTGGCGAAGTCGGCCGCGGCGTGCGACGGCGGCTTGGGGAAGCCGGCGATGCGGGAGTCGGTGAGCGCGACCGCGCTGGCGAGGGTGCGGTGGCAGGTCGAGCAGGTGTTGCGCTCGTCCAGGTGCGCGGTGGCGCCATGCGTATGGCACGACGTGCAGCGCTCCGGCGTGGCGCGCGACACGTTCATCCACTGCGCGCGCCCGCTGGTGGCGTGGCACGACTCGCAGTCGGCGTTGGCGGCGCGGACCGAGTGCCGCTGGTGCGAGAAGACGAGCAGTCCCGCCCCGCGCGAGGGCGGCCGCGACCAGGCGACGCGCGGCTTCACGGTGCCGTCGTGGCAGGTGGCACAGAGCGCCGGCGCGGGGAAGAAGCGCGCCGAATCCATCGTCGCGATGCCGGCGTGGCACCCGGAGCAGGTGGGGAAGAGGCGCGAATGCTTCGCGTGGGGAAATGGCGCGTTCCCCTGCGCCGGCACGGCGGCGGGGAGGAGCAGCAGCGCGAGGAGACAGAGCAGGCGTCTCATGGCGCACCTGCCGGCATGCCGGGGTCGCGCCCCATCGTCCACTCGAGGCGGACCGACGCCCCGCGCTGCGTCCAGTCGGGGCCCGGCATCCCGTCGGTGAGGACGTGCTGGTACAACGCAGCGTCGAGGCCGAGCCGCACGTCGGGAGCGATCCGGACGGCACCGTCCAGCGCGGCGCCATAGATGCGGCCGGTGCCGACGCGGAACTCGTAGATGTTCTGCGTCACGGACGTCGTGGCGCCGAGCGAGAGGCCCGATGCCGCGAGCCAGCGGGCGCCCGCGCGCGCGTCGGTGTTCGCCGCCCCGCTGCCGATGTCCACATCGTACGAGCCGAATGCCGAGAGCGCGTTGCGCACCTGCCAACGCGCGTCGCCCCCCGCTCGCCAGCCGTTGGTTCGGAGCGAGAGCCCGGCGTTCGTCTCGGCGTACTGGCGGTACGCCCCGCGCAGCGTGAGGCCGTAGGAGGCTCCGCGCGGCGTCCAGTCCGCGGTGACGCGGCCCTCGTCGAAGCCGACGGGTGAGAAGGCGCCCCAGATGGTCCACAGCTCGAAGTACGGACGCGAGTGCCGCGCCTCGGCCGACAGATCGATGGCGTGCTGCCAGTTCGTGCCGAGGCGCAGCCGGGCCTCGTCGAAGCTCGCGGTGGCGAAGTCGTAGTTGAGGCCGAGGTCGAGCGTGGCCGGATACTTCCGCGACGACGCGTTCAACGCCGCACGCTCGGAGTACAGCCCGCTGCGGTCCGCGGTGAGGACACGCTGGTAGGTGAGCGCCGCGGCGGAGAGGGGATCGGGCCGCCAGCGCGCGCGTCCGCCCAGGAGGTAGCCGTCCTGTTGCGGCGGGAGATTGTCCGCCGCGGCGAGCTGCGCGCTCGCGTACGGCTCGTTGAGGCCGGCGAGCAGCGCGCGGCCCGCCCATCCTTCCACCGAGAGCGCGTCGTGGCGCCAGAGCCCGTTCGCGCCGTCGTACGAGTAGGCGCCGAGCGCGCCGGTGGACCACTGCCGTCCCAGCCTCGCGCGCCAGCTCGCGCGATCGAGCTCGCCGTACGCGTCGATCGCGTCGAAGTGGTCGTTGGCGCGGGGGAAGATGAACTGGTTGGTGGTGCCGATCTGCGAGCGCGCCCGGAGGTCGGCATGGAAGCTGAGCCCCTCGGCCCATCCCCACGCGGCGAGCGCGAGATCCTGCAGCACCGGCGCGGCGCTGACGCGGGCGCCCGCGCTCTCGAACGAGCAGAAGGACGAGGCGACCGGGCAGAGCGCGGGAACGCCGTCGGCGGTCGTGCGCCACTCGCCCGTGCCCGCGACCGCGCTCGCCGGGAGCGAATCGAGAGCGAGCTGGCGGAGCTCGACCAGCTGCACCGTCGTCACGCCGGTGACGCGGAAGCCCTGCGCGGCGAGCGACGCGGGGAGCGCCGCGAGGAGCAGGAGGCGCTTCACCGCTGGGCTCCGGCGCGGGCGCTCTTCGCGCCCATCATGCCGTGATCGGCGAGGGCGTGACAGGTGGCGCAGTCGCCCGACGGATAGTGCGTGCGCTGTTCCTGGTGGCAGGCGAGACAGACGGGGCGCGACGCGGGCAGCGAGGCGACCCGCGCATCCGTGTGGCAGCTCGCGCACCCTTCGTGGGCGAGACGGTCGTGTCCCGTCCGGGCGGTGGGATGACAGCCCGCGCAATCCGCCGTGGCGACGTGATGATCGGCGTGACAGCCGGCGCAGGTCGTTGCCGGCGTGCGCTTCAGGTCGTTGGCGTGACAGCGCGCACAGGCCAGCTTCGCGTGCCGCTCGTGCGCGAAGGTGATGGGGCGCGTGACCGGATCGCGTCGTGCGGAGATGGCGACCCTGACGTCCACGGGGCGCGCGGCGCGCGCGGAGGCGGCGTGGCAGGCGGAGCAGGGGGCGGTCTGCCGCGCGGAGTGGTGACAGGCGGTGCAGCCGGCGGGGCGCGTGAAGTTCAATCCGCCATGCGTGTCGGTCGTGGAGTGGCAGGTGGTGCAGGTGACCGACTGGTGACGCGAGTGGGGGAAAGTGGGATCCTGCCGCTGCTGCGGAGGTGGCGGCGAGGGGGGCCGCGAGCGCGGCGCCGGCGCGGCGATCGGGTTGAACGACGCGAGGCGGGCGAAGCGCAGGCGCGCGCCGTCGCGGCGGGGGGAGCGTCTCGGAATGACGAGGTCGGGCACCGCGCTGGTGCGCCGCACCGCCGGTCTGTCCTGATTGATGTTCTTGTGACAGGCCAGGCAGTTGGTCCCCTTCACCTTCCAGCTATGCGCCTGGTGGCAGGCCCCACACTGATCGATCGCGTGGTTGCCCAGGCCGCGATGGAAGGCGGTGAGGGTGTCGGCCGACGAGTGGCACTGTGCCGTCGCGCAAGTCTTGAAGGCCGCCTTCGGCTCCTCCTGCTTGTGCACGTCGTGGCACATGCCGCAGTTCCCCTTGTGGGGATCGGCGGCCAGATCGAAGGAGCGGATCTTGTCGCTCATGCCGTGACACGATCCGCAGTCCATCGCCCGCGGAATCAGCGCGAGCTTCGCCTGCTTCGGGGTCGTCCCCGGGGGGATGCGCCCCTTGAAGTCGTGGCACGACGTGCAGTGCATGAACCCCTTGGAGGACATCTCCCCGAGGCTCACCTTCTGGTTGAAGTGGCAGCCGCTCTGCGTGCAGCTGAAGCTCGTGGGCTTGAACTGGTGGAAGTCGCGGCCGTGGCAGGAGGTGCACTCGATCTTCTTGAGAGCCGACGAGTCGGACTTGAAGTGGAGCGCGTGGCCGGCGGTGAGCGTGATCAGGGTCCGCGCCGAGTCGGTGCCGGCGCGCATGTGGCATTCGCTGCACACCGCCGTCGGCACCTTGTCGTGCGGGGGGATCGTCATGCGCCGCTCCAGCACCCACCAGAACAGCTCGATGGAGCTGACGTACATCGGCTGGCGGTGGCAGGCGTGGCACTGGAGGTTCTTGTGCGCGGTCGCCTGGAACCGGTTCCACGGCGCATCCATGACGTGGCACGACTGACAGAAGTCGTTCTCGTGCATCATGTAGTTGTAGCCGTACAGCCCCGAGAAGAGGCCGGCCGATCCGATGACGATGATCGCGGTCGCCATGGCCACCTGCGCGGCGCGCGTGCGGCTCAGCCACCAGGCCCAGATCGCGCGCCGGCGCTTGACCATCTGCCACAGCACGATGATCGCGACCGGCACGCCGATCAGGATGCCGGCGAGCTGCACCCACTGCGGGACGGTGGAGAACAGGAACCGGAAGAGCTGCCCCGCCTGGGCCGTGGTGCCGGCGGTGCGCGAGGTTGCCCCTCCGGCGTAGTGCGCGTCGGGGGTCTGCTGCAGGAGGGCGAGCAGGAACGCCGTCAACACGTCGCGCTCACGAGCGGACGCGCCAACGCGGGGCCCTGAGGACGTGCCGCCCTCGAGACCCCGCGAATGGCTCGCATCGCGCGCGCTGGTGCGCCGCTTCCGCTATCGGCTCGACGCTCGATTGGCAGACTGCCTCCACGCCGGGAGCACGAGCTCGGCCCGCAGCGGCGCCGCCTGGAGCCCCGCGGTCACGCCGTAGTCCTTCACCATCTGGTTGATGGATGCCACCAGGAGCTGCTCCACCAGGAACGGGTTGTGGATGATCCCGCCGGGCGCCGACGCGAGCGAGACGTTGAAGGTCGTGCCGAGACAGGAGGTGAAGGGAGAGCCTGCGGTGAGCGTGCACGCCTTCGGGTTTACCGCCTTGACCTTGGCGATCGTGTTGTTCGCCCGCACGATGAGATCGCCGATGCGCGCCGAGTCCGTGAGGTAGAGTGTCCGCGCGACGGTCTCCGACGCGTGGCAGCCACTTGAGACGCAGGACCGGAAGGTCTTGGCGGTAATGGCGCAGTTCTGGTTCGTGGTCGATACGCCGTTGGCGTCCACGCAGGGGGCGGCGATGAAGCGGTGGCCGGTGCTCTGGAAGACGAACTTGCCGGTGGCCTTGTCCGAGGCGGCGAAGCGCGACACGTGGCAGGTGGCGCAGAGCTTCGGGTTGCGCGACGGCGTCCCGTGCGTGCCGACGATGGAGTCGCTCGCGCTCATCCCCGGCGGGAACCAGCCGGCCAGGCCGAGAAGGGTCGGTCCCTCCGGCGAATGCACGCTGTTGCGCGTGGTGACCTGCGACGGATCGGCGCGCCGCTGGTGGCACTTCATGCACAGGTTGTCGTCGATGTTGGCGGCGCTGATGGAAAAGCGCAGTTGATGATCGTTCGCCGAGCCGTGCGGGGCATGGCAGGTGGCGCACACCAGCGGCAGCGCCTGCGCCGCGGTCATCGTCGTCGGGTCGGTCTTCTCCAGGTAGTTCGTCGTCACGCCGAACTGGGCAAGCGCACCCTGCGCGGTATGGCAGCCGACGCAGGTCTTGTCGGCGTTGCCGACGGTGCCGGACTGGACGATCGCGTGCGACAGCCCCTTCTGGTTCGCGAGCTTCCACTCGCTCACGAACGGGCTGTGGACGCCGGAGTGACACTCGCCGCACCCATTGGTCGCGTTGGTGTCGGCGGCGATGGAGGCGAGCGGACGATTGCTCAAGGTGGGGCTGCTGGCGTGCGTCAGCCCGGGGCCGTGGCAGCTCTCGCACTGGACGTCGTGGTAGCGGGCGTCCTTGGTGGTGCGGTAGCCCGACGCCGTATCGGCGATGGCGTTGCCGAGGTTGTTGACGCTGTGACAGGCCTCACAGTAGCCGGCGGACGCGCCGCTCTTCTGCAGGTCGTCCCATGCGCTCGCATGCTTGGTGGTTGCCCACCGCGTCTGCGCGTCGATGTGACAGGAGCCGCACACCGTCTTCTTGGCGGTGGCGTCGGAATACCCGATGAAGCTGGCCGCGGCCGTCGGCGGGGCGGCGAAGTTCGTGCCGTCGCGATAGACCACCTTCTCGGTGGTGCACGCGATGGACAGGATCAGCGCCGTGAGCGCGAAGGTCGATAGGGTGCTGCGGATGAGGCGGATCATGAGAGCCTTCTCTCCGAAGGTCGCGATGTGGGCGCTTCCTGAATACTCAACGGTCACCATTGCAGGCTCCGCCGAGCCTGTCAATACTCCATTCGTGCGACTCGCGACCGGCGCGACGAAGAAAACACTCACTCTTCGTCCCCGTTCACGAGTCGCGGTCCTTCGTGTCGCTCCATCGATGCGTTCCGCACCCGCAGGTGATGAAGCAGCGGCGCTTCGTCCGGGAAGTGGTGCCGCACATACGTACAGCCCGCGACCGGACCGAGCGTCCAAACTTCCGCGGAGTATGCGTTCGTTGATGCCGCCGCGCTGTCAGGCGACGCCGGACGTCACCGCGGTCGCAGCAGGCGTCGCAGCGCGGCCACGGCCACGCTCGAGGCAAGGGCAAGCACCGCGAGGATGACGAGTCCCGATGCGCCCAGGCTCCGCAGGCCGAGCGCGCCGGCCACGGCGGGCACGAGGACGAGGGCAGCCTGCAGGACCACCGTCGCCACCACGGCGGGCGTCGTGTAGCCGCGTTCATCCCGCCTGGCGCGGCCCGCAGGCCGCGGTGCGCGCAGGCCGATCACGAGCACGAGCTGTGCGAGCACGACGGTCATGAAGGCCGCGGCGCGCCCGCGCTCGGCGCCTCCGAATGCGGCGAATGCCGTGAACGTCACCGCGGCGACGATGCACGCGTATATGACGGCATACGCGACGAGACGTCCTGGCAGGAGCGGCTCGCGGGCGTGACGCGGGGGCCGGCGCATCACCTCGGCCTCCGCCGGCTCGACGGCGAGGGCCAGCGCGGGAAGGCTGTCGGTGACGAGGTTGATCCAGAGGATCTGCAGCGGAGTGAGGAGCATCGCCCCCGTGAGGGCACCACCGAGAATGACGATGAGCTCCGCGAGGTTGCCGGCGAGGAGATAGAGGACGACGCGGCGGATGTTGTCGAAGATGCGCCGCCCTTCCTCGACCGCCGCCCCGATCGTCTCGAAGCGGTCATCGGCGAGCACGACGCCGGCAGCCTCGCGCGCCACATCGGTGCCGCGCCGTCCCATCGTGACGCCGACGTCGGCCTGCCGCAGCGCGGGCGCGTCGTTCACGCCGTCGCCGAGCATCGCGACGATGTGGCCGGCGGCGCGGAGTGCCCGCACGACGCGCAGCTTCCCCTCGGGACTCACCCGGCTGATCGCTCCCACCGGCGCGAGGCGCTCGCGCAGCGCGGAGTCGCCGGTCGCGTCGAGCGCGGCGCCGTCGAGCACCGTGAGGCCGTCGGTGACGACGCCGAGCGCGCGCCCCACCGCCTCGGCGGTGGCGCGCTGGTCGCCGGTGAGCATGAGCGTGCGGATCCCCGCCTGCCGCAGCGTGGCGATCGTCTCGCGCACGTGGGGCGCGGGAGGATCGCTCATCCCGGTGAAGCCCAGAAAGGTGAGCCCCTGAACCGCCTCCTCCCACGCACTGGGACTCGCCGGCATTTCGCTCCCCTCCCGGGAGGCCTGCGCGAAGGCGAGCACGCGAAGCCCGCGGCTCGCAAGCACCTCGTTGACGGCGAGCAGCCGGCGCCGCTCGTCGTCGTCCATCGCGCAGCGCGCCAGCACCCGCGCCGGTGCCCCCTTCACGAGCAGACGGCGTGACGACGCAGTCTCCTCGTGCAGCGTCGCCATCAGCATGCGCGCGCTCGAGAAGGGGAGCTCCGCCACCTCCGGCAGCTCACGTCGCAGCGCAACCCGGTCGAGCCCCGCCTTCTCGGCGACGACGAGCAGCGCGGCCTCGGTGGGGTCACCAACGGCGACGCGCTGCCCTCCCTCGTCGCGCAGCGACGCGCGGTTCACGAGCGCCGCCGCGGTGAGCAGCGCCGCCAGCGGCGCATCGTCGCCCGCGCGGTGAACCGTGCCCGCCGTCCTGACCTCCCCGTCCGGTCCGTAGCCCACGCCCCTCACTTCGTATTCGGTGTCGCCGGCCCAGAGGGTGGTGACGGTCATCTCGCCGAGCGTGAGCGTTCCCGTCTTGTCGGTGCAGACGACCGACACGGCGCCGAGGCTCTCGACGGCGGGAAGGCGGCGCACGATCGCGCGGCGGCGCGCCATCCGTTGCGCGCCCACGGCCATCGCGATCGTGACGACGGCGGGCAGCCCTTCGGGGATCGCGGCGACCGCGACGGCGATGACGAGGGTCACCACTGCCGGAAGCGCGACGCCGTGCGAGAACGCCACGCCCCCAACGAATGCGGCGACCACCACGGCCACCGCGCCCAGGTTGCGACCGAGCGCGTCGAGCCGCCGCTCGAGCGGGGAGCGCTCCGTGACGACGCTGCCGACGAGCGTGCCGACGCGTCCCAGCTCGGTGCGCGAGCCCGTCTCGACGACGATGGCGCGGCCGGTCCCGTCGGCCACGGAGGTGCCGGCATACACCATCGTCAGGCGCTCGGCGAGCGGCGCCTCCGCCGCCGCGGCCGGCGAGGCGCGCTTGACGACCGCGACCGATTCACCGGTGAGCAGCGCTTCCATGAGCTGCAGCTCGGCCGTCTGGAGCAGGCGCGCGTCGGCCGGGACGGTCATCCCCGCCTCGAGCAGCAGGAGGTCACCGGGGACGACGCCGGCCGCATCGATCTCGCGGCGATGGCCGCCGCGCCGTACCGTGGCGCGGGGGGCCTGGAGGGCCAGCAGCGCCTCGATGGCGCGGCGAGCGCGCCACTCCGTCGTGAACCCGAGCACCACGTCGAGGATCAGGACCGCCCCGATCACGCCGGCGTTCGCCCATTCCCGCATGGAGAGGGCGAGTCCGGTCGCGACGAGGAGCAGCACGACGACGACGCTGGCGAACTGGCGCGCGAGCATGCGCCACGCCGGCTCGGCCTCGGGGCTGTCCGGGCGGTTCGGCCCCCAGCGCTCGAGCCGCGCCGCGGCCTCGCCGGGCTCCAGCCCGTCGGGCGTGGCGGCCAGCTCGGCGAGAACGACGTCGCCGTCCAGGGCGTGCCAGGCCGAGGCGCTCGAGGGCAGGGTGTCAGGAGGGGTTCGGTGCACGGCCATCAGTATATGAGTGCCCGCAGGTTGTTCGCTGTCGGAGAAAACACCGGCCTGATCGGCATGATAGGTGCATCCGGCCAGGGTTCGCACTCCCTCCACGCCCTTCCCCCGGTCCTCTCGATGATCGCTCCATCCACCTCACCGCGAATCGTGCTTCGCCTCCCCGCTCTTCTGGTGGGAGCGGTGATGGCTCTCAGCTGCCTCGTGGCGCCATCGGCGGACGGCCAGGCGCGGGCCGCGCGGGCCGATTCGGCGCGCGCGGGCGAGGACCGGCGCTTCGTGCGGCCCCACGACCTCGCGGCGCTCGGGCTGGGGCTCGCGGCCAGCGGGGCGCTCAGCCTCGCCGACGTGCGCATCGCGCACTGGACCCAGTCGTCGGGGGTGCAGGGCGACTCGTCGCGCCGCCGCTTCGTCAACAACGTGACGAAGGTCAACGAGACCACGATCACGATCGCGGGGCTGGCCGCGTACGGCATCGGCAAGCTGACGCACGCCGAGACCCTCACCGACGTGGCGAAGCACACGACGCAGGCCGTGGTGCTGACGAGCCTCGTGAGCCAGGCGATGCGCGGACCGCTCGGGCGCTCGCGCCCGTACATCACGAACGACACGAACCAGTACGACTTCCACGCCTTCAAGGGCTTCAGCGGCTACGACAACCGGGCGTGGCCGTCGCTGCACTCGGCGACCGCGTTCGCCGCCGGCGCGGCGCTCGTCAGCGAGCTGCGTGAGCGGCACGCCGCCGCAATGCCGTGGGCCGAGCCGCTCATCTACGCGGCCGCCGCGGTGCCGGGGTTGAGCCGGATGTACCTCAACCAGCACTGGTCCAGCGACGTGCTCGCCGGCGACGTGCTCGGCGTGGTGATCGGCAACCGGCTCGTCCACTACGCGCACACATCTCCCCCGGGCGCCGGACCACGGTGGCTCGTCAACGCGACGGTGCAGCCCGGCGCGGACGGCGGCATGCTGGTAGGACTGGCGGTGCAGCCGTAGCACCCTGTCATCCCGCGCGACGGTGCGCTGTCATCCCGCACGAGCGACAGCGAGTGTCGGGATCCACGGTGCCTGGCGCGCCGTGCCATCCACGCGTGAGGAACGGTAGGTCCCGACGTCCGCTGCGCGGCCGCGGGATGACAGGGTAGCCGCTAGTAGCTCCGCCGCAGCTCGGCCACGGACGCGCGCTTCGTTCCGGGATAGGGCACCTCACCCTTGATGCCGCGCCAGAGCACGCGGTTGAACAGCTCCTCGTCCGCGCGGTCCTCCTGCGAGAGATCCAGGCGCGACGACTCGCGCGCTCCCCGCGTCGCGCGCGGGTTGCGCGCCATCGAGTCGACTGCCGGCTGAAGCAGGTCGTACGGACGCAGGTCGGGCCGGCTCGCCCAGATCTCGCGCAGCGGCCGCGCGTGCGTGTCGAACTGCGAGAGGTGCGGTGCCTTCAGGATCTCGAGCATCGTCGCGAGCACGTCGGTCGTGTTCACCCAGCGGTGCAGCGTCCCGCCGGCGGTCCACGGGGAGATCACGTACAGCAGCGAGCGGTGCGAGTCCACGTGATCCGGCCCGTTCTGCGCGTCGTCCTCGACGACGAAGAAGACGGTGTTCTTCCAGTACGGGCTGCGCGACACGGCCGACACCATGCGGCCGAGGGCGAGGTCGTTGTCGGCGACGAAGGCCGCGGGCGTGGGAGTGCCGGCGCTCATCCCGGAGGTGTGGTCGTTGGGCAGGCGCACGATCTCGAGCGCCGGCATGCTCCCGCGGCGCACGTCGTCGGCGAAGTCGCGCAGCCATACGTCGGCGCGCACCTGGTCGCGGATCGTGAGGTCGAATCCCGGATAGTCCGGCGACGTCACGGCCCGCAGCGCCGGCTTGTTGCCGACGTAGCGCGCGCCGCGCGGTGCCGCCGTTCCAGCCGGCTCGTTCGGCGAGGGCACCGCCGAGGTGTCGGGATGCACGACGAACTCGCCGTAGTTGCGCAGGGTGAGATGCGCGCGGGTGACGGCGTCCCACAGGTAGCCGTTGGCCGGTTCGGCGACGTCGTCATCGGGAATGTTGGAGGCGCGAAAGCCGCGGTTCGTCCCTTCGTAGTCGTAGCTTCGCCCGCGGTTGCTGTAGTTCGACGGCACCGTCTTCTCCAGATAGTCGGTGGCGTAGGCCGCGGTCGACCAGTTGTGGCCGTCCGGGCTGACCTCGGCATTCACGAAGAAGCGGTCGAAGATGCCGAACCGCTCGGCCAGTGCATGGCTGTTCGGCGACACGGCACGCGGGAAGAACAGGAGCGAGGTGTCGCCGTCCGCCTGCGTCAGGTCGCCGAGCACCTGATCGAAGGTGCGGTTCTCCTTGATGATGTAGACGACGTGCTCGAACGGCGGGTAGGAGCTGCTCCTCGCGCTCGGGCGATCCCACCCGTTCGCACGCGCCACGCGCGCAGTGAGCGCGGGAAGCTCGGCGCCGCCGAGCTCCGCGCCCGCGAGGGTGGTCAGCGTCCCCTCGAGCTGCCCCAGAGTGTAGCTGCGCGTGGTCGGCGTCCGCGGGTGCGAGGGGCTCGGACCATCGGGATTCGGCCCGGTCCCCCGACCCTTGCCGCTCGCCACGAAGAGCGAGTCGCCCGCGGTCACCAGCGCGGTGGGATACCAGCCGACGGGGATGCGCGCGATCAGGCCGTCGCGCGTCCCGACGCCCACCTGGAACACCGCCACTGCATTGTTGTCGGCTTCCGCCACGTACAGCCGCGACTCGTCGGCGCTGAGCGCCAGCGCGTTCGGGGTGCTGCCCTCCGTCGTTCCCGGGGGCGCATCGAGCAGCTCGGCGATGCGCACGTGCGTCTTCGTGTCCACGACGGTCACGCGGTCGGTGGAGGCGGACGCGACGAACAGCCGCGTGCCGGCGCGGTCGAGCAGCATCGCCGACGGATGACGTCCCACGGCGATGGTGGCCGCGTCGCCGAGCGTGCCGTCGTCGCGCGGCCGGAAGGCGAGTACCGCGGCGCCCGTCCACGACGAGACGAACACCTGTCCATCCGGAGCGACGACGACGGCGTACGGATAGCGCGGGGTCGGCGTCCGGCCGGTGACGCGCCCCGAGGCGACGTCCACGACCGCGAGCGCGTCGCCGAGATTCTCGGCTACGTAGAGCGTCCGTCCGTCGGGTGAAAGGGCGAGCCCCGACGGATAGCGCGTCCCGCTCGCGCGCCCCGTTCGTCCAAGGATGATGCTGTCGGCGAGCGCGGCGGTATCGGCGTCCCAGCGGTAGCGGTAGACGACGTCCTCGTTGCCGCCGGACGCGTACAGCGATCGGCCGTCGGGCGCGAAGGCAAGTCCGACGAATGCCGACGGCTGAGGCAGCGTCTGCACCACCCGTCCCGTCGCGCGGTCCACGACCTGGATCCCCTGTACGCGCCACCCGCCGAGGCTGAGCACGATGCGACGTCCACCCGGCGCGACGACCGCGGCGAGCGGCATGGCGCCGACCGGCGTGGTGCGGCCCGCCGGGTCGAGCGATGCGCCGGTGGGGAGCCGGCCGATCCCCGCAGAGAGTGACTCGTCGCGCGCTGGAGACTCGGGCGGCGCGCTGCGGCAGCCCGCCATCATCGCCGCAAGGATCGTCCATCGCGTGACGGTGCCGGCGATGCGATCGTATCGCCGGCGGGGCTGCGACTGGCTCCGGAAAGGCTGCATTGCGGTGCGCTCCTCGACTCGTGTGACCCGCCTCCGCGTGCGCGCGGAAGGGGCGGTCCACGAAGATGCGGCCGGGACGCGCGTGCCGCAGCCCTACCCGCAGCCGCAGCCGGTCCCGCACCCCCCGCCCGAATCCCGGCGCGCACGGGAGGCGGCGCGCCATGAGCGCCATCCGCGGCGCGAGAGATACAGCGTGGCCGCCAGCAGGATCGCGATGGTCAGCCATCGCTGCACGAGGGGACTCATGCGCCGGCCCCGAACCCGAGGGCGAGGCCGCCACGGTAGACGAGCCAGGCCGAGCCATACGCCAGCGCGAGCATGTACGCGAACTGCAGCGCCGCCCATCGCACCCCGGTCCAGCCGCCCCCCGTCTCGCGGATGGTGATGGCGACGGTGCTCGTGCACATCAGGGCGAAGACGTAGAACACCATCAGCCCGACGGCCACCAGGGGGGTGTAGACGGCCCGCCCCGTCTGCGGATCGCGCTCCTCGCGCAGGCGCCGCGCCAGCGCCGGCGTGCGGTCGCCGTCCGCCGCGTACAACGTGCCCATCGTGGAGACGAACACCTCGCGCGCGGCGAACGATGCCACCATCGACACACCGATCTTCCAGTCGTAGCCGAGCGGGCGCACCGCCGGCTCGATGGCGTGGCCGATGCGCCCGAGCGCCGAGTG
The DNA here is from genome assembly GCA_038325515.1 of Gemmatimonadales bacterium. Lineage (GTDB taxonomy): Bacteria > Gemmatimonadota > Gemmatimonadetes > Gemmatimonadales > Gemmatimonadaceae > AG11. The sequence continues at coordinate 26,619 of JBBQJC010000009.1, read as the reverse complement.
CGAGAGCTGCTGCTCGGGCGTCGCCGGCGCCGCGGTGGTCGTCCGCAACTGCGGATAGTGCGCGAGCCCCCAGAGCAACATCGAGATCGCGAAGATCACGGTGCCGGCGCGGCGCAGGAAGATGCGCACGCGCTGCCACATGTTCGCCAGCAGCACGCGCGGGCTCGGCAGCGAGTACGGCGGCAGCTCCATGATCAGCGCGCGGGTGTCCGAGCGGAGCAGGGTGCGCCGGAAGAGGGAGGCCACGGCGAGCGCGGCGACCGTGCCAAGCAGGTACATCGCGAGCATCGTGAGGCTCTGCAGCCCGGCGATCCCGGCCACGCTCACCGCCGGCACGAAGGCGGCGATGAGCAGGGTGTACACCGGGAGGCGCGCCGAGCAGCTCATCAGCGGCACCACCATGATCGTGGCGAGCCGCTCCTCGCGCTGCTGGATGGTGCGGGTGGCCATGATGCCCGGCACCGCGCAGGCGTAGCCGCTGACGAGCGGGACGAAGCTGCGCCCCTGAAGACCGAGGGGGCGCACGTAACGGTCCATCACGAAGGCCGCGCGCGCCATGTAGCCGGTGTCCTCCAGCGCGCCGATGAACAGGAAGAGCAGGGCGATCTGCGGGACGAACACCAGCACGCTCCCCACCCCGCCCAGCGCCCCGTCCAGGATGAGGCTGCGCAGGTCGCCCGGGGGCAGCACGCCCGCCACGACGGAGCCCGCCGCGCCCACGAGCCATTCGATGCCGTCGGTGAGGGGTCGCGCCCCGGTGAACATCGCCTGGAAGACCAGCAACAGCACGCCGACGAAGACCGCGAGCCCCCAGACGCGATGCAGCAGCACGGCGTCCACGCGGTCGCTCAGGGTGCGCGCCGTGCGCGGGCGGCGCACGACGCAGCGCTCGACCACGCCCGCGATGAAGCTGTAGCGCGGCTCGACGTCCGCGTCGTCGCCGAGCCCGATCCGCCGAGGTGCGGGGGGGAGGGCGGGCGCCCGCGCGATCGCGTGCCGCAGGCGCTCGATCCCCTCGCCGCGCGACGCGGACACGGGCACCACCACCACGCCGAGCTCGTGGATCAGCTCGGGGACGTCGATGCGCGTCCCCTCGGCCGCCACCCGGTCCATCCGGTTGAGCGCGATGACCGTCGGACGCCCGAGTTCCAGGATCTGCGTCGCGAAGTAGAGATGGCGCTCGAGGTTCGCCGCATCCACGACGACGATGATCACGTCGGCCGGTGGCACGCCGCGCGCGCGCCCCTGCAGCACGTCGAGCGCGACCGCCTCGTCGGGCGACTGCGGAGACACGCTGTAGGTGCCGGGCAGATCGAGCACCGTCACGGACAGCGCCTCGTGCACGTACGCCCCCTCGGCGTGCTCCACGGTGACGCCGGGGAAGTTCGCGACGTGCTGGCGCATCCCCGTCAGCGCGTTGAACAGGGTGCTCTTCCCGGCGTTCGGATTGCCGACCAGCGCCACCCTCAGGGCGCCGGCCCCCCCTGCCACGGGCGCGACGCGCCTGCGCTCGGCGGCGGCGCGCCCGCTCACGAAGGAAGTGGCCGCACGGTGATCCCGGCGACGATCTCGCGCCCGAGCGCGAGCCGTGAGCCGCGCACGTCGAGCACCATCCCGCTGCGGATGTCGACGACTCCCACGCGCGCCCCCTCGAACAGCCCGAGCGCGCGCAGGCGCTGGGCGTCCAGCACGTGGCAGGCGATGCACAGCACGGTGGCCTGCAGTCCCACAGGACAGCCGGCGAGCGGACAGGAGGCGCACGCGTCGCGGCGCATCTCGCCCCGCGGAGCGCGGCGCAGCCATCGCGCGAGAGATCGTAGGCTGAACATGGTATCAGAAGATGGATGGCGGACCCGCGGGGCGCCGTCGGGAGCAGTACGATGCCATGTCGGCGTTTCCCCTACCGGAAGGCGCGATGGGCCGCATTGGCCGGCCGCCGCGTGCAGAAGCATATTGCATCATGACCGCCCCTCAAAACACGCACCAACCCCATCTCGCCGCGCCCGACGCCAACCCCTCCTTCACCAAGGGGGTCTTCCTCGGGGAGATCCGGGAAGATCTCGTCTTCCCCTTTCCGGCGCTGGAGCCGGAGGAGCGGGAGTCCTTGCGGCTCATCCTCGACTCCTTCCGTGCCTTCGCCGCGGAGAAGGTGGACAGCGCGAAGTTCGACCACGACGGGGAGTTTCCCGACGGGGTCCGCGCCGGCCTCCACGAGCTCGGCCTGATGGGGCTGAGCATCCCCGAGGAGTACGGCGGCTTCGGCGCCTCGGCCAAGGTCTACAATCGCGTCTTCGGCGAGATCGGCGCGACGGATCCGGCGCTGTGCGTCTACTTCGGCGCGCACCAATCGATCGGGTGCAAGGGGATCGTGCTGTTCGGCACCGACGCGCAGAAGCAACGGTATCTGCCGCGCTGCGCGTCGGGCGAGCTCGTCGCCGCCTTCTGCCTCACCGAGGCGGGCTCCGGGTCCGATGCCCAGGCGATGAAGACGTCGGCCGTGACGAGCGAGGACGGGACGCACTACGTGCTGAGCGGCGAGAAGATCTGGATCTCCAACGCGGGTTACGCCGACCTGTTCACCGTCTTCGCGAAGGTCGCGGTGGAGGTGGACGGGGTGCGCAAGGAGCGGGTGACCGCCTTCATCGTGGACGCGCACGCGAGCGGCGTGTCGCTCGGCAAGCGCGAGGAGAAGATGGGGATCAAGGCGTCCGACACGCGCGCCGTCTTCTTCGACAAGGTGAAGGTGCCCGTGGAGGACCGGTTGGGCGACGTCGGCCACGGCTTCCGGATCGCGCTCGAAGTGCTCAACTCGGGGCGTCTGGGGCTCGCGACCGGCTCCGCGCGCGGGACGCGGCGCATCATGGCCGAAGCGCTCGCCTATGCGAAGCAGCGGGAACAGTTCGGGCGCCCCATCGGCTCGTTCGAGATGATCCAGAAGAAGATCGCCGTCAACGCCGCGGAATGCTACGCGGCCGATTCGGCGGTGCTGCTGGCGGCGGGGATGGTCGACCGGGGCGGCGTGGACTATTCGCTCGAGACGGCGGCGTGCAAGGTGTTCGCGTCGGAGCTCGCCTTCCGCGCCTCGAACGATGCGCTGCAGATCGCCGGCGGGATCGGCTACTCCAAGGAGTATCCGTACGAGCAGTCGGTGCGCGACTCGCGCATCAACCCGATCTTCGAGGGGACGAACGAGATCCTGCGCGCGCTCATCGCCCTGATGGGGCTGCAGCAGCCGGGCGAGCGGCTGAAGGCGTTGGGAAAGGCGTTCAAGGATCCCCTCCGCTCGATGGGGGCCATCGGCCACTACCTCGCCGGCCGCGCGAAGCGCACGATCACGAAGCCGAGCTTCACGATGGTGCATACGTCGCTGGAGAAGGAGGCCGATCTCGTCGCGACGCTGGTGCACGACCTGGCGCTTGCCGTGGAGAAGCTCGTGATGCGCCATGGGAAGGCAATCATCGACAAGCAGTTCCACCAGGAGCGGCTCGCGAACGCGGCGATCGACATCTTCCTGGCTACCGCCGTGCTCTCGCGCACCTCCTGGGAGCTGGAGCGAGCCGGGGGAGAGGAGGGCGCACGGGCGCAGCTCGACTGCGCCCGGGTCTTCGTGCCGATGGCGTATCGTCGTGCGCGCCGAAACCTTCGCGGGCTGAGGAACAACCAGGATGCGCGGCTGCGGCAGATCGCCGAATCGTCGCTCGCGAGCGGCGATCTGGGCCCCGAGGCGCCGACGGACGTCTAGGAGGCGACCGGTGGGCTGGCGTGCTGAGGCGAACGCCGCCGTCACCGCGGAGTAGGCTTATTGTATACACTGTCCAAGGCGACGCGTGAGACTTGCCGATTTCATCGAAGCGAGCTCGGGCCCCATCCTCACGGAATGGGTAGAGTTCGCGCGCAGCTGCGGACCGGCGGGACGCATCATGCCCCTGGAGGGCCTGCGCGATCACGCCCAGGCGATGCTCGATCACATCGTCGCCGACCTGCGCACGCCGCAGACCGCGACCGAGCAGGCCGAGAAGTCGAAAGGGAAGGCCGAGCCGCTCGCCCTCGATACAGCGGCCGAGGTGCATGGCCACGGCCGGGCGATGGACGGGTTCACCATCGGCGAGATGGTTGCCGAGTACCGTGCCCTCAGGGCCAGCGTGATCCGCCTCTGGACGTCGGAGTGCGGCGGCCTGACGCGGGGCGACGACATCACCGACCTGATGCGCTTCAACGAGGCGATCGACCAGTCTCTCGCCGAGTCGATCAGCCGGTACACGGCGGACATCGACCGGTCGAAGGAGATGTTCGTCGCAATCCTCGGCCACGACCTGCGCACACCGCTTGGCGCGGTGATCATGGCGTCGCAGTTCATGCTGGACACCGGCGAGCTGCAGGAGCCGCACCTGACGCTCACGACGCGCATCGCGCGCAGCGGGCGCCGCATGAACGCGATGGTCGGCGAGCTGCTCGACTTCACGCGCAGCCGGCTCGGTTCGGGCGTGCCGGTCATCCGAACGCCGATGGATCTGGAGAAGGAGGCGGTGCACGCGGTGGAGGAGATGACCGCGGCCAACCCGGGCAGCGCGATCACCCTCGACGCGACGGGCGATCTCCGTGGCAACTGGGACTGCGCGCGGCTGTCGCAGGTGATGCAGAACCTGCTCGGCAACGCCGTGCAGCACGGGACGGCGGGATCGCCGATCACCCTGACCCTGCTCGGCGAGCGCAACGCCGTCCTGCTGCGGGTGCACAACCGCGGTCCCTCGATCGCGGCGTCGGCGATGCAGGGGATCTTCGGCCCGTTCAAGCGGCTTGGCGCCTGCGAGGCGGTCACCTCGCCCTCCGCGAGCCTGGGGCTCGGCCTGTACATCGCCGAACGGATCGTCACCGGGCACGGTGGCACGATCGGCGTCTCGTCGTCGGACGAGGAAGGCACGTCGTTCACCGTTCGCCTGCCGCGCTGACCGGGCGACGGCGGAACGCGGCGTCGCAAGTGGACCCTACCTTGCGGGGAACGCGCGCATGACCTCAACCCTCTCGTCCCCCGAAGGGCCCGCGGTCGGCGCCGACGCGCTGCGTCTGCTGGACGCATACTGGCGCGCGGCGAACTACCTCTCGGTCGGCCAGATCTACCTGCGCGCCAACCCGCTGTTGCGAGAGCCGCTCACGATCGCCCAGGTGAAGCCGCGGCTGCTCGGGCACTGGGGCACCACGCCCGGACTGAACTTCGTCTACGCGCACATGAACCGCGCGATCCGCGAGCGCGACCTGAACGCGATCTTCATCGCCGGCCCGGGACACGGCGGGCCGGGCGTCGTCGCGAACACGTATCTCGAGGGGACCTACACCGAGGTCTATCCGGCGGTCACCCGAGACCTGCCGGGTCTCGCGCGGCTCTTCACCCAGTTCTCCTATCCCGGCGGCATCCCGAGCCACGTCGCGCCCGAGACCCCTGGGTCCATCCACGAGGGGGGAGAGCTCGGCTATTCGCTGCTGCATGCGTACGGCGCGGCCTTCGACAATCCGGGCCTGCTCGTCTGTTGCGTCCTCGGCGACGGGGAGGCCGAGACCGGCGCACTGGCGGCGAGCTGGCACTCCAACAAGTTCCTCGACGCGGCGCGCGACGGCGCCGTGCTTCCCATCCTGCATCTCAACGGCTACAAGATCGCCGGGCCGACCGTGCTGGCGCGCATCCCCGAGCAGGAGCTGGTGGAGCTGATGCACGGCTACGGCTACGAGCCGCACTTCGTCTCCGGGCAGGATCCGGAGCTGATGCACGAGCTGATGGCCTCGACCCTCGACGACGTGCTCGATCGAATCCGCGCGATCCAGGCCACGGCGCGCGATCACCCTGGCGCGGCCCGGCCGCGCTGGCCGATGATCGTCCTCCGGTCGCCGAAGGGCTGGACGGGCCCCGTCTCGGTGGACGGAAAGCAGACGGAAGGCTCGTTCCGCTCGCATCAGGTGCCGCTCGCGGGGCTCGCCGAGCATCCGGCGCATCTCGCCCTGCTCGAGGAGTGGATGCGCAGCTACCGCCCGGAGGAGCTGTTCGACGAGTCGGGTGCCCTCGTGCCCGAGCTGGCGGCACTCGCACCGCGGGGGACGCGGCGCATGAGCGCGAACCCGCACGCCAACGGCGGCCTCCTGCTGCGCGATCTCGTGATGCCCGACATTCGCGATCACGCGGTGGAAGTGAGCGCTCCCGGCGCGGTGGATGGCGAGGCGACGCGGGTGCTCGGCGGCCTGCTGCGCGACGTCATGCGCCTGAACGCGCGGGAAGCGAATTTCCGCGTGATGGGTCCGGACGAGACGAGCTCGAACCGGCTCGATGCCCTGTTCGAGGTGACGGACCGCATGTCCTCGGCCATCGTGCTGCCGAGCGACGATCACGTCGCCCGCGACGGGCGGGTGATGGAAGTGCTGAGCGAGCACCTCTGCCAGGGATGGCTCGAGGGCTACCTGCTCACCGGCCGTCACGGGCTTTTCTCCTGCTACGAGGCGTTCATCCACATCGTGGACTCGATGTTCAACCAGCACGCCAAATGGTTGAGCACCACGCGCCACATTCCCTGGCGCGCGCCGATCGCCTCGCTCAACTATCTGCTCACGTCGCACGTCTGGCGTCAGGACCACAACGGCAACAGCCACCAGGACCCTGGCTTCCTCGATCACGTCGTGAACAAGAAAGCCGACGTGGTGCGTGTCTATCTGCCTCCCGATGCGAACACGCTGCTTTCCGTTGCCGATCACTGCCTGCGTAGCCGCCACTACGTGAACGTGATAGTCGCGGGCAAGCAGCCGTCGCCGCAGTGGCTCGGCATCGAGGCGGCGACCGCGCACTGCGAGGCGGGGCTCGGCGTCTGGAAGTGGGCGAGCACGGAGAACGGACGCGACCCCGACGTCGTCCTGGCCAGCGCGGGCGACGTGCCCACGCTGGAGGCGCTCGCCGCGACGGCGCTGCTGCGGGAGTGGTTGCCGCGGCTCCGCGTGCGCTTCGTCAATGTCGTGGATCTGATGACGCTCCAGCCGCAGGCGGAGCACCCGCATGGTCTGAGTGACGCGGCCTTCGACGCGCTGTTCACCACCGACCGGCCGATCGTCTTCGCCTTCCACGGGTATCCCTTCCTCATCCACCGGCTCACCTACCGGCGCACGAATCACGGCAACCTGCACGTGCGCGGCTACAAGGAGGAGGGGACCACGACGACGCCGTTCGACATGACGGTGCTCAACGATCTGGACCGTTTCCATCTCGCGCTCGACGTCGTGGCGCGCGTGCCGGGGCTGTCCGGATCGGCGGAGGGCCAGGCGCTCGAGCAGTACTGCCGACGGAGGCTCTCCGAGCACCATGCGTACATCCGGGAGCACGGCGACGACATGCCCGACGTGCGCGACTGGCGCTGGAGCTGCTCGTGACGTCCGACGTGCACAGCGCGTCGCGCGGCATGGACCGGCGTGCCGACCAGCCTGCCGCCGCCTCGTCTGCCGTCCTCCATCGACTCCTCGTGGAGAGCGTGGTCGACTGCGCGATCTTCGCGCTCGACCGAAGCGGGTCCGTACTGAGCTGGAACCGCGGCGCCGAGCGCCTCAAGGGCTACACCGCCGACGAGATCATCGGCCGCCAGCATACGCTCTTCTATCCGCCGGAAGAAATCCAGGCGGGGAAGCCCGCGCGCCTGCTCGAGCAGGCGGCGCGGGACGGGCGCGCCCAAGATGAAGGCTGGCGCGTGCGGCGCGACGCCTCGCGCTTCTGGGCCGAGGTCGTGGCCACGGCGCTGCGGGACGACGCGGGCGCCGTCGTCGGCTTCGCCAAGCTCACGCGAGACCTCACCGCGCAGCGCGCCGCCGAGGAGCACGCCAGGCATCTCGCGGCCACCGAGGCGGCGCGCGTCGAGTGGGAGCGGCGCGCCGGCGAGCTGTTCGCGCTCTCGGAGCGGCTCAAGGAGCAGACCGCCGAGCTCGAGGCGCAGACGGAGGAAGCGCAGTCGCTCGCCGAGGAGCTCGAGCAGACGAACGAGAGCCTCGCGTCGGCGCTCGCCGAGACGGAGCGGGCGCGGGACGTCGCGCGCTCGGCGCGAGCCGAGGCCGAGGCCGAGGCGGCGAATGTTGCCAAGTCGGCCTTTCTCGCGATGATGAGCCACGAGCTGCGGACGCCGCTGAACGCGATCGCCGGGTACACCGAGCTGCTCGAGATGGGGCTGCACGGACCCGTCACCGCCGCGCAGCTCGACGCCCTGCAGCGCATCCGCCGCAGCGAGCGGCATCTGCTCTCGCTCATCGAGGACATCCTCAGCTTCGCGCGCATCGAGGCGGGACGGCTCACCGTCGAGGCGGGCGACGTCCCGCTGCGGGCGCTCGTCGCCGAGATCGAGGCGCTCATCGAACCACAGCTCCAGGGGAAGCGGCTCACTTTCGACTACCGCGGCTGCGCGTCCTCGCTCGTCGCGCACGCCGACGAGGAGAAGGTCCGGCAGATCATCCTCAACCTCCTCTCCAACGCCATCAAGTTCACCCCGGACGGAGGGACCATCATCGTATCCGGGGTGGGTCGGCGTGACGTCGTGGAGCTTCACGTGCGCGACACCGGCCGCGGGATCCCGGCCGGAATGCTGGAAGTCATCTTCGAACCGTTCGTGCAGCTCGACCGGACGCTCACCAATCCGAAGGCGGGGACGGGGCTCGGTCTCGCGATCAGCCGCGAGCTCGCGCGTGCGATGGGGGGAGAGCTGTCGGTCGAGAGCGAGCCGGGCTCCGGCGCGGTGTTCACGCTCCTGCTCCCCGTCGCCCGCTAGCCGCTCGCGAGCCGGCTCGGGCGCGGCGTCATTAGAACGGTGTGCGCCGCGCCGTCGTCGCGGAGCAAGAGCTCCTCGCCGTCGAGCGCGACCCCGTCAAGCACGATCGTCGCGCCCCCTAGCCCCACCTTCGCCGGCTCGCGCACGGTGATGGAGTAGCTGCTGGCGCCGTATCGGTAGTCGATGGAGAGCTCTCCCCACTCCGCCGGCACACGTGGGACGATGCTGAGCCGGTCGCCCCGCTTGGTGAAGCCGAGGATCGACTCGAGGCCGACACGGTACATCCAGCTCGCCGAGCCGGTGTACCAGGTCCAGCCGCCCCGTCCCAGATGCCCTGCGGCGGTGTATACGTCCGCCGCCACGACGTACGGCTCCACCTTGTACGTCGCGACCGCCGCCGGCGTGCGGGAGTGCGTCAGCGGATTGAGCATCTGGTAGCGGGTGAACGCGAGGCCTCCGTCTCCCTGCAGCGCCGTCGCCAGCACCGCCCACAGCGCGGCGTGGGTGTACTGGGCGCCATTCTCGCGCACTCCCGGCAGGTATCCCTTGATGTAGCCGGGGTCGTGCACCGTGTGGTCGAAGGGCGGGGTGAGCAGGAGGATCATCCGCGCTTGCTCGTCGACGAGATACTCGTCGAGCGACCGCATCGCCTGCGCGGCGCGCGCGGGATCGCCGGCCCCGGAAATCACGCTCCAGCTCTGCGCGATCGAGTCGATGCGGCACTCGTCGCTCGCCGAGGACCCGAGCGGCGTCCCGTCGTCGAAGTAGGCGCGGCGGTACCAGGCGCCGTCCCACGCCGACGCTTCGACTGCCGTCACGTAGGCGTCGGCCTGCCGGCGGAGCTCCGCCGCCGTCGCCGAGTCTGCGCGCGCCGCGGCGAGAGCGGCGAACCGGCGCAGCGTGGTGACGAGGAACCAGGCGAGCCAGACGCTCTCGCCCCGCCCTTCGACGCCCACGCGGTTCATCCCGTCGTTCCAGTCGCCGGATCCCATGAGCGGAAGACCGTGCTCTCCGACGGTGCAGGCACGCCGGAGCGCGCGCAGGCAGTGCTCGTACACGCTGGCGCTCGTCGCGCTCACCTGCGGCAGGTCGTACAGCTCGTCCTCGCCGGGATTGAGCGTCCGCATCTGGAGGAAGGGCACCTCCTCCGCGAGCACCGACGCGTCGCCGGTGACCTCGGCGTAGCGCTCCACGACGAAGGGCAGCCAGGCGAGATCGTCGGAGAAGCGGGTGCGCACGCCGCGCCCGCTCTGCGGGTGCCACCAGTGCTGCACGTCGCCCTCGACGAACTGCCGCGCCGTCGCGCGCAGGATGTGCGCTCGCGCGACGGCCGGCTCCGCATAGACGAACGCGAGCACGTCCTGGAGCTGGTCCCGGAATCCGTAGGCCCCGCTGCTCTGATAGACCGCCGAGCGCGCCCACATCCGGCACCCGAGTGCCTGGTACAGCGTCCACTGGTTGAGCATCGCGTCGAACGACGGCTCGGGAGTGCGGACCTGCACCACGGAGAGCCGGTCGGTCCAGGCGCGCTCGGTCGCCTCGACCGCGGCACGCGCCGCCGCGGCGCCGGCGAAGCGGGCCATGGTCTCGCGAGCGGCGTCGAGGTCGGCCGCCGCGCCGAGCATCGTCGACAGCTCGTGCGACTGGCCCGGCGCGAGCTCGACGACACATTGCAGCGCGGCGCACGGGTCGATGCCGGCTCCCGTCGTGCGCGCCAGCGGCGGTGCCCCCACCGCGAGGGCGACCGGCGCGGACATCGTGCCGTTCCGCCCGAGGAACTCGCGGCGGTTGCCCGTATAGGCCAGGACCGCCTCGCTCATCGCGCTGAACGACACGCGGCCGGCGAACTGCGGGTCGAAGTCGTTTCGCGCCAGGATCGCCCCGTGCGCGTCGTCGAAGCTGGTGCGGACCTGATGCTGCGTGTGCTCCCGCAGTGCGCCGAGCGTCCACTCGGTGTAGGAGGTGACGACGATGCGCCGCACCTCGCTCGTGTCGTTCGTCAGCCGCAGGAGGGAGAACTTCACGGCGTCGTGCTCGGCGATCCCGACCACGAGCCGGCTCGTGATTCCCCCACGGGCGTGCTCGAACACCGAGGCACCCTGCCGGTGCGTCACCGTGAAGGGCAGCGCGCTGCGCACCGGCGCGGGAGTCGCGCTCCAGAGCGCACCCGTCGCCTCGTCCTGCAGGTACAGCACCTCGCCCGGTGGATCGCTCACCGGATCGTTATGCCAGGGAGTGAGGCGATAGAAGTAGCTGCTCTCCGCCCACACGCACCCCACGCCGCGCTCCGAGACGAGGAACCCGCCGTGGGCGTTGGCGATGACGTTCGCCCAGGGCGCCGGCGGCAGGACGTCGCCGTGCACGCGGATCTGGTATGCGCCGTCGGCTGTCAGCCCGCCCGTCCCGTTGTCGAAGGCGAGCAGAGTCGCCGGAGGCGGCGGGTCGTCCGCCGCCGCTGCAACCGCGGCCGTGGTCACGGGCGCGGCGGCGAGCCGCGCCGGCGCAACGGAGGCACGCGGCGCGGCTGGTGATGCGGAGGGCGCCGCGGCCGCGGAGCGGCTGCTGTCCACGGCGGCCTGCTCGAGCGAGCGGCCGAGCGAGCGCCCGTCGCAGGCGACGTGCACGCGCGCCGTGGCACGCAGCATCAGCCGCGTCGCCGGGTCGAGCTGGTCGCCGCGCCGGAGGAACACGCCGCCCGGCGTGTCCAGGGCGTCGGGCTCGTTGGACGCGTACATCGCATCGAGGATCTCCTCCTCGATCTCCTGCGTGTAGCCGGACGGATGTTCGTTGAGGATGACGAGATCCGCCTGCACGCCACGGCGCCGCCAGTAATGGTGCGCGGCGAACAGCTGCCGCAGCGTCGGGATGCCGTCGGGCGTGTCGATCGTCGCGACGACGATCGGCCAGTCGCCGGAGATCCCCTGCGCCCAGAGCAGCGGCTGCGAGCCTTCGTTGCGGCGCAGCTCGTCCTGCGGCGCGCGCATCACCTCGCTCGGATACAGCAGGTGGCTCGCGATGTCCTGGAAGACGGCCGCGTCGGCGGGAGTCACTGCCAGCTCGCGCAGCTCCATCTGCGTGGAGGTCCAGGCGAGATCGAGAGCCCGCTGCACGGTCCGCGGGTCGTTGTAGCGGTCGGCCATCCGGAAGGCCTGGTCCCGCGAGCGCGCGACGAGTGTGGTGAAGCACACGCTCGCCGACTGGCCCGGATCGAGCCGCACCCGCGCGCGCAGCGCGAACACGGGATCGAGCACCGCGCCGGCGGTGCCGGAGAGCGGTCCGTCCACCTCGAGCGCGACAGGGTCGCGCGTGGTGCGCCCGCGGCCGATGAAGCGCGCCCGGTCGGTCTCGAAGGAAACCGACCCCACCAGCTCCTCCCCGGTGGCCACGACGTGCACGCACCAGAGCGGCTGCTCGCTCGCCGACCGCGGCCGGCGCGTCGCGGTGACGGCGGAACACCACTCGTGCCACTCCGTCTCGACGAACAGGTTGGCGAACGCGGGATGCGCCCGGTCGGTGTCGGACGGCGCCAGCACGATCTCACCGTAGCTCGTGAGCTCCACCTCGCGCGGCGTGCGTCCCGTGTTCGTCAGCGTCACGCGCCGCACCTCCGCGAAGTCCTCCGGGGCAACGGCGACCTCCGTGCGCGTCTCGATCTCGCCGTCCTGCCGCTCGAACGTGACCCGGTCGGTGGCCAGCAGCGCGCGATACCGGTCGGGCGGCGCGCAGACGGGTTGGTGCGAGGCGGACCAGAGACGCCCCCCCTTCAACTCCTTCACGTAGCAGTACTGTCCGGTGCTGTTGGTCGTCCCGTCCGCGCGCCATCGCGTCACGGCGAGCGACTCGTACCGGCTGTAGCCTGCGCCGGCCTGGCTCAACATGATGGTGTACGGGAGGCGCCCCAGCAGCGCGACGCGCGGCACCGGCGTGTCCAGCCGCGTCACCTCGCGGACCGCCGGCTGCTCGACGGCGGGATCCGGAAGCGCCTCGTCGGCGCGCGACGTCTGCTCGTCCTGCAGCACGAGCCGCCGCGGGATGCGCTCGTGCAGAAGCAGCTCGGCGGCCTTCACCAGCGGCTCGGCGTGGAAGCGCCGCTGCCATACGTCCGCGGTGAGCGCGTTCGTCAGCGCCGCCAGGCTCATGCCGACGTGATGCGCCATGTAGTTGCCCACCACGGCGTAGCGCCGCCCCGGCTCGGGGCGCGTGTAGTCGAGCGCGTCGCGGAAGCCGAACTCCCCGAGCGCACCCTTCCGTTCGAGCGCCGCCAGGTTCTGCAGCGCGCGCGCCGGATCCACCATCGCCGCCAGTGCCGACGCGTACGGCGCGATGACGAGGTCGCGCCCGAGCCCGCGCTTCAGCGCCAGGTCCGGCACGCCGAAGGCGCGATACTGATACGTCAGGTGCCTGTCGCGCAGGTTGTACGCGCTCTCGCTCACCCCCCACGGGACGTGCCGCTCCGCTCCGTAGGCCACCTGGCGCGCGACGGCGCCCTCGTACGTCTGCGCCAGCACCGTGAAGGGGAGCGAGCGCATGACCAGCGCCGGCATGAGGTACTCGAACATGCTCCCGCTCCACGACACCAGCGCGGTATCGCCGGCGCTGCTCGTGAGCGTGCGGTCGAGATGGAACCAATGGTCCACCGGCACGTCGAGCTTCGCGATCGCCACGAAGCTCGCCAGCCGCGCCTCGGAGCCGAGCAGGTCGTAGTACGACGCGTCCAGCGTGTGCGACGCCTCGTGGTAGCCGATGGAGAACAGCTTCCGCTCGTCGTCGAACAGGAAGCGGAAGTCCATCACCTGCACGTAGGCCAGCGCCCGCTCGGCCATCGCGGCGAGCCGCTCGGCGAACGGGGCCGCGTCCGGCGATTCGTCCGGGATCGCCAGACACGCCTGCCGCAGCGCGAGCAGGTGCCCCGCGAGGTTGCCGCTGTCGACGGTCGAGACGTATGCGGGCTCGAGGACGTGCAGGTCGTGCAGGTCGTACCAGTTCAGGAAGTGCCCCCGGAATCGGCGCAACCGCTCCATCGTCGCGAAGGTCTGCTCCAGCAGCCGTGTCATCTCCTCGGCGCCGATGAAGCGCAGCTCGTACGCGCTGACCACCGCCATGAGCTGCAGCCCGATGTTGGTCGGCGACGTCCGCATCGCGAGCACCGGCGACGGATCGTCCTGGAAGTTGTCGGGAGCCAGCCAGTGGGTCCCCTCGCTGGCGAAGCGCTGGAAGTACGCCCAGTGGAGCCGCGCATAGCGCAGGGCCTGCTCGCGCTCCTCCGCCGACAGTCGCCGCTCCGCCCGCGGCGGCGGGCGGGTGAGATGCCGGACGACGAAGGGTGACGCGAGCCACGCGATGGCGAGCGGGGCGATGGCGAGCGCCAGCGGCACCGCCGCCGTCGTCTCCGGGTGGCGAAGGGCATGCGCCACGACGCCCGCGACGACGACGACGACCAGCGCGAGCGCCTGCCACATGGCGCGCAGCACGCCGCGCACCGAGCCCGACACCGCCTGCTCCGCCCCCGACGCGGTCTGCCACTCGAGGAGATTCCGCCGCGTCACCCCCAGCCGCCACAGCGTCCGCGCGATCGCCCCGGCCGAGATCCATGCCTGGTGCGGAAGCACGACGATGGCGAGCGCCACCTGCTGGAGGCTCACCACCGCGTCGTGGGCCACCGCGCCGTAGTAGGCGCCCCACGACTTGTCGAGCGGCGGGCGCAGCACCGCGAGCAGCAGCGCCGCGAGCCAGGGTGCCGCCACGAGGCCGAGCGTCAGCACGGTCCACCGCGAGGGCACGCCAGGAAGGAGGGTCCACCCCGCGACGAGCAGCGCGAGCTGCGAGATCTCCAGCGTGCTGCGGCGCAGGTTGTCGAAGATCTTCCAGCGGGAGAGCAGGGGGAGGCTGTTCCGCTCCATCCCCCGCGGGCCCGGCACCCACGGCAGCAGCCAGCGCAACAGCTGCCAGTCGCCGCGGATCCAGCGGCGCTTGCGGCGCGTGAAGCTCAGGTACTGCGCCGGATAGTCGTCGTACACGACGATGTCGTTCGCCAGGCCGGCGCGCGCGTAGCTCCCCTCGATCAGGTCGTGCGAGAGGAGCGTGTTCTCCTCGAACCGGCCGTGCGTCGCGCTCTCGAAGGCGCCGACGTCGTAGATCCCCTTGCCGGTGAAGCTCCCCTCGCCGTAGAGATCCTGGTAGACGTCCGAGACCGCGGTGGTGTACGGGTCCACTCCCGGGTGCCCCGAATGGATCACGGCGAAGCGCGAGCGGTAGGCGCTCGGGAGCGACACGCCGACGCGCGGTTGCAGGATCCCGTACCCGCGCGTCACCCGACCGCTCGCCTCGTCGAATTCGGCGCGGTTGAGCGGGTGCGCCAGCGTGCCGATGAGCACGCGCGCCGCGCCAGGCGGCAGCACCGTGTCGGCGTCGAGCGTGATGACGTAGCGGCACTCGCGCAGGATCTCCGGGCGCCCCACGATCGTGGCGAAGGCGCTCTCGCCAGCGCGCAGGTACCGGTTGAACTGCCCCAGCTTGCCGCGCTTGCGCTCCCAGCCCATCCACGTGCCCTGTCGCGGATTCCACTGCCGCACGCGATGGAACAGGTAGAAGGTATCCTCGGTCGCCGGTGCGTAGCGCGCGTTGAGCGCACGCACGGCGTCCACGGCGGCGTCGAGGATCGCGGCATCCTCGGGCCGCGTCTCGGTGTCCGAGTCGGTGAAGTCCGTGAGCAGCGCGAAATGCAGGTGCCGGTCGCGGTTGGCGAGGAACTGCACCTCGAGATGCTCGAACGCGTCGGACACCGCCTCCACGTTGGGCAGCAGCGTCGGGACCACCACGGCGGTGCGCAGCGCGGGAGGGACTCCGCCGGGCGCGTCCAGATCGAGCTTCGGGAGCCGCCGCGGCGGCAGGAAGCTCGTGACGAGCAGGTTCACCAGCGCCACGGCGATGTCGCTCGCCGGCACCAGCGCGAGCACCAGCACCAGCCAGGACGCGCCGCGCGCCTCCGGTCCGGCGAGCCGCAGGATCGCCGCCAGCACGACGAGCGTGCCGGACAGGATCCCCCCGACGAAGACGAAGTTCGGGTGGCGGTGGATCCAGCGGTCGACGCTCTCGCCCGGCGCGGTGCGATAGCCGCACTCGCGCTCGAGCTGCGCGAGCCCCGAGTCGATCAGGTAGTAGCCGACGTGCGACCGCCGCGCGTCGTGGGCGTCCTGGGCGAGCGACGCGCGCGCGAGCCCGACCACCCGCTGCGCGACCAGCCCCTCGTCCTGCTTCGTGCGCTTCGCGATGCGCTCCACCACGTGGCGGTAGTGATCGCGCGTCGCGAAGGTCATCGACGCGTACGCCCCCGCCGGATCGTCGCGCAGCACCGCCTCCATCGCGCTCTGATGCTCGACGAAGGTGCGCCAGTCGGCGTGGGTGATCGCCCGCAGGCTCGTGATGCTGTTCGCCATCATGAGCTGCGTCAGCGCCAGCCGCTGCGTCGCGAGCGCGCCGGCATGCTCGGCGCTCAGCGACTCCTCGCCCAGCCACTGCTCCAGCCGCATCAGCGGCGGGTGCGCGCCGCGCAGCGGGCGGAGCTGCCGCAGCAGCCGCGACACGACCGTCGGTGTGAGCGCCGGCGGCGCGGCGACGAAGGAGTCGAGCATGTCGCGCAGGGCAGGAGATCCCTCGTCTCCCGCCGCTGTGATGCGGTCGGCCCACGCGTCCGCCTCGCGCACCTCCCCCAGCCATTGGACGGTCCGCAGCGTCATGCGGCGCACGCTCTCCAGGCAGCCCAGCCGCAGCATCGCCGGAATCGCCCACAGCTCGCCGATCGAGAGCGGCGCCACAAGCTGGAAGGCGCCCACGAACAGCTCCACACTGTCCAGGTCGACGCGCCCCTCCGTGTGGGAGATCAGCGTGATCGCCAGCTCGTAGACGCGCGGATAGCCGGCGAGCGGGCCGTCCGAGAGCACGGGCAGCTCGCGGTAGTAGCCCCGCGGCAGGCTCTCGTGCACCTCGCGGATGTGCTCGCGGACGACGTGGAAGTTGTCCAGCAGCCACTCGCCCGCCGGCCCGACGTCCCCATCCTCCGCCACCACCTGGGCGAGCGCCTCGCGCGCGTCGTCCAGGATCGCTCGCGTCTGCGTGAGCCGCGCGAGCAGGGGCGCGCGTGGTGCCCGCGCCAGGTGCGTCGTGACGTGCTGGCTGCGCGCCAGGCTGAGGGCCCGCTCGCCGAGGCGGTCGGCGCCAAGCGGCTCACCGCGGAGCGGGCCGGCGAGGAGCTCGTCGGCGCCGGGCGTGGCGCTGGAGCGGAAGCCCCGGATCAGGCGGCTGAGCGTGGGAGCAACGATATCGGAGTACCAGTGGAGGACGTTGGAGGCGTGGCCGCCCGGCGGGGCGACGACGCGCGGCGACGGCGCCTCCTCCATGCACGGCCCCTGCCAGAGGGCGCGGCGCGGCGCACCGGCCACTCCGCCGGAACATACCCGGCGGCGGCGCCGCCCGCTCTCGTCAGCCCCGCTCCCCCTCGGCCGCTCCCTGGCGCTCCATCGCGATCTCCTCCCGCAGGCTCTCCTCGTCGCGGAAGATCGTGGCGAGCGCGAGCACCTTCCTCCCGCGCTCGAAACGCACGGCCACGTCGCGCTCCTCCGCCGATCCGTCCACCCGCACGGCGTCCCACGACTCCGCGTGCCCCACGTAATTGATGCTCACGTCGTAGTGCGCGCTCCAGAAGAAGGGCACCTCCCGGAATCGCTCGCCCGCGCCGAGCATGTTGCGCGCCGCGCATTGCCCCATGCGCTGCGCGACGACCCAGTGCTCCACGCGGATGCGCTCGCCGCTGTGCGGGTCGGGCCACCGCGCGATGTCCCCCGCGGCCCACACCCCCGCCGCACTCGTCTCGAGATGCTCGTTCACCAGCACGCCGCGATCCATCGACAGCCCCGCCTGCTCGGCCAGGGCGAGGCGCGGTCGCACCCCGACGCCGATCACCACGAGATCGGCGTCGAGCCTCGTCCCGTCGTCCAGCACGACCGCCTTCTCCTCGATGCGCGCCGGCTTCCGCTCGAGATGGAACTCGACTCCCTTCTCCTCGTGCAGCGACTTGATGAACGTGCCGAGCGCTCGCCCGAGCACGCGCTCCAGCGGGAGCGCCTCCGGCGCGACGACATGCACAGCCAGGCCGCGCGCGCGCAGCGAGGCGGCGACCTCGAGCCCGATGAAGCTGCCGCCGATCACCACCGCGCGCGACGTCCCACCCGCCGTCGACGCGACGGCGATGCGCTGGCTGTCCGCGAGCGAGCGGAGATAGTGCACGTGTGGCAGGTCGCCACCGGGCAGAGGGAGGCGCACCGGCTCCGCGCCCGTCGCGAGCAGCAGCGCGTCGAAGGGGAGCGTCCCGTGCCCCTCCACCTCGAGCGTGCGGCCCGAGACGTCGAGCGACGTGGCGCGTCCGCGCACCAGCGTCACGCCGTGCCGTTCGTAGAAGCCCGCCGGCCGTAGCGGGATCCACTCCGCCGGCGCCGTGCCGGCGAGGAAGTCCTTCGAGAGATTCGGGCGGTCGTACGGCGAGTCCGGCTCACCGTCGACGACAGTTACCGGACCGCCGAATCCGCAGCGCCGCAGCATCTCCGCCGCCGCGGCCCCCGCCGCCCCCGCGCCCACGATCACCATGCGGCGCTCGGCCCCGGTCGCCGGCAGCCGAGCCGGATACGTCGCCGCCAGCGCGTCGCGCTCCACCTTCTCGCGCACGAGCACCCGGTCACCGCTGCGCTCCACCCGCCAGCACGCCACCGGCGAGAGCGCCGGAGCGCGCAGCGCCTCGCCGGTGCGGACGCTGAAACAGGCGTGATGCCAGGGACAGCGAACCACTCCGTCTTCCAGTACCCCCTCGGCGAGCGGTCCTCCATAGTGCGTGCAGGTCGCGCTCACCGCATGCACCTCGTCCCCCTCCCGCGTCAGCAGCACCGGCTCGCCGGCGCAGTGCCCCAGGAGCATCCCTCCCAGCGGGATCTCCGACAGCGGGACGCCTGCCGAGAGATCGGGTCCCTTCAGGGGCGCATCGTCGTGACTCATGGTGTCGGCCGTTCAGAGAGACTTGAGAAACTCCACGAGGTCGGCCTTCTGCGGCGCCGACAGGTGGAGCGACAGGAGCGTGTCGTAGTGCCCAACGACGTCGGCCAGCGTCTTCGCCGCGCCGTCATGGAAGTAGGGGGCGTGCTGCGCGAGCCCGCGCAACGGTGTCGTCCGGTAGCGCTTCGTCACGCTGCGGTTCGCGAAGGCCGCACCCTGTCCCACCTCGGAGGGCTCGTGCAGGATGCCACCGTTCACGTCGGTGTACAAGGTGCCGGCGTGGCAGCTCGCGCAGCGCGCCGCGCCAGCGAACAGCGTTCTGCCGCGAGCCGCGGCCGCTGCGTCGAAGCTGCCCGCGGCGGGAGCCGGCGCGGTGAGGCTGAACTGGTACTGGCGCAGTGCGGGGAGGAGCGGCGTGACGAGGTCGGGCGACTTGGCAATGGCGATCCCGAGCCGGTCGTCGCGGAACGAGCCCTGGCCGTGCATCTGCGTGACGGCGACGTAGGCGTTCCAGTAGGACACCACGTCGTCGCCGGTGTAGAGCTCGCGCGCCACGCCGTTGAGCCCATACGCGGGGGGAATCACCGCGGGGATGCTCTGTCCGTCGATGTTCGTCCGCGCATCGTACTTCCCCGGTCCCCAGCTGTTGAGGATTGCCTTCGTCCCGGCGGGGATGGCGGGCGAGAGCGCGACGATCGCCCCCACGTCGAGGTCGTGGTTCGGAAAGCCGTCCTGGCGGTGGCCGATCCCCGGCGCGAAGGAGTTGTCCACGGTGGAGTGGCACATCGCGCAGGTGATCCCGACCGCGGTGAGCGTGTCCTTTCCGGTTGCGGTCTGCGCGACCTTGCCCTCCAGCCCGACGACGGCGCCGAGCTTGAGCAGAACGACGGTGGTTGCCGGGCTGCCGAGGTCCACCTGTCCCGCCGCGAGCGCGTCGCGCACCCCCTGGGGAAGCGCGTCCACGTCCACCTTCAGCCCGACGCGGAGCGCGAGCTGCGGCGACACGCTGCTCTGAATCACCTCGTGCATGCGCGCGGTGTCGGTCCAGTATCGCTCGTCGCCGAAAGTCTCGTGGCGGAAGATCTGTTTCCCCTGCGCGACGAGCGAGGGATCGAGCGTCTCCGGCTGCACGGCGGGCTCCGTCGTCGTGCGACCGCACGCGAGGAAGGCCAGCGCGCACGCGAGGCCGATGGTGATGGGCAGGGCGATGGCGAGCGAGGGGCGAGGCGAGCGCATGGAGTTCCTCCGCGTCAATGCTCCCCGATAGCGTCCGGAGTGGGCGCGTCGAGCGCGAGTCGCGCTCCGGGTTGGGCGCGAGGATAGGGCGAGGCGATCAATATGTCAATAGAAAAGTTGACTTAACGAGAGAGCGGGCGCACGAGGCTGGGTCACCGGGCGGCGGTGGGCGGTCCACGGCGATACAGCGGCTGCGACGGCACGATGCACCGCGTCGAAAACCGCGGGGGAGCGCGAAGGTGCAAGTCGTTGATGAGAAACGACATGTGAGTTTTCATCGACGGCCGCAGGCGCGGCACCCCACCTGCGACATGCGCGCTGGTCGAACGGATACGTCATCTCAACCGGAGCGGCCCGATGCGCACACGCGCGATGCTCAGTCTGGCCTTATTCGCCGCCGGCGGTGCGCTCGGCTGCGGCGGCGGAGGGGATGGCGCCGGCGGCACGCCGACCACCCCCACGACGCCCTCCACCCCCAGCACCCCATCGACTCCCTCGACGCCGGCGGCGCCGGCCACGCCGGCAGCCCCCGCGGCGCCGACCGCCGCGCTCGTCGACGTCGCCGTCACCAACAACAGCTTCTCACCGGCCGCCGTGACGGTCCACGTGGGCGATACGGTGCGGTGGACCTGGGCGGCCTGCTCGAGTGAGCCTGATCCCTATGGCTACGGCGGGGGCGGGCAGAGCTGCACCGACCACAACGTCACGTGGGATGCGCCGGCCGCCACTCCGTCGGCGACACAGTCGCAAGGGACCTACTCACGCACCTTCGACGCGGCTGGCACCTGGACCTACCACTGCGTGGTCCACGGCATGGCGATGTCGGGTTCCGTCGTCGTGCAGTAGGGGCGGGCCGGGGCGCGGGCGGGGCGCGCCCGCGTGCCGGGGACCTCGCTGCGCCTGCGATGCGAGGTCCCGCACGCGATGGATGCCGAGCGGCGCCCTTCTTCCCGCTAGCTGAGCAGCGCCAGGGAGCTCTCTCCGGCCGGGCGCGTCTCGCTCGCCCGCCCGGTCGCGCGCGCCATGAGCTGGCGGAGCTGCTCGGCCAGGCGGCCCGGCAGCTCCACCGCCCCGGCCGCCTGCGCGTCGAAGATGAGCTGCAGCGCGCTCACCCCCGCTTCCGCCCTGTCCGCCAGTGCCCCGAGATCATCGGGTGAGGCATACGCGGCGAGCCCGAGCCCCACGAACGATGGCAATGGAGCCTCGAAGTCCTCTCCGCTCGACGTGAGAGTGAAGGAGGAGACGGGGGTGGGGACGAGCGCGGACGAGGGGGTCATGTCGGGTTCGTGCTATCGGCAAGTTTATCGTTCAGAGCGGCGTCCGGGTCGGTCGCCGCCACATTCGGCGGTGCGTGCTGTCCGGCCGGCCTACGCGGCGGAGCGGTGCAGCGGGTCGTGCGGCGGGTCGTGCGGCGGGTCGGTGCGGGGCGCCGCCGGGCCCGGATCCCTCTCCTCCTGTGTCTCCCTTTCCGTCGGCGTGCCGATCATGTGGGCGATGTCGTCGAGCGCCCCTCCCGCCGAGGACACGGCCATGCGGAGCCGCTCGGCGGCGCGCGGTTCAAAGCCCATCAGTCCCGCCCTCCGCGGTTCGCCGCGTCCCTGCTCGGAGACTTTCCCCGGGGACGCGCAAGGTAATGTGGCTGGTCTGCCGCGCAACGACGGCGTGGCGCCCGCGCGGGCCGCAGCGTGGCCCATTTTCGGAACCCCATGTCGGAACAGCAGATAGCGGGTTGCGAGCGGCCGGCATTCGTCTTATAGTCGCAATTGAGAAGAATATCCCGGCGTGCCCCCAGGCACGCGCATGGAGGACAGCGTGGCGAAAGCACGAACGCGGTCGGCAGCGCGAACCGGCGACGCGGCACTGGATCCCTGCGAGCGTCATTGGGCCTTCGACGCGGTGAGCGTGAGCGCGCGGCGCGCCACCCTCGCGCGCGCCGCGCAGCGTGCCGCCCTCTCCGCGCCGGGCGCCGGAGATTCCGAATCCATCGAGAGCATCGCCACGCTGAGCATGGCGTACGACCTCGCCGCCGGCGAACGTTTCGACGCGGAATCGGGGAGCGCGGATTGGCCCTCGCGTGCGCCACATACCGCGCAGGAGCTCGCCCTCTCCGCTGACCGCGCGCTCACCCTCCTCTCCGCGCTCCCGCTGCCGCAGGACCCCGACGCGCTCGATCTTCGCCGGCTCCACCTCGCCGCGATCGCCGCGGTCGCTGGCAAGCCGGAGGCGTTCGTTGCGTGGCGTGCGCGCCTCGGTCAGGCGCAGACGGCACAGGAGCGCGCGCTCACCACGGTGTGGGAGACCCTGCTCACCGAGCAGCGGCTCTCCGATCCCGACGCGTTGCGCGAGCGGATCGCCCAGCTCCGCGAGGAGGTCGCCATCGCGCCGGCGCGCGCGGCAAGCCTCGATCTCTCCATGCGCGCGTTCGCGCAGGCCAACCTGGTCACCGCGGCGGGAGACCTGCTCACCTACCGCACGCGCGGCGCTCCCACCAACCTGCTCGCCCGGCTCGCCGTGCTGATGCAGGATGCACGGCGCGGCACGCCGGGGGACCGGCAGATGCGCGCGGTGCTGGTGTGGCTCGCCTATGCGGTCACCGCGCTCGTGGCGCCCCTCAACGACCAGCTCGCGCTGCCGAGCGTGTAGCGCGCCGGCGATCCCCTCGTCGAGCATCAGCGTCCACGCGACTTGCCGGGGTAGACGCCGACGATGAGCGGACGGCCGCTTCCGTCGTCGGACCGGTACGTCACCCGCATCGCGCTCGTCCTCGCCCCGCCGATCGGCATCACGCGCGCGCGCACCGCCGGGGGAACTTCCTCGGACGGCTCGTCGTCGATGACGGTGAACCAGTGGTCACCGGCGGCGCTGCGCTCGCGCACGTAGTACGCGTCGTCGTCGAGCCCCCAGAAGCCGGCGACCTCGCGCCCGTCGGGCATCTGCGAGATCAGCGGCACCGTCACGCTGTGCGAGTCGCACAGTGCGGTGAGCGGGGCGATCGACACCGCCGACTCGGGTGCGGAGCATTCGACGAGACGCATGAACGGAAGCTCACCGTGAGAGGCCGAAGCGCGATGCGCCGATGGTGCAGAGCGGCGCGCGAGGATGGGCGTTCACGTTATGGCTGCCGGTCCGCGCCGACAATCCCGAAGAAACCGGCGAGTTTTCGCCGGGAACCCGGACAACTTCCTGTGGAAAACCGCGACGCGCGCGCTAAGTCGCGCCGCCGCCGCGTGCTACGCGTCTCGATCGCATGTGGAGAGTTCTCCCACATGGTGTGGAGAACGTCCGCTCATGCCGCGCCGGGACGCACCAGCGGCTCGAGCGTCCGCCGCAGGATCGCGACGCGGCGGCTCAGCGCGGCGTCCTCGGCGAGCGCCGACTCGGCGCGCTCGATGTTGTGCATCACCGTGGAGTGATCGCGTCCGCCGAACGCGCGTCCGATCTCGGGGAAGGCGAGGCCCGCGAGCTCCCGGCACAACAGCATCGCGATCTGGCGCGGCAGAACGATGGCGCGGGTGCGCCCCGGTCCGGCGAGCGCGTCGGCCGAGACGCTCCAGTCGCGAGCCACGGCATGCACGATTGCCGACGCGGGGGCGAGTCCGCCCTCGCGCGCCGCGACGAGCGCTGCGGTGCGATCCACGCGCAGCGCCTCGCGTGCGAGGTCGAACGTCACGGGGACGCCGCGCAGCTGCGACAGCGCGAGCAGCCGCGTGATCGCCCCCTCGCCGGCGCGGATGTTGTCCGCCGCGACCGACGCGACGAGCTCGATCACGTCGTCGGGAAGCGGCGACTCGGTGAACCCGAGCGACAGCTTCGAGCGCAGGATCGCGACACGGTGCTCGAAGCTCGGCACTCCGACCGGCGCGACGTAGCCGCGCGCAAAGTCGGTGGCGAGCGCCGCGTCGAGTCCCGTGTGCTCGGGGGGACGGTCGCTCGTGAGCATCACCTGCCGGCCAAGAGCGATCATCGAGGAGAAGACCGCGGCGAACTCGCGCTGCACGTCGGCGCGGCCGGCGAGCGCATGGACGTCGTCGATGAGCAGGACGTCGATGTGCTTGTGCTCCAGCCGGAAGCGGTTGAGCTCCCCCACCGCGATGCTTCGCACGCACTCGTCGAGAAAGGCGGCTGCCGAGAGGTAGCGAAGCCGCAGCGCGGGCCAGCGCGTCGCCGCCTCGTGCGCGACCGCCTGCATGAGGTGGGTCTTTCCCAGCCCGGTGGGCCCGTGGACGAACAGAGGGTTGTAGGCGATGCCCGGCGCCGCCGCCACCGCCGACGCGGCCGCATATGCCACCTCGTTCGCTCCGCCGACGACGAAGCTGTCGAAGGTGTAGCGCGGCATGAGCGCGGCGTCGCGCGGCGGCGGGAGACGGTCGGGCATCGCTGGCGTGGCGGTCGGAGTCGGGATCGGCAACACTTGTCCACATCGTGGCGTGGACAGGTGGTTGGTAGTACGCGACATGCTCATGCGTCCCCCCGCGCCGTCGGGAACAGGCAAAGCTCTCCCCGCGACCGCTCCAGAGGAAGTCCCAACCGGATCCGAGAGGCTCGACGTGGACCACGAGGCACAGGAGGACGGGGTGCCCTCGGCGGGCCTGCCGCCGCTCGACCTGGAGCGCTTTCGCGCCCGCCGGGTCCGCGCGAAGATCCGCGAGCTCGCGGGCGCGCTCCTCATCGCGATCCAGCGCCGCGACCCGCAAGGGCTCTGGGACGTGCTGGACGAGCCCGGCGCGATGCGGTGGCTGCCGCGGGGGGTGCGCGAGGAGGCGCTGGCGATGGTGCGGCTGCCCTCCTCCTCGCATCGCGCGCCGATCAGGCTCTACCGCTTTCTCGAGCAGCTGATGCGGCTCGAGGACGAGCCGCTGCCGCGGGGCGACCCGATGCAACTGGAGCTGGGCGTCCAGACGATGCCCGACGCCGGGCGGCGCCGCCCCTCACCCCGGCGGCGGCGCACCGGCGGACCCTGACCCGGCAGCGTCAGCGCTCGCTGTCCAGCCCGGCCATCGCGTGCGAGTCGTATCGATCCCCCCTCACCGCATCGGGGGACGCGGCGCGCTCGATGCGCGCCAGCTCGTCGGGCGTGAGCCGCAGCTCCAGTGCGCCGAGCGCCTCGACGAGACGCTCGCGACGCCGCGCGCCGACGAGAGGAACGATGTCCTCCCCGCGCGAGAGCACCCATGCGATCGCGAGCTGCGCGACCGTCGCCCCTCGCTCGCCGGCGATCGCCTGCAGCGCCTGCACGAGCGTGAGGTTGTGCGTCAGGTTCTCTCCCTGGAACCGCGGAAAGCGTCCGCGCGTGCGCGCCGCGTCGGCGGCACGCTCGCTCAGGAGGCCGCGCGAGAGCACGCCGTAGGCGGTGACGCCGATGCCGAGCTCGCGTAGCGCCGGCAGGATGGCGCGCTCCACACCGCGCGAGATGAGCGAGTACTCGATCTGCAGGTCCGCGATGGGATGCACGGCATGCGCGCGGCGGATCGTCTCGGCCCCCACCTCGGAAAGGCCGATGTACCGCACGTACCCCGCCTGCACGAGCTCGGCGATGGCGCCGACGGTGTCCTCGATCGGGACCGCGGGATCGAGCCGCGCGGGGCGATAGACATCGATGTAGTCGGTGCCGAGCCGCTGCAGCGAATATGCGAGCGCCGTCTTCACGGCCGCCGGCCGCGCGTCGTACCCGAGCCATCCCCGGTCGGGACCACGCTGCGCGCCGAACTTCACGCTCAGCTGATAGTCCGTCCGCGGCACGCCGCGCAGCGCGTCGCGCAGCAGCAGCTCGTTGTGACCCATGCCGTAGAAGTCGCCCGTGTCGAGCAGGGTGATCCCGCTCGCGAGCGCGGCGTGGACCGTCGCGTGGCTCTCGGCCTCGTCGGCGGGGCCGTAGAAATCGGACATGCCCATGCAGCCCAGGCCGAGCGCGGAAACGGCGGGTCCGGCGCGGCCGAGGGGGTGTGTCTGCATCACTGGATCATCTCGTCTTCGTGGCCGTTGATGACGCATCGCACCGAGGAGAGGGCGCGCGTCGGAGTCTTGCGCTTCCGCTCGGCGATCGCGCGGGCCTTCGAGAGGCGCGCGTCGAAGCGGCCGCGCGCCTCGTCGGAAGTCTGCGACTCGCGGTAGCGCTCGAGGAGGCGCACCTCGTCATCGTAGCGATGCTGCGACCGGTAGAGCGAGGCCAGCCGCCCGCACAACCAGCCGGGAAGCTGGGGCAGGGCGCTGGCACACTCCTCGAGGGTGACTTCGAGGAGCCGAACCGCACCGGGCAGATCTCCCTCCCGGCGCAGCAGCTCGGCGATCCGCACCTGCTCGGCCGCCGAGCCGCTGATCTGGTGCGGCAAGGATCTGTACCCAGGCATGACGCGTCCGCGCTGCAGGGTGAGGGACAAGTGCCCTCGTCACTATGGAGCGCGGTCTCGCCCGTTGCAAGACGAGTGATGCCGACGGCATGCCGCTACTTCCGGTGGGCGGTGCCGGCGCGCAGACGGAGCTCGCCCTCTGCGCGCCGGAAGCTCTTGACGCTCAGCCGCTCGGCCACCCCGACGAATTGCGTCAACACCTCGAGTGAGCGCGCGGCCTC
>JBBQJC010000008.1:0-79231 GCA_038325515.1 Gemmatimonadales bacterium | reverse complement strand
GCTTCCCGATGATTCACGCGCTCGCCATCTGCCGCCTGGCCGCGGCGGGGGTGAGCGCCTCGGCCACGATGCGCGCCTGCTCCGCCGAGTGCGCGTCGCCGTAGCCCTCGGCGGGGCTCGCCCGCTCCGGACGCCCGACGTAGCGAATTGTGAGCAGGTTGCCGGTGGCCACCCGAAGCTGCGGCGCCACGTAGCTCCATGCCCCCATGTTCTTCGGCTCCTCCTGCGCCCACACCACGTCCTCGATGTTGGGATAGCCGTCGACGATCTGCGACACGCGCTCGCCCGGCCAGGGGTAGAGCTCGTCCACGCGGACCAGCGCCACCTCGGCGCTGTCGCCGCGCGCCTTCTTCAGGTCGTAGTACAGCTTCGCCGTGCAGAGCACCAGCCGGCGCACCTCGTCCGCCCGCGCCGACGCGACGGCATCGTCGATCACCGGGCGGAAACCACCCGCCGCGAACTCCTCGAGCCTGCACGCGGCCGCCGGCGCGCGCAGCAGCGACTTCGGCTGCATCAGCACGAGCGGCTTCCGATCGGCGCGCAGCGCCTGCCGGCGGAGGATGTGGAAGTACTGCGCCGGCGTGCTCGGGTACGCCACGACCATGTTCTCCTCGGCGCAGAGTTGGAGGAACCGCTCCAGCCGCGCGCTCGAGTGCTCCGGCCCGCCCCCCTCGTAGCCGTGCGGCAGGAGCAGCACCAGCCCGCTCCGCTGCCCCCACTTGGCGCGGTCGGCGGTGATGAACTGATCGATGATGGGCTGTGCGACGTTGACGAAGTCGCCGTACTGCGCCTCCCACACCACGAGGTCGTGCGGCGCCGCGGTGCTGAAGCCGTACTCGAAGCCCAGCACCGCCGTCTCGGAGAGGGCGCTGTTGTAGATCTCGAACCGCGCCGCGCCGGCAAGGCTGCCGAGCGGCGTGTACACGCCTCCCGTGTTCACGTCGTGCAGCACCGCGTTGCGGTGGCCGAAGGTGCCGCGCTCCGTGTCCTGCCCGCTCATCCGCACGGCCACGCCGTCCTGCAGGATGGTGCCGAGCGCGAGCGCCTCGGCCACCCCCCACTGGATGTTGCCGTCGGCGATCTCCTTGCGCCGGCGCAGCAGCACCTCGGTGAGACGCTTGTGCGCGGTGAACCCCTCCGGCCACTGCAGCAGCGTCTCGTTGAGCGCGACGAGACGCTCGCCAGCCACCGCGGTGACCGGCTCGGGCGGCGCGGTGCGCGTCGCGCGCGCCGCGCCCGCTTCCGGCGCCGGCGCGCCCGCCACTTCCTTCTGGATCGGGGTCAGCTTCTCGAACAGCTGCGTGTCCAGCGCCTTCACCTCGTCTTCCGTGACGACGCGCTCGCGCACGAGCCGCGTCCCCCACACCTGCCGCGGCGACGGATGCGCGCGGACCAGCGCGTACAGCTTCGGCTGCGTGAACGCCGGCTCGTCGGTCTCGTTGTGCCCCCAGCGGCGGTAGCCGACGAGATCGATCACCACGTCCTTCGCGAACCTGTCGCGGTACGCCACCGCCACGCGCGTCGCCATCAGGCACGCTTCGGCGTCGTCGGCGTTCACGTGCATCACCGGCACCTCGAACCCCTTGGCCGGGTCGCTGGCGTAGCGGGTCGAGCGGGCGTCGATGGGATCCGTCGTGAAGCCCACCTGGTTGTTCACGATCAGGTGCAGCGTGCCCCCCACGCGGTAGGCGCGCAGCCGCGAGATGTTGAACGTCTCGGGCACCACACCCTCGCCGGGAAATGCCGCGTCGCCGTGGATGCAGATGGGGAGCACGAGCTTCTCGTCCTGGCCCGTCCCGACGCGCTGGTGCGCGCGCGCCATCCCGCTCATCACCGGGTTCACCACCTCGAGGTGGCTCGGGTTGGGCGCCAGCTCCAGCGCCACCGTCACCTCGCCGACCCGCCGCTCCCCCTCGTAGCCGAGATGGTACTTCACGTCGCCGGTCGTCGCGTCGGCGCTCGTCTCTCCCGCGCGCCCCTCGAACTCGCCGAACATCTCGGCGTACGACATCCCCATCACGTGCACGAGCGTGTTGATGCGCCCGCGATGCGCCATGCCGATCACGACGCGCTTCGCGCCGGCCCGCGCGGCGAGCGTGATCGCCTCGTCGAGCATGGGCACCATCGCGTCCGTCCCCTCGATGGAGAAGCGCTTGTACCCCTGGTAGGCGCGGCCGAGGAATCGCTCCAGCCCGTCCACCTCGGTGAGGCGCTGCAGCACCTGCTTCTTCTCGTCGGCGGTCAGCGCGCGCGTGAGCGAGCCCTCCTCCATCACCTGCTTGAACCAGGTGCGCTCGGCTTCGCCGGCCAGATGCGCGAACTCCACGGCGATCGCCGTGCAGTACACCTCCCGCAGCCGGTGCACGACGTCAGCGGCCGTACCCGCGTCGTAGCCCAGCGCGCTCGCCGGCACGTCGGCCAGGTCGGCCTCGGTGATGCCGTGGTACTCCGGGGTGAGCTCCGGCGCGCCCGGCGGCGGGGTGCCGAGGGGATCGAGCTGCACGGCCAGATGGCCGTACTGCCGGATCGCGTCGGCCAGCGCCGCCGCGCCGGCGGCCTTTCGCAGCAGCCCCTCATCGGGACGCGCGCCGCCGGTGACACCGGCCAGGGACTCCGCGGTGCGGAAGAACTGGCGCCAGCTCTCGTCCACCGCGGACGGGTCGCGCCGGTAGGTCTCGAACATCTCGGCGACGTAGCCGTCGTTGAAGACCGTCGTTGTCGGGGGGAAGGTGCTCATGCCGTCAATTTAGCGGATTTCCCCGGGGAGGTGGGCGACGTCTACGCTTGACCTTCCCAGGCCTGCGGCAACACCACGGTGAAGGTGGAGCCCACCGCCGGCACGCTGCTCACCTCGACGTGTCCCCCGAGCAGGGTGGCGAGGCGCCGCGAGATGTACAGGCCCAGCCCCGTGCCGCCATGCCGGCGCGTCAGCCCGGTGTCCACCTGCGCGAAGGGCCGGAAGAGTCGCGTCAGCTCCTCGGGCGCGATCCCGATCCCCGTGTCCGCGACATCCAGCCGCACCGCGCTCCCGCTCACAGTCACCCGGATCGTCACCGACCCCTTGTCGGTGAACTTGATGGCGTTTCCCAGGAGGTTCACGAGGATCTGCCGCGCCTTGTCGATGTCGCTCGTCATGCGCACCGGATGCGCGGGGAGCTCCACGTGCAGCGTCAGTCGCCGCTGCTCGGCCAGCGGCTCCATCACGACGACCGCCGAGCGCGCCAGGTCGGCCACGAGGAACTCGCTCGGGCGCACCGTGTCGCGCCCCTCCTCCAGATTCGTGAAGGCCAGGATCTCCTCGATCATCGCCGAGAGATGCGTCGTCACCGAGCGCATGCGCTCCAGGATGTCGAGTTGCGCGTCGCTCATCGGACCGATCACCTGGTCGGCCAGCAGCTCACCGTAGCCGGCGAGCGCGGTGAGCGGGGTGCGCAGCTCGTGGCTCATCGTCGCCAGGAAGCGCCCCTTCGCCTTGTCGGCGCTCTGGGCCTGCTGCAGCAACAGCGACTTGTGTACCGCGAGCGAGGCGTGGTCGGCGAGAACCCCCAGCCGCTGGCGCTCGCGCTCGCGGAAGGGTCGTCCCCCGGCCGGCCGCACGATGGTGAGCACACCGAGCACCTCGCCGTGGGCCTCCAGCGGCGCCAGGAGCACGGGGCCCAGCTCCAGCTCGGGCAGCATCCGCATCAGCGGGCGCCCGGAGTCGCGGAAGTTGTCCTCCGACACCATCGCCCCGCTGCCGACCGCCTCCGCCAGCAGCGACCCGTGCAGCTCGAAGCAGCGCGACAGCGCCGGCAGCATGTCGCCCGCGGCCGCCACCACCTCGCCAAGGGTGCCGGTCGTCCGGAGCACGGCGGCGCCCGTGGCCTGACACTGTCGAATGGCGATGTCGCAGAGCGTGCGCAGCACCTCCGCCATGTCCACCACCTCGGCGAGCCGCCGCGCGACGTCGCGCATCCCGCTGCGGGCATCGTCGTCGGCCGCACCTTCGAGGAGCAGCCCCGCCACGGTGCGCCGCACCGTGACCGCGATCTGCCGCCCCGACATGTCGGCGCTGGCCGGCCGGAGCGTGATGTCGAGCGGGCGCGGCTCGCCGTCGCGCAGGGTGGCTCGCAGGACGCCGGTGATGGATCCGCTGGTGTCGGCGACTGTCGCCAGGGGGGCGCCGGGCACGAACGCGGGCCCGAACCAGGTTACCCAGCGCGCGTTGGCGTGCGTCACCCGCAGCTCGGCATCCATCACCAGCACCGCCACGCCGAGCGCGTCGAGCGCGCTCCACTGCGTGGGTTCGCCGAGACCGGTTCCCCCCGCCGGAGTGTCCCGCGTGGTGGCCACGGGCCCGGGACCGGTCACGCGGCCGGATGGTTGATGCGGGGACACTGGAGAGTGGTGGTCGTCAGTGGAACGCGGCCAGGGAGGCCGCGGCGACGACGCTCCATGCCGGTGGGGCCATCACGCCGCGGGGACGATGCAACGCCTCGAGCAGCGCCGAGACCTGCGCCCGGTCGAGCGAGGGCAGATACACCACGGGAGCCAGTCCGTTGATCGCCGGCGCCGGCGCTTCCTCCGGCCGGCGCGTGAGGCTCACGGCCAGCATCGGGACCGACGCGAGCGACGGCTCCGCGGCCCATTCGTCGAGCAGCGCCGTGGTGAGGAGGTCTCCTTCGCTCACGACGACCGAAGGCTCCCAGCGCGCCGCGACCCGCACCGCGTCCGCCGCTCCCACCGCGGGCTCGCACTCCGCACCAGCTTCGCGGAAGAAGCGGCACAGATGCTCGCTCAGGAACGCATGACGGCCGACACAGAGAACTCTCATGCCACAATATACCCCTTGGCGGGCCGAAGTTCACGACGCGGCGGAGTGTGACGTATGACACAATCCGCCGCGTGCGCCGCGAGAACATGCACGCGCGTCTCGATCGAGCGCCAGAGGTCGCTGGCTCAGCGTTTCGCTGCGCGCTTGCCCTTTCCGTCGGCGCCCGTCGCGGTCGTCGTCGCTGGAGTCGCGGCGACGTCGGCGCCGCTCACTTCGGGTGCGTCGGCGCCGCTCACATCGGGTGCGTCGGCGGCGCTCAAATCGGGTGCGGCGGCGGCGCTCCCCTCCGGCACCGCGGCCACGCGGCGCTCGCTCTCGGCCACCGGCTCCATTGCCCGCGTCGGCCGCGAGTGAACGCTGTCCGCCGTGGGCGGGATGGTGAGGCGGAAGGTGCTCCCCACTCCCACCTCGGAGATCACGTCGAGCCGGCTGCTGAGCATCTCGGCGAGACGTCGCGAGATCGGCAGCCCGAGACCCGTCCCCTCGGTGAGCTGCGTCTTGCCGAGCTGCACGAACTCGTCGAAGATCTTCTCGCGGTCGGTGTCGGCGATCCCCTCTCCCTCGTCCACGACCTCCACCACCACCCCGCCGTCTTCCTGCGTGGCCGACAATACCCGGATGGGCTTGCCGCGGCCGAACTTGATGGCGTTGCTCAGCAGGTTGAGCAGGATCTGGCGCAGCCGCCGCGGATCGCTGATCACCTTCACCGGCTCGCCGGCATGCTCGAGCGCGAGGGGCGAGCCGTACTGGTCCGCGAGCGGGCGCACGGTGACGAACAGATCCTCGATGAGCGACGGGAAGTGCACCGGCTGCAGCCGGAGGTCGATCTTCCCCGCCTCGATCTTCGAGAGATCGAGCACGTCGTTCACCAGCTCGAGCAGGTGCTTCGCCGCCTTGTGCGTGCGCGTGATCCCCTCGGCCTGCTTCTCGTTGAGGGGGCCGTAGATGTTCTCCAGCAGCAGCGTGCTGTAGCCGAGCACCGCATTGATGGGGGTGCGCAGCTCGTGGCTCATCGAGGCGTAGAAGCGGCTGCGCGCCGCCATCGCCTTCTCCAGCTCCGACTGCCGCTCCCCGAGCTCGTCATTGAGCGCCTTGAGCTCGAGCATCGCCAGCTCGAGCGACCTGGCCTGCTCCGTCAGCGCCTCCTCGGCGCGCCGCCGCTCGGAGATGTCGCGGAGGATGAGCGTGTAGGTGCGCTTGCCGCGCACGTCCAGGCAGCTCGCCGTGGCCTCCAGGGGGAACTCCTCGCCGTTGGACCGCAGCCCCGTGAAGCCGATCACGTGCTCCGGCTCGGCCGCGGAGGAAGCGCTCACGGCGCCGGCCTCGGCGGGCGCCGTCGCGGCGCGGATGCGCTCGAGGGCGTCGCCGCGCATCGGCTCGGGGAAGAAGCGCCGCACGTCGCGCCCGATCGCCTCGGTGGCCGGCGTCCCGAACATCCGCTCGGCCGAGACGTTGAACAGGGTGATCGTCCCATCCCCGTCGAAGGCGACGATGGCGTCCATCGCCGTCGCGACGATCTCCGAGAAGCGCGCCTCCGACTCGTAGATCTCGCGCATGTGCTTGAGCTCGAGCTCGCGCACCTCGCTGGCCCGGATCAACTGCTGCTGCGCCGCGAGCTGCCGCTGCTTGAGGAACAGGTCGACGAAGACCGAGACCTTCGAGCGCAGGATGTCGGGCTGGAACGGCTTCGCCATGTAGTCCACGGCGCCCACCGAGTACCCCTCGAAGATGTACTCCTCGTCCTTGCTGATCGCGGTGAGGAAGATGATCGGGATGTACTTGGTGCGCTCGCGCGACTTGATCAGCTTGGCCGTCTCGAAGCCGTTGATCCCTGGCATCTGCACGTCGAGCAGGATCATCGCCACGTCGTGCGATAACAGCTTGCGCAGCGCCTCGTCGCCGGAGTGGGCGCGCACGAGCCGCTGGCCGAGCGGCTCGAGGATCGCCTCCAGCGCGAGCAGGTTCTCCGGACGGTCGTCGACGATGAGGATCTCGACCGGCTCCTCGGGGCCGATCATCCCCTCGATCGGCGGGGTCACCACGTTGCGGTCGAGCAGCCGCACGGGACCGGTCATGCCTCCTCCCGCTCCGGCACGCCCGCCGGGAGGGTGCCGATGAAATGCATGATCCCGTCGAGCGGCATGACGCGCGCGCGCGGCACCGCCCGCATCGCGGCGGTGGGCATCAGCGCGCTCTCGGCCGTCGCCGGATCCTGCACCAGCGCCATCCCGCCGCGGTCGGAGATCCGGCGCAGCCCCTCCGCCCCATCCGCGTTCGCGCCCGTGAGGATCACTCCCACCACGCGGTGCGCGTAGCTGTCGGCGGCCGTCGTGAAAGTGACGTCGATGGACGGACGGCTGTACCGCACCGGCGCCTCCGTGCTCAGCGAGAAGTGACCTGGCTCCACCAGCGTATGATAGTCGGGGGGCGCCACGTACACCCGGCCATGTTCGAGCGGCATCTTGTCTTCCACCTCACACACGGGGAGCGACGTCCGTTCCTGCAGCAGGACGCGCAGCAGATGGTCGGAGTCCTTGTGACGATGCTGCACGAGCACGACCGCCATGCTGAACTCCTCCGGCAGCCCGCCCACCAGCGATCTCAGCGCGGCGAGCCCGCCCCACGAGGTGCCGACGACGACCAGATCATAACCAACGCCGCGCGGGTTCGACATCATCGGATCTTGCGGTAGAGCTTTTCCGTGGGGCTCAGCTTCTCGTAGCAGGGCTCGTACTGGGAGAACTTCAGCGACTCCTTGCTCCCCAGCGCCAGCACCCCGAAGGTGACGAGGGAGTCGTAGAACAGGGAGTGCACGCGGTTCTGGAGCGTCTTGTCGAAGTAGATCAGCACGTTCCGGCAGAAGATCACGTGGAACTCCGCGAACGACCGGTCGGTGACGAGGTTGTGCTGCGAGAAGACGATGTTGCGGGTGAGCGACTGGTCGAACAGCGCGCCGTCGTACTTCGCCGTGTAGTACTCGGAGAACGAGCGGGTCCCGCCGGCCCGGATGTAGTTCTCCGTGTACTCCTGCATCCGGTCCAGGGGAAAGATCCCCTGCCGGGCCCGCTGGAGCACGACGTCGTTGATGTCGGTGGCGTACAGCCGAGCCCGGTCGTAGAGTCCCTCCTCCTCGAGGAGGATCGCCATCGAGAACACCTCTTCCCCCGTGGAACAGCCGGCGTGCCAGATCCGGATGAAGGGGTAGGTGCGGAGCAGCGGGACGACCCGCTCCCTGAACTCCTGGTAGAAGGTCGGGTCGCGGAACATCGCCGTGACGTTGACGGAGAGGTCGAGCAGCAGCCGCTCCATCGCGTCGGGATCGTGGAGAATGCTGGCCTGCAGATCGGAGATCGTGTGCAGCCCCTCGCCCTCGACCCGCTTCCAGAGACGGCGGCGGATCGAGGCGTAGGCGTACGACCGGAAGTCAAAGCCGTAATGGCGGAAGACTCCCTCCAGGAGCAGGTCGATCTCGACGTGCTCCAGGTCCGGATCGTAGGCGCGTGGCGGCCCCGCGAGAGGCCGCTCCGCATTCACCTGTAGAGCCATACGCGCATGAGACTGAGCAGCTGCTCCGTGTCCACGGGCTTCGTGATGTAGTCCGACGCCCCGGCCGCGATGCACTTCTCGCGGTCCCCCTTCATCGCCTTCGCGGTGAGGGCGATGATCGGCAGCGACTTGTGCTCCGGCACCTGCCGGATCGCCCGCGTCGTCTCGTAGCCGTCCATCTCGGGCATCATCACGTCCATCAGCACCAGGTCGAAGTCCTGCTGCTCACGCAGCAGTGCGATCGCATCCTTGCCGTTCTCGGCGAACGAGACCTGCATGCCATGGTCCTCCAGCATGCTCGTGAGCGAGAAGATGTTGCGGACGTCGTCGTCCACCACCAGCACCCGCTTGCCGGCGAACACCGCGTCCGCGTTGTGCAGCCGCTCCAGCATGCGCCGCTTCTGCTCGGGCAGCTTGGCCTCCACCCTGTGCAGGAAGAGCGCCGTCTCGTCCAGCAGCCGCTCGGGCGACTTCACGTCCTTCACGATGATCGTCTCGGCGAACTTCCGCAGCCTCGTCTCCTCCGCCTGCGAGAGCTCCTTGCCCGTGTAGATGATGATCGGCAGGTCCCACATGGCGGGATTCGCCTTCACCGTCTCCAGCAGCTCGAAGCCGTTCACCCCCTGCAGCCCCAGATCCAGCACCATGCAGTCGAAGTGACTCCCGGCCAGCTCGCGCAGCGCGTCGTCCGCCGTGGCGACGGCCACGATCTCCACGTCCTCGTGCTGGATGAGCTCGATCATGCTCTGCCGCTGGGTGTCGTCGTCCTCGACCACCAGCAGCCGCTTCACGGCGGAATCGATGAACTTGTTGATCCGGGCGAACGATTCGTCGAGCGCCTCCTTCGTCACCGGCTTCTCGAGATAGGCCAGCGCGCCCGACTTGAGCCCCTGCTGCCGCTCGCGGATCCCGGTGATGATGTGCACCGGGATGTGGCGCGTTCCCGGGTGATGCTTCAAGCGGTCGAGCACGGCCCAGCCGTCCA
Organism: Gemmatimonadales bacterium; assembly: GCA_038325515.1. Classification (GTDB taxonomy): domain Bacteria; phylum Gemmatimonadota; class Gemmatimonadetes; order Gemmatimonadales; family Gemmatimonadaceae; genus AG11. The sequence goes on along the minus strand of JBBQJC010000008.1, from coordinate 69,887 downwards.
TCCCCGGCATGTCGATGTCGAGCGTGATCGCGTCGGGCTCGTAGGCGTGCGCCAGCTTCAGCCCGGCCTCGCCGTCCAGGGCGTTGAGCCCCTTGAATCCCTTCTCGCGCGCCATCTCGAGCAGCACCTTGGAGAAGTTGACGTCGTTCTCGACAATCAGGAGCACCCGGTCGCCCGGCTCGATCTCGTCGCGGTCGTCGTCGAACCCGTCCGGGCGCGGCAGGTCCTCGATCGGAATTGGCTCGTCGTGGCGCTCCTCTTCCTCCGGCTGCGGGAAGGCCAGCGCCATGCTGCCCCCCGACTGCTCCCACCCCCCCGACTCGGCGGTGCTCGCCTGCCGGGCCGGCCCGGACTGCCGCCGGCTCGCGCCGCGCGGACCGCTGCGCGTGGCACCGTCGGTCGTCCAGGCGTCACCGCGGTCGCGGCGGCGCGACGACGACTCCTCCCCGCTCTTGGGCTGGTCGGGCTCCACGTAGCGCGACGGCAGGAAGAGGGTGAAGGTGCTCCCCCCGCCCGGCGTGCTCTCCACGCGGATCTCGCCGCCGAGGAGACGCGCGATCTCCCGGCTGATGGACAGTCCCAGGCCAGTTCCACCGAACTTGCGGCTCGTCGTCCCGTCCGCCTGCTGGAACGCCTCGAAGATGAGCTGCTGCTTCTCCTTGGCGATGCCGATCCCCGTGTCGGTCACGGCGAAGGCGATCACCGTCTCCGCCTGGTCGAGGATCCGGCTGGCGAACCGCTTCCCCTTCTCCGCCTTGCGGATGGTGAGCGTCACCCCGCCCTGCTCGGTGAACTTGAAGGCGTTCGACAGCAGGTTCTTGATCACCTGCTGCAGGCGCTGCCCGTCGGTGTAGATCGCCGGCGGCACCTCCGGGTGGATGTCCACGGTGAACCGGAGGTTCTTCTGGTGCGCCACCGGATCGAAGGTGCGCTTGGTGAAGGAGCTGATGTCCGCGAGGGGAATGTCCATCGGGTTCACCTCCATCTTGCCAGCCTCCACCTTCGACAGGTCGAGAATGTCGTTGATGAGGTTGAGCAGGTCGGTGCCCGACGAGTGGATCGTCTGCGCGAACTCCACCTGCTTCGGCGACAGGTTGTTGTCCTTGTTGTCGCTCAGCAGCTTGGCCAGGATGAGCAGCGAGTTGAGCGGCGTCCGCAGCTCGTGGCTCATGTTCGCCAGGAACTCGCTCTTGTACTTCGAGCTGAGCGCGAGCTGCTCGGCCTTCTCCTCGAGCGCCAGCCGCGCGCCCTCCACCTCGCGGTTCTTCTGCTCGACCTTCTGGTTCTGCTCGGCCAGCAGCGAGGCCTTCTCCTCCAGCTCCTCGTTGACCTGCTGCAGCTCTTCCTGCTGCTCCTTGAGGAGCTCTTCCGACTGCCGCAGCGTCTTGGCCTGGGCCTCGAGCTCCGAGTTGGAGCGCTTCAGCTCGTCCTGCTGGCTCTGCAGTTCCTTGGACTGGCTCTGCAGCTCCTGCGTCAGCTTCTGCGACTGCTCCAGCAGCTCCTCCGTCCGCATGCTGGCGCTGATCATGTTCAGCACCACGCCGATGGACTCGGAGAGCTGGTCGAGGAAGGTCTGGTGGATCTGGCTGAACGGAAGGAAGCTCGCCAGCTCGATCACCGCCTTGACATCGCCCTCGAACAGGATCGGCAGGACGATGATGTTGCGGGGCGGCGCCTCGCCCAGACCTGACGTGATCTGGATGTAGTCGTCGGGGACGTTCTGCAGCAGGATCGGCATCTTCTCCAGCGCCGCCTGTCCCACGAGCCCCTCCCCGAGCGCGAACCGGTTGCCGACGTGCTTCCGGGCGCGGTACGCGTAGCTGGCGATGAGGCGCAGCGTCGGCGCCCCCGCCTCGTTGTCCATGATGAAGAAGGCACCGTGATGCGCCGACACCAGCGGCGTCAGCTCCGACATGATGAGGCGCGACACCGACTCCAGATCCTTCTGCCCCTGCATCATCCGGCTGAACTTCGCCAGGTTCGTCTTCAGCCAGTCCTGCTCCTGATTGCGCTCCGTCGTCTCCTTCAGGTTCGCGATCATCTGGTTGATGTTGCTCTTCAGCTCGTCCAGCTCGCCCTGCGCCTCCACGGTGATCTGCCGGGTGAGGTCACCCTTCGTCACCGCCGTCGCCACGTCGGCGATGTTCCGCACCTGCGCGGTGAGCGAGTTGGCCATCGCGTTCACCGAGTCGGTGAGCCCCTTCCAGGTGCCGGCCACGCCGGGCACCTCCGCCTGGCCGCCGAGCTTGCCCTCCGTTCCCACTTCCTTGGCGACTCGCGTCACCTCGTCGGCGAAGACACGGAGCTTCTCCACCATCGTGTTGACCGTGTTCTTCAGCTCGAGGATCTCGCCGCGCGCCTCGACGGTGATCTTCTGCGAGAGGTCGCCGTTGGCCACCGCCGTCGTCACGAGCGCGATGTTGCGCACCTGGCTCGTGAGGTTCGACGCCATGAAGTTCACGTTGTCGGTCAGGTCCCGCCACACCCCCCCGGCACCCGGCACGCGCGCCTGGCCGCCGAGGATGCCCTCGGATCCCACCTCTCGGGCGACTCGCGTCACCTCGCTGGCGAAGGCGTTGAGCTGCTCCACCATCGTGTTGACGGTGTTCTTCAGCTCGAGGATCTCGCCGCGCGCGTCGACGGTGATCTTGCGCGACAGGTCGCCGAGCGCCACCGCGGTGGTCACGTCGGCGATGTTGCGCACCTGGTTGGTCAGGTTCGTCGCCATGTAGTTCACGCTGTCCGTGAGATCCTTCCACGTACCGGCGACACCTGGCGCGTTGGCCTGTCCCCCCAGCCGCCCCTCCGTACCCACCTCTCGCGCCACGCGCGTCACCTCGGCGGCGAACGAGGAGAGCTGGTCCACCATCGTGTTGACGGTGTTCTTCAGCTCGAGGATCTCGCCCTTCGCCTCGGCGGTGATCTTGCGCGACAGGTCGCCCTTGGCCACCGCGGTGGTGACGTCGGCGATGTTTCGCACCTGGCTCGTGAGGTTGCTGGCCATCGAGTTCACGCTGTCGGTCAGGTCCTTCCACGTGCCGGCGACGCCGGGCACGTTGGCCTGCCCTCCCAGCACTCCCTCCGTGCCCACCTCTCGCGCCACTCGCGTCACCTCGGCGGCGAAGGCGTTGAGCTGGTCCACCATCGTGTTGACGGTGTTCTTCAGCTCCAGCACCTCGCCCTTCGCCTCGGCGGTGATCTTGCGCGACAGGTCGCCCTTGGCCACCGCCGTGGTGACGTCGGCGATGTTTCGCACCTGGCTCGTGAGGTTGCTGGCCATCGAGTTCACCGAGTCGGTGAGATCGCGCCAGGTCCCCGAGACCCCCTCCACGTTCGCCTGACCGCCCAGCCGCCCGTCGGTTCCCACCTCGCGGGCCACGCGGGTCACCTCGGCGGCGAAAGCGTTGAGCTGGTCCACCATCGTGTTGATGATGGTCTTGAGCTCGAGGATCTCCCCCTTCGCCTCGGCGGTGATCTTCTTGGAGAGGTCGCCGCGCGCCACCGCCGTCGTGACGTCGGCGATGTTTCGCACCTGCGACGTCAGGTTGCCGGCCATGAAGTTCACGCTGTCGGTCAGGTCCTTCCACGTGCCGGCCACGCCGGGCACGTTGGCCTGTCCCCCCAGCCGTCCCTCGGAGCCCACCTCGCGGGCCACTCGGGTCACTTCGGCGGCGAAGCCGTTGAGCTGGTCCACCATCGTGTTGACCGTGTTCTTCAGCTCGAGCACCTCGCCCTTCGCCTCCACGGTGATCTTCTGCGAGAGGTCGCCGTTGGCCACCGCCGTCGTCACGAGCGCGATGTTGCGCACCTGGCTCGTGAGGTTGCCGGCCATGCCGTTCACGCTGTCGGTCAGGTCCTTCCACGTGCCGGCCACGCCGGGCACGTTCGCCTGGCCGCCGAGGATCCCTTCCGTTCCCACCTCTCGCGCGACGCGCGTCACTTCCGCGGCGAAGCCCGAGAGCTGGTCCACCATGATGTTGATCGTGTCCTTCAGCTCGAGGATCTCGCCGCGCGCCTCCACGGTGATCTTCTGCGACAGGTCGCCGTTGGCCACCGCCGTCGTCACCAGGGCGATGTTGCGCACCTGATCCGTCAGGTTGCCGGCCATGAAGTTCACGCTGTCGGTCAGGTCCTTCCACGTGCCGGCCACGCCGGGCACGTCGGCCTGGCCGCCCAGCACCCCTTCCGTGCCCACCTCTCGCGCCACGCGCGTCACCTCGTCGGCGAACGAGGAGAGCTGGTCCACCATCGTGTTGATCGTGTTCTTCAGCTCGAGGATCTCGCCCTTTGCCTCGGCGGTGATCTTGCGCGACAGGTCGCCCTTGGCCACCGCCGTGGTGACGTCGGCGATGTTGCGCACCTGCGACGTCAGGTTCGACGCCATGAAGTTCACCGAGTCGGTGAGGTCCTTCCACGTGCCGGCCACGCCGGGCACGTTCGCCTGGCCGCCGAGGATTCCCTCGGTGCCCACCTCGCGCGCCACTCGGGTCACTTCGGCGGCGAACGAGGAGAGCTGATCGACCATCGTGTTGATGGTGTTCTTCAGCTCCAGCACCTCGCCCTTCGCTTCCTGGGTGATCTTGCGTCCCAGGTCGCCCTGGGCGACCGCGGTCGTGACGTCGGCGATGTCTCGCACCTGGTTGGTGAGACTGCTCGCCATCCCGTTCACCGAGTCGGTGAGGTCCTTCCACGTGCCGGCCACGCCGGGCACGTTGGCCTGCCCGCCCAGCACCCCTTCCGTGCCCACCTCTCGCGCCACGCGCGTCACTTCGTCGGCGAAGCTGGAGAGCTGGTCCACCATCGTGTTGATCGTGTTCTTCAGCTCGAGGATCTCTCCCTTCGCCTCGGCCGTGATCTTCTTGGAGAGGTCGCCCTTGGCCACCGCGGTGGTGACGTCGGCGATGTTGCGCACCTGATTGGTCAGGTTCGCCGCCATGCCGTTCACACTGTCCGTCAGGTCGCGCCAGGTGCCGCTCACTCCCTGCACGTTCGCCTGCCCGCCGAGCCGTCCTTCCGTGCCCACCTCTCGCGCCACGCGCGTCACTTCGCTCGCGAAGGCGTTGAGCTGGTCCACCATCCGGTTCACCGTGGAGCCGATGCGGAAGAACTCGCCCTGGACCGTCTTCCCCTCGATCTCGAGCTCCACCTTCTGGCTCAGGTCGCCCTCGGCTACCGCCTTGATCACGCGGGCCACCTCGGAGGTGGGCTGCACGAGGTCGGTGATGAGCGAGTTGAGCGAGTCCACCGAGCCGGCCCACGCGCCGGCGGCGGGTCCGATGGTGGCGCGGTCGCGCATCTTGCCTTCCCGTCCCACGCTGAGCGCCACGCGGTTGAGCTCTTCGGCGAGGCGGGCCTGCTTGGTGGCCACGCTGTTGAAGATGTCGAAGATCTCGCCCATCAGGGCGTCGCCGCTGGACTCGTCGACGTGGGCGGAGAAGTCGCCGGCGTCGAGCGCGCGCAGGCCGGCGAGGAGACGACGCAGCCCGCGCTCGCGCGCCGGTGGCTCGCCGCCGTCACCGCCTCCGCCATCCCCCCCCGATCCGCCGGCGGCCACGCGGCGGCCCCGCGCGGGACGCGCCTCGAGCTCGGAGGCGGCGACCGGCACCGCCGCTCGGCGGGGGCGTCCGCGCTTGCCGCGCGCTCCGCCGCTGGACTTGCCATTACCACCGCCGTCGCCGGCCGTGGTCATTTCATCGGGGAATTCAGGTCTCTCGCCGACGCTCACGGTCAGCTCCTGTGTAGGAAGAGAGGATGCGAAAGGCCACCGCGGGATGGCGGTGGCGTTGCTGCAAAAATGTGCACTATTGCAAAAACCAGTCTCTTGCAACCAATCAATTGCTATTCATGCGATTCCGCCTCGACCGATACCGCGTCGCCCACCGCGAGCTGGCCGCCACGCAGGATTCGCGCATACACCCGGCTCCACCCGGGGTTCGCCTTCTGTCCGATCCGCGCGAATCGTCCGTCGAGGAATGCCCCGGCGATCTTCCAGCAGGGGCTCGTGTAGCTCGTCACCTCGACGACGACCTCGCCCAGCCTGAGCCTCACGCCGGGAATCACGAGCTCCCACGCCAAACCGGCGATCGTGACGTTCTCGCCTGCCCAGCCGGGGCCAATGGGATGGCCCTCGCGTCGCAGCGCCTCGATTCGCTCCAGCGAATACAGGCAGAGCGCCCGCTCCGGGCCGCCGTGAAAGCGGCGGTCGCGCTGGCTGTCCCCCTCCATCCCCTCGGGGCCGACCCTGGCGCTCTCCACGCCCAGCTTCGGAACGCCGCCCCCCGAGCGCTGGAGCCCGTGGACTCGGCCGACCCTCCCCTCGTCCTCCACCCTCACGTGGGGATCACTCCCACCATGAGGCGGACGGGGATCCCGCCATTCGTCGTCTGCGCCGCCCGCTCCAGCTTGAAGCCGAGCTGGCGCTCCAGCGCCGGATCGGGGGAGAGGAGCGCCACCCGCCATCCTCCCGCCCGCTCGCGCAGCACGGTGCCGAGCCGCGCCCACAGGTCGCGGACCCCTTCCGCCTCGCCCACCCGCACGCCGTACGGCGGGTTGGTGACGATCCACCCGGGAGGGCCTTCGGAGAGGGCGAGCGCCGAGATGGAGCGCACCGCGAGCTCGAGGTCTGGCGACACCCCCGCGCGCTCCGCATTCGCCCGCGCCGCGGTGATGGCGCCGGCGTCGCGGTCGCTGCCGGCGATGAGGCCGGGCGCCCTCTCCAGCGCGTCCCTCTCGAGGGCGCGGCGCACGTCGTCCGGCAGGGTGGAGGGCACTCCAGGCCAGCGCTCCGCGGCGAAGTGCCGGCGCGCGCCCGGCGCGATCCGGCGCGCGAGCAGCGCGGCCTCGATCGGGATCGTCCCCGAGCCGCAGAGCGGGTCGACCAGCGGCGCCACACCGTCCCACCCCGACGCGGCGAGCAGCGCCGCGGCGAGCGTCTCGCGCAGTGGCGCCTTCGCCGTCGCCTGCCGGTAGCCACGGCGGTGCAACAGCGCCCCCGACGCATCGGCGCTCACCGTACAGACGTCTCGCATCATCCGCACGACGACGAGCCCCGCGTCCTCCCCGTCAGGCAGCTCGTCCTCGGCCAGGCTTCCCCCCTCGGCGCGCACTCCCTTGACCCGGCGCATCAGCGCGTCGGCGAGACGCTGCGCGACGGCGTCCGAATGGTAGAGCCGGGACTTCTTGCACGTCACGCGGAACCGCACAGCGCTCCCCGCACCCACGACCCGCCGCCACTCGACCTTTTCGGCATGACGCTGCAGCTCGGCGAACGAGCGAGCCTCGAACGACGACAGCCGCACCAGCACGCGCGAGGCGATGCGCAGCCCCATGTCAGCCAGGAGCACGCTGCGCAGGTCGCCGCGCCAGGCGACCCCCCCCTCCTCGAGCTCCGCCTCCAGCCCCAGCGCCCGGGCCTCGGCGAGGGCGAGCTGTTCCAACCCCGGGGCGACGGCGGCAAAGGCGCTCAGCGGCTCGTCGGCGATGGAGCGCGTCGGCGCGGGCGCTTCCGGAACGGGCTTCGCGGCGGGCTTGGCGCGGCGCGGCGCGGGCACCGGCTTCACCGGGATCTTCGGGCGGTCCTTTCTCGTCACCCCGCAACCTTAATGCGCGACGCGGTCCGGCGCGATGTCGTCAGATCAATCCTTGCGGTTGCCCCTGAACAGCGTGGAGCGAATGACACGAATGTCGCGAAAGGGGCCGACTGGAACAGCTCGTCGCGCACGATTCGGCAGTTGTTCGATGCGATTCGCTGGATTCGTTTCTCGCTGTTGTCTTGCCTGGATGGGATCGGGATTCAGACGGTGGCCGAACTGCGCCGCTGCACCGACGTGACGACCCGATATCCGAGCAGCGCCGCGAACACCGCGAGGTACACGACAGGAAAGAAGGTGTCCTTCTTCACCGCCCAGAGGTAATGCACCGTCCCCGTCACGGCGGCGAGATAGACCAATCGGTGCAGCCGGTTCCAGCGGTGCCCCCCCATGCGCCTGATCGAGGCCTTGGTGGAGGTGAGCGCGAGCGGGAGGAGCAGCAGGAAGGTCAGCATCCCGACGAGGATGTAGCGGTGCTTCACGATCTCGCGCGCCATGAATCCCGCGTCGAAGTTCGTGTCGGCCCAGCTCCAGGTCGCCACGTGCAGCACGGCATAGAAGAAAGCGAACAGGCCGAGCGTCCGGCGGTAGCGCGCCAGCGACCCGGTCTTCGTGAGCTGGCGCACGGGGGTGACGGCGAGCGAGAGCGCGAGGAAGCGCAGCGTCCAGAGCCCGGTGCGCAGCTCCGTGCTGTTGATCTGGTCGGCGCCCAGTGAGCTGTGCCATGCGGGGAGGGCGCCGAGCTCGGACATCCAATCGAGGGTCAGGTGCGCCAGCGGGACGAGGCAGAGACAGAAGACGGCGGCGCGCGTGACGGGGTGCTGCAGCCAGCGTCCCGGTGCCGTCAGAAGTTCCTCCGCAGATCCATCCCGCGGTACAGGCCCGCCACCTGCGCGGCGTAGCCGTTGAACATCAGCGTCTCGCGCCGCCTGAACTCCCCGATGCGGCGCTCGCGGCTCTGCGTCCACCGCGGGTGATCGACCTCGGGGTTCACGTTGGCGTAGAAGCCGTACTCGTCGGGCGCGGCGACGTTCCAGGTGGTGGCGGGCTGGTGATCCGTGAAGGTCATCTTCACGATCGCCTTCACCCCCTTGAATCCGTACTTCCACGGGACGACCAGGCGCAGCGGCGCGCCGTTCTGGTTGAGGAGCGACTTGCCGTAGATCCCCGTGGCGAGGAGGGCGAGCGGATGCGTGGCCTCGTCGAGCCGCAGCGCATCCACGTATGGCCAGTCGAGGACGCGGCGCTGCTGGCCGGGCATCTGTCGCGGGTCCAGCAGGGTGGTGAACGACACGAACTTCGCGCTCGGCAACGGCTCGAAGCGGGCGATGACATCGCGCAGCGGCAGCCCCTGCCAGGGGATCACCATCGACCAGGCCTCCACGCAGCGATGCCGGTAGGTGTGGTCCTCGAGCGCGTGCAGCTTCACGAAATCCTCGATGGCCACCACGCCGGGCTTCTTCACGAGCCCGTCGACGGTCACCGTCCAGGGCCGAGTCCGGAAGCGCTGCGAGTTCTCCTTCGGGTCGCTCTTGTCGGTGCCGAACTCGTAATAGTTGTTGTAGCTGGTGATGTCCTCGTACGGCGTGGCGGTGTCGTCCTGCGCCGCGCCGGCCTCGGCCACGGTCCCCCCGGCCGAGTCGCGGGTGCCCCCCGTCTCTCCGTCGCCGCGCGCACAGGCCACGCCGGCCAGCAGGCCCGCTCCGGCGAAGGCGACGCCGGCGCCCCCCACGCGCGCCAGGAACTCGCGGCGGCGCATGTACGCCTCCTCGGAGGTGATCTCGGACGAGGAGATGTCGTCGGGCCGGCGAATCAGCATCGGAGCGTGACCTGGCGTGAGGGCAATACGAGGACTGCACGAAAGGTACGCCGCAGGGAGCGCGCCGGTTCCCTCTTCCTCCATCCTGGCGATCACGAGCTCCTGCGCCACGGTTCGGGGTCTGGAGTTCTGGGTGAGGGGTTTGACGTCTGATGTTCGAGGTGACAGGTCGGGCCTCGGGACGCGTTGGTCGCCCGGGGCAGGCGGGGGTCAGGCGGGGGCCAGGTACGTTGAAGAAGGGTACCGCCAGGTACCATTCTTCAACGAACCTGACCCCGCGCGTGACCCCCGCGCGGGCGACCCCGCGCGGGCGCAGATCCTGCCCTACCGGCGTCCATGCCCAAGGCCGCCAGCAAGACCAGGGCGCTCGCCACGCTGCGCGAGCGCTTTGGCCATGAACGATTCCGACCTGGACAGTGGGACCCCATTCAGGCAGTGCTCGGTGGACGCGACGCCCTGGTGGTGATGCCCACCGGCAGTGGCAAGTCGATCGTCTACCAGCTCCCCGCGCTCCTGATGCCGGGGCTCACCATCGTCGTCAGCCCGCTCATCGCGCTGATGAAGGACCAGCAGGACAAGCTGCACGCGCACGGCGTCGATGCGCTCGCGATGCACTCGCACCTGTCGGCGGGCGAGACGCGGGAGACGGCGCGCCAGGTGCTGGAGGGAGAAGGGGAGATCCTCTACCTCACCCCCGAGCGGTTCAAGGACCGCGAGTTCTTCGACCGGCTGCTGACGCGCAAGGTAGCGCTGTTCGTCGTGGACGAGGCGCACTGCGTGAGCCAGTGGGGCCACGATTTCCGTCCCGACTACCTGACCCTCGACTCGGTGGTGGCGCGGCTCGGCAAGCCGCCCGTGCTCGCCCTCACCGCGACCGCCACCGAGGAGGTGCGCGCCGACATCGCGCGGCAGCTCGGGATGCGCGACCCGCTGGTCACGGTCACCGGATTCGCCCGGCCGAACCTGCGCTTCGAGGTGGAGCGCACCGTCAATCAGGCGAGCAAGGACGCCGCGGTCGAGCGACTTCTCGGCGCGGGCACCGGGAACGGCATCATCTACGTGGCGACGGTGAAGGAGGCGGAGCGGCTGCACGAGCAGTTGAAGGAGCGCCACGCGATCGGTCTCTACCACGGCAAGCTCCCTCCCGCCGACCGCAAGGCGACGCAGAACGCCTTCATGTCCGGCACGCTGCGCGCGATGATCGCCACGAACGCATTCGGCCTGGGCATCGACAAGCGGGACCTGCGCTTCGTCGTGCACTACCATTTCCCCGGATCGCTGGAGGCCTACTATCAGGAGGCGGGGCGCGCCGGCCGCGACGGGCTGCCGGCCGTCTGCACGATCCTCTACCGCGTGGAGGACTCGCGCGTGCAGTCGTACTTCCTCGGCGGGAAGTACCCGGACGTGGACGAGGCGGTGAAGGTCGCCCTGCTGCTGGAGCAGTACCCGCTGGGCGAGCGCGTGGAGCTCGCCACCCTCGCCGACCGCGCCGGCGTGGCGCGGCGCAAGGCGCGCATCGTCCTCGTCCTGCTCAAGCGGCACGGGATCGTGCGCGAGCACCGCGGCGGGGGATGGGAGCGGCTGCAGAGCCGCATCACGCAGGTGGACCTGAGCGCCGATCTCACCGACTACGAGGAGCGGCGCGAGCAGGACCGCGCGAAGCTCCGGGTGATGGTCGCCTACTGCCAGAGCGCGCGCTGCCGGACCCGCTTCATCCTCGAGTATTTCGGCGAGCCGGTGGAGGACGACTGGGTGTGCGGCAACTGCGACGCGTGCGACGCGCAGGAGCGGATCTCGGCCCGCGCGCGGCGAGCGGCGGCGGCGGGCAGCTAGCTCGCCTCGTTCGCGCCTGGCAGCTCGCGCCGGCCGAACTCTCCTTGACCTTTCGCCATCTCGAGTAAACATTCGACGCCTCGTCCCGGCGCCGCCGCGCGCGCCATCGGACGTCCCGCCCTTTTCGCCGTGTCCCCTACATGATGATGGCGTATGACTCGAGCGACACTCCGGTGAGCCGCCTCGCCGCCGAGACGGTCGATTCCCTCCGGGAGGCGCTCGTCGGCTATCTCGCCGACCAGAGCGACCCCAGCGCGCTTCGGCAGGCTCTCGTCCGCGTCTGCGCCGAAGCGCGCGAACGGGAGCTCCTGCCGGAGCAGCTCCTCGTGGTGCTGAAGGATCTTTGGAATCTCCTCCCCGCGGTGCGCGCCATGACCGATGGCACGGCGCGGCTCCGGCTGCAGCAGCGCGTCGTGACGATGTGCATCAAGGAATACTACAGCGCCTGATGGGGCAGCCTCCCGAAGGGGAGGCCGCGCGCGAGGTCCTCGTCTAGCTTTGTGCCGGAGGGATCTCCTCGTCACCGCAGCTCGAGTCTCGACCTGCCGTCCCCCCAGCGGCGCTCATGTCCCCGACCGGCACCAGCTCTCCTCTCCGGCGCGCCTCGCTGCGCCTCGCCGGCCTTCCGCTGTCGCGCCTGCGACGCATCCTCGTCGGCATCTTCGTCGCGACGGCGTTTCTCGACGCGGCGGGGAAGGCGCTCGCCGCGCACCCCGTCGTGAACCGCGCCGTGACCGGCCTGGTGACCGGCCGCTCCGCGAAAGAGATGCAGGACGCCGCACGCCCGTCGGGCAACTTCGAGATCTTCCGCATGGCGTCGCGCCACCTGGTGGAGCAGCGGGACCTCTACGCCTCGTATCCCGACGAGGTGCAGGACCGGTTCAAGTACAGCCCCACCTTCGCGATGCTCTTCGCGCCGCTGGCCTGGCTCTGGTGGCCGCTCGCGCTCTTCCTCTGGAGCACGCTCAACGCGCTCGTCCTCTTCGTCGCCGTGGAGCGGGTGCTGCCGCGCCGGGCGGCGATGCTGGCCCTGGGGCTGATGGTGCTGGAGGTGCTGCGCTCCATGCAGAATGGCCAGAGCAACGCGCTGGTGGCGGGGTTGATCATCCTCTCCTTCGCCGCGCTGGAGCGCGGCAGCGCCTGGCGCGCGGCGGCGGCGGTCGCGCTCGGCGCCTGCGTGAAGATCTTCCCGCTCGCGGCGTTGAGCTTCGCGCTGCCCCGGCGCCGCGCCTGGCGCACCGGCGTCTGGGCCGTCGCCGTCGGGGCGACGCTCGTCGCCCTGCCCCTCGCCGTCACCGCACCATCCACGCTTCTCGCGCAGTACGGCTGGTGGCGCGGCGTGGAAGCGAGCGACGCGACGCAGCGCTGGTTCTCGGTGATGGAGCTGGTGCACCGCTGGACCGGCGCCGAGCTGCCCAACTGGCCAGTGCAGCTGGCGGGAACGCTTCTGCTGCTGGCGCCCCTCGCGCTGCGCCGCGACCGCTGGGAGGAGGCGGGCTTCCGTCTCCTCTATCTCTGCTCGCTGCTGCTGTACGTCGTGCTGTTCAACCACCAGGCGGAGCGGGCCAGCTACGTCATCGCCTTCGCCGGCATGTGCATCTGGTACGCGTCGCGGCGCCGCTCGGCGTGGCGCTCGGCGCTGTTCGGGCTGGCCTTTCTCGCCATCCCGGTCATTACCACGCTCGTCCCTGGCGCCGTCCTTCGTACCCCCGACGCGACCTTGTACCGGCTCGCGCTCCCCACCCTGCTCATCTGGGTCGCGATCCAGTGGGAGCTGCTGGTCTCCGGGCGGCCGGCGCGAGAGGCGCCGGTGCCCGGGTAGGACCGCCGCGCCTCGTCAGCTCGCGAGGGTGGCGCTCAGCTCGATCTGTACATTGCCCTTCAGCGCCGCCGAGACCGGGCACCCTTCCTTGGTGGCCTGGGCGACGGACTGGAAGCGCGCGTCGTCGATGCCCGGCACCACGGCGCGGACGGTGAGCTTCATGGTGGTGATCTTGAACCCCTCTCCCACCTTGTCGATGGTGCACGCGGCCTGTGTCTCGACGCTCGTGGGAGCAAATCCCTCCTTCTCGAGGCCGGCGCCGAGGGCCATGCTGAAGCAGGCCGCCTCGGCGGCGGCGAGCAGCTCTTCCGGATTGGAGCCGGCGGCTTCCTGGAAGCGGGAGCCGAAGTTGAAGCTCCCACCCAGCCCCGTCTGGCCCTTGAAGCTTCCGTTACCCTTCTGCAGCCCGCCCTGCCATGTCGCGCTCGCGGTTCTTGTCGGCATCGTTGATACTCCTTCCTGGGGAAAACTGGACATCAGAGGTGGCCAGCGCTTGACGCGTCGTCCACCTGACGGTTTATCTCCTGCGATGACAGAACCGGCCGCCGAGCAGCCAATCCCGCCGACCATCGCGCGCGTGCTGAGCACGTTCCGCGCCCTTGGCCGCGAGGAGAAGATGCAGGCGCTGCTCCATTACGCCAGGAAGCTGGAGCCGCTCCCCGAGCGCTTCCAGGCGCTGGACCGCGCCGAGTTCATCGTGCCCGAGTGCCAGACGCGCGTGGATCTCTTCCCGGAGGTCCGCGACGGGAACATGTACTTCCATGCCGATCTCGACCCGCGGCAGTCGCCGACGATCGCCGCCTTTCTCTCGATACTCTTCTCCGCCGTGAACGGGCACCCCCCCGAGACGACGCTCGCCATCCCCAACGACTTCGTCCGCCAGATGATGGAAGGGATCGGGCTCGCCGGCCGGGAGGTCGGACTGAATGCGATGCTGGCGCGGGTGAAGGGACATGCGCGCCGCGCGCGCGCTCGCTGACGACTCTCACGCACTCACCACCATGCCCAGCGCCCCGCCTCCGCAGAGCTACGCCAACCACAAGCGGTTCTTTCCGCTGTTTCATTACGTCGCCCTGCCGATCCTCCTCGTGAACGTGCTCCTGGCGGTGATGCATGCCATCCGGCGTCCCACCGCATGGAACGCGTGGCTCGTCGTGCTCTCCATCGGCCTGTTCGCGGGACTCGTGACGAGCCGGGCCTCGGCGCTGCTCGTCCAGAATCGACTGATCGGGCTGGAGATGCGGCTTCGCCTCGCGACGATGCTGCCCGCGGAGCTGCGCGCGCGGATCCCCGAGCTCCAGCTCCGCCATCTGATCGGGCTGCGCTTCGCCTCGGATGCGGAGCTGCCGGCACTGGTGGCCCGCTGTCTCAGCCGCGAGCTCACCACGACCGATTCCGTGAAGCGCGCCGTGCAGGACTGGCGTCCCGACTACATCCGCGCCTGATCTCACCCACATGCAACGCATTCTCAGCGCCTGGGCCTGGACGGTGGCCGTCCTCGTCGTGCTCGCCGGCTTTCTGTACGTCTCGGCCGTCTGGCTCGTCACCGCACCCTTCGACAAGGGGCGCTACCACGCCGGACGCGCCTTCCGCCAGCTCGCGATGGCGGTGACCTCGCTCAACCCGCTCTGGAACTTCGAGACGGACGGCCATGCGCCGGCCGATCCGCGGCTGCCCTACGTCGCCGTGTCCAACCACGAGTCGTACGCCGACATCTTCCTCATCAGCCACTTCCCGTGGGAGATGAAGTGGCTGTCGAAGGACACGATCTTCAAGATCCCCGTGATGGGCTGGATGATGCGGATGGCGAAGGACATCCCGATCAAGCGCGGCAAGCGCGAGAGCGTCGTGAGCGCGATGCAGGGGTGCCGCGACCGGCTCGGCCTCAAGGTGAGCGTGATGATCTTCCCGGAAGGAACGCGCTCGCGCACCGAGGAGCTGCTCCCGTTCAAGGACGGGGCGTTCAAGCTCGCCGTCGAGGCGCAGGCGCCGATCCTGCCGATCGCCGTGGCCGGCACGCGCTACTGCATGGCCAAGGGGAGCTTCGCCTTCCGGCGCGCGCATGCGAAGGCGCGCGTGCTCGAGCCCATCCCCACGGTGGGGATGACGAACGCCGACGTCCCCGCGCTGCGCGAGCGCACGCGCGAGGTGATCGACGCGGCGCGGCATGTGCTGCAGCAGGAGCTCGGCCTCAAGTCGTCACTGGACCACAGCGAGTGAGCGGGACGCGCGGCAGCGCTGCTCCGCGCGACGAGGCCGAGCTGTTCGAGCGGCTGTCGCGTCCTCCGGCGGGGCTCGCCGCGCGGCTGGCGCGCGTGCCGGGCGACCTGATCGTCCTGGGCGCGGGGGGAAAGATGGGCCCGAGCCTGGCGCGCATGGCGAAGCGCGCGGCGCCCGACCGCCGCGTGATCGCCGTGTCGCGCTGGTCCGACGCGCGCGCCGCGGGCGAGCTCGCGGCGCACCACGTGGAGATCGTCCGCGCCGACCTGCTGCGGCGGCGCGACGTCGAGGCGCTGCCGGACGCACCGAAGGTGGTGTTCATGGCGGGACAGAAGTTCGGCACGAGCGACAGCCCGTCGTCCACGTGGGCGATGAATGCCGGGGTGCCAGCCTTCGTGGCGGACCGCTTCGCCGGCCGGCCGACCGTCGTGTTCTCCACCGGGAACGTGTATGCCCTCACCACGCCCGCGAGCGGTGGTGCGCGAGAGACCGACGCGCCCGCGCCAGTGGGCGAGTACGCGTACTCCTGCCTCGCCCGCGAGCGGCTGTTCGAGCACGCCTGCTCGCGCGAGCGCACCCCGCTCGCCATCGTGCGGCTCAACTACGCGCACGCCCTCACCTATGGCGTGCTCACCGACCTCGCGCAGCGCATCGCGGCGGGAACGCCGGTGGACCGGACGATGGGTCACGTGAACGTGATCTGGCAGGGCGACGCCAACGCCCTCGCCCTCGCGTCGCTCGCCGAGGCGACGACCCCCGCACCGTACGTCGTCAACGTCGCCGGACCGCAGACGCTCGCCGTCGCCGATCTCGCGCGCGCGCTCGGGGAGCGGCTAGGGAAAACGCCCATCCTTACCGGCACGGAGCAGCCGGATGCGCTCCTGAGCGACAGCACGCGCATGACCGCCCTGCTCGACGAGCCGCTCCTTCCGATCGAGACGCTGCTCGACTGGACGGCGGAGTGGGTGGGGCGTGGCGGTGCGCTGCTCGGCAAGCCGACGCATTTCGAGACGCGCGATGGCGCCTTCTGAGGCCGCGACGCATCTCGCCGCCGGGCAGGTGATCCCGGCGCACCCGCTCGCGCTCACCGCGAGCCGCGTGCTGGACGAGCGCCGCCAGCGCGCGCTCACGCGCTACTACGTCGACGCGGGCGCGGGGGGGATCGCCGTCGGCGTGCACACGACGCAGTTCGCCATCCGCGGCCATGGGCTGTACCGGCCGGTGCTCGAGCTCGCGGCGGAGTCGGCGCGCGCGTGGCTCGCGCGGCGCCCGCGTCCCTTCGTCCTGGTGGCGGGCGTGATCGGCGACACCGCGAGCGCCGTCGCCGAAGCCGAGACGGCCGCCGGGCTGGGGTACGACGTCGCGCTGCTGGGCCTCGGCGGGATGTCCGGCGCCAGCGACGCAGCGCTGGTGAAGCACTGCCGGGCCGTCGCCGAGGTCATTCCGCTGTTCGGCTTCTACCTGCAGCCCGCGGTCGGCGGGCGCGCGCTGAGCTACGACTTCTGGCGGCGCTTCGCCGAGATCGAGCGAGTGGTGGCGATCAAGATCGCGCCGTTCAACCGCTATCAGACGCTCGACGTCGTCCGCGCGGTGCGCGATGCGGGCCGCGACGACATCGCCCTCTACACGGGGAACGACGACAACATCGTCCCTGACCTGCTCACCCCTTTCCCCGCGCCCGGCGCCGCGCGCGACCGGCGCATCGTCGGCGGGCTGCTCGGGCAGTGGGCAGTCTGGACGCGCAGCGCGGTGCGGCTGCTCGAGCGGGTCAAGGCCGAGGAGAATCCCCCGGGAGGGTGGCTGCGCGAGGGAGCGTCGCTCACGGACGCCAACGGCGCCATCTTCGACGCGGCGCACGGCTTCGCCGGCTGCATTCCCGGCATCCAGGAAGTGCTGCGCCGGCAGGGATTGCTGGCGGGGCGATGGTGTCTCGATCCCGCGGAGGAGCTGTCGGCGGGACAGGCCCGGGAGATCGAGCGCGTCTGCCGCGACTACCCCGAGCTCACCGACGACGCCTTCGTGCGGGACGGGCTGGCGAGCTGGCTGGGGTGACGGGAATCCGATCGCGAAACAGCGGTCGACGAATTCAGCGAATGACTCGAATCACTGCCGAATCGGATCGTGCGCCACGCCGGACTCATTCGGCCTGATTCTGTGAAATTCGGGTCATTCGTGTCCACGCTGTTGCGCAGGGGCTCGCACGGCAACCGCGAGGAGCGGGAACCACGGATTCAACGGAAACTGCCGGTGGCATCAGTGCCGACCAAATTGCACCGGCAGTTCCCGTCGAATCCGTTCCTCGCGGTTGCTGGAGCTCGGCGACTGCGTGAGAGCGAATGCAGCGAATCACTTCGACAGCCGCCGAATCGCATCGCGCGCCGGGCACGCATCATTCGGCATTCCTTGTCGAATTCGGATCATTCGTTCCTTCGCTGTTTGCCCGAACGCGCGAGCGGTTTCTCCTGGCGCAGTCCCTGGAGCAGTCCGGGCGGCTGGACGAGGCATACGAGTGGTATGCGGCAACACCGCATGGATCACGGCTCGACTACGTGTATCTCGCACCCTCGCACCTGGCGCGGGGTCGGATCAAGGCGACGCAGGGTGACGGAGCGGCGGCGGCGCGTCACTTCAGACAGGTGATCGAACTGCTGGCGGGAAGCGATCCGGAGCTCCGGGGGATGCTGGCCGAGGCGCGCAACGGGCTGGCCTCCCTGGGCGCCTGAGTGATTGGGGCGGGAGCCCGACGCTTCAGCCCTGCTCGGCGTACCCGAGCATCTCGCACACCCAGCTCTCCTTGGCGCGCTTCTCGAAGCCTGTCCGCCACTGCCCCAGGTCGGTGACGGTCGTGTCGAACACGACGGTGTCCTTCGTGATGGCGCCGGACTGCGAGAGGGAGGGAAGCTGCTCGCGCGTGGTGCTCTGCACCTTGCCGTGGCCGTCGCGGTAGAAGACGCGGCCTCCCCCCACGAGGCTCACGCCGAGCGTGCTCTCGAGGCGCTGCAACACACGGAAGAGCCCGTCGATGGAGCACCCCGTCGCGCCGGCGGTGCTCTGGTCGACGGCCACCACGAGGATGCGCTCGTCGCGGAACTGGCGGCCGACGGTGAGGGGGGCGCCGTGCGCCCGCCAATCGACGAGATGCTCGTCCACCCCCTTCAGGAGGGCTTCCGTCTCCTCTTCCCCGAGCGCGCGGTCGGTGCCGAAGGTCCAGATGCGGCTGGCGTCGGGGAGGGTGTCGAAGGCAACGACGGGCATGGTTCGGTGGATGAAGAGGATCGGAAAGCCACTCGCGGCCGAAACGAAAGTTCCGCAAGATAGTCATTCGCCCGGAGACCTCACCACCCGCCACGTCTTGTCAGACAAGTCGAACTCGCAGCAGCCCTCTCCCTCCGGCCAGTCGGCCGCGTCGGATGAACGCTATCGCCCGCTCTTCGCCCTCTCTCCTCAGCCCGCCTGGGTCTACGAGGTGGAGACGCTCCGCTTCCTCGAGGTCAACGAGGCGGCGGTGCGGAGCTACGGATGGAGCCGCGACGAGTTCCTGCAGCTGACGCTGCGCGACATCCGCCCCCCCACGGAGCTGGACCGGCTGAGCGGCCTCGTCGCCGATACGCCGGCGAGCGAGCGGCATACGGCGGCGGCGGTGCACCGGACGCGCGCGGGCCAGCTCCGCCACGTCGAGATCAGCTCCTATCCCCTGGAGTTCGACGGGCGCGACGCGCGCATGGTCCTCGTGCAGGACGTCACCGAGCGGGTCGAGGCGCAGGCGGCGCTCGAGCGCAGCGAGCAGATGTACCGCTCGGTCGTCGAGCAGATCCAGGACGTCTTCTTCCGCACCGACCGCGAGGGAAACTGGACCTTTCTCAACCTGGCGTGGAAGGAGCTCACCGGCCATCCGGCCGAGGAGAACCTGCACACCAGCTACCTCACGCACGTCCATCCCTCCGACCGGCAGATTCTCGTCGACGCCTTCCGTCCACTGCTCGACGGCGCGGCGGACAGCATGCTGGTGGAGGTACGCTACTTTCGCCGCAGCGGAGGCTACCGGTGGGTGGAGGCGAGCACGCGCTCCGTGCGCGACCCCGAGGGCCGGCCGGCCGGCACGATGGGAACCCTGCGCGACGTCACCGAGCGCCGTGCCGCCGACCAGGAGCGCCATCGTCTGGCCACCAACGTGCGGCAGCTCCTCGACGCGTCGGGCGAAGGGGTGTACGGGCTCGATGCGCGCGGCGTGGTGACCTTCATCAACCGCCGCGGCTCGGAGCTGCTCGGCTACGAGCCCGAGGAGCTGGTCGGGCAGTCGATGCACGAGCGCACGCACTACTCGCGCACCGACGGCCGTCCCTATCCCATCGACGAGTGTCCGATCCGCCGCGCCGCGATGGAGGGGGCGGCGTGCGCCGTGGACGACGAGGTGATGTGGCGGAAGGACGGCGTCCCGATCCAGGTGGAGTACTCGGCCTCGCCGGTGATCGAGAACGGGCAGGTGTCGGGCGCGGTGATCAACTTCCGCGACATCACCTCGCGCAAGCGCGCCGAGCTGGAGCTGATCGTCGCCCGCGACGCGGCGCAGGCGGCGAGCCGCGCGAAGAGCGACTTCCTCGCCCGCATGAGCCACGAGCTGCGCACGCCGCTCAACTCGATCATCGGCTTCGCCAACGTCCTGCTCAAGAACAAGCAGGGGACCATGGGGACCGGCGAGCTCTCGTACCTCACCCGCATCGCGACGAACGGCCGGCATCTGCTCGGCCTGATCAACGACATCCTCGACCTGTCCAAGATCGAGGCGGGGCGCATGACGCTCGAGCTGTCATCGGTGCGGCTCCAGGCGCTGGTGCGCGAGACCATCGAGGAGCTCGAGAGCCAGACGCGCGAGAGCGACGTCGTGCTGCGGACGGTCATCCCGGACCACGTGCTGCCCATGGACGCCGACGAGGCGCGCCTCAGGCAGGTGCTCATCAACCTCATCGGCAACGCGCTGAAGTTCACGGAGGTGGGCGAGGTGGTCGTCCGTCTCGACGTCGATGCGCAGGGTGCGCCACTGCGGATCCAGGTGCGCGACACGGGCATCGGCATCCCCGCCGACCGCCTCGACGCGATCTTCAACGTGTTCGAGCAGGCCGAGTCGATGATCAACCGCCGCTTCGGCGGCACGGGACTCGGGCTCGCCATCTCGCGCTCGCTCTGCGAGCTGATGGGTCACCGGCTCGAGGTGGACAGCGTGGAGGGCAAGGGGACGACGATGACGGTCCGCTTCAGCGACGTGGCGCAGACCATGGCGCCGCGCACGCCGGCCACGTCGATGCCCGTCCTGGCCCGGCGCGCCGAAGCACCGCTCGAGCGCATGCCGCACACGGTGCTGGTCGTGGACGACGACCAGGAGGCGCGCACGATCCTCGGCCAGATCCTCGACGAGGTGAACTGCCGCATCGTGACGGCGTCCACCGGCGTGGAGGCGCTGCGGCTGGCGCGCGAGCTGCTCCCCTCGCTCATCTTCCTCGATCTGCGCCTGCCGAAGATCAGCGGCTTCGACGTGCTGCGAATCCTGCAGGCCGACGAGGCGCTGCGCACCACGCCGGTGATCATCGCGAGCGTGGTGGGGACCGAGTCGCGCAGCGCCCTCGGCGGCGCGGCGGCGATCCTCGACAAGCCGCTCGACCGCGCCGAGGTGCTGGCGACGGTGCGCCGCTGGCTGTCCGACTGATAGCTTCCGTCTGCACCGCCCGTCAGCCCGTCAGCCCGTCAGCCAACGAGAATGAATCGAACGAACGTCGGCGTCGCCGCCGCCCTTGGCGTCGCCGCCCTCGCGCTCGCGACCCGCACCCGCGCCGTGCAGGAGCTCGACGACGCGCTCGAGCGCGAGATGGGCCACCGCCGTCCGCGCCTGAAGCGGGCCGCCGCCCTCGCCTCGCTCCCTGGCGAGCGCTTCATGCATCCGAGCATCGGGGCCGCCGCGTGCGTCGCCGTCCTCTCGCTGCGCGGCGGCCGGCGGCGGCGCGTGCTCATCCCCCTCGCCTCCGCCTCGCTCGGCGCCATCATCGCCCATCATGCGGTGAAGGCCGTGTACCGGCGCCCGCGTCCGCGCATCGCGCTGCGGCAGGGGAAGACGGAGCCCGCATTTCCCAGCGGTCATACGGCCGACTCGACGGCGGTGCTCCTCACCGCCGCCTGGGTGCTGTCGCGCGAGGGGATCGTCCCCGCGCGCGTCGCGTTTCCCATCGCCATCGGCCTCTCCGCCACCACGGGCGCGAGCCGCGTCGCGCTCGGATGGCACTGGGGGACTGACGTGGTGGGCGGCTGGCTCACGGGGATCGCCGTCGCCGCGGGCAGCACCAGCCTGTACGAGCGGCTGCGACCCTAGGCCAGCGCGGCGGCGAGCGCGCTCTCGAGATCCGGATGACGGAACTCGAAGCCCGCGTCCAGCAGGGCGCGCGGCGCGACGCGCTGGCCGGCCAGGATCGTCTCCCGGGCCATCTCGCCGAACATCAGCTCGACGACGAGCGCGGGCACCGGCACGATGGCGGGCCGGTGCAGCGCACGGCCGAGCGCCGTGGCGAAGCCGGCGTTCGTCACCGGATTGGGCGCCACCAGGTTCACCGGTCCGCCCAGCGCCTCCGCCGCGATCGCCAGCTCGATCGCCCGCAACTGGTCCTCGAGCCCGATCCAGCTCATCCACTGCCTGCCGCTGCCGATCGGCCCCCCCATGCCGAGCTTGAACGGGGGAAGCAGCTTGGCCAGCGCACCTCCGCCGGCCGAGAGGACGACGCCGGTGCGGAGCAGCACGACGCGGATGCCCGCGCCGGAGGCCGGAGCGGTCGCGGCTTCCCACTCGCCGGCCACGTCGGCGAGGAAGCCGGTCCCGCGCGGCGAGCGCTCGTCGAGCAGCTCGTCGCCGCGATCGCCGTAGAAGCCCACCGCGGAACCGCTCACCAGCACGCGCGGCTTGCGGCCGAGGCTCGCGATCGTTCGTGCCAGGAGCGTGGTCCCGGCCACTCTGCTCTCGCGGATCGCGCGCTTCTTCTCCGCCGTCCAGCGCTGGGCGATGGGCTCGCCGGCCAGATGGACGACGGCGTCCACTCCCTCGAGCGCGGCGGGATCGAGGCGTCCCGCCGCGGGATCCCACACGATGTCGCCATCGCTCACGCGTGGGGCGGGCCGCACGAGGCGGCGCACCGAGTGGCCCTGCCCGCGCAGCCGATTGACGAGCGCGCCGCCGATCATCCCCGTGGCGCCGCTGACGGCGATGATGGAGTGAGACGTCGTGCCGAGTGGTTCGTTGTGCATCATTATTAGGGCGGCAAGATGCGCGCCCCGTGACTCGCCGCCCGTGCGCCGGCTAGACGGAGACGACGGAGCGGCGGCGGGCGACGGCGTCCATCAGCGCGCCGGGGATCTTCTCCAGGGGGAGCACCTCCTCCGCGCCGCCGAGCTTGATCGCCTCGCGGGGCATGCCGAACACCACGCACGACGCCTCGTCCTGCGCCACGGTATAGCAGCCGGCCTCGCGCAGGGCGACCATCCCCTTGGCGCCGTCGGCGCCCATCCCGGTGAGGAGCGCCCCGACCGCGTTCTTCCCGGCGCAGCGCGCCACCGAGAGGAAGAGGACGTCCACCGCGGGGCGCTGGTGGTGCACGCGCGGCCCGTCCTTCACCGCCACCACGTAGCGGGCGCCGTCGCGCTGCAGCAGCATGTGCTTGTCGCCCGGCGCGATGAGCGCGAGCCCGGGAACCACCGGATCGCCGTCGCGCGCCTCGCGCACCTCCATCGGGCAGATCCCGTTGAGCCGGTCGGCGAAGGCGAGGGTGAAGTGCGGCGGCATGTGCTGGCAGATCACGATGCCCGGCGCGTTGCCGGGCAGCGAGCGCAGCACCTGCTCGATCGCCGTCGTGCCGCCGGTGGAGGCGCCGATGGCGATGATCTTGTTCGTCGTCTCGAAGGTGGGGGCGACGCGCACCGCCTCTACGTGCCCCACCGCCGGACGCAGCTTTGCCGTGGCGGCGGCCCGGATGGCGCGCACGAGCGTCGTCGCCACGTCAGGCACGGAGTAGGCGGAGCCCGGCTTGCTCACCACGTCCACCGCGCCGAGGGCGAGCGCGCGGATCGCGGTCTCGCTGTGCTCCTTCGCCACCGAGCTCACGATCACCACCGGCGTGGGGCGGTGCTTCATGAGCTTGGCCAGGAAGGAGAGCCCGTCCATCCGCGGCATCTCGATGTCGAGCGTGATGACGTCGGGATTGAGCGCGAGCAGCTTGTCGCGCGCCACGTAGGGGTCGGTGGCAGTCCCCACGACCTCGATGTCGGGAAAACGCGACAGCTCCTCGCTCAGCACCTTCCTGACGAGGGCGGAGTCATCCACCACGAGGACGCGGATCATCTCGGCCTCAGGCCGCGTCGAGGAAGAGGATCAGGTCGGCGCGGCCATGATCCTCGAGCCCGAGCTGGACCATCGCGTCGGGGGTCCGCCCCGAGTGCTCGAGCACGACGGTGGGCTGTGCCGCATCGAGGGCGAAGACGTCGGACGCCCCGCCGATGATCGGCAGCAGGTGGCCGCAGACGACGTTGGCCACCTCGCCAAGTGCGTCGCGCTGCATCGAGGGGCTGCCATCGGCGTCGCCGAGCATGTTCGTGGCGAGCATCGGAAGCAGCCCGCCGGCGAAGCGCACGACGAGCTGGCCGCTCATCGGGCCGCGGAAGCGCACGCTCATCGCCGCGTCGGCGGGGGCCTCGCGCTGCTCGTCGTTGAGGAGGGGCATCGCGAAGAAGAAGCACAGCTCCTCGAGCGTGCGGGTGGCCACCTCGGCCAGCGGCGCGTCGTACGGCCCGCTCATGCCGCGACCCCCGTGACCCGCACCACCGCCGCGCGCAGCTCTTCCGGCGTGAACGGCTTGCGCACGAACTCCGCGCCATACGAGCGCACCTTGGCGATGCGCGGGTCGCTGCCCTCGGTGGAGACGACGATCGTCCGCATCCCGCCGCCGTAGTCGCGCTGGGCGATCGCCTCGAGCAGCTCGAGCCCGTTCATCACCGGCATGTTGATGTCCACGAGCGCCAGGTCCACCCACTGGTCGTCGAGCACCGCGAGCGCCTCGGCGCCGTTGCTGGCATGCAGCACGTCGCCCAGCTCGACGCCGCACATGCGCAGCGTCTTGATGATCATCGCGCGCATGACGGCGCTGTCGTCGGTTACCAGTACGTTGAGGGCCATGAAGATGTCCGGTTGCGGTCAGAGGAGCCTGTTCGAGCCGTCGATGCGGAGGGTCACGTCGCCGGTGGCGAGGTCGAGCGTCACCGTCCGCGAGCAACAGCCGCCCACGTCCTGCGCCTTCACCATCACGCTGTTCTTCCAGAGGATCTTGCGCAGGGCGATCAGGTTGCGCTTGCCGATCTCGAACATGTCGCTCCCGCCCTGCACCGCCGCCCCGCCGGCGACCGTCACCACCATGCGCTCCTTCACGGCCCCCAGCTTGTACGCCTCACGAAAGAGTCTCGGCACGCCGGTGTCCACGAACATGTCCGGCTGGTTGGCCGCCTTCGTCGCGTCGATCCCCGAATCGGGAAGCATGACGTGCAGCAGCCCGCCCACCCGCGCCACCGGATCGAACGCCATCACGCCGAGGCAGCTCCCCAGCGCGTAGGTCACGATCTGCGCGCGGTCGTTCCCCGACACGACGAGGTCGCCCACCCCCACGACGAGCTTCTCGCCGGGGGCGACGCGCCAGTCACTTGAGGTAAGTGGCAGGCTGGACATACGAGAACCTGTGATCGAGCGAAGTGAGACTCTCGGAATGTCCGACCAGAAGCGAGCCGCCCGGAGCGAGGAGCTCCCAGAACCGATTCACCAGCTTCTCCTGCGTCGGCGCGTCGAAGTAGATCATGACGTTGCGGCACATGATCACGTCGAACGGTCCCTTCATCGGCCAGCCCTGCATCAGGTTCAGCCGCGCGACCTTCACCATCTGCCGCAGCGGGGCCTTCACGCGGAAGCGGCGGCCCGTGCCGCCGGCCACCGCCTCGAGGTGACGGCTCACGCGCGCCCGGTCCATGTCGCCGACCGTGGCCTCGTCGTACTCGGCCGCTGCCGCCTTGGCCAGGATGCGCGTGGAGAGGTCGGTCGCCAGGATGCGCGGCGTGGGCCCGCCCGTCCCCCATTCCTCCGCCAGCAGCATGGCCAGCGTGTACGGCTCCTCGCCCGACGAGCAGCCGGCGCTCCAGAAGCGCGCCTCGCCGCCCCGGGCCTTCAGCTTCGGCAGCACGTCGCGCTTGAGGTAGTGGAAGTGCTCGACCTCGCGGAAGAAGCTCGTCTTGTTCGTCGTCAGCAGATCGACGAGTGTCGTCAGCTCCCCCTTCGTGCGGTCCTGTTCCACATGGTCCAGATACGCGCCGTAGCTGGGAAGCTGGAGCGCGCGGAGCCGGCCCGCGAGCCGGGACTCCACGAGCCCTTCCTTGCCGGCCGTCAGGTTCACGCCGGAGACGCGGTACATCAATTCGCTGACCGCCTGGAACTCGCGGGCGTTCAGCGATGCGTGGGTGGCGGCGTGCACGGCCGTCCCGGCCCTACTCGGCCACGGCGTTGGCCGCGGCGAGCTCTGTCAGCGTGAGGACACGATCGATGTCGAGCAGCAGCTTGACCTTGCCGCCCTGCTTGGCGAGGCCGAGCAGGAACTCGGTGTGGACGTCGGCGCCGAAGCTCGGGGTGTCCTCGACCTCGTCCGCCGTGATGTTCGACACCTCGGACACCTGGTCGACGACGATTCCGATCGACACGCCCTGGATCTGCGTGACGATGATGCAGGCCTCGTCCGTGTCCGACGCCGGCATCGAGAAGCGCGTGCGGAGATCCATGATCGGGATCACCTTGCCGCGCAGGTTGATCACGCCGCGGATGTAGTCCGGCGACCGCGGGATGCGCGTGATCGGCAGCATGCCGATGATCTCGTGCACCTTGAGGATCTCCAGACCGTACTCCTCGCCGGCGAGGAAGAAGGTCAGGAACTTGCCTGCGCGGCGCGAGGCATGCGAGGCGCTGAGGAGGGGAGCAGTGTCGACGCTCATGAAACGGTCCGGTGTGCGGAAGGGGGCAGCGCGAGGGCGTCGGAGCGACGCGGGCGACCGCGGGAGGGAACAGGAAGAGAGAGCGACGTCCCCGAGGAAGAAGTATCGTCCCCTTCCCCGGGAGGTTGAGCGATGGGACCGGCTGCGCGGTCAGGCCACGATGCGGAGCGGCTCGCGCTCCTCGTCGCCGAAGCGGGCGAGGAAGAGCAGCTCGCTCACCTCGAGGATGAGGCCGACGCGGCCGTCCCCGAGAATCGCGCCGCCCGAGACCCCCTGGATCTTGCGAATCCCGTCGCCGAGCGACTTCGCCACCACCTGCTGCTGGCCGAGAAGCTCGTCCACGAGGAGGGCGACGCGCTGGTCCCCGCTCGCCACCACGACGACGAGGGCGTTGCACGGGTCTTCCTTGGCACCCGACACGTTGAACAGGCGGTGCAGGCGGAACATCGGCATCACCTCGTCCCGCAGCCTGACCATCTCGCCGCGGCCGGCGATCGTCGACAGTGCGCCGCGCTCCGGACGGAAGCTCATGAAGATGCTCGTCGTCGGAAGGATGTAGCGCTCGGCACCGACCTGCACGAGCATGCCGTCGGTGACCGCGAGCGTCAGCGGCAGGCGCACGGTGAAGGTCGTCCCCATGCCCGGCGCGGAGGTGATCTCGATGGTGCCGCGGAGCGACTCGATGTTCCGCTTCACCACGTCCATCCCGACGCCGCGTCCGGAGACGTCGGTGATCTTGTCGGCCGTCGAGAAGCCCGGGGCGAAGACGAGGTTGAAGATCTCCGAGTCGGTCATCTTCGCGTCGGCGTGGATGAGCCCCTTTTCGATCGCCTTCTTGACGATGCGCTCCTTGTCCAGCCCCTTGCCGTCGTCCTTCAGCTCCACGACGACGTTGCCGCCGGCGTGCGCCGCCGAGAGGCGGACGGTGCCCTGGCGCGGCTTGCCAGCGGCCGCGCGCGCGTCGGGCGTCTCGATGCCGTGGTCGACCGCATTGCGCACCATGTGGACGAGCGGATCGCTCAGCGCGTCCACCATGTTGCGATCGATCTCCGTCTCCTCGCCCTCGGTGACGAACAGCACCTGCTTGCCGATGCTCTGCGCGACGTCGCGAACGAGGCGCGTCATCTTCTGGAAGGTCGGCTTCAGCGGCACCATGCGCATGGAGAGGCTGAGGTCGTGCAGCTCGCGCACGATCTTCCCCGCGTGGCTCACCTTGCGGGTGAGGCCATGGTGGCCGGCGGACTGCACGCCGTCGTCCTGCGCGATCATCGTCTGCGCGATCACCAGCTCGCCAATCATGTCGATGAGCCGGTCGAGCCGGTCGGTGCGCACGCGGATCGACGAATCGGCCGAGGCGCTGCGCTCGTTCGCCACCGGCGCGTCGGTCCGCTTGATCTCGGCCACGGCCGACACCGCCTGGCCGAGCAGCGCATCCATGCCATCCGGCGCGTCGTCAGCCACGGTCGACCGATCGGCCGGCTCGGCGTGCATCAGCTCCGGCGAGCCGGGCTGCGCGACCGCCACGCGGGCGAGCGCGTCGAGCACCTCGCCGTACGCCGCCGGCCGCGTCATCTTCTGTCCTTCCAGCGCCTTCTCGACGGAGAGGAGCAGCGCCTTCACCACATCCGTCGCCTGCAGCGCCAGATCGGGCACGCGTCCGGCGAAGGGGAGCTCCCGGTCGCGCACGCGGCTGAACAGCGACTCCGCCTCGTGGGCGAAGTCGGTGATCACGTCCAGGCCGAGGAAGCCGGAGGTTCCCTTCACCGTATGGAAGGCGCGGAAGACGGTGTTGATCGCCTCGATGTCGTCGGGGTTCGCCTCGAGCTCGAGCAGGGCGCCCTCGGCGCTCTCGAGGTAGTCGCGGCATTCCACGAGGAAGTCGGCGATCAGCTCGTGGTCGCCATCGGGGAGCTCGTCGGCCACGTGGGACGCCGCGTTGGCGATCGCGACGGGCGTAGCGACGGCGGACGCCGCGGGGGCCGGCACGGCTGGCGCGGCGGAGGCCGGCGCGGGCTCTGCCGCCTCGGGGCGCGGAGCGCGGGCGCTGATGTCGTCCGCCTCGTCACGGGCGCGCACCGCCGCCTCGATGTGTCGCGCGACCTCGGCCATCTCGGCCGCGGTATCGCCCCCCTGCTCCACGCTCGTGAGCACGCGCTTCAGCGACGACTGCGCCTGGCGCGCCATGTCGCGCACGACGTCCACGGCGGCGACGTCGTTGGCGATGTCGGCGAGCGTCGTGACGATGCGCTCCATCTCCTCGCGCTCGTGCGGCTCGACCATCAGCAGCAGCGCGGCGGCGTCGTCGAGCGACAGGGCGGACGCATGCGACTGGGCGGGTGCGTCCAGCGCCTCGGGCTCGTCGGTGCCGTTCATCCAGTCGGCGGCCTCGCGGCCCATCGACGAGAGGAGCTGCTGCCCCGCCTGGATGAGCAGCAGCTCGCGGCCGAAGTCGTCCGGCTGCTCGAGGTGCTCGGTCATCGCGTTGGCCGCGGCGCGCACGGCGCCCATGATGCGTCTGGACGTCTCCGTTGGCGGCGCACCGATCCCCTGGACCATCTTCACCGCTTCCGCGCCGAGACGCGCAAGGCGGCGCGCGTCGGTACGCTCGGCCGGCAGCGTGAGCGCGAGCCACTCGAGGGAGGCACGCGGGCGCTGCATCGTCGTGTCGTCCTCGACGTTGGCGACTTCGAGCTCGCCCTTGAGGCGTCGCATGAAGTCGGGAAGTGGCTGGTCTGCGTTCGTCATGCGATCCGAGCGATTTGGGGGAGAGGGGACTCGGCTTGTAGTGTCGGCCGGTCCGCGCAGAACTTCAGAGCCGCGACATGACGAAAGCGCTGTCATCGCGCACGCGCGAAGCGCGTGTCGGGAACTTCCGCCGCACCTCCGTAGAGCAGAAAGGGCGCACCGGTGCGAAACCGGTGCGCCCTTCTCGTTCACTCGTACGGCGTGACGCGCTACTTCTTGAAGATCTCGTCCGCCAGCGCCTGGCGATTCGCGGCGTTGCTGTTGGTCGCGTTCGGGTCGAAGGCCACCGGCGCCGACGAGATCGGCGGCGTGAAGCGGGGCAGGTCCATGCCGAGCGCGCGCGGGTCGAACACGGCCACGATCTGCGCGACGCGCTGCTCCATGTCCACGATCACGCTCGACGCATACGCGAGCTGCTGCGTCGTGATGTCCTGGAACTGGAGGTGCACCATCAGGCCGAACAGGTCGTCGCGCATCTGGCTGCGGATCTCGAGACCGCGCGCCTTGCCGTCGGGCGCGTCGTCGAGCGTGTCGAGCTCGTCCACCATCGCCACGGCCCGATCGAGGCCGTTCAGGATGTCGGTGGCCGCGAGCTCGGTGGCCGAGGAGACCTCGCGCAGCTTCTCGTTCATGTGCTGCAGCTTGTCCACCGCGGCCTGCTCGAGGATCCCGCGGCTCTCGCGCAGGCGGTCCAGGATGCCGGTGATCTCGCCGTATGCCTTGAGGAGGGTCTTGGGCAGCGCCGAGAGCCCGCTCGTGGACGGTTCCGGCGTGTGCGTGGCGACGATCGCCGCCGCTTCCTCGCTGAACTCGCCGATGGCGTTGTCCACGAGGCGCAGTGACGCCTCGGAATCGTAGAGCAGCTCGTTGACTGGTCGCGTCGCCATCGGATTACGCCGCGGCTCCGGCAGCGACCGTCAGCACCTGATCGATCTTCTCCTTCAGGACCGGCGGGGTGAACGGCTTGAGGATGTAGTTGTTCACCCCCGCTTCCACCGCGGCCATGATGTCCTCGCGCACGCTGCGCGTGGTGACCATGAGGATGGGGATGCGCTTGCCATCGGGACGGGCCCGCAGCGCGCGCGCGAAGTCGATCCCGCTCATGTTCGGCATGTTCCAGTCCGTGATGACGAAATCGATGGAGCTGTCGAACAGGCCGAGCGCTTCGTGCCCATCGCCCGCTTCCACGGTCTCGGTGTAGCCGATCCGCTGGAGCGAGTTGACGAGGATGCGGCGCATCGTGACGGAGTCGTCGACGACGAGGAACTTCATGGCGGGTTCTCCTGGGGCGCGACCGTCGGTGGCGTCATGCCGTCCGGCGGGTGAGGCAGCGACGGCTTACAGGTCGCCGCTGTTGAGGATGCGACGGGCAACTTCGTCGACGACACCGAGCGAGTTGTACGCGCCGTCGAGCACACGCTGACGGATCTGCGCCGCACGCTCCGGGTTCAGGCTCGACGGCGCGGAGCCGTCGCGAGCCGCGAGCGCGCGGCCGGCATCGGAGATCTGCACCTTGTCGTTCCGTCCGGCAGCCGTGGTCACGGCCGACGAGGGCGAGACCGAGCTCTTCTCGAGCTTGTCCGTCGACGACGGGGTGACGCTGGCCGGGCGGATCGTGCTGCCCGAGTTGGAGTTGATCTTCATAGTGGTATTTCCTCCTGTGGAGCTAGTTATCGGCAGGGGGCCCGAAGGACTTGAGCGCCGGCCTGCCGTCGTTCTGACTTCTATTTCCTGCCTTCTATTATCGTCTCAAGTCCATCTGACCGGTCGTGACCGGTCGAATTGGGTCATAATTGCCGCGGAAGCACATCGTGTTGGGGGTGCCGACCTGGGCGATCAGCGCCCGCACGTCGAGCGCGGCGAACTGGACCTGCTCGGCTTCATGGTCCGAGGCGATTGACTGCTGGGCGCTCTCGATGACGCTCTCGGCAGTCCGGCGGACCGCTTCCATCCAACGCAGGGGGGTGAGACGCATCGCTTCGTGCATGTCAGTCCACCAGTACAGGTTGACCGGGCGCGCCCATCATGGCGTCATCACTACGCCATGATCCACTCAAAACGTCTACCATGTCGAGCAGGCGGGCAAGCTGAGTCCGCTCCCCGCTCCGCCCCACGACCAGTAGCTCGGACGCGAAGAAGCCGTACAGGGCCGCGAGACGCGGGGCCAGCTCGCCCCCCTGCTGGAAGTCCACCGAGGCGAGCAGCTCGAAGACGACCGACGACGCCCGCTCGAGCTGCGCCGACCTGACCACGGGGTCCCCTGCCGCCATCGCCGCGTCGGCGAGGCGCAGCGCCTGGCCGAGCCGGTCGTACAGGGCGGGCACCTGCCACTCCGCCGCCGGCTGGACCGGCGAGCGGAAGGTGGTGCTGCCTGCGGCGATTGTGGTGGCGGATTGAGGGCTCATCGGAGAGTGTGTCGGGTCTGCCGAAGAGTCTCGTCCGCCTGCGCGTCATCGTGCGCGATCGGGACAGAGTGTCGCTGCTGACTCAGCGCCGCAGATTGAGATGGCTCGTCGTGAGCGGCGACGCGTACGCGCCGGCCACTGAATCCGGCCGGTCGAGCGCGGCGATGGCGCCGGCGAGGCGGTCGCACTCGCGCTGCACGCGCTGCATGAGCGCGACGTTGGCGCGCTGGAGCTCGCTCGTCTTGGCGATGAGCTGGTCGCGCGCGGCGGCGGGCTGGCCGGCGCGGCCGATCGCGGCGCCGATGCCGGCGAGCGCGGCCAGCATCGTGTCGCGGGCATCCAGCAGTGCCAGGAGTCCCGCGACGTCCTCGGCGCCGAGCACTTCATCGGCGCGGCGGGTCTGCTCGGCGAGCTGGCCGAGGAGGGTGCGCGCGGCGTCGTCGAGCGCGGCGACCGAGGGCATTGCCGCCGCGGGGGCGGCATGGGCCAGCGCGGCGGAGGGGGTCACGCGGCGCTCGCCGTGGCCGGCGCGGTGATCTGCGCGAAGGCGTCGCGCAGGTCGGTGATCTGCGCCGTGATGCGCGAGAGCTTCTTCGCGTCGATCGAGCCGGAGACGTCCATCAGCTCGGCGATGTAGAAGGTGTAGAGGCCGCTGAGGTCCCTGGCGATGGCGCCCCCCTGCTCCATGTCGAGGCCGCCGAGCAGCTCGCACAGCGCATCCCGCGAGCGGCCCAGCGACTCGATGCGCAGGTCCACGTTGTTCGTGTCGAGCGCGATCGCGGCGCGGCGCAGGCTCACGAGCAGGTAGTCGTACACGATGACGACGAGGCGGCCCGGCGACGCGGAGAGCACGTCGTTGTCGCGGTAGGCGGAGGTTGCTGCAGCGTAGCTCATGGTCGGCAGAGCGGGAGAGAGTGGGGTGTTGTGTCTCACTCTCACTATCGGCTGATGTCTACGCGGTCTTGAGTGAATTCGTGAACGAGGTGATGCTCGTGCCCTGCGCCTGGATGCGGGCGATCGCCGTCTCCATCGCGGTGAACTGCGCGAGCAGCGCCGTCTTCTTGCGCTGCATGCGCGCTAGCGTGTCGTCGGCGCGCGTGCCGAGCGCCGCGTTCGCCGTGTCGAGCGAGCCGACGTTGAAGGCAACGGTGCCATCGCCGCTTCGCGTGATCGTGCCCGCCGACCGCGCCATCTGCGCCGCAACGCCGACGTTCACCGTGATGGAGCCCACGGCACCCGTCGCCACTCCCGCGTACTGGACCGTGAGCCCGTCCGCGGAGCTGCCGATGGCACCCACGAGCGTCTGGCCCGTGCCGAACGCCGCGACACCGTCGATCGTCCCCGCCACGTCGATGCCCCGGCTCGTCCCCGCCGCCACGCCGATCTGTGCGGCCGACGTCGTGTCGCCCGCGTCGTACGCGAGCGTGAACGACGGGCCGTAGCCCACGTTGTTCGACGAGAGCGAGAGCTGCCCGGCCGACGTGGACGCCGCGAGCTTCATCCCCTTCGCGAGGAAGAGGGCGTTGAGCTTCGTCGAGATCGAGCTCGCCGTGTCGCCGCTCTCGAGCAGGATGCTGTCGGTCTTCCCTGACGACGCATCGGTCACCGTGAGGTGGCGCGGCGTGGCGTCGGCCACGAAGGGGAAGGTCGAGCCGCTGCCGGTGACGCTCGCCGCGGTGGCGACGGCGGTGATCACCACGGCATGACTCCCGGCGGTGGTGCGATCCCCGGCCGCGATGTAGCCGAGCCCGGTGCCCGTGGCGGTGCCGGTGATGCCGAACAGCGTCTTCACGCCCGCCGAGTTGGACTGGAGCGCGGCGGTGAACGCCGCGCCGTCCACGCTCAGCACTCCCGTCTTGTCCAGCGACATCCCCACGAGCGTGGGGCGCGCGATCGTGCTGCCCGTCACGCTGGTGAGCAGGGCGCTGGTGAAGGCGCGCGCGGAGCTCTTGAGGCTTCCATTGTACGCGAGGGGCCCGCCGGCGGCGGTGGCGCCGTCCACGAAGCTCTGCAGATCGTTGTACGCATTGGCGAACGCGTTGGCTGCGCTGAGCGCCGTGGCGGTGTCGCGCGCCACGCTCACCGAGACCGCGGTGCCCACTTCCGCCGTCTGCAGATTCAACGTGACCCCGCCGATGGCGTCGGTCACGCTGTTCGACCCGCGGCTGAGCAGCACGCCGTCCACGCGGAGCTGCGCGTCGCTCCCCGCCGTCACCTCGCGCAGGCGCCCCGTCGTCTCCACCCCGAACGAGCCGATGCCGGTGGTGCCGCCTCCATTCGCCACGCTCTTGTTGACGGTCAGCGACAGGGTGAGCTGCGAGTCGCCCCCCGTGCCGTCGGTGAGCTTGATCTTTCCGCCCACGAGCGCGGCCGTCGCGGGACGCGAGCCGCCACCGAAGGCGCCGGGCGCATTGAGTTGGCCCAGCAGATCGTCGAGCGTGGAGGTCGCGGTGGCCGCGAAGGTGAGGGTGACCGCGCTGCCGTCTCCCCGCTTGCCGGTGACGGTGATGGAGTCGCCGTCCTGGATGTTCACCGCCGAGCCGTTGGCATTCAGGCCGGTGAGCAGGCTCGTGCCGGTCGCGGTTCCGCCCACGTCGGACAGCGTCGTGCTGGCGGCGGTCTGCCGCAGCGCGGCGTGTCCGCCCTGCACGAAGCCCAGCAGCTCGAGCGCGCGCGAGCTGTTGGCGTCGGGCACGCCGGCGACTGTCGTCGCCGACACACCGGCGTCCACCTGCAGCCGCGAGCGGCTCACGCCGTTCTCCGTGGCGGTGGTGACGCGGGCGCTGCCCCCCGCCGCGGTGATCCTGGCGGCGAGTGATGCGGGGGTATCGGTCGCGAGGTCCACGGCGATCGACAGGTTGCCCACCTGGATGGTGGTGGCGGGCGGCATGGCCAGGCCGAGCTGTGCTCCGATGGCAAGCGAAGCGGAGCCGAACCCCGCGCTCGTCGCCGAGCCGTTTGCATTCGTAATCGCGGCATATGTGCCGTCGATCACGCCGAGCTGCTGGAGCACGCCGCCAGCGCTTGCGCTGTCCACGAGCTCGATGCCGCGCGCGCCTGGCGCATCGCTGGAGAGGACGAGCCGGCTGGAGCCGTCGGCGGTGCTGAGCACCGTGGCCGTCACTCCCGATGCGCTCGGCGAGACGTTGGCGGCGTTGATCTTGTCGCGGATGCCGTTGAGCGTGTCGCCGGCGGCGACGCTGACCTTGCGGCCGCTGACGGCGATGTCACCGGCGAAGCCGAGCGCCGCGGTTGCCGACGCGAAGGCGCCGCCGCTGAGCTTCTGGTTCTTCGCGAGCGCCAGCACCTCCACCTGATAGGTGCCGGCGGCCGCGCCGGTCTTCGCCGTCGCGGACAGCAGCGTCTTGCCCGTGCTCGCGCTGGGCGCGGCGCTGGCCGTGAAGGCGTCGATGGCCGATCCGTCTCGCAGCTGGATGGCCGCGGCGGAGAGCTTCTGCGCCGCCATCGAGTAGCTCGTCCAGGCCGTGGACTTGAGCTGGTTCGCGCTGATCTGCGCCGTGAGCGGATCGAGCTCGCGGGTCTTGTCGACCGCATAGAGCTGGTCGACGAGATCCGTCCACTGGATGCCACTCGCGAGGCCTGAGACGCTCGAGCTAGCCATGATGTTGGTCCTGATTGAGGGGTGACGCGCCTGCCAGTGCTAGTATCGGCCGGAATCACGAAGAGATGATCCCGAAACGGCCGAAGCCCCTGGGCCGGGCCAAGTGGCCCGACCCAGGGGGTTACCGAGAGAACTCGGGTGAATCAGCCGCGGAGCAGCTGAAGGACACCCTGAGCCGCCTGGTTCGCCTGCGCCAGCATCGCGGTGCCGGCCTGGGCGAGGATGTTGCTCTTGGAGAACTTGGTCATCTCGTCCGCCATGTCGACGTCGCGGATGACAGACTCGGCCGCCGAGAAGTTGGCGATCTTCGTCTTGAGGTTGTCCTGCGCGTAGCCGATCCGGTTCTGGTTCGCACCGATGGAGCCGAGGGCGGACGAGACCGTGCTGATCGCGCTATCGATCTTGGTCAGGCCGTCCAGCGCGCCGCTGGCCGACGAGAGATCGACGGCATCGATGCCGAGCGCCGTGGTGCTCAGGTTGAGCGCGGTGAGCTTGACGACGTCGCTCGACTTGTAGGAGCCGGAGGCGTCGACGAGGAAGCTCGCCTGCTTGACCGTCGAGTTGCCGGTGACGGAGCCAGCGGTGGTGGTGCTGCCGGCGGTACCGCGGTTGCCGACTTCGAACTCGGTAGCGTTGAGCGTCGCCTTCAGGTTGGCATACGTGTTGCCGCCGGCGTTCATGTTGTCCGACGAGATCGCGATGCCGCCCACGTTCAGCGACGAGAGCTTGCTGATCCCGTCAGTGAAGGCGCCGAGCTTCACGATCGCGCCCTGGGGGGTCGTGCCGGCGCCGACGATCCCCTGCTGCAGCTCGATCGTTGCGCCCGTCACGGTGATCGTCTTCCCGTCGAACTCGGTCGCGATCTTCGCCTTGGTGTTGACGGCGGCCACCGTTGCGTCCACGGTGAAGGCAGTCGCGCCGAAGCCCAGCGCCGTGCCAGCTGCGGTGGACGCGATCGCGGTAGCGGTGCCGTCGACGGCGAGGGCGGCCCCGGCGAGCGACGTCGTCTGGGCGAGGTCCGTCGAGGCGTACACGTCGAGACGGCCGTTGATCACGCGCATCACGTAGCTTGCATCGGTGCCCGACGCGGTGTTCGCGCTCAAGCCAGTCACGTAAGTCTGGCTGGCAAGGCTGGTGGTGGCACTCGCGTCAACCACCGCCACGTGGTAGTTGCCCGCGGTCACGCTGGCCGCAGTCGCACCGGCCGTGATTCCCTTTCCGAGCGCCGTGGCATCGAGGTTGGACGTGTGCACGACGGCACCGGCCGTGATGCCGAACGCCTTGCCGTCGAGGCCCGCCGTGATGCTCGCCGCATCGGTGGCGCTGCTGGCCGCCACGGCCACGGAGATCTTGTTCGCGCCCGAACCGAAGTCCAGGGTCACCTTGCCGGCGACCGCGTCGTAGCTCGACGCGGCGATGCTGGCGACGGTCACCGTACCGATGTTCGTCGTGCCCTTGTCCAGCGAGACGACGCCGTTGGAGACGGTGAACTTGTACGTGCCCGCCGCGGCCGTGGAGGCCGACGCGAGCGAGACGTCGCTCGTCTTCAGCTCGTTGGCCGTCAGGCCGAACGACCCGTCGAGCAGCGCGTTGCCCTGGAACTTCGTCGTGCTGACCGTACGGCTGATTTCCGAGCGCAGCGCCGTGAACTCGGAGGCGATGCGATCGCGGCCGCCCTGGTCCACCGAGTCCGAACCGGACTGCGTGGCCAGCTCCTTCATACGCTCGAGCATCTTCTGGATCGTGCTCGTCGAGCCTTCAGCAACCTGGAGCAGCGAGTTCGTCTGCTCGGCGTTGCGCGAGGCCTGCGACAGCGCACGGGTGTCGGCGCGCAGCTTGTTCGCGATTCCGAGTCCAGCGGCATCGTCGGCGGCCTTGTTGATGCGGAAGCCCGAAGAGAGCTTCGCCATCGACTCGGACGCGTCCATCTGCGTGCGGGACAGGTTGTTCGCGGCGTTGAGCGCGCTGACGTTCGTATTGATACGCATTGCGGTGTTCCTCCATGAATTTGTCTCGGGGCATCCTTGCCCCTGGCCAGCGAGCCGCATCCGCGTGTTCGCCGCTGGTACTTCTTATCGGCGCGGGATTCGGGAACTTTAGTCCCGAAATGCGAAAGGCGCCGCGAGATCGCGGCGCCCTTCCATATGGTGTGTTGTTTCACTCTTTCTCCCACAACAGCGAGCGACGAATCGCTCGAATGCTTCGAAGGGTGCCGAATTCAGCATCGCCGCTCGCCCGTCCGTCATTCAATCAGTTCAAGATTTGGCAAGCTCTCGAGCGATTCGGTGAATTCGTTCCTCGCCGTTGCCGAGCGAGACGAAGGGAAGACTAGTTCAGCCGCTCGCGCGCGATCCGCTCCCGCGTCCCGAACTCGCTGTCCTGCAGCACGGCCTGGAACCCCTGGCGCTTGTTCACGTTGAAGATCACCGGCCCCTGCAGGTTGACCGTCGCATCCTCGTTCGCGCCGGGCAGGGTGACGATGCAGTACACGTTCACGCTCGCCGGATCGTTCGTGTCGAGACGCTGCAGCAGCTGCCCGTTCAGGTCCACCGTGTAGCCGTCGAAGTACACGAACGGATCGCACACGAGGAAGGTGACGGTCGAGTGGTCGGTGGACTGCAGCCAGAAGAAGCCGTTGCGGCCCGTGGGCAGCAGGGCGAACCCCTGGCACTGCTCGAAGCCGAGGAGCCCTTCGGGCATGGTGAGCATCTGATCCTGGGGGATCTCGACGGTGCCGAACATCTGGGTCTGGATCATGACGGTGGCCTGCACGGGTTGGGGAGTCACGAGGCGTTTGGCGAGGGCGGACATCAGCGGAGATAGTCGGTGAGGGTCATGCCGAGCACTTTCGACGTCGCCATCATCGCGGCCTGGTAGGCGGTCTGCTTCGTCACCATCGTGGTGACGGCCGCCTCGATGTCCACGTCCTGGAGCGACGAGCGGTAGGTCGTGAGATTGAGCTTGAGCGCGGTGAGGTTCTGGCCGGCGATCTGCAGCGCATTGCTGCGCGCTCCGCTCTCGCCGATGAGCTGCTGCGTGCTCGCGAAGGCCGTGTCGAGCTTCGGCATCGCGGCCACCACGTCGTCCTTGTTGCCCGACGCCATGCCGACAGCGAGATCCTTCAGCGACTGCAACACCCCGCTGTCGAGGAATGCCTGCTTGCCGTCGTGCGTCGCGGTGACCGTCTGGCCCGCGGCGATCTCCACGGCGCGCGTGCCGGCCGGCGTCGAGTTCGTGAAGTCGAGCGTCGCGCCGGTGCCGGTGGTGTCGAACGGCTTCGTCGTCGCATTGTCGCCGCCGAAGAGGTACTCTTCCCCGAACTTCGTGTTGGCGATGCCCACGGCGGACTGGAAGATCTGCTCCATCTCCTTGCCGGCGGTGATGCGCTGCTCGGGGGTGACGGTGTCGGTGCCGGCCGTCATCGCGAGCTCCTTCGCCCGCGTCATCAGGTCGTTGATCCGGTCCAGCGCGCTCCCCTCGGCGTCGGCACGCGAGGAGGCGCTGTCGATGTTGCGCTTGTACTGGTCGATGGCCCGCAGGGAGCTCGACGAGAACATCACCTGGCTGGCGGCGGTCGGATCGTCCGAGGACTTCTCGAGCTTGAGCCCCGAGGCGATCTGCCCCTGCGCCTTCTGCACGGCGGCCGAGTTGCTCTGCAGGCCGGCGAGCGAGTTGCGCAGAATGATGTTGTTCGTGATTCTCATATGGCGTTACCTTGGCCGAGCCTGGTGCCCCCGTCAGCGAATAGCTGACCAAATGAAGACACCATTCGTCCTAGGGTATCGGCACCTCCCGCCCAGACTTTAGCCCCCACCGGTTCGCGAGCTAGATGGCGACAATTCTCTACGTCGACGACGAGCCGGCGATCGGTCTCATCCTCGAGGACACCCTCGAGCGCGCGGGCCACACCCCCATCGGCGCCCACAGCGTCCCCCAGGCGCTGCAGGCGCTCACCCGGGGCGGCGTGGACCTGATCATCTCCGATTATCGGATGCCGGGGCTCACGGGCCTCGAGTTCCTGCAGCTCCTGCAGCAGGAGGGGTACGACGTCCCCCTCATCATGCTCACCGGCTACGCCACCATCGAGCACGCGGTGGCGAGCATCAAGGCGGGGGCGATCGACTATATAACGAAGCCGGTCCGCCCCGAGCAGCTCGAGCTGGCCGTCAATCAGGCGCTGGAGTTCGTCCGCCTCCGCCGCGAGAACGACGCCCTGCGCCGCGAGGTGATGGAGTTCCGCAACGAGCGGCAGATCATCGGCGACAGCCAGATCATGCGCCGCCTGATGCAGACAGTGAACACCGCCGCCCCCACCCGGGCGACGGTGCTCCTCCAGGGGGAGTCGGGCACCGGCAAGGAGCTGTTCGCCCGCGCCATCCACGATGCCAGCGACCGGCGCGACAAGCCGTTCATCAAGCTGAACTGCGCCGCCCTCCCCGAAGGGCTGATCGAGTCCGCCCTGTTCGGCCATGAGAAGGGTGCCTTCACCGGGGCGATCAAGCGGGTGGAGGGGGCCTTCGAGCGGGCCCACCGCGGGACACTCCTCCTGGACGAGATCAGCGAGATGCGGCTCGACCTCCAGGCCAAGCTGCTCCGCGTCCTCCAGGAGCAGGAGTTCGAGCGCGTGGGGGGCTCCTCTCCCATCAAGGTGGACGTCCGCATCATCGCGACTACCAACCGCGACCTCGCCGACTTCTCCGCGCAGGGGCACTTCCGCCAGGATCTCTACTTCCGCCTGAGCGTGATCCCCATCTCCATCCCCCCGCTGCGCGACCGGCCGGAGGACATCCCCCTCCTGGCCAGCCGCTTCGTGGTGCGCACCTCCACCGAGATGGGGAAGGAGATCAGGGGGATGGCCCCCGAGACGCTCTCCATGCTCCAGGCCTACGAATGGCCCGGCAACGTCCGCGAGCTGCAGCACGCGGTGGAGCGCGCCGTGATTCTCTCCCCCGACGCCGTCCTGCAACCGCACGCCTTCGACGGCCAGCGCTTCGGGCTGACCCAGCGGTGGAGCGGCCCCACCCCGGTGCGGAGCATGGGGACGATGGCTTCGTATACGGAGAACGGGTCGAGCACCGCCGCCACCGTCCCCGATGGCGCGGTCGTCCTCACCTCGCTCGACATCGGGGAAGCCGAGGTGAAGCTCATCGCGCGAGCCCTCGAGGTGAGCGGGGGGAACCGGACGAAAGCTGCCGAGCTCCTCGGGATGAGCGTCCGCACCCTCCGGAACAAGCTCAACGGGCCGGTCGAGGCGAGCTGAAGGTTGCATCTCTCGCTTTTTGCCCAAGAAGCGTCAGGACGAATCGTTCGAATCCTTCCGAAAGGTGCCGAATAGGTTGCCTGGATCGGGCTCGCTGAGATTCGGCGGCTTTCGAGCTTCTTTCGTCTGATTCGCTCCCCCGCTGTCGAATGTGCGCACCCGACCAACCCGGCAAGAACTGCCACAGTGTCACTTTCTGCCGCCCTCCACGCCTCACCCAAGCGGACTTTTCCGAAACACCCGAGTAACTGATCGAACGATTCATTATTCGTTGTAATACAACGACTTACGCTGTCTCGCCAAGGCTCGATTTCCCCGGAAATCGGGCCTTTTCTGCCCCCGTGCCCATCTGGTCCGCGCCCTGCCCTTCCACAGCCCGCAAGCCAGCTTCGCCCGGCAGCCTCCGCCTCCCTTCCCGCGGTCAGCATGCTCTCTGGAATCCTGGGTCGCGCCTCAATGGCCGATCCGCTCAAAGACTCGCTCGACATCAGCACGCAGCGCACGAAGACGATCGCCGATCGTGTCGCGCGGGCGACGCTGAACGCGCAGAACGGCTTCTCGATGCCTGGATCGACCGCCGAAGCCACGGCCGCCGGCCAGGGCGAGCAGATCGATCTCGAGGCCGAGATGGTCAACCTCGCCGACGAGCAGCTCCACTTCGAAGCCACCGCGAAGCTGCTCAGCAAGGCGTACGAGCAGCTCCGTCTGAGCATCCGGGACAAGTGATCCGGATGACGACCATCGGCTCCAGCAACCCCGCGCTCCTTCCCACGCCGAGGCCCATCGCCTCGGTGTCGCGCCCGATGTTCCATGTCCTCGCCATCGCCTCCAGCGGGCTGAGCGCGCAGCGGGCCCGCATGGAAGTCGCCGCGCAGAACATCGCCAACGCCGAGACGACGCGCACCGCCGAGGGCGGCCCGTACCGCCGCAAGGTGGTCACGATGGAAGCGAACGTCGGCGCGCAGCAGAACCAGACGCTCGACCTCTCGGCACTCGGCGCCCTCGCCGGGGGCGGCGGCGCGCTCAGCGCCCTCGGGTCGGTGCCCGCGACGATCGCGATGGGCACCGAGTCGGCCGACGCGGGCGGCGTGAACGTCACAGGCATCGTGGACGACACGACGGAGGGCCCGCTGGTCTACGATCCGGGCCATCCCGACGCGAACGCCAGCGGCTATGTCCGCATGCCCAACGTGCGCATCACCGACGAGATGATGGACCTGATGGACGCGCGCCGCGTCTATGACGCCAACGCCACAGTGTTCCAGTCCGCGAAAGCGATGCTGAAGCGCGCCATCGACATCTGACGGATCAATACCACATGAGCCTCAACGGAATCAGCTCCGGCTACTCGCGCCCCATGACGCCGCAGACGACGGGAACGTCGCCGCTGCGTGATCAGGCAGCTCGCACACAGGTCGCGCCCGGCGTGGCGCGCCAGGCGCCGACGTCACCCGCCGCCCTGCGCGCGCCCGCACCGGCACCCGGCGCCGCGAGCGCCCTTCCTGTAGAGCCCCCCGCCGGCACCGATCCGGAGCTGTGGAGCGTGCTGTCGGCCGAGGAGCGCGGCTTCTTCGCCAAAGCTGGCGCGATGGGCCCGCTCACCTACGGCCGCATGATGAACGACGGGGCCGCGCAGCCGGCGATGCCGGCCGTGCGCGGCGGCCGGCTGGACATCCGGGCCTGACCATGAGCATGCCGATCGGTGGACCGGGAGGCCGTGGACAGATCGGTCTCGACATCGCGGGCGAGCGCGGCGGGCTGAAGCCCATCGGCGGCGCCGGCGAGGGCGGCCAGTCGTTCGGCGACACGCTCAAGCAGGCGATCGGCGGCGTGCAGGCGTCGCAGGACAACGCGGCCGAGTACGTGGGCAAGTATCTCCGCGGCGAGAACGTGGAGATGCACCAGGTGATGGCCGCCACGGAAGAGGCACAACTGTCGCTCGAGATGATGATCGAGCTGCGCAACAAGTTCACGGAAGCGTACCGCACCGTGATCAACATGCAGGGCTGACCGCAGTCATAACTGATGCCTCCCGCGATCCAGAATCTCTTCGACCGCATCGGCGGACCCCGCCGCGCCGCGATCCTCGGCGTCGGTCTCGCCACGGCCCTGCTCATCTTCGGCGTGTCGCGCTGGGCGAGCCAGCCCACGTGGGTGCCCGCGCTCAGCGGCGTGCCGCTCGAGAGCGTGAGTACGATGACCGACAAGCTGGACCAGGCCCAGGTGGTCTACAAGCTCGAGGCGGGCGGCTCCACGCTGCTCGTCGCGCAGCCCGACCTGGCCAAGGCGCGCGTCGCGCTGGCCAAGGGCGGGATGCCGAGCTCCGGCCGGCCGGGGCTCGAGCTGTTCGACCAGCCGTCGTGGGGGATGACCGACTTCACGCAGCGCATCAACTACCGCCGCGCGCTCGAGGGTGAGCTGGAGCGCACGGTCGGGAAGATGCGCGGCATCGAGGCGGCGCAGGTGCACCTCGTGATGCACGAGACCGAGGGCTTCGGCGCGAGCGAGAAGCCGGCCGAGGCCAGCGTCGTGCTCAAGCTCAAGAACGGCCAGCAGCCGGCGCCCGACGTGGTCAAGGGGATCTCCCATCTCGTCGCCAGCAGCGTCGAGGGGCTCGTCTCCGATCACGTCACCGTCGTGGACGATGGCGGCCGCCTGCTGAGCGAAGCGGACGAGCCGACGTCGGCCGAGGGGATCAGCAACAAGCAGCTCCAGCTGCAGCGCGACGTGGAGGACTACCTCCGCAACAAGGCCGAGAAGCTGATGGCGCAGATGGTCGGCGCCGGCAACGCGAAGGTGCAGGTGAACGCGTCGATCAACTTCGACCGCGTGGAGCGCCGCACCGAGATGCTCGACCCCGACAAGCAGGTCGTCGCCAACGAGACGAAGAGCGAGATCGTGCCCGGCGCGCAGGGGGGCGCGGGGCAGACGAACACCGGCACCACCTACGAGAACTCCCGCCTCACCGAGACCTTCTCCGGCGCGATCGGCAACCTGAAGCGCGTGACCGTGGCGGTGCTGGTGGCCGAGCGGCGGGACTCGGTGCCTGGCGCGAAGAGCGCCACCTATGTCAAGCGCACGCCGGCGGAGGTCGCCCAGATCGAGTCGCTCGTCCGCAGCGCGGTGGGTCTCGACAGCACCCGCGGCGACATCGTCTCCGTCGTGAGCATCCCGTTCGACACCGGCAACCGCACCGTCGTCGAGGCACCGAAGCGCGACTTCGTGCAGGTCGTGCAGGACGTCCAGCGCCCCGCCATCGGCGTGGTGGGTCTGATCCTCGCCTTCATCGTCGCGCTGCTCAGCCTCAAGGCGCTCAAGCGCCCCACGCTGGTGGAGATCCAGGCGGGGTCGCCGGTGATCAGCCTGCCGCGCGGCGAGGCCGAGCAGGAGCACACGTACATCCCGATGCCGGCCGCGCCGGTGCCGGTGGCCAATGTGATGCGCGACCGCATCACGGCGACGGTCGAGCAGCAGCCTGAAGTGGCGGCCCGGCTCGTTCGCGCCTGGATCAAGGAAGGCTGATAGATGGCACTCACGCTCGCCCGCCCGCGCGACCTCGACGGGCTGAACGGCGCGCAGAAGGCCGCCATCCTCTGCATGGTCCTCGGCGCCGACTCGGCGGCGAAGATCACGCAGAAGCTGTCGCCCGAGGACGTGGAGACGATCTCGTTCGAGATCGCCCGCATGGACCGCGTGAGCGGCGAGACCGCCGAGGCGGTGCTCAACGAGTGGCTCGAGATCATGGTGGCCGCCGACTCCCTCGCGAGCGGCGGCTTCGAGTATGCCCGCGAGGTGCTCGAGAAGGCGTTCGGCATGGGCAAGGCGCAGACGATGCTCAAGCGCATCCAGCTCCAGCTCGCCGACAACGCCGGGCTCCAGCGTCTCCGCAACGCCGATCCGCAGCAGCTCGGCAACATGATGCGCGGCGAGCATCCGCAGACCGTGGCGCTCATCCTGGCGCACCTGGAGCCGAACCATACGGCCGCGGTGCTCAAGGAGCTCGACCCCCAGGTGGGAAGCGAGGTCGTCTTCCGCATGGCGCGCATGGAGAAGGTGTCGCCCGACATGCTGCAGCTCATCGAGCGCTCCATTCTCGCCGAGACCGACCTCGCGCCCACGCCGGGCATGAGCGCCTCGGGCGGACCAGCCGCGGTGGCCGCGGTGCTCAACCTGGTGGCCCCGTCGCTGGAGAAGATCATCCTCGACGGCGTCACGCAGCGCGACGCCGCGCTCTCCGAACAGATCAAGAACCTCATGTTCGTCTTCGAGGATCTCGTCAGCCTCGATACCCGCTCGCTCACCCGGCTGCTGCGCGAGGTGGACTCCAAGGAGCTCGCCCTCGCCCTCAAGCAGGCGAGCAACGAAGTCCGCAACC
The DNA here is from genome assembly GCA_038325515.1 of Gemmatimonadales bacterium. GTDB lineage: Bacteria > Gemmatimonadota > Gemmatimonadetes > Gemmatimonadales > Gemmatimonadaceae > AG11. The sequence continues at coordinate 25,148 of JBBQJC010000008.1, read as the reverse complement.
AGATCATGGGCGCCATGTCGCAGCGCGCCGTCTCCGCGCTCAAGGAAGAGATCGAGATGCTCGGTCCCTCCCGCAAGACGGAAGTCGAGAAGGCGCAGACGAACATCGTGGCCATCGTGCGCAAGCTCGAAGACACGGGCGAGATCGTCCTGACGGGCGGCGCGGATGATCTGGTCTAGCACGATGTCCTCACCGAGCCACCGGAGGGGTGCACCGTCCTCGCCTTCGGCGTGGTCGCTCGAGGAGCTCCACGCCTTCGACGGCGAGGTGTTCCACGCCTCCAGCACCGAGCCGGTGCAGACGGAAGAGGAAGTCGCGGCGCTCGCCGAGGCCGAGCGCCGCGAGGTGGCGGCCGCGGCGCACGCGGCGGGGTATCAGGAAGGCGTCGCCGCCGCGCAGGCCGCGGCCCAGGAGCAGCTCGGCAGTGCGATCACGACGCTCGCCGCCGCCGCGACGGAGGTGGCGTCGTCCGAGGCGCGCTTCGTCGGCGCGCTCGAGGAGAACCTGGCGACGCTCGCCGTCTCGATCGCACGGCAGATCATCGCGCGCGAAGTGCGGACGAGCCCCGAGCTGATCGTCGATCTCGTGCGGCACGCCGTCACCGAGTTCCCGATCGACCAGGCGCTGCGCATCCGCATCAATCCGCTCGACCTCTCCACGCTCGCGGCGGCGCCCGGCGGCGCGGCGGTGAGCATCGCGCCCGGCCGCGAGCTGGCCTGGGTGGCCGACGCGCGCATCTACCCCGGCGGCTGCATCGTCGAGGGGCGCGACCGGATCATCGACGGCCGCGTGGACACCGCTCTCGAGCGCGTGTACCACCGCCTGATCGGGACCGCGGAATGACGATGCTCGACAGCTTCACCGCGCGCGCCGCGGAGACGCCGCGCCTCGTGGGCTACGGCCGCATCACGCGGCTCGTCGGACTCGTCGCCGAGGCGTCCGGCATGGACGTCGGGATGGGTGAGCTCTGCCGCATCACGAGCATGAACGACCAGGCCTCCGTGCTCGCCGAGGTCGTCGGCTTCCACGAGCGCGGCGTGCAGCTCATGCCGCTCGGCGACATGAGCGGCCTGCATCCGGGCAGCAGCGTGCAGCCGCTCGGCCGCACCTTCGGCGTGGACGTTGGCCCCGCCCTCCTGGGCCGCGTGCTCAACGGGCTCGGTCATCCCATCGACGGGCTGGGCAAGGTGAGCTACGAAGCACGCGTGCCTCTCGCCGCCGAGCCGCCGAACCCGCTGGAGCGCCAGATGATCGGCGAGGTGCTCGAGACGGGCGTCCGTGCGATCGACGGCACGCTGACCATCGGACGGGGCCAGCGCGTCGGGATCTTCGCCGGATCCGGCGTGGGCAAGAGCACGCTGCTCGGGATGATCGCGCGCCAGGCGCGCGCCGACGTGAACGTGATCGCCCTGCTGGGCGAGCGCGGCCGCGAGGTGCGCGACTTCATCGAGCACTCGCTCGGCCCCGAAGGGCTGGCGCGCTCCGTCGTCGTCGTCGCCACCGGCGACCAGGCCGCGCTGGTGCGCGCGCGCGGCGCCCTCGTGGCCACCGCGATCGCCGAGTACTTCCGCGATCAGGGCAAGCAGGTGCTGCTGATGGTGGACTCCGTGACGCGCGTCGCCATGGCGTGGCGCGAGATCGGGCTGGCCGTCGGTGAGCCGCCCACCACCAAGGGCTATCCCCCCTCCGTGTTCGCCGCGCTGCCGCGGCTGCTGGAGCGCGCCGGCAACGGCGCCACCGGCGGGATCACCGGGATCTACACGGTGCTCGTGGACGGCGACGACTTCAACGAGCCGGTCGCCGACGCGGCCCGCTCGATTCTCGACGGCCACATCGTGCTGACGCGCAAGCTCGCCGCCGCGGGCCACTACCCCTCCATCGACGTGCTGGAGAGCAAGAGCCGCGTGCGCGACCAGATCATCGACGGCCCGCAGAAGAGCGCGGCGAACGCGCTGCTCCGTCTCGAGGCCGCCTATCGTGAGAAGGAGGATCTGATCATGGTGGGCGCATATCAGAAGGGAAGCGATCCGCACGTTGACGCCGCCGTCGCGCTGCGCGACCGCGTGCTCGGCTTCCTGCAGCAGCATCCCGAGGAGAGCTCCACCGTGGCCGCCACCAAGGTGGCGCTGCTCGGCATCGGCACGCAGATCGAGCAGCTCACGCGGAGGCCCGCATGAGCCGCTTCAGCTTCCGACTGCAGAAGGTGCTGGAGCTCAAGGAGAAGAGCGAGCAGGTCGCCGCCACCAGGCTGGCGCGCGCGCAGGACCGGGCCGACGAGGCGCGCACCGCGCTCGAGGCGCTGGCCGCCGTACGCACGGCTGGCACCGCGCGCCTGGCCGCGGCGCACGGGGAAAGCCCCACCGTCGGACAGCTCAGGAACTTCAGCTTCGTGCTGGAGCAGATCGACCAGCAGGTGACGCGCGCGGCCGACGCCGCCACCACCGCCGAATCGGGCGTTGTGGACGCGCAGGCGCAGCTCACCGCCGCACATCAGGCGCGCCGCGTGCTCGACCGGCTGCGCGACAAGAAGAAGGACGAATGGCAGATCGCCGAGACGCAGTCGGATCTGCAGAGCATGGACGACCTCGCCCTCACCCGCTTCTCCAAGCAGAACCAGCAGAGCTCCGACGACGCATGAAGCCTCTCATCCTCCCCTTCGTCATCGCCCTCGTGGCAAGCCTCGGCATCGCCGCCGGCGCCAAGGTCGTGCAGGCCAAGCGGGCCGCGCCGGCGCACGCCGCTGCGGACTCCGCGAAGCACGCCCCCTCCTCCGCGCCGCACGACTCCGGGCTCAAGGTCATCGACGCGAGCGGCTCGGCCGACTCCGCGCCGGTGGTGCCCGACAGCGGCACTGTGACTCTGGCCGCGAACACGCCGGCCGCCGGCGCCCCGAAAGGCGCTGCCCCGGTGCAGCAGCAGGGCACGCCGGCCGCCGCGCATGCCCAGCCCGCCGCGACTTCCGTTAGCGCGACGCCGACTCCCGCGCTCGTGAAGTCGTCGCCCGCCGCGCCGGCGGTCGCCGTCCCCGCCGGCGCCGCGACCACGGCACCGAGCGAGAAGCGCGTCGCGCGCGTCTTCGCCTCCATGTCGCCGCGCGACGCGGCGAAGGTGCTCGAGCAGATGAGCGACCCCGACGTCTCGATCATCCTCGGCAATCTCGCCGAGAAGCAGGCCGCGGCCATCCTGGCCCAGCTGCCCCCCCCACGCGTCGCCGCGCTCAGCCGCGTCGCGCTCCGTCCGACCCAGGGAGCCAAGTGAGCCTTCCCCCGATCTCCAGCAGTCCGCTGCCCGTCGATCGCTCGACGAGCGCGCGGGACTCCGGCGGCGTGGCCACCGCCACCAGCGGCACCGACGCCGCGTCCAACAACTTCGCGGCGATGCTGGCGGGAGCCTTCGTGCCCACCCCCATCGTCCACGTCGCGAAGCTCGCCGCCGGCCTCGCGCTCGTCGAGGAGCCGGCCGACGAGAAGGGCACCGAAAAGGGCAAGGCGGGCGACGGCAAGACGGCCGACGCAAGCGCGAACGTCACCGAAGCGATGCTCGCCGCGCTCGGCACCGCCGCGCAGACGCTCGATCCCGCGCTGCGCGACAAGCTCGCCATCGTGGCGCAGCGCATGAAGGACGAGTACGGCCGCGACGTGAAGGTCGTGGAAGGGTTTCGCCCGCAGTCCCGCCAGGATCAGCTCTTCGCGCAGGGACGCACCACCGACGGTCCCGTCGTCACCTGGACGCGCAACTCGCAGCACACCAGGGGCCGCGCGGCCGACCTCGTGATCGACGGCGGCTACAACGACGCGACAGGCTTCGCCCTGCTGCGCAGGATCGCCGGGGAAGAGGGGCTGCACACGCTCGGCGCGAAGGATCCCGGCCACGTGGAGCTCCGCGGGGCGGTGGGGGGCGCGAACAGCCTGGACGGCATGCTCGCCACCGCCGAGATGACCGCCGTGCCGCGCCAGTCGCTCGTCTCCGCCGTGTCGCCAGTGGCGCGCGTGGCGACGGTCGCCAGGGTCGCGACCGTCGCGGCACCCGCCGCGGTGGCGGTGCCCGGCGGCGTGGTGGGCTCCATCGGCGCGGGCGGCAAGCGCGGTGGCGCCGACGACGGCGCCTCCGAGAAGAATCCGCAGCAGCACCAGGGCCAGGGGGCCGAGCAGGTGGGCGCTCACTCGGCCGCGTCGCACGCCTACACCGCGATGGAGACGCGCGCGGCGAGTCCCGTCGCGGCGACCGCCGTGGTGAGCGAGAGCCCGCTGGCGACCGGTCCCTCCACCGCGTCGCGCGTCGACCGGTTGATGGATGCCCAGGATGCGCCGGGCCCGCGCTCGATCTCGCGCCTGACGCTGTCGCTGGACGATGGCGCGCAGGTCCGCATCGGGATGCGCGGCAACAGCGTCGGCGCGTCGTTCGACATGCGCGACACCGCCGGTGCCGACCGCATCTCCTCGCGGCTCGGCGAGCTCACGCGCGCGCTCGAGTCCCGCGGGCTCGAGACCGACGCCTTCCAGGTGCGCTCGCCCTCGGCGGCGCGCGAGGCCGACGTGACGCGCGCGAACGGACTGGCCGCCAGCTCGCTGCGCGACGTCGCCGGCACGTCGGCGGCGCGACACGAAGGACGGCCCGACATGAACGGCGACGCGCACCAGCGCTTCGCGCAGCAGGACGAACAGCAGGAACGCGCCCGGCAGCGTCAGGAAGAGCAGCGCCGCGCGAACTCGATCTTCTCCCTGGGCAACGAGGACAAATGACCGTCTCCAGCACGCCGGCCACCGGCTCCACCGGATCGACCGCCACCGCGACTCCGCCGTCGAATCCGAAGGCGGCGATGGGGAAGAACGAGTTCCTCAAGCTCCTCGTCGCGCAGCTCCAGCATCAGGATCCCCTCGCCCCCTCGGACGGCAGCCAGATGGCGGCGCAGCTCGCGCAGTTCTCCAGCCTCGAGCAGCTCCAGAACATCAACGGCACCCTGTCGACGCAGTCCGCGGCACAGGGCTCCGTGATGGCGGCCATGCAGGCGAGCGCGGCGATGAGCACCCTCGGCAAGACCGTCGTCGCCGTCGGCGACCAGTTCAACGCGCCGCAGGGCACCGACCCGCGCGGGCTCACCGTGCGAGCGAACGTCGGCAGCCTCGGCGGCACGGGCACGCTGCAGATCATGGATGCCGCCGGCACCGTCATCGGCACGCGTGACCTGGGCGCCGTGCGGGGCGGGACGCAGGAGTTCACGCTCGGCACCGCGGCGAACGGGCTCCCGACCGGCAACTACCACTATGCGATCAGCGTGAAGGATGGCGCCGGCAACGCGGTGGACGTCTCGACCTTCACCAGCGTCAAGGTGGACAGCGTCCAGTCGACGGCCAGCGGGATGGTCCTCTCCGGCGGGGGGATCACGATCCCCTTCGGCCAGGTCACCGAAGTCAAGAACTGATTCCCTACGCCGGCGCCAGGCGCCGCGCGCTCCTCTCTTTCAGCAGTACCTCTCTCCTCTCAGGAGCTCTCCCTCAATGCTTCGCTCCCTCTTTTCCGGCGTCTCCGGTCTGCGCAATCACCAGATCCGCATGGACGTCATCGGCAACAACGTCTCGAACGTGAACACGGTGGCCTTCAAGTCCGGCCGCGTGACCTTCAAGGAGGGCTTCGCGCAGCTCGTCGCCGGCGCCAGCCGTCCGCCAGGAGACCACGGCGGTATCAACCCGATCCAGGTCGGGTTGGGCACGCAGATCGGCTCCATCGACACGCTGTTCAGCCAGGGCAACATCGAGACGACCGGCATCAACACCGATCTCGCGCTGCAGGGCGAGTCGATGTTCGTCGTCGCGAAGGCGGGCCAGCACTACTACACGCGCTCCGGCAACTTCCAGCTCGATGCTGACGGCCGCCTTGTGTCGCCGACGAACGGGTTCGTGGTGCAGGGGAAGATCGCCGTGAACGGTGTATTCCAGGACGGCATCCAGGACATCAAGCTCCCCTTCGGCCAGAAGACCGCCGCGAAGCCGACGACCAACGTCACCCTCGCCGGCAACCTCGACGCCTCGGCGGTCGACTTCAAGAAGGGCCCGCTCGACGCCGCCGTGGATCCGCTCGACGCGACGCAGCGCGCGATCCCCGGCAACGAGAAGTCTTACAAGGACGTCTCGATCACCGTCTACGATTCGCTCGGCGACAAGAAGGAGCTCAAGGTCGTGATGTGGAAGACGACGACGCCGGGCGAGTGGGCCTGGAAGGTGAACCCGCAGGGCCTCGGCACCTCCACCGATCTCTCGGCGGCCCAGGGCACCTTCCAGTTCAAGGCCGACGGCACGCTTGACACCAGCAGCTTCACGGCGCCGGTCATCACTTACACGCCGGACGATGGCGCGTCGGACATGTCGGTGACGATCGACCCGCGCGGCGGCGCACTGGGGGGCACCAACGGCCTCACCGCCTTCGCCGGCACGAGCAACACCGTGCTGCGCGACCAGAACGGCTACGCCTCGGGCACCCTGCAGAACTTCACGATCGACCGCACCGGCCTGATCTCCGGCGCCTTCACCAACGGCACGAACGTGGCCCTCGGCCAGATCGTCCTCGCGGACTTCAACAACCCGGGCGGCCTGATCCGCTCCGGCGACAACATGTACACCGTGTCCGGCAACTCCGGCAACGCGGTGCTCGGCTACGCGCTGGAAGGCGCCCAGGCCGAGATCACCAGCGGCGCGCTCGAGATGTCGAACGTGGACCTGGCGCAGGAGTTCACGAGCATGATCATCGCCCAGCGCGGCTTCCAGGCGAACGGGCGCGTGATCACCACCAGCGACCAGATGCTCGAAGAGCTGGTCCAGCTCAAGCGGTAACGCCGGAGCTGTAGCGCGCTGAGACTCGAGAGGGCACACCGGACGACGTCCGGTGTGCCCTCGGCGCGTAAGGTGGGGCAATATCCGCCGGGCCCCCCACGGCATTTCCTGCCGCCAGGGCGGGAAACACCCCTCGGGGTCAGGTTCGATGAATTCCAGGTGGCAGTGGCTAACAACCTGCCCGTCAAGAAGTTACGACGCGTGGCACGGACTTTAGCGTACTGGCCTGCGCCCTGCCTTTTCAGGTGCCGCGAAGCAGAGCATCGCTCGTCCCGCCTGTTGCCTGCCTGACGTTCCTCAGACCCGCCCTCCCGGTCCGAGCATGAAATCCGCCGCCGAAGTCCCTCTCGATGCGTCCGCGTCAACCGACGCACCCGCCAAGAAGCTCCCGAAGATCCTCGCCATCGTGATGGGGCTTGGCCTGGGCGCGGCCATCGGCCTGTTCGTGGCCGGTCCGGCGGCGATCCACAAGTTCCTCCCCGACCCGAAGATCGCCGTGGCGAAGGCCGCCGCCGCGAAGAAGGCCGAGCCCGAGACGCCCCGCGTGCTGCACGTGGTGGACAACCTCGTGCTCAACCCGGCCAACAGCGGGGGCACGCGCTTCCTCATGGTGACGGCGACCTTCGAGCTGAAGGACGCGGCCTCCGCCGAGCAGCTCAAGGAGCGCGATGCCGAAGTGCGCGACGCCCTCCTCGCCCTCTTCGGCCGCAAGACGGTCGAGGAGCTCACCGACGTCTCGACGCGCGAAGCTGTCAAGACCGAGGTGATGGCCGACATCGCCCCGCTCTTCCCGCCCGGCACCGTGAAGAAGGTGTTCTTCCCGCAGTTCGTCATCCAGTAAGGCGCCGACGATGTCCCTTCGCTCCTCCGAGACACTCGCCCAGAACGACATCGACCGGCTGCTGGGCGGCACGCGGACGTCGTCGCCCGTGCTGCGCTCGGCGCCGATCGATCTGCAGGTCTACGACTTCCGTCGTCCGCACCGCGTCTCCAAGGAGCGGCTGCGCACGCTGGAGGCGATGTACGAGCGTCTCGTGAAGTCGCTCGAGGGGTGGCTCATGGCGCGCGTCCGCGGCCAGATCGAGATGCGCCTCCAGAGCGTCGAGCAGATCTCGTTCGGCGAGTACACCCTCTTCCTCAACTCTCCCTGCTGCTCCTACCTCGTGGCCATCAAGGACGCGGGCGGCCAGCAGGGGGTGATCGACTTCGGGACCGAGCTCGCCTACTTCCTCGTCGACCGCCTGTTCGGTGGCGGGGGCGAGCCGACCATCCTCGACCGGGCGATGACGCCGATTGAGCGGATGGCGCTGCGCGTGGTCGCCGACCGCGTGATGTCCTCCGTGCAGGAGATCTGGGCCGAGCAGGTCCAGCTCGAGATGGGGCTGAGCGGCTTCGAGTCCATCCCCGAGATCCTCCAGGCGGTGGGACGCGAGGATCCGGTGCTCGTCGTCAATCTCGCCGCTTCCTTCGCCGGCAAGCAGAGCACTCTCTCCATCTGCCTCCCCCTCGGCGTGCTCGAGAAGTTCTTCGTCGTCGCCGGCAACCTGCGCAAGGTGAACGTCACCTCGATCGGCTCCGAGAAGGAGATCTCGCAGAACCGGGAGAGCACGGAGGCGCAGCTGCGCAACACGCGCGTGCCGGTGCGCGCGCGGCTGCCGGAGTTCCGCCTCTCCATGCGTGACGTCGCGACGCTGCAGGCCGGCAGCGTGCTGGCGACGGGCATTCCCACCGACGCGCCCATCCAGGCGGTCGTCGGCACCACCCCGCGCTTCCGCTGCGCGGCGGGCCGGGTGGGGCGAAAGCTGGCCATCCGTATTCTCGATCCAATCAACGACGCGCCTTCCACGGGCCCCAACCTGACACACACCGAATGAACCAGGCAGAGCTGGACGCGCTGATGAACAGCGCGAAGGCGGGAGCCCCTCCCGCGATGGTGACCGAGGAGACGGACGAGACGATCACCTCGCCGTCGTTCGCCGAGCTCGGCCTGGGCGCGGCCAGCAGCAGCGAGGTGCCGCTCTCCATGCTGCTCGACCTCACCCTTCCGGTATCGATCGAGCTCGGTCGCACGAGCATGACCGTGCAGGAGATCCTGCGGCTCGGGCGCGGCTCGGTGATCCAGCTCGAGCGTCTCGCCGGCGAGCCGATCGACATCTACGTCGGCGACCGCCGCTTCGCCGAAGGCGAAGTCGTGGTGCTCGGCGAGCACTTCGGCGTCCGCATCACGCGCATCATCTCGTCGGCGCCGCTGTCGGCGCAGTCGGCGGCGTGACGATCGGAGCGTACGCGGGCGTCGCGCTCGCACTGGGACTCGTGCTCGTGCTCCTCGGCCTGTCGCTGAAGCTGTTGCAGCGGCTCGGACCGGGGAAGGCGCGCGGCCGCGTGCGCCTCCAGATGGAAGTCGTGCAGCGCCTCTCGATCGGCCCCAAGCAGGGGATCGCGGTGGTCCGTATCGGCGACCGCTTCGTCGCGGTCTCGATGGGTGACGGCGGGGTCCGCCGCCTCTACGAGCTGACGGAGGAGGAGTCATTCGTCGTCTCCGCCGCGCTGGAGCAGGCCGCCGCGCCGGCCAGTGCGCCGCGCGTCGCGGCGGCGAAGGCCGCGCTCACGAAGGGCGACTTCGGTTCCGTGTTCAAGGGCGCGCTGCGCACGGCGGGCTTCGGCGCGCTGTTGCTCGCGCTGCTCGCCGGCGAAGCGAGCGCGCAGGGCAGCCCGGTGGCGAACGCCGTCAACGCGCTCGCCAACGCGGCGAGCGGCGTGCCTCCCCGCACACTCGGCAACGCGGGCACAGCGCGCACCCTGGGCAACGCGGGCACTGCCAGCAACGCCCGCACGCTTGGCAACACCGGCGGCGCCGCCTCCCCCGCCTCCCCCGCCTCCTCCGCCTCCCCCTTCTCGCTGCAGCGCGGCAATGCCGCGACGGCAGCCGCGGGCGGCGCCGGGCTGACGCCGTCGGCGGCGCTCAACTTCGTGCAGCGCGCCCAGACCGCGGCCGCGGGCGGCGCAGCCGGTACAGCTGGCACCGCGGCCGGCGCGCTCACCGGCGCCGCCGCACAAGCCGCGCTGCGCGGTGCGGCGCGCGCCGCTGCGCCTTCACCTGCCGCCGCGCCCGTGGCTGCCGTGCCGAGCGCCGGCGCCGACCTCGCGGTGGCGAAGCTCGCGCCGCAGATGGACGTGCGCATCGGCGGCGGCTCGGGCGACGGGCTGCGGCTCAGCGGCACCGTCGGGATCGTCGTGATGATGGGGCTGCTCACGCTGCTCCCCACGCTGATCCTGATGATGACGAGCTTCACCCGCATCCTCATCGTCCTCAGCTTCCTGCGCCAGGCGCTCGGCACGCAGAACGCGCCGCCCGCGCAGCTCGTGGCGGCGATGTCGCTGCTGCTCACCTGCTTCGTGATGGCGCCGACGCTCACCGCCGTCAACCGCGACGCGCTGCAGCCGTGGATGAACGGCAAGATCGAACAGGGCGAGATGCTCGACCGCGGCGCGAAGCCGTTCAAGGCGTTCATGCTGCGCCAGACGCGCGACCACGACCTCCAGGTGTTCGTGGACCTGAGCCGCGGCCCCAAGCCCGCCACCGCCGCCGACGTCCCCCTCATCACGCTGATGTCGGCGTTCGTCACCAGCGAGCTGCGCACCGCCTTCCAGATCGGCTTCGCCCTCTTCCTCCCCTTCATCATCATCGACGTGGTCGTCTCGTCGGTGCTGATGAGCATGGGCATGATGATGCTCCCCCCCGCGATGATCTCCCTGCCGTTCAAGCTGCTCCTGTTCGTCCTCGTGGACGGCTGGGCGCTGATCGTCCAGAGCCTCGTCGCCAGCTTCCGGTAGCCCGCGATGAATCACCAGCTCGTCGTCGACCTCGCGCGCAGCGCGATCTCCACCGCGCTCCTCGTGGCCGCCCCGATGCTCGCCGTCGCGCTCATCGTCGGCCTGATCGTCAGCATCATCCAGGCGGTGACGCAGATCCAGGAGCAGACGCTCGCCTTCGTGCCCAAGCTCATCGCCGTCGCGGCGGTGTTCCTCGTCGCGCTGCCCTGGATCATGCAGACGCTCGTGAAGTACACGACGGAGCTGTTCCGCAGCATTCCCTCGCTGGCGTCGTGATGATCGCCGCCGGCATGCCCGCCCCGTTCGATCCGTTCGCGCCGGGCTCCGGCACGGTGCTGGCGCTGTTGGGGCTGCGCATCGCCGGTTTCGTCCTCATCGCGCCGGTGTTCTCGGCGAAGCCCATCCCGCCCATGCTCAAGGCGGGGCTGATCGTGCTGCTCACCGTGCTGCTGCAGCCCGCGGCGCGGAGCTCGGCACATGCCGGCGCCGTGCTCGACCTGCCGACCGCCTTCGGTGAGACGCTCGTGGGGTTCGCGATCGGGCTGGGTGCGGCCCTCTTCATCGGCGCGGCGGAAGCCGCCGGCGAGCTGATGGCCATCCAGATCGGCCTCTCCGGCGCCGCGCTGATGGACCCGATGACGCAGCAGCAGGGCCCCGCCCTCGGCCAGTTCACGTCGTTCTTCGCCATCACGCTGCTGCTCTCGCTCAACGGTCATCTCATGATGATCGACGCGCTGGCGGCCACCACGCGCGTGATGCCGCTGGGCGCTCCGCTCGACATGGCCGCCGGCGCCCGCGCCATGGTGGCCAGCGGGGCGCAGCTCTTCGCGCTCGGCCTGCGCTTCGCCGCGCCGGTGATCGCGATCATCCTCATCACCAACGCCGCGCTCGCCGTCCTCGGTCGCGCCGCGCCGCAGCTCAACATCCTCTCCGTCGCCTTCCCGATCCAGATCGGCGTGGGGCTGGTGGCGCTCGCCGCGACGATCCCCGTGATCGCGATGTTCTTCAACGGCTTCAGCGGCGAGTACCGCACCGTCATCACCCATACGCTCGGCGCGCTCTCGGGCGCCCGGGTCAACTGAGCGACATGAGCGACGACTCGGACGCGGAAAAGACAGAAGACCCGACACAACAAAAGAAGGACTCGGCCCGTGAGGAGGGCCGGGTCCCGCGAAGCCAGGAGCTCACCGTCGCCGGCCTGCTGCTGGGGAGCGCGCTCGTGCTCAACACCGCGGGGAGCACCCTCGCCTCGCGCGTGTTCCACACCGCGGGCGACGTGCTCGCCAACATCGGCACGATCGAGCTCGACGCCGGATCAGCGGCCGTGATGCTGCGCACCATCGGCTGGCAGATGGTCGCCGCGCTCGCCGCCTTCCTCTTCGCGATGGGCGGCGTCGCCTTCGTCATCTCGGCGGCGCAGGCGCGCGGCGTGATGTCGCTCAAGCCCATCTCGCCGAACTTCGGCAAGCTCAACCCGCTCACGAACGGCAAGCGGCTCCTCGGCTCGCACGCGGTCATCGAGCTTGTGAAGTCGCTCGGCAAGCTCGCCATCGTCGGCGGCGTCGTGTACAGCGCGCTCTCCCAGGCGATGCCCGACGCGCTGCGCCTGGCGGAGCAGCCGGCGCTCGCCCTGCTCCCGATGGTGCGGCACTACAGCATCCACCTGCTCATGACCGCCGGCCTGGCCTATCTCACGCTGGCCGGCACCGACTACCTCTATCAGTGGTGGTCCTTCCAGAAGGACCTCAAGATGAGCAAGGAGGAGATCAAGCAGGAGAACAAGCAGCAGGAGGGCGATCCGCAGATGAAGCAGCGCCGCCGCCAGGTGGCCCGCTCCTACGCCCGCAAGCAGATGATGCAGGACGTGCCCAAGGCCGACGTCATCGTCGTGAACCCGACGCACATCGCCATCGCCCTGCGCTACGATCCCTCGATCGCCCCCGCCCCCATGGTGCTCGCCATCGGCCAGCGCCTCGTCGCCGAGCGCATCAAGGCCATCGCCATCGAGCATGGCGTCCCGATCGTGCAGAACAAGCCGGTCGCCCGCGCGCTCATCAAGACCGCCAAGGTGGGCACGATGATCCCGGTGGACTTCTATCTCGCCGTGGCCGAGATCCTCGCCTACGTGCTCAAGACCAAGGGCACCCGCGGCAGCTGGGCCGGGAGCGCCTCCGCATGAGCAACTCCTCCGCCCCGGTCACCCGCAAGGGCGCCGAGCTCGCGCTCGGCATCGGCGTCGTCAGCATCATCGCGCTGCTGATGGTGCCCCTGCCCGGCGTCATCCTCGACCTGCTCATCGCCGCGAGCATCGGCAGCTCGCTCGTCGTGCTGCTCGTCGCGCTGAACACCACCGACCCGCTCGAGTTCAGCTCCTTCCCGCAGGTGCTGCTCATCCTCACCCTCTTCCGCCTGGCGCTCAACGTGAGCTCCACGCGGCTGATCCTGAGCGAGGGGCACGCGGGAGCGATCATCCAGGCATTCGGCGAGTTCGTCATCGGCGGCAACTACGCCGTGGGACTCGTCCTCTTCCTGATCCTCATCGGCATCAACTTCATCGTCGTCACGAAGGGCGCGGGACGCGTGGCCGAGGTGGCCGCGCGCTTCACCCTGGACGCGATGCCGGGCAAGCAGATGGCGATCGACGCCGACCTGTCCGCCGGCCTCATCGACGAGAAGCAGGCCAAGAAGCGCCGCGAGGAAGTGGCCAGCGCCGCCGACTTCTACGGCGCCATGGACGGCTCGTCCAAGTTCGTGAAGGGCGACGCCATCGCCGGCCTGCTGATCACCTTCATCAACATCGTCGGCGGCTTCTTCATCGGCGTCGTGCAGAAGGGACTGCCGATCGGGCAAGCGCTCTCGCACTACACCATCCTCACCGTCGGCGAGGGGCTCGTCGCGCAGATTCCGGCGCTGATCATCTCGACCGCCGCCGGTATCGTCGTCACGCACGCCGCGGGCGGCGGGAAGATGGGCACCACGGTCGCCGTGCAGCTCGGCAACCATCCGCGCGCCATGTACATGGCGGGCGGCGTGCTGTGCTTCTTCGCCCTCATTCCCGGCCTTCCGAAGGTCCCCTTCCTCGCCCTCGGCGGCGGCCTGATCGCCCTCGGCCGCACCGCCGACCAGGGGGAGAAGAACCGCGTCATCGCCGCGCAGGAGATCATCGACGCCGAGCCGGTCGCGCCGGTCGTCCCCGATCCGATGACCGACCTGCTGCAGATCGACCCGATCGAGCTCGAGGTCGGTTACGCGCTGATCCCGCTCGTGGACGAGAAGCAGGGGGGCGACCTGCTCGAGCGCATCACCCTGCTGCGCAAGCAGGCGGCGCTGGAGCTCGGCATCCTCGTGCCGCCCATCCGCATCCGCGACGACATCCGCCTCCCCGCCAACGAGTACATCATCAAGCTGCGCGGCTCCGAGATCGCCCGCTCCGAGGTGATGCCGCGCTTCCTCATGGCGCTCGACACCGGCCGCGTCATCGCCCCGGTCGAAGGGATGGACACGATCGACCCGAGCTTCGGCATGCCGGCAAAGTGGATCGCCGCCGGCCGCCGCGTCGAGGCCGAGTCGTTCGGCTACGTCGTGGTGGAGCCGACGACGGTCATCGCCACGCATCTCATGGAGAAGCTCAAGACGAACGCCTCCGAGCTGCTCGGCCGCCAGGACGTGCAGGAGATGATCGACACACTGAAGAAGACGCACCCCGCGCTCGTCGACGACGTCATCCCGAGCAAGCTCTCGCTGGGCACGCTGCACCGCGTGCTACAGCGGCTGCTCAAGGAGCGCGTCCCGATCCGCGATCTCGTCAGCATCCTCGAGGCGCTCGCCGACGCGGCCGACCAGACGAAGGATCCGGAGCTGCTCACCGAGCACGTACGCCGCGCCCTCACCAACGTCATCGCACGGCTCTACATGGACGACGCCGGCGCAGTCCGCGGCATCACCCTCGGACCGAAGCTCGAGGCGAGCCTCATGGGACTCTTCAGTCCGCGCGCCAATCAGCAGGCTGTCCAGCTCCTCACCCCCGACGCGCTCGCGACGCTGCTGCGCGATCTCAACGCCCTCTCCAGCATCAACGCCAGCGAGGGACGCATCGTCCCGCTGCTGACGCCCCCGAACCTGCGCGTCGGCGTCCGCCGCCTCGTGGAGCCGGTGATGCCGGGCCTGCCGATCGTCTCGCTCGCCGAGCTTCCGCCGTACGTGAAGCTCAGCTCACTCGCCACCTGGGAGCTGGGCAATGCAGCCTGACCAGGCGTCCGCGGGCCACATTCCCCCTGCCGTCGTCCGCCAGCGCATCGCGCTCGTGGCGAGCGGCAAGGGGGGCGTGGGCACGTCGGTCATCGCCTCGCTGCTCGCCCTCGGCTGCGCCGAAGCTGGCGCGCGCGTGCTGCTGATCGACGGGCACGAGGGACATGGCGCACTGCACTCGCTCTTCGGCGTGCGCCCCGAGCGCTCGCTCGACGCGCTGCGCGACGCGTCGATTCCCGTGAGCGATGCGCTGATCCACCTGGGTGGACGGTTCACCCTCGTGGCGAGCAAGCCGGCCAGCGGCGAGCAGCTCGCGCTCACCCCCGCCGACCGCCGCGTCCCGTTCGAGCGGCTACTCCCGCTGTCGAGCGAGTACGACTGCGTCATCGTGGACGGCGGGTCGCACCTGGAAACGCTGCTCGCCATCGCCAACTGCGGCGTCGGGCAGGCGCTCGCCGTCACCGACGCCGACCGCATCGCCCTCGCCGCGAACTTCGCCCTGCTCAAGGTGCTCGGCCAGCGCACGCCGTCGGTGCGCACGAGCGTCCTCGTCAACCGGCACGACGAGCTCGTCGCGCTGCGCGCCGGCTCGCAGCTCGCCGATGCCTGCGCCCGTTTCATCGATCGCGACGTCGCTCTCGCCGGCGCCGTTCCCGACGACGTCTGTCTCCGCGCGGCGCTCGGCGCCGGCATGCCCATCGGCGACGCGGCCGACGGCTCCCCCGCCGCGGGCGCCATGCAATCGCTCGCGCTCCGCGTCTTCCCGCTTCTCTCCGGCTCGCGTGCCGACGCACGCGCCGCCACTCCCTCCCTCCGCCGTCGGAGCTGACAATGGATACCCGCACGCTCTGGGCAGGCTTCGCCGCCGGTGACATCGACGCGCGAAACGCCCTCCTCACCGAGCATCTCAGCCTCGTGCACCACGTGGCACGACAGCTCTCGCGCAGCCTCGCCGCCGAAGCCGACTTCGACGAGCTGGTGAGCGCCGGCACGCTCGGCCTCATGAGCGCCCTCGAGGCGTTCGACGTCGCCCGCGGCCTGGCGTTCAGCACCTTCGCCGTACCGCGCATCCGCGGCTCGATCTTGGACGAGCTCCGCCGGCAGGATCACGTGCCGCGCAGCATCCGGCGCAAGACGCGCGAGATCTCCCATGCGCGCGAGGCCCTCATGCGCCAGCTCGGCCGCAAGCCGGAGGACAAGGAGATCGCCGAGTCGCTCAACGTGGACGTCGACACGCTGTGGCGCTGGCAGTCCGAGGTGGAGGGCGCGGTGCACATCCCGCTCGACCGCACGGCGGGCGACCGCGACAGCACCACGCCGACTCCCGCCGAGTTCCTCAGCGGCGAGAACGACGAGGGGGTGGACGACCGGCTGAGCCGCGAGCAGGAGGTGGGCTTCCTTCGGGACGCCATCCTCGCGCTCAAGGACCAGGAGCGGACGGTGCTCTCGCTGTACTACTTCGAGGAGCTCAAGCTGCACGAGATCGCCGAGATTCTCGGGCTCACCGAGTCGCGCGTGTCGCAGATCCGGAGCAAGGCGCTGCTGCGGCTGCGTGAGACGCTCGCGCCGATCCGCGCGACGGCGTAAAGACGGTTGTCGGTTGTCGGTTGTCGGTTCTCGGTCGGCAGGTCAGAACGGCAACCGCGAGGAACGGGTCCTCCGGGTTCGACAGGAACTGCCGGTTTGGCCTCAGTGGGCCGCGCCGGGCGCCGCGATCGTCACGTCCACTATCGCGATCGCGCCGGGGCGGGGCGCCTGCGCAGTGTTGCGGCCGGCCCACCCGTTTGACGCCACCGCGTCGACCACCAGCGGCCGGCCCAACGGCACGCCGCACACCGCGAAATCCCCCAGGCTGGTGCTGCGGCCGGCGACCGTGCGCCATGAGGGCGAGTCAGGTTTTCCGTCGTTCCACAGCACCGTGATGTCGACGCCGCTCTGTCGTGACCCGAATCGATCCCTGATCACGCCGCGAACGAAGCCGCGTGCCGAGTCGCTGCCGGCGAGAGGACACACCGCGGCCAGTGCGGCGGCGCGTGTCGCGATTCGGACCACGACCGGCTGGTCGCCGGAACGGGGACTCGCGATGGCCTGCGTGGCGGGGATCATCAGCGAGTCCGCGTAAGGCGCCGCGATCTCTATCAGGTGTGCCCCGTGCGATACGACGGACTGCCGAAAGCGTCCGGCGGAATCGGTGAGGACGTGTGCGCGGCGCCCTGGAATGCTCACCGACGCACCAACGACAGGGTAGTTCGCGCTATCACGTACCACACCGTCCAGCGTCGCTCCCTCCGCGGACCACAGCACGGTCCCCCCGCGCCGGATGCGAAGCACCGAGCCGCCAGTCTCCTGCATCGCCGTCACGCGCGATCGCACCACCATGGGTCCGGTCCGACCCGACAGCGCACTCGTGGCCGCCGCCCGAATCGCTCGCTGTTCGATCACCGGAAGTCGAAGCGACCAGTCATCGACGATCCAATCACCATCGGGAAGCCGGCGAAAGTGAATCACCCCGCCCGGATGAAGGCTCGCTTCCAGCTCGGGCAGGCCGACATAGGTGAACGAGAGGCGTCGCAGCTCGCGAGTGCTGCGCGCGAGCACCACCTGGCCCTCGATGTCGACGATTGCTCTTGCTGCGCGCTCCGGCGTCGGGCTGAACGCGAGCACCACCGAGTCCGCATCGGCGGACGTGACGACGGCATGGATGCAGTGCGTCGTGCCGAACTCCTCCGACAGCAGTACCTCCTCGTCGGGCGCAAAGTAGGTGACCTCGGCCGAGTCGCGCGCCACATAGCCGAAGCGGGCGAGTCTCTGCACGTCCACCGAAGTGAACGGACGGACGGCCTGCGTCTCGGATTCGTGCTCGCGTACCGAGAGCACCGAGTCGCGCGTCGGCAGCGACTGGCGCTCGATCGTCACGACGTCGAGATCGAGGGGAACCGCGCGCCGCGTGAGCAGGCTTGCCATCAGCGCTTTCCTCGCCTCTTCCCAGGCGAGAAACCCGAGCGAGCCGGAATCCGACTGCGCTCCACAACGCGATGCCGCCACCACCTGCGTCGCCGCCAGCGTCACCGCGCCGCCCGTGAGGACGAGCGATTGCTCGATGAATCCCGTCGCCGGGATTTCGAACGGCGGGCTCACCGACGGCCGATACCCGATGCGCAGTGCCTTGAGCCGGTAGCTCCCGCCGCTTGAGGCCCTCAGGAGAAATCGTCCGCGCTCCGCAGACAGGGACTGAGCAACGGTTCGTTCCCGTGCGTCGAGCAGCTGCACGATCACTCCGGGCACGCCGGTGCTGTCTTGAAATCCGAGCACTTGTCCGCGGACCGCTTGCGCGTCGGCTCGTCCGGCGAGCGCGACTCCACAATACAGGGCGATGGTCATCGCCCATCGCACTCGCGGCCACAACGCCCCGCGCGATGCGCGATGCGCCCGCGTCACGGAGCCGTCCGCAGCGAGTCGCTGGTGTAGCGCGTCCACACGAAGATCGCGGCGCAACCGTCACCGCGTGCGATCGCGGGGAGCTGAGCGACCCCCTGGTACACTTCCATGGCCTCGACGTCGCCTGCCTTCAGAGTGCTCAATGCCCCGAATGCATCGGAAACCCTCACGCCGTCCACGAACAGCTGCACGAGCTTCTGGGCCGATTCGTCAGTCGATCCACCTCGCAGTTGCGGCGTGACGCAACGCTCGAAGCGTATCACCGGCGTGCCTGTGGGACCTCTCAGAATGCGCACGCCGACGAGGCCCCGCAGAAGATCGGCCGCCTCCATGACGTTCGCGCGCTCGATGTCGGTCCGCGTGAGGAAGGCGCCGCCGATTGCCGAACGCCGGCGCTCGTAGAATTGATCGAAGCGGGTCGTCTGCGCATACCGAGCCGGCTTGAGTGTGCCGCTCGCCACGATGCGAACGGAGTCCAGCTGGCCGATCGTCCGGCGCAGGACGACGTCGAGCGTGATGCGCGATCCACGAGCATCGATCACCGTATCGAACGGCACCCATCCCACCCCACGCAGCCGTAGTGACCGAGCTCCCGGAGCAGTCGCGAGGCGAAAGCGCCCGTCCGAATTCGTCAGGATCACATCGGCGGCGCCGGCCACCGTGACCGCGACACCGGCGGCGGGAGTGGAGTCAGGCAGCCGGACGCGGCCGAGGATGAGCGTGACCTGCGGCGAGTCAGCCTGTGCGCCGGCGAGCGCTGGCGCGGCGAGGCTGACGGAGAGAAGCAGAAGACAAGGAAGGAGCCGGAATGTCTGCATTCGCCTCGGCGGTAGTGGCCGGACTGGGCTAATGGGGCTCTCGTTCGTAACGGCCGGCTAGACGGGAACAGATCGCGGAGACGATTGACAATGGTTAGCCCAGTGGCTTCAAGTCAGTTTGGCGCTGGCGTGAGACCGAACATGCATTGCGGTTGATCTATCAGCCAACCTCTGCGCTTCCCTAAGCGCGCAAGATGGTCCGAGCTCTACCGTGCTTGTCGCGGCGCGAATCGCTCTTCCCGCCGAGGCCGAGTACTGGCGCGATAGCACTTTGCCTTCGCAACCAATTGAGAACTCTCGACCACGGATGCTTTTCCGCTCTAGAACGACCATTCTTCCTCGAATCGTTCCATCCGGACGAACGTTCAGCGTACTGAACGTCCGTTGTGGCGCGCACGGACCAGACATGTCACATCCGGTCGAAGTAGCCAGGCACGTATGATACCCTGGACCATTAGAGCTACCACCGAACACGGTTATGCAAGCAGTTCGCTGAAGGTCTTCATCGTAGATGCAGTCGTAGCATTGTGATCGGCTGGAGCCTCGCTCCGCACTGGCGTGACTTGCTTGCGCAGTCACTCGCTTCGGCGCAACACACGCAACAAGCATTATCGCGGCGAACAGAAGGCGTGTTAGCGAATTCATCTTTCTCCTGGTTAGTCGTATTCAATCCAGCGCCAATCATATACAATCAGTTCCCGCCGATCCGTTGTTTGCAGGGCTAGAATGCCGTGTGTAAGCCTGTCGACTGAGAGGAAACCCAATGCGCCGTCGAGCTCAGTCACACGAACTCGAGTTCCTCGTCTGTCATACAGCACCAGCACGCGAAGATCCGATCTTGTATCCACTAGCTCCTGGAGGAACCCTCGCTCGATATCGAGCGTCGGAAGGGCCAGCAACTCAGAAGCCCGTATCAGATTCCTTGACGAAGATATTACGGTGTCTACCTGAAATGGCTGTGCGGCCACGCTGTCGCTTGGGCCTAGCCCTCTGGTAGTCCAGCGAAACGGCCAATGAAGTTCTGTACTGGTAATCCCCTTGCTCGCGGAACCCGGCTGCCGTAACAAGGCCTTCCCTTCTTCTCCTACTCGAGCGAAACTGCCATAGCCATCATCGCTGCAGCAAAGCACGAACGTGCCACTCGTTCCGCTATCGTCGACTCCCGTCAGAAACCAACCTAGGCTATCTGAAAAGGCTGCCGAACTCACGCGCCGCATGGTGCTTTGGAAGGCCACATCGCAGGAGGCATCTGCGTGCACACGTAACACTCGGCGGCGCTGGCTGTCTACCAGTTCAAAGTGATCTGATACGTAGGCACCCGCCGTAACCACCGGGCGAAACTCACGGCAGACTGGCTTCGGTTTCCTCCCGCTCCACAGACGCACATCCCTCGTGACCCCGGACCACGCGATCACCGATCCCGACGTTGCGAGCGCGCCTCCTGTTATGTCGAGCCGATCAGGGACAATTACACGAGTCCGCTCACGCAGCACAACGTGGCTTCTCCCCACTGGCAAAGGCTGACCACTTGCGCTCCAAGTCGAGAGCGATATCAGTGCTATAACTAGCGCCGTTCTCTGTCTCATTTGGCGAAGTGCTGACGCATGTCACTCGTGTGTATGTGGTGCCGGTGCACGATTGGCATAACCCAGACTCGTGATAGCGAACTGACACTTGAGCGATCGCGTTCGAGCCGCGCGACGAAAGAGTTCGTCGATGTGACCAGATCGACTACGCACGGAAGCGTCAATTGCTGACGTACTTGGGAGTTCACGAAGATCGATTTGAGCGATCCACTGTATGCCGACTCACTCCGCGCGTGTCAAGAGAAGGCTTTGATGAGCATTTTCTAAGCATGGAGAGGTCGCGATCTGCGCATCGTGCAGCCTGAAGACAAAGCGTCGTTGATCGCGGACCCCGTGGCGTGAAGCCAACATGACACTGCAATTGTGAACCGCCCCGGGATTCCAGGAGGCTCCATCGTGTGAGAGATTGGAGCTATGACCAAATCGAGACAGCAGCGCTTCAGCCCTGAGGTCCGTGAACGGGCGATCCGACTGGTCCGCGAGCAGGCGCCGCAGCATGCGTCGCGGTGGGCCGCGATCACCGCCATCGCCCCGAAGCTGGGGTGCACGTCGGAGACCCTGCGCCGGTAGGTGCGCGAGGCAGAGCGCGAGGCTGGGGAGCGGGCGGGCCCGGCCCGCGCCGGCGAGGACCGCCTCAAGGCGCTCGAGCGCGAGGTGAAGGAACTCCGCTGCACGAACGAGATCCTCCGGAGGGCGAGCGCGTTTTTCGCGACGGCGGAGCTCGACCGCCTCATGCGCTGATACGCGCCGTCATCGACGTAGAGCGTGCGGCCTACGGCGTCGAACCGACGTGCCGGGTCCTGGCGATCGCGCCGTCGGGCTACCACACGTACGGCGCGAGGCTGGCCGATCTCAGCCGTCGCCCGGCGCGGGCCACGCGTGATGACGCCCTCCGGACGGAGGTGCGTCGCGTGTGGGACACCAACCGGCGCGTGTACGGTGTGCGGAAGATCTGGCACCGGTTGCGGCGCGAAGGCCGCCCGGTGGTGCGCTGTACGGTGGCGCGGCTGATGGCCGTCGAGGGGCGGCGCGGCATCGTCCGGGGGCGGCGCGTGCGGACGACGGTGGCTGACGTCGCGGCGGAGCGCGCGCGGGACCTGGTGCAGCGCCAGTTCCAGGCCGAACGCCCGAACCAGCTCTGGGTCGCGGACTTCACCGATGTCGCGACCTGGCGCGGCTTCGTGTATGTCGCGTTCGTGATCGACGTGTTCTCGCACCGCATCGTCGGCTGGCGCGCGCACACCGCCATGCGCACCGACCTCGTGCTCGACGCGCTAAAGCAGGCGGTCTGTGACCGCGAGACCGACGGCGGGCTCGTGGTGCACTCGGACCGCGGATCGCAGTACGTCGCCGTGCGCTACACCGAGCGGTTGGCCGCGGCGGGCGTCGCACCGTCGGTCGGCAGCGCGGGCGACGCCTACGACAACGCGCTCGCCGAGAGCATGATCGGGGTGTATACGGCGGAAGTCATCCACCACGCGGGCCCCCCTGGCGCGGGTTCGATGATGTGGAGTACGCGACCCTGGAGTGGGTCGCGTGGTTCAATCAGCAGCGCCTGCTGGAACCGATGGGGTACGTTACCCCGGCAGAGTTCGAGGAGCAGTTCTATCGCACGCCGACCGCTCACACGGCCGTCGGCGCATTCAACTAACCGAGTCTCCTGAGAACCCGGGGCGGTTCAATGCAACGCTTTTCGCTTTTTTTGGGACGATAGGCAGCGTGCGATTGGCGGACCGTCGTGACACGTAATGTGCTACGCATCTTGACACCACCTCTGCGACGCGCCGCGGGCTTGAAGCCTGGCAAGAGCACGAGATTGGCCTTCTGGCTTTCGATATGCTCGCGACCATCGCTCGGATGGCGATCGCGATGAATTCGCGTCATTTATTGGCTGTCGACGACAGATCGGTTAAGCTGCTCCGAAACGGCCCGATCGCACCCAACTGCGACTGACGCATGCGGCAGAAGTGACCGGGGCGGCACGATCTGCCCAGTCCGTGCCAGCACGACAGAGCCGGCAGAGAAGTTGTAAGTTAATATATCACATACTCTTGCGCGGTATGGCCCGGGCCCGCCGAACTCGGCACACCCCCTGCCATTCAGGGGAGCGACAACTGGACGCACGCAGTCCGGTCCCGCCTCAGGAGCTCCCGATGCCCATCAATGGAATGACCAGCTCGGCCAGCGCCCTCCGCTATTGGGAGCGGCGCCAGGAGGTCTCGGCGAACAACCTCGCCAACGTCTCCACCGACGGCTTCAAGGCCGAGCGTGTCTTCGCCACGCTGCTCGGCGGCAGCGAGCCGGTGATCGGCACCGCCACCGACCATCGCAACGGCACCCTCCGCCAGACCGGCAACTCCATGGACGTCGCCCTCGGCGGCAAGGGGTTCCTCGTGGTGGAGACCCCCGCCGGCGAGCGCTTCTCCCGCGGCGGCTCCCTGCGCCTGGACAAGGACGGCTACCTGGCCGACGCGGAGGGCAACCGCGTGCTCGGCACTGACGGACCCATCCACGTCGGTTCGGCGGCCCTGTCCATCAGCCCGCGCGGCGACATCGCGCTCGACGGCAACAAGGCCTCGCAGCTCCGCATCGAGTCGGTCGCCGACGGGGTGCAGCTCGCCCACGAAGGCGGCACCCGCTTCGTCCCCGACGCGTCGCGCACCGACGTCGCCGACGACGAGCGCGACGTGCGCCAGGGAAGCGTGGAGGAATCCAACGCCGATCCGCTCGGCGGGCTGGTGGACATGATCGGCGTGCAGCGGGCCTATGCCGCCGTGGAAAAGTCCATCTCCGTGCTCGATCACGTGCAGGAGACCGCCACTTCGCAGCTCGGCAAGCCGGTCTGACCGGCTCGCGCCCTCATCGTCGCACTCGACTCCTGACCCGACTCTCATGAACCCCGCACTTCGCACGGCCGCATCCGGCATGATGGCGCAGCAGCTCCGCACCGAGGTCATCGCCAACAACCTGGCCAACGTGAACACGACAGGCTTCAAGCGCAGCCGGGCGCAGTTCGAGGATCTGCTCTACCAGACCGTGCAGGGCACGACGGTCATCGGCTCGCCCGACGCCAACACGCAGAGCGCCATTCAGATCGGCCGAGGCACGCACCTCGCCGGCGTCACGCGCATGCACACCGAGGGAACGCTCGAGCAGACCGGGCGCCCGCTGGACATGGCGATCGAGGGCGAGGGCTTCTTCCAGGTCCAGCTCGCGAGCGGCGGCACCGCCTACACGCGCGACGGCAGCTTCCAGATCTCCGACCAGGGGATGCTGACGACGACCGGCGGCCAGCAGATCGTGCCGGGAATCCGCATTCCGAGCGACGCATCGGATGTCTCCATTTCACGCACCGGCGTGGTGAGCTACATGAAGTCGGGCGCGCAGGAGGCCACGGAGCTCGGACGCATCGAGATCGCGCGCTTCTCCAACCCCGCCGGCCTCATGTCGCAGGGCGAGAACCTCTATACGGAGACGCCCGCCTCCGGCCAGGCCGTGAGCGGCTTTCCCGGCGACGAAGGGATGGGCCGCCTCCTCCAGGGCAACCTCGAGGGGAGCAACGTGGAAGTGGTGCAGGAGATGGTCGACATGATCTCCGCGCAGCGCGCTTACGAGCTGAACTCCAAGGCCATCAAGGCCACCGAAGAGATGTCCGACGTCGCCAACCAGATGGTGCGCTGATCATGACTCCCGTCCAATCGAACCAGACAGTTCGCCAGCTCGCGATCGCCGCGCTGCTCGGAGTCGTGCCCACGCTCGCCGTGGCGCAGGGTCCCCGCGTCGCGAGCAGCATTGCCGCGGCCAACAGCGACTCGCACGACATCACCGAGGAGCGCGTGCCGGTGGCGGCGCGCGACATCGCGCGCGGCGCGACGCTCAGCGCGCAGGATATCGGCCACGCGCCGCGCACCGCCATCGCCGACCGCTCCGGCGCGAAAGCTGACGCGAGCACCATCACTCCGGCGGCAAGCGGCGATCAACTCGTCGGATGGGTGACGCGCCGCATGATCAGCGCCGGCGAGCCGCTGCGCGCCCCCGCGATCGAGGCGCCGCAGCTCGTCCGCTCGGGCGACCTCGTGGAAGTGGTGTGGGGCCAGGACGGCATCCTCGTCACGATGCGCGGACGGGCCACTCGCTCCGCCGCCGTCGGCGAGCGCATCGCGGTCCGGATGGACGCGCAGCGCAAGCTCGAGGGCACGGTGATCGCCGCCGGCCGCGTGCGTGTGAACTAACAAGATGACCGACATGCTTCGCCGTCTCCTCCCGCTGCTGGCCGTCGCCCTGCTCCCCACGCTCGCGAGCGCGCAGCAGACGGCCGCCGACTCCTCGGCGCCGCGCCCGCGCCGCTCGTGGACCTCCGACCGGCGCGAGTTCGAGACCGGCGACATCATCACCGT
>JBBQJC010000007.1:0-82108 GCA_038325515.1 Gemmatimonadales bacterium | reverse complement strand
CCTGATGTACCCGGGCGTCGAACGGGTCGTGATCTGCGAAATCGAACCCCTGATCCCACCGCACATCGGTCCCTTCTTCAGCCGCGAGAACCTGGACGTGCTGCACGATCCGCGCGTGGAGATCGTGTACGACGACGCGCGCCACTACGTCAGCACGACGCAGGAGACATTCGACATCATCACCTCCGATCCGATCCATCCTTGGGTCAAGGGGTCGGCGGCGCTGTATTCGAGGGAGTATTTCGAGCTGATCCGGCGGCGCCTCAATCCGGGAGGTGTCGTCACGCAATGGGTGCCGCTGTACGAGACGAACGAGGCCGCCGTTCGGAGCGAGCTCGCCACCTTCCTCGATGTCTTTCACGGGGCGACGCTCTGGGGGAGCCGGACGGGTACCGGTGGCGGCTACGACCTGATCGCCCTGGGACAGGACGGCGCGATGACCATCGATGTCGAGGCACTGCTGCGACGGATCAGGCGCCCCGAGCTGCTGCCGGTCGTGAAGTCACTCGTCACGGGAGGTTTCGGATCGCCCCTCGATCTGTTTTCGACGTACGCCGGGGACGGAACGAGCATGGCGCCGGCGCTGCGAGGGGCGCAGCTGAATCTCGACCGCAACTTCCGGGTGCAGTATCTGGCAGGGATCTCGCCCGATGCTCGTGAGCACGAACGCATCTATCGGGATCTCGCGTCGCACCGCGTCTTCCCCAATGGGTTGTTCGTCGCGCCGGAGGTCTGGCAGGACTCGCTTCGGGAGGTGCTCGCTCGGCGGAGGTAAGGCTTCCCCTCTCTACCATGCATGAATGAGACACCGCCCATTCCTGCGTATAGTGTCCCAGCATGATCGAGGATGTCCAAATGACCTCCGCTCTACCTCCCGTGCAATCGCCGGCTCGGCACGCTCGGGGGCTCAGCGTCCACAGAGGGTCCACCGAGTCCGTTGTGCACAACGGTGCGACCGTTCCGTAGTCTGGTGCTCTGGACGTCCACGCCCGGAGGACCGTTCTGCACCGCGTTCAGCATCCGTCGACCGGTCTCCTTGCCAAGCTGGACGTCGCCGGGTCGAGTCCGGTCGCCCGCTCCTCTGTAAGATGTTGCGCGATACGTTGAAAGCCCCGGCGCCACTGTGCCGGGGCTCTCATCGTGTGACGGGTTACGCCTGACATCGTACGCGCGGGTGCGGCGCAACACTGATACGGCGGTGATACATGCTTTCGGCGGCGCCAGTGGTCGTTCAGACCTGACCTGTGCCCAGTGTCGTAACATCCGCCCGCCTCGTGATCGGCACGCCTTGCGCGCGCTCCTCCATCTCCTGTGAGGCGTGAATGAGTGAGGGCAAGGATCCGGCGACGCGGCCCGGCGCGAGGCCGCACCACAGCATGGAGCTGCTTCAGGCAATCTTCGACGGCTCGCTCGACGCGAAGCTCCTCGCCGACGACACCGGTCGATATGTGGATGCCAACCCGGCTGCGTGCGAGCTGTTCGGTCTCCCGCTCGAGCAGCTCCTGGGCCGGTCGCTCCTTGAATTCGCCGAGCCTGGTTACGACGCAGAAGGCGCGTTTCGAGCCTTTCAGGCGCAGGGCAGCATGCGGGGGCGCTTCCCGCTCAGGCGACCCGATGGAACTCGGCGCGTACTGGAGTTCAGCGCGAAGGCAAACGTCGCCCCCGGCCTGCATCTGTCCGTCCTCCGCGACGTCACCTCTCAAGTCGACGCTGAGAACGAGCTGCGGGCGAGCCGAGCACTCCTCGAGGAGGCCCAGGCGATCGCGCACGTGGGAAGTTGGACAACGGGGTTTCTGCCAGATGGGGTGACTCACTTGTCGCGTGAAGGCGCGCGCATCCTTGGGATTCCGTATGACATCCCGTTGGCGGTGGCCGCGTTCATGGATCTGGTGCATCCACACGACCGCGAACGGTTCCGGTCCGCGATGCGGGATGTGATCGATCACAACGCACCGGCTGAAATCGAGCATCGCGTCGTCCGCCCCGACGGCGTCATACGCTGGGTGCACGAGAGAGGCGTGCGCGAACGAGGATCGGACGGCAACGCAATACGGCTCGTCGGCACCATACAGGACATCACCGAACGTCACCTCGCGCTCGAGGCGGTTCGCGACAGCGAAGCAGAGTTCCGACTGTTGGCGGAAGCGATGCCGCAACTCGTCTGGATCACCGACCCCGAAGGCGCCAACATCTACTTCAATCAACAGTGGGTGGATTACACCGGCCTCACACTCCAGGAGGGTCTCGGTGACGATTGGAACGAGCCCTTCCACCCCGAAGACCGACAGCGTGCGTGGGAAGCCTGGCAAACCGCGACGGCAACGCGGAGCCCCTACTCGCTCGAATGCCGCCTGCGGCGGACGGATGGTGCGTACTGCTGGTGGTTGATCCGGGGAGCGCCCGTCACGGACGCCAACGCGAAGATCGTAAAGTGGTTTGGCACGTGTACCGACATCGACCAGATCAAGCAGAGCGAAGCCCGAGAGCGCGAAAGCGAGACCCGCTTCCGTCTCGCAGGCCGACTCGCGCGGCTCGGCGCATGGAGCGTGGCCATGACGGATCGTCACCTGGAATGGTCTGACGAAGTCTGTGCGATCCACGAGGTGCCTGCCGGCACAGCACCCACGCTGGAGCAAGGGATCAATTACTACACGCCGGAGTTCCGGGCAACGATCCGGGACAGCTTCCAAGCCTGCGCCCGCGACGGGACCCCTTACGACGTGGAACTTCAGATCGAGACGGCGAAGGGTCGCCGCGTGTGGGTGCGGACCCTCGGCGAGGCGGAGCGCAACGCCGCCGGCACCATCATCAGAGTGCGCGGCGCGTGTCAGGATGTCGATGAACGCCGCAGGCTGCAGGAGCAGGTGCGACAGGCGCAGAAGATGGAGGCGATTGGCCGCCTCGCGGGAGGAGTGGCGCACGACTTCAACAACCTCCTGACGGTGATCCTAAGCTGCACGAGCATGGCCCTCGACTCGATCAGGCCAGGCGACCCGCTGCGCGACGACCTGCAGGAGGTCGAGACTGCGTCGCTCCGCGCCGCAGCGCTGACCGGGCAGCTCCTTGCCTTCAGTCGGCAGCAGATGCTCAAGCCAGGCGTCGTCGACCTGCACGATGTGCTCGTCCGCATGCAGGGGATGATGGGTCGGCTCGTCGGCGAGGATGTGACCTTGCGGCTCCCCGAGGTGGACACTGCCCACGAGGTGGTGGCCGACCGTGGTCAGATCGAGCAAGTCGTCATGAACCTCGTCGTCAACGCTCGCGACGCGATGCCCCATGGAGGGACGCTCACCATCAAACTGGCCGACGTCCGAGTCGCAGCCTCCGCCGATGACCTGAACGACAAGTTGCCGGGCGACTACGTCATGCTTGCAGTGGTCGATACCGGGGTCGGCATGGACCCGACCACCCGCGAGCACATCTTCGAGCCCTTCTTCACCACGAAGGCCGAAGGCGAGGGTACCGGACTTGGGCTGGCCACCGTATTCGGCATCGTTCGCCAGAGCGGCGGTTTCGTTTACGTCTCCAGCGAGCCTGGGCACGGCTCGGCATTCGAGATCTACCTGCCGCGAGCAGCTGGACGCGACTCCGCCGACCCGTCGCCGCATACCGCTACACCAACCATTCCGGGGGGTTCTGAAACGATCCTCCTCGTGGAAGACGAGGCCCAGCTCAGGGCCGTGGCCAGCGCGATTCTCGACCGGAATGGCTATCACGTGCTCGAAGCAGCGAACGCCGGTGAGGCATTCCTGATCTCGAAGGACTACGCTGGCCACATCGACCTCCTGTTGACCGACGTGGTGATGCCGCGGATGAGTGGTCGAAAGCTCGCCGAGGAGCTCGCCGCACAACGGTCCGGGATGAAGGTGCTCTATATGTCTGGCTACACCGACGATGCTATCGTGCGCCATGGCGTGTCGAACGCCGAAGTCATGTTTGTACAGAAGCCATTCACGCCCGATGTGCTCCTGCGCGAGGTGCGCCAGGCGCTGGATCGTACTCGCTGAGTCACTTGCGACTCCCGGCGAAGCGCCAAATGGGCAGGGTCCGCCGGGGAACCACCAAGTCCGTCGTCAGGCCGCAGCGACCGTTCCACAGTGCGGTTGTGTGGACGCCCTCCGCACGATTACCGTGGTAGAGCGAGGTCTGACCACGTAGACCGGTCACCTTTCCAGGCTGGACGTCGCCGGACTCTTCTTCCTCACGGCGTTGACGCGTCGTCGAGGTGCGGGCAGGCAGACCCGAGAGGCGCAGGGAGAACGATTCCAGAGCCCATGTCGATCACCACAATAGTCCCATGACTCGCAGTTCTTACACCGATGCCGCGCCCGGCGCCTACAAGGCGATGCTCGATCTCGAGCAATACGTGAGAGGCTCGGGACTCGAGCATTCGCTGTTCGAGCTCGTGAAGACGCGCGCCTCACAGATCAATGGTTGCGCGTATTGCCTGGATATGCACACCAAGGCCGCGCGCGCCGCTGGCGAGACGGAGCAGCAGCTGTACCTCTTGCCAGCGTGGCGCGAGGCGCCGTTCTACTCCGCGCGTGAGCGCGCGGCGCTCGCCTGGACGGAGGCCGTGACGCAACTCGGTCCGCACGGCGTGTCCAACGAGCTGTATCGCGCGACCCGCGAGCACTTCGACGGGAAGGCGCTGGTAGACCTGACGATGGCCATCATTGCCATCAACGGTTGGAACCGCCTCGCCGTCGCCTTCCAGGCGGAGGAGGTGGGTAGCTACGTCGTTCGTTCATAGTCGAGCAGCGGCGGCTCGTCCGTGTCGAATGGCCGAGCGTCGAGATCGTCCGTATCACGTCCGGAGCTTTCGGAGCACCGAGCCCTCGTGCACGGCGATGTGGTCGGTCGTCTCGCTCTTGAGTGCGTAGCGGCTCGTCCTTGCTCGCGTGGACGGTGTTGCCCTTGAACGTGAGCGGCGACGTGATGATGCGCGTGATCCTGTAGCGCACGCGACAAGCCTCCGAAGTCCACGAGGCGTGATCCCCGCGCTTGAACCGTGTTGCTGGCATGGGTTGCCTCTTGTGTGTGACGCGTCGTGCGCGTGATCAGTACCGTGCGACGGCACCGGATGTCGCTGCGGCGACACGCTGGATGCTGCACGTTGTGCGCCGTCGGCTCACGGCCGCCACGCCGTATGGCATGCCACGGTTCCGGCGCCTGTCAACGCCGCACCCCCTGACTCGGTGTGCCTGGGTGAAAACGACTCTGGCCGCTACCTCGTTCCGGCTATACTGTCGTCCTGACGCGTCTTTTACTCCGCCGGGCGTGCAACCCGGCCAACCCGACGACCATGCTCCTGCAAGCGCACCGCGCCGCCGCGGCCCACGCGGACTTTCTGCCGCACGGCTACTGCTACCAGTGGCAGCCCGCGCTCCTCTGGACGCACTTCTGGAGCGATCTGCTGATTGGACTCTCGTATGTCACGATCTCCTTCTCGCTCGCGTACCTGGTGCACAAGACGAGGCGCGACATCCCGTTCAGCTACGCGTTCGTGGCGTTCGGACTGTTCATCATCGCCTGCGGCGGCACGCACTTCATGGACGTGTGGACGCTGTGGCGACCCGTCTACTGGACCTCGGCCACCGTGAAGGTCGTGACCGCGGCGGCGTCGGTGGCCACAGCGATCTGGATGCCCTTCCTCGTCCCGAAGGCACACGCAACGATCGTCGACGCGCAATCCTCGCGGGCCCGCGAGGTCGCTGCTGCACGAGCCGAGGTCCTCGAGGAGCAGAATGCGCGGCTTGCCGCGAGCGAGCGGCAAGTCCGCACGATGCTCGATGCGATCCCGACACTCGCATGGACCGCGAAGGCGGATGGGTTCATCGACTGGTATAACGCGCGGTGGTACGAGTACACGGGAACCACCGCTGACGAGATGGCTGGGTGGGTGTGGCAGTCGGTGCACGATCCCAAGGTCCTGCCTGAGGTGCTCGCGAGGTGGCGCACGGCCATCGCGACGGGCGAGCCCTTCGAGATGACCTTTCCCCTGCGCGGATCCGACGGCGTCTTCCGTCCCTTCCTCACGCGAATCGCACCCGTGCGCGGAGCGGATGGCCTGGTTGACCGGTGGTTCGGCACCAATACCGATCTCACCTTCGAGCGCGAGGCGGCCGCGGA
Source organism: Gemmatimonadales bacterium (assembly GCA_038325515.1). Taxonomy (GTDB): domain Bacteria; phylum Gemmatimonadota; class Gemmatimonadetes; order Gemmatimonadales; family Gemmatimonadaceae; genus AG11. The sequence goes on along the minus strand of JBBQJC010000007.1, from coordinate 75,976 downwards.
GCGCGAGCGGCTGCTCGCTGAGGCGAAGGCGGCGCGGGACGCCGCCGACGAGGAGCGCCGGCGCCTCGAGACCGTGCTCGAGCAGGCACCCGTGGGCCTGGTGATCGTCGAGGCGCAGAGCGGACGCATCGTGCACGCCAACGCTGCGGTCACGCGCCTCTGGGGCGTCCCGACCCGGCCGGCCGACGTCGCGCTGTACGCCGACAACCACCCGGTCTACCACCCCGGCACCGGGCGCCGGTACGAGATTCACGAACGGCCGCTTGCCCGCGTGCTCGCCGGCGGCGAGGCAGTGGCGGACGAAGTGGTCGAGGTGGAGCGACCGGATGGCTCGCGTCGTCTGGTGAGCCTCAACGCGGCAGCCGTGCGCAACGAGCAGGGGAAGGTGACCGCGGGAGTCGTGCTCTCCCTCGACGTCACGGAGCGCGAGGAGGAACGTCGGCAGCTCGCGACGCTCGTCGAAGTCCTGCCGGTCATGGTGACCATCCACGACCCTGCGCTCGCCACCGACCCATCGCGCGCCCTCCGCTTCAATCGCGCCTTCGTGGAGACGCTGGGATGGACGGAGGAGGACGCGCGCGCGGGCGATCTGATGACGCTGTGCTATCCGGACCCCATCGTGCGAGAGCAGGCAGTCGCCCACATGCACGCCCCCGGAGACTTGCGCGCGGCCCGGTCCAGCGCCGGCGCGGATGGTCCGCTGATCCATACCGGTGCCCGATGGCTCGAGCTGCCGACGCGAGCCCGCGACGGGCGTGACGTGCCGGTCCTGTGGACGAACGTGCTGCTGGCGAATGACAGACAGGTCGGAGTCGGCGTCGACCTCACCGAACGCAAGGCAGCGGAAGCGGCCATCGCCGCGGAGCGGACGATGCTCCGCGCCACCCTGGACCAGATGCCTATCGGCGTCGCGGTCGCCGAGGCGCCGGGCAGCCGGCTGCTGTACATCAACGCGGCGGGCGAGCGGATCCTCGGACACAGCATGCAGCCGACTGCCGGCGCCGGTTCCGACGCGGAGGACGGCGGCCTGAAGGACGATGGGTCGCCGTACGCGCCGAGCGACTACCCGCTCGTGCGTGCGGCCGGCGGCGAGACCGTGCAGCAGGAGCGACAGCGCTACCGACGTGGGGACGGCGTGCTCGTGACGCTCTCGGTAAGCGCGGGGCCCGTAAACGACGCGCACGGACGTATCGTCCGTGCCGTCGCCGCCTGGAGCGACGTGAGCGAAACGGTTGCGCTCGAGGACGCCCTGCGTCGTGCGCGCGATGCCGCCGAGGCGGCGAGCCTGGCGAAGTCCGAGTTTCTCGCGCGCATGTCGCACGAGTTGCGCACTCCCCTCAACGCGATCCAGGGTCACGTCCAGCTCATCGAGATGGGCATTCACGGCCCCACGACGGATGAGCAACGGGATGCGCTGGCGCGCGTCACCCGCGCGCAGCAGCACCTGCTCGGGCTCATCACGGACATCCTCGACCTGTCCCGGATCGAGCAAGGCGTTGTCGACTTCGATCTCCGCGAGGTCGACGTCTCCGACCTGTTGAGCGGCATCGTGCCGATCGCGGGGCCCCTGACCACCGCGAAATCACTCACACTGCGAGTACAGCCTCTCGCGACGTCGACGCGGGTCTGGGCCGATCGCCGAAAGCTCACCCAGGTGCTGATCAACCTGCTCGACAACGCGATCAAGTTCACGCCGGCCGGAGGCGAGGTGACGGTGGATGTCGGCGAGAGTGCCGAGCTGCCCTCGATGCTGCAGATCAGGGTGACGGATACGGGTGTGGGGATCTCGCCTGACCAGCAGGAGATGATCTTTCAGCCGTTCGTGCAGGTGCAGGGTGCCTACACTCGCGACGTCGGTGGGGCCGGGCTCGGACTGGCGATCAGCCGCGACCTCGCGCGGGGCATGGGCGGCGATCTTCGAGTCAGCAGCCAGTTGGGGGCCGGCTCCGCGTTCACGCTCAGCCTCCGGCGCGCCACAGGAGCCGAGGGAGAGTAGCGCCGCTCATCTCGCACCCACGAGGCGGCGCAGCACCTCGTTGCGCTCCTGTCGCGAGGCGCATCCACAGGAGCCGTCGCGGAGCGTACGTGAATGCTGGCGCGAGCGGCTCTACCCGTCGGCTGGACGGTTCGCCGGCAGCGTGAGTGTGAAGGTGGAGCCCACCCCCGGCGTGCTCTCGGCGGTCAGTTCGCCGCCCATGCCGCGCGCGAGGTCGCGACTGATCGCGAGCCCCAGGCCAACGCCGTCGCGCGGCGCGCTCAGTTCGCGCACCTGCACGAACGGCTCGAACACGCGTGCGAGCAGAACGGGCGCGATCCCGATCCCCGTGTCGGCGACGCGAAGCGCAACGAGTGCGCCGCCGCGCGACGCATCGCCGCCGGCCCCATCTGCCTCGCCGGGCAGCACCTCGCACTCGAGGGTGACCCGGCCGCCCCGTGGCGTGTATTTCGCGGCGTTCGTCAGCAGGTTGACGAGGATCTGGCGCAACTTCTCCACATCGGCGCGCACCGCCACGCGCGGCGCGTACGGCGCGCACGCGTAGGCAATCCCACGCGCCTCCAGCAGCGGTGTGACCAGGGTCGCGACGGACCGGAGACAGTCGGCCAACGGCACGTCTACGGTCTTGTATTGCACGTGCCCCGCGTCCACGCGCGCATAGTCCAGCACCGCGTCAAGCAGGCCCGCCAGATGCGCCTGGCTCTGCTGGATGCGCCGGAGGTCCTCCGCCTGCACCGCCGTAACCGGCCCCCGCATGCCGAGCTCCAGGAGTTGGGCGTAGCCGCCAACCGCGTTGAGGGGCGTGCGAAGCTCGTGACTGATCGTCGCGAGGAACCGCGTCTTGACCTGGTTCGCGTGCTCCGCGTCGTGCCGTGCGTGCCGCTCGGCGTCGAAGAGCCGCGCCCGCTCCAGCGCCTGAGACGCCTGCTGCGAGACGGCGGTGGCAAAGGCGAGCTCCTCGGCCGGGAACTCGCGGGCGCTGTCGAACGCGTAGCCGAGCGTGCCGATTGTCCGTCCGGCCGCCGCGAGCGGCAACACGACCAGCGCGCGCGTCGTCATCGCCTCCCAGACCGGCGCAAGGTCGGGGTACCGCGCAGTCATCTCCTCCGGTGACCGCAGGATGATGGCCTCACTGCAACGGACGACTTCGGACGTGGGGACCATCGCGTCGAGGGGGACCGCGCCGAAGTCCGCCACCACCGTGTCGGGAAACCCAGACGCTGCCGCGAGGTACGCGACCCCGGCGGCGGAATCGACGAGGTAGACCCCGCCCGTCGCGGCGCCGAGGACATCGAGGCCGGTCGTCAACGCGGTCGCCGCGGCCGCCTCCACACTCGTCACCTGGCTGAGCGCTGCGCTCAGCCGGAGCAGTCGTGAATCGCTGATCGCCGCCCGCTCGAGCGCCCGCTGGGCATGCTCTGCCTGCAACTGCGCCCGCTCGGCCACCTCACGGGCAGCCACGAGCGCCACATTCTGCTCGCGGAGCGCCCGTTCGGTCCGCCCGAGCCTGAGCAACGCGCGTGCGCTGGCCACGAGCTCGGCCGGCTCGACGGGCTGGGCGAGGTAGCCGTCGGCGCCGGCGTCGAGCAGCGCGGCGGGATCGACGGGGACGGGGCCATCCGTCGCGATGTGGAGGATCGGTAGCTGCGCGGTAGTCGCCTCGGCCTTGAGCCGGCGCGCGACCTCCAGGCCGTGCACGTCTGGCAGGACGATGAGGTCCGCGCCCTCGCGGGCAAGCCGCAGCGCTTCGGCCCCGGTCGTCGCCTCGAGGACCTGGAATCCGGCCTGCTCCAGCCAGTGCCCGACAGCGAGACGGTCCGCCGGTGAGTCGTCGAGCACAAGCACGACGGCCGTTCCCCCGGTTGGGGACGAAGCCGATGGAGAGTCGAACGGCCCGGTAGCGGGGCTGCCGGGGAGCTTGGGGGCGGTCGTCATGCGCGTCCAGGCACGGGTCCCTTTGTACCCGAACGCGAATATAAGCTCGGGCAAATCGTACGCCAACTGAAGGGTTCAGCGTCCCCGCTTTCTCGTTGTTGCGGCGGCGTGCCCTGATGGCGACCTTCGTTCACGGCGCCTTGCCGCAGCGTCCGCGTGGCCGCCAGCCCGCGCGCACGTCGCGTGGCCCTCGCGAAGCGACGACTCCGGCGACCAGGATGAGTAGGACGAGGGCGAGAGGGTAGAGATTGAAGTACTGGCCCTGCGACGAGATCAAGGTGCCGAGCCCGTCGTGGCGGCGATCGCGTCGCGGGGTTGCGATGCGCTTCTTCGCCGACGCCAGCGCGCGGGTCCACCGAGGGTCCACCGAGTCCGCTTTTCAAACCGGCTTGAGCGTTCTGAGGATGGGTCGTCTGCGCGCCGTCCGGGCGAGTACCGTGGTAGTGCGAGGTCTGAGTCGGTAGACCGGTCACCTTCCGGAGCTGGACGCGCCCGTTCGAGTCCGGTCGCCCGCTCCTCTGCAAAGTTATTGCGCGACAACAGGTTCGAGCCCCGGAGCATTCGCGCCAGGGCTCGTGTCGTTTGACGGCACGAGATGGAGGTCGTGAAGACGAGCGCGCGTGCAGCGCGAGTATTGGCAACAAGGTACGCAAGCGGTGGGGACCGTCACGCTGCTCGATTCGCTGCGCGCCGTGCGGCGGGGCGGCATCGTCTGCAACACAGGCATGCTCGCGAACGCGTGGGTGCTCGACCGCACTCCGGAAGCCCGCGTCCACGTCGTTGATCCGGGCTTGGTTGTCGGGGATCTCCGGACGCGCATCGTCGTGCGGTTCGGAATTCGACCGACGCAGTGGCAGAGCACGATTCGAGCACGCAGGTCACACGGGCGGCCGTGCCGGAGATCCGTCGAGTGGCGGCAGCACCAGGTCCTGGAGGAAGAAGGCCGCCAGCTCGGCCCGGCCGCTCAGCCCGGACTTCAGGTAGACCGACACCGCGTGCTGGCGCACGGTCCGCTCGCTCCGTCCGGTGCGCCCCGCAATCTGCTTGTGCCCGTGGCCCTGTAGAAGAAAGAACGCCACCTCGCGCTCCGTCGGCGTGAGCTGCCAGGTCCGGAACTGCTCGTCCACTGCACGCCCGAACCCGGCGACCGCCGCCTCGGCGTTCCGACGCCACGCGTCACGCTCTGCCTGGCGCTCGGCCAGCGAGCGCCGAGTCGCCGCAAGCGTCGCTCGGATCCCCGCCAGGTCGCGCGCGGCGCGCCACCACCCGCGCCAGAGCAGCACCGCCCCAGTCAGGCTGACCAGAATGGTCGCAAGCTCGAACGCGACGTGCAGCGACCAGAATGTGGTCGGGCGGTCCAGGGCGAGATCCGTCACGCCCCCGACGACGACGAGCCCCAGAACGCCGACGAGGAGTGGCACGAGGGGCGGCCCACTGATGTCCACGTCGTAGGGCAGGGGTCGGCTACCACCGGCCAGGTCGACAGGGGTGGGCGGTGCGGAGGTTGGAACGGGATGTCGGTCGGGGGAGGATATCATCATGGCAAATGTCGGAGGGGCATCTGCGCCCCGCAACTGCGACAGATGCCGGATACACCGCGCCCGTAGTGCGCGCCAGCTTCGGGGAGACGGCTGACGCGAGGGTCGCGCTCCGGAACGACCCCGTCACGCCGGCACCATCATCTGCCCGGAGGTCCCGTTGCTCTCCTCATTGATTCCCTCGCCGCTTCACCCGGCGGTCGTGCATCTCCCCATTGCTCTCGCCGTGCTCCTTCCGGTGTTCGCCGTCGGCGCGCTCTGGGTGATCCGCCGCGGCGCCCGCCCGCTACGTGCATGGGGCGTCGCCACCGCCATGTTCGCCGCCCTCTCGCTCAGCTCCTGGCTCGCTGTCGAGACCGGCGAGCAGGCGGGCGAGCAGGTGGAGTCCGTGGTCGCCGACACGCCAATCGAGACACACGAGGCGGCTGCCGAGGCGTTCCTGACGCTCTCCCTGATCGTCCTCGGCGTCGCCGCGATGGGGCTCCGGTCGGGGCGTGTCGGTGGTGTGGCCCGCGTACTCGGCACCGCCGGCGCTGTCGCGCTCCTCGGCGCGGGCTGGCGCGTCGGCCACTCGGGTGGCGCGCTCGTCTACCGCTATGGCGCCGCCAGCGCCTACACTGACGCGCTCGGTGGCCCGGCGCCGGCAGGCCGCGCCGGCGTGAAGGGCGCCGGCGACGCTGGTGAGCTCCGCAGCACGCGGCTTGCCGATCAGGCGCTACCAGGCAGCGCATCGTCGGATCGCCATGGGGAGGACGCACGATGACCGCGCGTTTTCCAATCCTCTGCGCGCGCGAGGTCGACCGCCGAACCTTCATGCGTGGGGCTGCGCTCGCCGCTGCGGCGGTACTCATGGGACTAGGTGCGCCGCCCTCGCTACTCGCGAGTGAGCTTCCGAGCGTGGCGGCGCGTGGCGCGGGCGGCACAACGCGCATGTACACAATCCCGGCAATCGACGGTGCCACCGTCGATCCCGAGAACGAGGTGCTGCTCGTGCGTTGGGCGGGCTGGGTCTATGCTTTCGCGCTGGCGTGTCCGCATCGTGGCACGCGGCTCGAGTGGCATGCATCCGAGAGCCGGGTGTTCTGCCCGAAGCACAAGGCGCGGTTCCGTCCGGACGGCGCGCACGACAGCGGTCGAACGACGCGCGCGCTCGACCGGTACGACCTGCGGCGCACGAACGACGGACTCGTGGTGCAGCTGGATGCCCGCCGCCAGATCGATCAGGATCCGGCGGCGTGGGAGGCGGCAGCCATCCGTCTCTCATAGCGTCCCGGCGAAGCGGGCAGCCGCAACAGGACCACGCTCGTGCAGCCCGCCGCGGATCTCGCGAACGTGCTCCTGCCTGCATTCCTCATCGCGATCGGCGTGTCACCGATTCGCGCACCCGCCGACTGAACCGCTGGCACGATGCTGCGGCTCGACGCTCTGCTCCGCGAGTGCCTTACGGAATGACGAAGCATGACCGGGAGTACCGGGGCGAGCGCGAGCGACGCCTGGACCCCAGGGCCGTGGCCGGGAAACGATCGCCCACGCATATTGCCGGTGGCGCCCACCAGCCCGCGTGCGACTCTTCGCTGCCAGAATTCTCCAGCCCCTCGGCTCCATGATCGACCGCGCACTACCAGGTTCAATCGCTCTGGCCTGTGGGATCCTCCTTCTGGCCGTCGCGGCCGCTCCGGCGGGAGCCCAACCCACACCGGCAGCAACCCGGTACTCTGCCGTTTCCGCCGCCGGCGACAGCGTACGGGCGATCAACGCGCCGGCCACCACTTTTCCCTCGGCCGCCGCGTCGGCGTCGGCGACCCGGTTCTCCTTCATCTCGTACGGCGACACGCGCGGCCGCTTCGACGGGGAGCGGTTGCAGGAGGGGCACTCGCTCGTGGTCAACGCGATGCTCCGCACGATCGCCAGCCGCGCGACGGGTCCCGACCCGATTCGGTTCGTCCTGTCCAGCGGCGATGCCGTGGTCGACGGACGAAGCGCAGCGCAGTGGAACGCGAGCTTCGTCGACGTCGTGGGGCGGCTCGTGACGCAGGGTGATGTTCCGGTCTTTCCGGCCGTGGGCAATCACGACGTCGCGCACACGAGCGTGCGAACCTCGCCGGATCGTCTCCGCGGCCTCGGCCACTTCTTCGCGGCCTTTCAGCACTTCATACCGCCCGAGGGCAGCCCGTTCAGGCTCGCGGGATACCCGACGTATGCGGTGCAGTACGGGAACACCTTCGTCCTCGCGCTGGATTCGAACATCGCCGACGACTCGGTGCAGTACGACTGGGTGAGCGGACAGCTCTCGCGACTCGACCGCACGCGCTTCCCCCACGTGGTCGTCTCCCTGCATCACCCCGCGTACTCTTCCGGTCCGCACGGCGCCGCCATCGTCGAGCCGCAAGCGGCGGCGATGCGCGCCCGCTACATGCCCCTCTTTCGCCGATACCATGTGGAGCTCGTGCTCGCGGGCCACGAGCACTTCTTCGAGCACTGGACGGAACGGTATCGTGACCAGGGAGGTCAGGCTCGCCGACTCGACGAGATCGTGAGCGGTGGGGGCGGAGCCCCGCCGTACGGCTACCGCGGCGAGCCGGACCTCCGCGACTACGCTCGCGCGGGGGGAAGCGACTCCGTGCGCGTGGAGCACCTCATTCGCCCGAACCTGAACGCCTGGGAGAACCCGTTCCACTTCATCGTCGTGCACGTCGACGGCGCGCGACTTCGTGTCGAATACGTCGGTGTCGATGCCGGTGCGGACTTCCAGCCGTATCGCAGCCGCACCGTGGACATCGAGCCCGCATCCCGTCCATGACCGGGCAGATCACCGCGCGAGCCATCATGCACGGGCACCTGCTGCGCGTCCTGTGCCTCGCGACGGTCGCGGCCGGCGGGTGCTCCGGCGGTTCGAATCCCCCCAACGGTGGGCAGGGCGCGTCCGCAACTCGCGCGGCGGGCCAGTACGTGCCGCGCATCCGGGAGATCGCGATCACGACGGTGCCGCTCCTGGTCAAGGAGCAGCGCGGGACGTTTCCCTTCCTGCCGGAGGACTTCGGGAAGGGAGGAGTGCTCGAGGGCAAGGAGGTCTACGCCTTCTCGCCCTCCACCGTGACGGTGGTGGAGGGTGACACGATCCACTTCACGCTGATCAATCCCGAGGACGACGTCCACTCCTTCGTTCTCCCCGATCTCGCCGTCTCGCTCCCCGGACAGAAGACCACGACCGCCACGTACGTGGCGCGGAGGGCGGGCGTGTTCCCCTTCGTATGCGCGATCCAGGCGCACCTGCCGATGATGTCGGGGCAGCTCGTCGTGCTGGCCGCATCCTCGGTCGCGGGAGGCACGGCAGCCGCGCCGTGACCGGACCGACAGGGGAGCGCTCCACGAGCACGCCGCTCGTGGAACTGGCGGGTCGGACAGCTGAGCTCCCTGACCGCTTGGCCGGAGATGAGCCACGCCGCGCCACCTCACGCGCCGCGGCCATCGCACGACTTGCGGGGGATACCCCGCATTTGTATCTTGCGGTTGCAGCGTGAACGCGATCGCACGAGAACGAGGAAGCGCGGCGCCGCCAATGTCACGACGGAGAACCCATGATTGACTTGCCGCAATCGGAGCGTGCGATCACGCCAGAGGTGGTGAGGACCGCCGTGAGCATGCTGACTTGCCGCTTCGGCGCACCCGAGGCGGAGGCGGATCGTCGGGGACGCGTGCGCGCGCTCCTGCAATCCTCGCGCGCTCTCGCTCTGGCGCTGGATCGCTTCGCCCGGAACGCCGCGCCGCACAGTCGCGGCGAGCACTCCTCCGCAGACCTGCACGCGGAAGCGGACGCGATGGCGCAGGCGCTCGCGGACTGGACGGTCGCCGTCACGTCCTCGGCAGCGACGTATCTGGCCTGCCGTGGCGCGAATCCGTCGGCCGCGAGTGTGCCGGCCGCCGAGTAGTCCGCGTCGCCCGCCACCGGCGGCTCGACGCCTTGGAGGGCGCGCGACGCCATGTCTCGCGGGGCCAGGTCGGGAGGCGAGCGGCGACGCGTCGAAGATGCCGGATGGAGGCAGTTCCACAATCGCGGGAGGACGGATGGGTCTCCTCTGGAGCGACACACGATGGGTGAGCGCCGCGACACGAGAGGCGCTCGCACGCCACCTCGAGATTCGCCGCACGGGCCCACGCCCGGGCTTGACCGAGGGCGATCTTCGCCGGTCGTTCCAACGACTGTGCGACGAGGCGCTCGCGCACGACATGCCTCCCGAAGCCGTGCTCGAGGCGTTCCGCGTGGCATGGGATCAGTGGTTCGACCGTCGTCACGGTGACGACCCGCGCGACCTGCTGTACTACGGCACCCTCTCGCAGTGTCTCGAAAGCTACGTGGAACGGTCGGGACGCACTACCGCGTGGCCGACGAAGGAGCAGTGCGACATGGGGAGGCACACGCGGTGACCGACCGAAGGGCTTCGGAGGATGCACAGGCATCGACGTTGTCTCTCACCGTCGGGGATCTTCACGACGTGGAGCGCGTGATCACGCTGCGCCTCTCGAGCGGCCGCCAGGAAGGACAGCGTGCCGCTCGCATGCGCGCGCTCGTGCGGGTGAGCTCCGAGCTGACCCGAACGCTGTCCACCTATTCGCGCCACGCGCTCGTGCACTGTCAGGGCACCGCCGGAGCGAGTGACCTGTCGGTCGATACGCGCCGGCTCGTCGCCGCGCTCGAGGCATTCTGCATCGAGATTCGCGCCGTCGCCGAGGAGTACGAGGCGCTCCTCACGACGCCGGCTTCGTGAGGGATGAACGGGGCGCGACGCGTACCTCGCCGGTCAGCATGGAGTTCGCGCTTTCGGCGCGCTTCGTCCTGCCCCTGCTGCTGGTCCTGTCCCTGCTCGCGATGGCGGCGGTGCCGCTGGCCGATCGGCTGACGCTGCGATGGTTCGTCAAGGATCTCGACCTGCGCGCCACCTTGATCGCGAGCACGATCGAGCGTCCCCTGGCGGCGCTGTCGACCGCCGGTGACTCGGCCGGCATGCAGGCGCTCTTTGCCCGGATCACCGAGGATGAGCGGCTGTATGCCATCGCATACTGCGCGAGCCCGACATCGACGCCGGTGGGCAGTGCGACCCTGCCGCCGCACGTCGGCTGTGCGGATTCGCTCTCGGGTGCGGTCGGGTCGCGGCACCTCGTCGACGCCGCAGCCGGGCCGCTGCTCGCGTCCGTCCGTCCCGTGGTCACCGAGTCGGCGCCTGAAGGTCGGCTCCTGCTGGTTCATGACCTCAGCTTCGTCGGTCGCCGCAGTGCGGAGACGCGACGATACCTCCTCTGGTTCTTCGCCGGACTGGGCCTCACCGTGTCGGCCGTGACCGTCCTCGTGGCGGAGCTCAGTTGGCGGGGCTGGATCCAGGGCATTCGCGCGGTGATGCGCGGCGACGGCCGGCCGCAGGACGCCACGGACGGTGGACCGAGCGAGCTGCGCCCGATCGCGGAGGATCTGCGCGCGCTGATCCGGGATCTCGAGGCGGAGCACCGCCTGCGCGACGACGAGCAGCTGACCTGGACCCCCGAGACTCTTCGCGGCATCCTCAATCGCGAGCTGCGGGGGGACGACGTGATCGTCGTCTCGAACCGTGAGCCGTTCATCCACGTCGCGGCAGGGGACCGGGTCACCATCCAGCGGCCGGCGAGCGGGCTCGTCACCGCGGTCGAGCCGATCATGCGCGCCTGCTCCGGGACGTGGATCGCGCACGGAAGCGGCTCCGGCGACCGTCTGGTGGTGGATGCAGCGGATCACGTGGCCGCCCCCGTTCCCGATCCCGGCTACCAGCTGCGGCGGATCTGGATGTCGGCGGAGGAAGAACGCGGCTACTACTACGGATTCGCGAACGAGGGACTGTGGCCGCTGTGCCACATCGCGCACGTCCGCCCGACCTTCCGCAGTGCAGACTGGAGACAGTACGAGCGCGTCAATCGCCGGTTCGCGGCGGCCGTCGTGGAGGAGAGCCGAGCGCGCGATCCGATCGTGCTGGTGCAGGACTACCACCTCGCGCTGGTACCCCGCATGGTGCGGGAACGCCTTCCCGACGCGACGATCATCACCTTCTGGCACATCCCCTGGCCGAATCCCGAGGCATTCTCGATCTGTCCGTGGCGCGAGCAGCTCCTCGACGGGTTGCTCGGCAGCAGCATCCTCGGCTTTCACACGCAGTCGCACTGCAACAACTTCGTCGATACCGTCGACCGGCAGCTCGAGGCGCGGGTGGACCGCGAGACGTTCGGCGTCTCGTACCGGGGTCAGCGGACCCTCGTGAAGCGCTATCCGATCTCCGTCGACGTCCAGTCGGCTGGCGCACGCGACGCGCCGGTGGCCGCCGATGCGCGCATTCGCGTGCGGGCTCGGCTCGGACTGCCGCCCAGCCAGGCGATCGGCGTGGGCGTCGACCGGCTCGACTACACCAAGGGGATCGAGGAGCGCTTCCGCGCCGTCGAACGGCTGTTCGAGCTGCATCCCGAATGGATCGGTCGCTTCACGTTCGTGCAGATCGCCGCGCCGACCCGGGCGAGCATCGAGCAGTATCAGGCATACGACCAGCGCGTTCGCGCACTGGCCGACCGGATCAACGAGCGCTTCGCGCGCGATGGGCGGCCGGCGATCATCCTCCTGGTCGAGCATCACGAGCCATCGGCGGTCAACGAGTACTATCGCGCGGCCGAGCTCTGCTTCGTCAGCAGCCTGCACGATGGCATGAACCTGGTCGCCAAGGAGTTCGTCGCCTCGCGGGACGATGAGGACGGGGTTCTTCTGCTGAGCCAGTTCACGGGAGCGGCGCGCGAGCTGCCGGAGGCGTTGATCGTGAACCCGTACGACGCGGATCAGTGCGGGGCGGCACTGCACGTCGCGCTGGAGATGCCACAGGGATCGCGACGGGCGAGGATGCGCCTGATGCGCGGGCTCGTGAAGGAGTTCAACGTCTATCGATGGGCAGGACGCATGCTGCTCGACGCGGCGACGATCCGCAGCCGCATGCGCTTCACGGCGCGAGTGCACCCGCCCACGAAGCACACTCGCGCCTCGGATCTGATGGTCGTGGCTGGCCCGGGGCAGGCCGCGGCCGGGGGAGAGCGAGAAGCATCGTGAATGGAGCCCTCCCCCCCCCGTCGCTCGCCTGGGCGTACTTCATCGATCTCGATGGTACGCTGGTCGACCTTGCTTCGACGCCGGACGCGGTTCGCCTGTCGCCTCGCGCGCATGACGTCGTGCGGACGCTGTTCGCGCGGTCCGGCGGCGCCATGGCAGTGGTGAGCGGGCGGTCGGTCGCGGACCTCGACCGGATCCTGGGGGCGCCACCGCTCCCCGTGGCGGGGCAGCACGGGCTCGAGTGGCGCGAGGGGCTGGCGCCCACGTCGGCGCCCGCCGCCGCGCTGCCGGAGCTGCACGCCGTGCGCGGACGTCTCTCCGCCCTCGCCGCGCGTCACGAAGCCCTCCTGGTCGAGGACAAGGGGCTTTCACTGGCCGTCCATTACCGCCGGGCACCCGAACTGTCGGCGATGGTCCACGAGGTCATGGGGCGGGAGCTCGAGCGGCTTGGCGCATCGTATCGGCTCCAGCTCGGCAAGTGCGTGGTCGAGCTCCGCCCCGCCGGCGCCGGCAAGGCCGACGCAATCGCCGCATTCATGGCACGTTCGCCCTTTCAGGGGCGTGTGCCGGTATTCATCGGCGACGACAAGACGGACGAGGAGGGGTTCGCGCTGGTGAACGCCGCTGGCGGCCTGTCCATCCACGTCGGGCGGGGAGAGACCGCGGCGCGCTGGTCGCTGCCGGATCCGCGCGCGGTGGTCGACTGGCTCGGGCGCGCGGGGAAAGCCGCCGCGCACGAGGTGCTGCCGGGGTCGGCGTGAGCAACGCCGAGCCCGCAGGGCGCGCGGTTGCTCGCAGCCTCCTGCGCTGAACGCAGATCCCACGAGCGCGAAGACCGCTTCGGTGAGCTCTCGTCGAGCGCTAATGGCGCTCGAGATCCTTGATCAGCGAGTCCATCTCGGCGATCTCGCGCCGCTGGCTGGTAGCGATCTCGTTCGCGAGCCGGCGGACCCGCGGGTCGGTGAGCTGCGCACGCTCGCTCACAAGGATGGCGATGGAGTGATGAGGGATCATCGCCTTCATGAAGGCCACGTCGCCGGTGAGGCGCTGACTTCGCGCGAGGTAGAGACCCACGACGAACGCGAGCGCCGCTCCACCGAGAATGAACGCATTCTTCCGCGCATCCCGGTACATGCCAAGCATGAATACCAGCATGACGGCGGCCATCGCGGCGCCCATGTACAGTGCCATCAGGAAGCGTGTATCGCTGAGCCGGACGTGGTCCCATTGCAGCACCAGGGAGTACATCAGGACGAGCATCACCACCGTCGACGTGAGGATCATGGCGCCGAATCGCGCGTATGAGCCGTGCATCCGGCCGGCTCCCTGTTCCGGCATGGTGGGTGGCGCCATCGGGCCGTCGTGCCGAGCTGTGCTCACGTGTGGGATGTCCTCGGGTGAAGTGTGCGGAGCCGGACGGTGCGCGACTGCGCGACTCCCCAACCGGGAGCACCGCATCCCGGCGACGAGATGAACAGGCCCGGCAGATGCGGGGAATACCCCGCATACGCCGTACCGTCGCCAGTCCGGCTTGGCGTGCGCACCGCCCGGGGCAGGCTCGGCGCGGTGGTTCGTACCGCTCCTTCGCCTGCGCTCGTCCGACCTCGACGAAGCCGAGTCAGGGGTGCGTCGGCGCTCCCGCCGGCATGACGGTCTGCGGCCGGTCGGCCACGCATCGGTCCGCGGCGATGCGGACGCGCCATCGAGGCCCGGGAAGCAGGACGACCCGCCCGGGATGCGCAACCGCGATCCTCTGCAGGGACGCGAGCACTCTGCGCGAAGCGGAGGACGGGCGAGCGACACCGACCGCGGGGCCTTCGACGCATCCGGCGGCGCGGCGGATGTTCGCCACCGCGGCGAGCAGGGTCCGGGTGGAGTCCAGCCAGGAGGAAGTGCCTCGCGCATCGGCCGCGTACCACGCAGCCGGAATCGCGTCGTCGGCGACGGTGGCCGGCGCTCCGATGCTGCGTGCGAGCGCGCGGCCGAGAAGCGCGCTTCCGGCGGCGCCGAGGGGAGGGCCCAGATGGTGTACCGTGAAGCGTGCGGTATCGGCCGCACCAACGGTGACCGACCACTCCAGCAGCAGCCCGGCCTCCGGCGGGAAGGCGTCCCGAAGCGCCGTGCCCGCGTTCTCGCGGACTCGGACCACGGCCCTGGGCTGCACCGCGACCGGCGAGCGGGTCTCCGCGGCCGCGGCCTCACGCAGCATCCGGGCATCGGGGACCGCCACCACCGACACCGTCGGTGTCACGCCCACCTCCCGCGTCACGCGCGCGGCCAGGCTGTCCTCGAGCGCGCGCGCCTGGTCGGTCGTGCCGATCACGAACAGCCGGATTCCCAATGCGGAGCGATCGACGGTCAGCGCGGTCTGCAGCGCCTGCGGATCTGCGTCGCGAACGATGCGTCGGACCGCGTCGCGGGTGCGGACCTCCCAGGTGACCTCGGTGAGCGCCTGGCGCAACGGCACGTACACGAGGCCGAGGAACGCCGCCGGCACCAGGACGCGCATGACACCGCCGTACCGGGAGCCGAAGACGCGATGGATCGCCTGGTGAATGCGGTAGGCCAGCCGGTCCGGACGCGTCCTCGCTGGTTCGATGAAGTCATGCTCGAGCAGCGCCGCATCGACCTGGTTGTAGCCGAGCAGGAAGAAGCTGACGACGGAGAGGACCAGGATGGCCGAGAGGTTGGCGGTGAAGAGGAGGGCGGCCCCGTCGGCTGTCGCCGGCGAGAAAGTCCCCAGCCCGAACCCGATGACGCACAGCGGGGGGACGAGGGCGATGCCGATCGCCGTTCCCGCCGCGGCCGAGGTGGAGTCGGACCCCGGGCGGACCGTCGTGTAACTCGCGGTCAGGGCGCAGAAAGCGGCGACGAGCAGGTCGAGAGCGGTGGGTGCCGTGCGCGTCGAGATCTCGGACGTGACTTCATGGAACGGCAGGGCGAGCGTCAGCAACGCCGCACCGGTCACGACGACGGCGATGCTGAGGGTCACGCGCATGGCGGCCCGCATCACGAGGAGCGACGAGCCGACGGCGAATCCCATGCCGAGCTCGATGATCGGTCCCATGAGCGGCGACACCAGCATGGCGCCGATGACCACCGCCGTGCTGCCGAGGACGAGGCCCAGCGTCGCGATGCCCATCGCGAGCGTGAGCTGGATCCAGTAGCCCGGTGCGCGGCGTGCGTTGTTCCGCAGCATCGAGACGACGGTCTCCGTGCGCTGCGCCTCGCCGACGCCCAATCCCAGCGCCAGCCTGTCTTGCGCCCGTCGCACACGGCTGGCGATGCCGTGCTGCGAGGACCGGGTCGCACCGCTGTCGTCCTGCACTCAGGAGGAGGCGCTGCGGTTCTTGTCGATGATGGCCACGAGGATGAGTCCGAACGCCAGCGGGCGGAGCAAGGCGAACAGGCGATCGCCCGTCACGCTCCGGATCCGCTTCGGGAGGTCGGATTCGCTCATGGCCCGACCCCGCGTCGGTGCAGGCGTAGCTCCGCCGACTCGTCTCCATCGTCGAAAAGCATCCCCGGAGCCTGTTCGCTGATGCCCATCGCATCGGTGAGCGCCATGAGCCCGTTCGCCAACGCGCGCAGCTGCGCCGGATCGAGCTGCTCCAGGCCGGCCACGAGCAGAGCGGTGGGCGGCTCGGGGGCACGGCGCAGCACCCTGCGCCCCACCGTCGTGATGGTGATCGCCGCCCTGCGCCGATCCGTGTCCGACGTGCCCCGCTTCACCAGCCCGGCCTCGAGCAGGCGATCCACCACGGCGGCGACGGAGGAGCGGTCGGTCAGCGTCCGCTCGGCGATATCGGAGAGGGATGCCTCGGCTCCATCCTGCAGCGCCCGCAGCACGAACAGCTGGGCGGCGCTGAGGCCGGCCGACGTCAGCGTCTTCGAGGCGGCGATGCGCAACGAGCGCACGATGCGGCGGAATGCATCGACCGTCGTGGTCACGGCGAGCTCCGGTTGCGCCGCTGCGCTCGGCGGCCGCGATCCCGCGGCCGCGTCCGAGGGACTCGCGGCATGCTGAGCATGGGGCATACCCCGCAATATAGCGCGGCCAGCGGGCCGGGGCGAGAACGGCGCCCGCGTCGGCGGCCGACGGGCGCAGCAGCGCGCGACGGAGCCGGTCGGACGGAGGCACCCGGCGCACGTTTCGCCATATTGATGGCTGACTCCACTCCCCGGGACACCAAGGGCGCATTCCTTCTCGCGAACAGGAGCCAAGCATGACTCCGGAGACCAGCTTCGCCCTCATCTTCTCGGTCGCGACGGCCGTGGCAATCCTCGTGCGCCGCCTGCGGATGCCGTACACGGTGGCGCTCGTCGTGGTCGGCCTCACGCTGGGGACGCTGCGTATCGTCGAGGCGCCACACCTGACCCAGGAGCTGCTGTTCGCCGTCCTCCTTCCCGGGCTGCTGTTCGAAGCCGCCTTCAACCTCGACATGAGGGAGTTCTGGCACAATCGGGGCGCCATCGGAGCGCTCGCGATACCGGGAGTGGTGGTCGCGATCGGCCTGACGGCTGTGATCGTGACCCCCGTCATGGGCCTGCTGGGGCTCGACCCGACGTTCACCTGGCGAAGCGGGCTCGTCTTCGGCGCCCTCATCGCGGCGACGGATCCCATTGCCGTGGTGGCGCTGTTCAAGCAGCTCAACGTGGGGCACCGGCTCAGCACACTGGTCGAGGGAGAGAGCCTGCTGAACGATGGCACGTCCGTCGTGTTCTTCACGCTGATACTCGCCTATGTCGGCGGCGCTGCGACGAGCGCGGGCTCGCTCGCGCTCCAGTTCGTCACGATCGTGGGCGGAGGGGCGGCGCTCGGCGCGGCGGTCGGGTATGTCGCCAGCCAGGTCACGAAGCGGGTCGATGAGCCCTTGATCGAGATCACGCTGACGATGATCGCCGCATACGGCTCGTTCGCGGTGGCCGAACAATTCCATTTTTCCGGCGTGATCGCGACGGTGGCCGCCGGCATGGTCTGCGGGACGCTCGGGTGGCAGACCGGAATGTCGCCATCCACCAAGCTCGCGGTCGAGAGCTTCTGGGACTACGTCGCGTTCGCGCTCAACTCGGTCGTCTTCATGCTGATCGGCTTCGAGGTGCGCGCGGAGATCCTGTTCGCGTCGAGCGCACTGATCGGAGTCGCCTATGTCGGAGCACTTCTCGCCCGGCTCGGGGTCGTCGCCGCGACCGCGGTCATCCTGCGTCCCACGTCGGAACGCCTGCCGTCGCGCTGGATCGCCGTGCTGACGTGGGGCGGGCTGCGCGGAGCGCTGTCGATGGTGCTCGCCCTGGCGCTGCCGACCGGGTTCCCGCACCGGGCGCAGTTGATCACCATGACCTTCGGCGTCGTCCTGCTCTCACTGCTCCTGCAGGGGATCACCATGTCACGGCTCCTCCTCGTGCTCGGCATCGTGCGGGAACGCGGGGACGAGCACCTGTCCGAGCGCGCCCGGCACGAGCTTCGCCTGTCCGACGCCGCCCTGCGTGAGCTGGAGGAGATGGGGCGCCGGCATCTGGCGCATCCTCGAGTCCTCGAGGGAATCCGCGCGCGCGTCGAGGCTCGCCGCGGCGCGGCGCGGGAGCGGCTCGAGGTACTTCATCAGGCCGACGAGAGCCTTCGTCAGGAGGAAGCGATCAGCGTCGTGCGACGGTTGCTCGTCGTCGAGCGTCGCGACGTGCGCGAGGCTGCCGCGGAGGGCAGCGTGAGCAGGGTGGTGGCCGACGCGATGACCGCTGATGTCGACGATCGCCTCGCGCGGCTGGAGTCCAGGGCGTTCGATGCGCCCGAGAGTCTGATCAGCGCCGGCGATGATCCGGTGGTGCCGACGGTCCGGCCGGGCGGTCAGGCGTGACTGCCGTCTGACCCGCGCTCGTCAGCCTTCCGGAGACGCAGCGAGAACGTGCTCCCCTCGCCGAGGACGCTCGCAACGGACAGCGTCCCGCCCATCGCATCGGCGAGTCCGCACGAGATGGCGAGCCCGAGGCCGGCCCCCTTCTTGGGCGCGTTGAGGGCGCGGCCGATCTGAGCGAACGGCTCGAAGATCGACTCGAGCTTGTCTTCGGGGATGCCGCGCCCGGTGTCCGTCACCCGGATGGAAAGAAGGTCCTGGCAGGCAATCTTCACGGTTCCAGTCCGCTGGGCCAGCGGCCGGACTCGCCGCACTCCGCGGTCTGCGGGCCTGCGGTCGAGCTCGCGTCAGTACAGATAGACCTTGGTGCCCACCGGCACATGGCGGTACAGCCACTCGATGTCCTCGTCCGTCATGCGCACGCAGCCGTGCGACGCGGACGTGCCGATGGATTTCTGGAACGGCGTGCCATGAATCTGATAGCCGTCGCCGAGCTTGAGCCGGAAATGGCCGAGCTCTCCCGCGATCGTGCGATGCTTCGTCCCGACGGGAGGGATGAACAGCGTGTTGTCGAACACCACGTGCTCGTCGAGCACGAGTGGGACGAACTCCGTCTCGCCAGGCCGGATGATCCCCACCTCGTCGCCCCGCGTCGTGAGCCGCGTGCCGTCCCGCGTCCGGACGACCTCGCCGCGATTCAGCTGTCGCAGCCGGAGCCCATGCTCCGTCGCCACCTCGACGTAGTGCCACTCGGGCGGCGTCCACGTGGGCTCGCTGTCCTTGGCGAGCACGGTGCGCACGCCGCGCGGCGTCTCGAACCGCCACGTCTTGCCGCCATAGCTCAGCGTGGTGTTCGTGGCCGTTGCCACCGGTGCGCTGCGCAGCGTGTCGCTGCCGTCGATCACTCGCAGGCGATGGGCGCCGATGTCGATCGCGACGCGGTAGCCGGTGGCGCGCTCGGCGACCGCACGCGCCGACTCCCAAGCCGCGCGGTCGGCGCGCGAGCGGAAGCTGCGCACGTACCGGATCGGGGCCGCGACCTTCGAGGCGATGGAGCGGAGGAGACCGGGCTCCGCCGCGGAGTCCGTCCTGATGGCGAGGCTGTCGGAGAACGGCGCTGGCTGCTGTGCGCGCACGTCCGGCGCGGCGACGGCGAGAAGAGCGAGTCCGAGCATCAACGAAGGAGTGCGTCTCATGTGCTGCGTCTGCTGGGTGACGGAAAGGCGCCCGAGGCAGCGTCATAAGGCAGCATTCGTTCCATACGGAAACTAGTGTTCCCCGTGTGGCCCGGCAGGGCCTTGACGACGTCCGGCCTTGACCCGCTCAGCGACGCTCCCGCCGCTCCCTGGTCTTCCCCGAGCCGTCGTCGTCGTGCAGCATGCGGACGGCCGGCGTATCGAGGTCGTCGAACTGGCCGCTGCGCGCCGACCATATGTATGCGACCACGGCGACGAGCACGATGAGCAGCGCGAGCGGCACAACGATGAAGACGACGCTCATGCGGCCGCCTCCGTCGCTTGCCGGCCCGCGCCAGGCACCGCGCCGCCCGCCGACGTTATCGGGGCACGCGGCTCGAACGTCTTGCCGAGCCAGCTGCCGAGCACCACGGTGAGCGAGCTGGCGGGCATCATGAGGGCGGCGATGAGCGGAGTGATCGCGCCGGCCATGGCGAGCACGACGCCGAGCAGGTTGTAGGCGAGCGAGAAGGCGAAGTTGCGGTGGATGACGCGCATGGTCCGGCTCGCCCCCTCCACGAGGCGCACGAGCGGCTCGAGACCAGGCGTCGTCAGGTGCACCTCCGCGGTGGCGAGCGATGCTTCCGCCCCACCGTGCACGCCGATCCCCACGTCCGCCGCCGCGATGGCGGCGGCGTCGTTGACGCCGTCGCCCACCATCACCACCGGGCCGCGCCAGCTTCGGGAATGCACGGGCCCGGCGCACAGGGCTCGGATATGCCCAAGCTTCTGCTCGGGTGTCGCGCCACCGATCGCATCGGCGCTCGCAAAGCCGAGCTGCGCTCCCACAGCGGCGGCCACGATGGCATCGTCGCCAGACAGCAGCGTCGTGCGCCAGCCCCTCTGGCGCAGCGCATCGAGCGACACGAGGGCGTCGCGCCGCAGCTTGTCGCCCAGTCCGGCGGCGGCAACCACGCGGCCATCCATGGCGACGACGACGGGTGTCAGGGTGGCATCGGACAGCCGGCCGACGAAGGCCTCGACGCCGGTGGCATGCGTGGCGACGAACGCCGGCGAGCCGACCAGCACGGAGCGTCCGGCCACCGTGCCTGCGATGCCGGCCGAATGGTGCGCGACAGCATCGGCTGCCGGTACCGCCATCGCCGGCCAGGCGCGTCGGAACCCGTCGGCCAGCGGATGCGACGAGCCGGCTTCGAGCGCGAGCACGAATGGCTGCGCGCTCGCGTCGCCGATCCACTCCACGAGCTCCGTGCGTCCCTCGGTCACCGTACCGGTCTTGTCGAGCACGAGCGTGCCGGGACGCGCCAGCAGCTCGAGCGCATCGCAACCCTTCACGAAGATGCCGGCTCGCGCCGCCCGGCCCACGGCGATCGTCACCGCGAGCGGTGTGGCCAGCGCCAATGCGCACGGACACGTGACGATCAGGAGCGCGATCGCATTGTCCCACGCGCGCGCCGGATCGTGCGGATACCAGATGGCGAAGGTGACGACGGCGAGCGCCAGTACCACGGCGACGAACCAGCCGGCCATCCTGTTCGCGAACGCCACGATCGGCGCCTTGTGCCGAACGCCGTCCTCCACCTGCCGAAGCAGCTTCGCCAGGCGGCTCGCCTCGCCGGCGACGTCCACGCGGACGCGGACGGGTGCGGAGACGTTCAACGTCCCCGCAAACACGGTGTCCCCGACCGTCGCGGACATCGGCCGCGACTCGCCGGTGAGCAGCGACGCGTTCACGTTCGTGCGGCCGCTCGACACGACCCCGTCGGCGGGAAAGCTCTCGCCGGCCCGCACGAAGACCTCCATGCCCGGCAGCAGCGCCACCGAGGGCGTCTCTCTCTCCACTCCCTGCGCGTCCAGCACGTGCGCCGTGGTCGGGGCGAGCGAGTACAGCAGCTCCGCCGCGTCCATCGCGGCGCGCTGCCCGCGCTGCTGCAAGTACCGGCCGGTGAGCAGCAGGAAGATCAGGATCGTAACGCCGTCGAAGTAGACCGGGCCGCTGTCCGTGATGGTGTTGATGGCGCCGCGCACGGTGCCGGCGCCGAGCGCGATGGCGATGGGCAGGTCCATGTGCAGCGACCGGGCGCGCAGCGCACCGCGGGCGCCCGTGAAGAACACGCGGCCCGGCAGGAGGATGGCCGGGATGGTCAGGCCGAAGCACACCCACCGGAAGAGCTGCTCGTACGAGCGCTCCATCCCGGAGAACGCGCCGGCGTACAGCGCGAGGGATGCCAGCATGACGTTGCCGGCGATGGCACCGGCGATGCCGATGCGCGAGAGCATCGCGCGGTCCTCCCGCCGCCGCATCGAATCGCGGGCGACGCCACGAAAGGGATGCGCGGCGTACCCGAGCCGGTCGAGCGCGCGCGCCACCGCCGAGAGCGAGACCTCCGCCTCATTCCACTCGATCCGCGCCAGCGAGCGCCGCACGTCGAGCTCGGCGCGCGCCACGCCGGGCACGAGCAGTGGAACGCGCTCCACCACCCAGACGCACGACGCGCAGTGCACGCCCTCGAGATAGAGCTCCGTCACGCACGACCCACCGGGCACTCGTCGCACGTACAGCTCGGCAAAGGCCGGATGGTCGAACTCCTCGTAGCTGCGGCCGGTGGACAGCACGGCGACGCCGCGCTTGTCCCGGAACGCCTTGTATTCCCCCAGCCCGCTCGCCGCGAGGAACTCGCTCGCGATCCGGCAGCCCTGGCAACAGAACTGCTCGGCCGCCGCCGGCTGCACGAACGCCGACGGCACGCTCAACCCGCAATGCGTGCACGCGATGCCGATGGTGGCGCTGCTCATCGCATCCCGGGCATGACGTGCGCCGCGTGCGGCCCGAGCCGGCCGACGATGGCGAGCACGCCGAGCACCATCACCGCGGCGCCACTGATGATCGGCAGGCGAGCCCCGAAGGCCCCCATGAACCGCCGCGCGCCAAGGCCGGCAGCGAGCATCACGGGCAGCGTGCCGAGCCAGAAGAAGGCCATGACGGTGGCGCCGCCAGCGGCCGATCCCGTCGCGGACGCGGTGACGACGAACGCGTAGAGCCAGCCGCACGGCAGCAGCGTCGTCGCGAGCCCGGTCATCGCGGCGCGAACGACCGGGGGCTGCGCACGAACGCGGAGCAGGGCGCTTCCCATGGCACGCCGCCAGGATTGGGGCACGACGACGGCCCGCACACGGCCGCCGGCCGCAGCCACCACCGAGTATCCGCCCCAGATCACCATCAGCATGCCTGCGCCTATCGCCGCGGTGCGCTGCAGGCCGGCAAGGGCTCCCGCCGCGTTGACGGCGTGACCTACGGCGCCGGCAATGGTGCCGAGCATGAGATATGAGCCAAGTCGTCCCGCGTTGTACGCGGCGTGCGCGCCGGCCTCGCTCCGCCATGATCCCTGTCCCGTCGGGTCACGGGCCGAATAGAAACACACGAACGCGCCGCACATCGCCGCGCAGTGCACGGAGCCGAGCAGGCTCGCCACGAGGACGCCGATGGCCAGCGTCATTCCGCTCGGGGCGTCACCGGCGCCACCGGCGCCACCGGCGCCACCGGCGTCACCGGCGCCACCGGTGCCACCGGCGTCACCGGCGCCCCCGGCGTCACCGGCGTCACCGGCGCCACGCCGTGCTCGCGCCGAGCGCCCGCGCGCAGCCGCGCTGGCGACGCGTCGCCCGGGCGAGCGTCCACCACTCGCGCCATGGACGTGGCCGACGCGTCGAGCCGGATGCTCGTCGAGAACCGGTCCGAGGCCCGGGTCGCCACGATGCGCAGCTCGACGAGGCCGGACCGCGCGAGCGGGAGCGCCGCGGTGTATCGTGCGTCGGCACCCTGGGTGAGCGTCAGCCGCACGACGTCGTCGGCATGCGCGACTTGCCGAGCCTCGACGGCGATCGATGCGCCAGTGATCGGAGCACCGAGTGAATCGCTGAGCGTGAGCACGAGTGGCGCGCCGCGGCCGGCGCTTACCGGCCCGAGGGCCGGCGTCAGCCGCCAGCCGAGGGCTGCGGCACGACGCTGCTCGGCCAGCGTCGAATCCCAGGCGATCGCCTTGCCATAGTAGTCCGGCTCGATCGCGAAATGCGGGTCGTGGCTGGCGACGCGGGCGGCCAGGAGGGTGAACGTCACGAAGATGACCAGGGTCGTCACGATGAGCACCGGCCAGAGGCGGGACTTTCCGATGAGCGGGCTCACGGGGCCCCCCCCGGGCCCGGGGCCACCGGCCCGAGCAGGTTGAACGGGATGTCGGCGCTGTAGTCGTCGCCGTCGTCGATCCGCACGCGGACGTCGCGCCGTCCGCGCGTGAACGCGGCGGGTGACAGCACGACGAAGATGCTCGTGGTGCGCTGCTCGCCGGCCTTCACCGCGAGCGGGCTCTCGGGAGCGATCACCTGGGCCGAGTCGGCACCGAGGATGCTGATGGCGTAGGCACGATCGCTCAGCGACCGATTGGCGACCTTCACGCGGATCTGGTTCGACACCCGCCCGTCCGGCTCGATGCTGAACGGCTCTGCCTGGCTTCGCAGGATGGTGACGTCCGCCTTCTCCCGCGTCTCCAGCGCGTAGACGAAGCCGCCGAGGAAGAGGGTCAATGCCAGCGGATAGAGCACGACGCGGGGCCGCAGGAGGTGGCGAGGCCTGCCGGCCAGCAGGTCCCGCGACGCGTAGCGAATGAGTCCGCGCGGCTTGTCGACCTTGTCCATGATGGAGTCGCAGGCGTCGATGCACTGCGTGCAGTGGATGCACTCCATCTGCAGCCCGTTGCGGATGTCGATGCCGGTGGGGCAGGTGATGACGCAGGCGCCGCAGTCCACGCAGTCGCCGGCGTCCGCGGGCCGGTCCTTCACCGCGTGCGCTCGCAGCTCGCCGCGCCGGTAGTCGTACGCCACGATCAGCGACTCGTTGTCGAGCAGCGCCGACTGCCATCGTCCGTACGGGCACGCGATGAGGCAGGTCTGCTCGCGAAAGTACGCGAAGTCGAAGAAGATGAGGGCCGCCGTCGCGGCCATCACGAGGAACGGCGCGGGATGGTCGTAGGGCGACAGCCGCACCCATCGCTCCAGCGCCGCCACGCCGACGAAGTACGCGAGGAAGGTGTGCGCGAGGAACAGCGCGAGCAGGAAGTACACCGCGTACTTCAGCAGCCGGCGCCAGTGCAGGTGATCGTGGTGCTTGTCGAGGATGAGCGAGCCGCTGCGCCCCCCCTCGAGCAGCCGCTCCAGTGGACGGAAGACGAACTCCATGTACACCGTCTGCGGGCACGCCCATCCGCACCAGACCCGCCCGAACAGGGCGGAGAAGAGGAAGATCGCCACGACGATGCTCGCCAGCAGCAGCATGAGCAGCAGCGTGTCCGTCGGCAGGAACGTCGTGCCGAAGAGGGTGAAGTGACGCCGTGGCAGGTCGAGCAGGATCGCCGGCATCCCGTTGATGCGCAGGTGCGGGAGGCCGAAGAACGCCACCATGAGTGCGTACGCCACCACGCGCCGCCGGCTCAGCCACGCGCCGCCGGACGGCTTCGGACGGATCCAGCGCCGCGATCCATCCTGGTTCAGCGTGGGCAGCACGCGGCCCATGGCGGCTGGCGCTGTCACCTGACGACCACCGCCCCCTCCGGCGCCTTCGGCTTGGCCGGCGTGGTTCCCTGGAGCGACCACACGTACGCCGTCACCTCGTCCACCTCCTTCGCGGGCAGCATCTTCCCCCACGGCGGCATCCCCTTGGCCAGCACGCCGTTGGCGATCGTCGCGTTGATCTCTTCGATCTTCCCACCGTGGATCCACGCGTTGTCGGTGAGGTTGGGCCCGATGATGCCGCCGCCGTCCGGGCCATGGCACGCGACGCAGTTCTTGGCGAAGACCTTTTTGCCCTCGCCCACCTCGTCCTGCTTCCCCGCCAGCGCCAGCAGCCTGGCCGGGTCCGTCGGCCCGGTCGGCGCCGGATGCGCCGCGCGGAATGCGGCCATCTCCTTCTCGTACGCCGCGATGCGGCCGCCGTTCGTCCCCATGCCGCCCACGTTGAGGGCGTACAGCACGGCGAAGAGGATCGTGCCCCAGAAGGTGAACACCCACCACGACGGCATCGGATTGTCGTACTCCTGGATGCCGTCGTACGAGTGCTCGATCAGTCGGTCGCGCTCCTTCTTGTCGGCCATGGGTCAATCCTCCCGCTGGCGTGGGGTGGGCGGCGTCGCGTCGTCGAGCGGGATGCGCGCGTCCGCATGGAAGCGCGCACGGTTGGCGGGCCGGTAGACCCACCAGATGATGCCGAGAAACGCGATGACGAAGAGCACCATCCCGATCTCCGCGAAGATCGCGAGTCCCGCATGGCTCATCAGGTCGGCGAGGCTCACTTGACGACTCCTGTCGTGCCGGAGAGCAGGCCGGCGGCGAGCGGCTTCCCGGCGGCGAGCGGCTTCGCGGCGGTGGCGGCAGTGGCAGGGGTGCCCTTGATGTCGCGCCCCAACCGCTGGATGTACGACACGATGGCGACGATCTCCTTGTCCTGGAGGCCCGCGGGCCCGCCGGACTTCTGGATGTCGGCGGCGACCTCGATGGCCTGCGCCTTCGCCATCGCCTCGGCATGCGTGATCGCGTCGCCGTAGGGAACCCCGAGCATCGCCATCACGTCCACCCGCTTCTGGATCACCGGCCAGGCGATCGTGTTCGTCGCGAAGTTGCCATACGACGGCATGATGGACTTCGCCGCGATCTCGCGCGGATTCGCGAAGTGGCGCACGTGCCAGAGGTTCGGATACTTCCCGCCTTCACGCGCCAGGTCCGGCCCGATGCGGCGCGATCCCCACAGGAACGGGTGATCGTACACGTACTCGCCCGGCTTCGAGTACTCGCCGTAGCGCTCCGTCTCGTACCGCAGCGGGCGCACCGCCTGCGAGTGGCAGTTGAAGCACCCCTCGCGAATGTACAGGTCACGACCGTGCAGCTCGAGCGGCGTGTAGGGCTTCACCGACGCGATGGTCGGGACGTTGGACTTGATGAGAAAAGTGGGGATGATCTCGAACAGCGACGCCACCGCCACCGCGACGATCACCAGCACGGTGAAGACGACGGGCATCCGCTCCCAGTCGCGATGGAAGCGCAGCGAGCGGAAGCGGGCGAACACGCCGCCCAGCAGCGGCTCCCGGGCCGGCTCGACGTATCCCGCCGAGAGCGCCGCGGCGCGGAGCACCGGCACGTCGTACACCGTGGGCCGGCTGCGCCACGTCATGAGGATGTTGATCCCCAGCAACAGCATGCCGGTGATGTAGAACAGGCCGCCGACCACTCGCATCCAGTACATCGGCATCAGCCGCGCCACCGTCTCCACGAAGTCCGGATACGCCAGGTGCCCCGTCTCGTCGAACGCGCGCCACATCAGCCCCTGCGTGATGCCCGCGCTGTAGATCGCGACGACGTAGAGCAGGATGCCGAAGGTGCCGATCCAGAAGTGCAGCTCCGCCAGCTTCTTGCTCCAGAGCGAGGTCTGGAACAGGCGCGGCAGCAGCCAGTAGATCATGCCGAAGGTGATGAACCCGTTCCAGCCCAGCGCGCCCGTGTGCACGTGCGCGATGATCCAGTCGGTGTAGTGGGCCAGCGCATTGACGCTCTTGATGCTGAGCATCGGGCCCTCGAACGTGGACATGCCGTACGCCGTGATCCCGACGACGAAGAACTTCAGGATCGGATCGTCCACCACCTTGTGCCAGCCGCCCCGCAGCGTGAGCAGCCCGTTGATCATGCCGCCCCAGCTCGGCGCCCACAGCATGACGGAGAACAGCATGCCCACCGTGGAGGCCCACTCCGGCAGCGCCGTGTAGTGCAGGTGATGGGGGCCGGCCCAGATGTACAGGAAGACGAGCGACCAGAAATGCAGGATTGAGAGCCGGTAGCTGAACACCGGGCCCTCGGCCGCCTTGGGCATGAAGTAGTACATCAGCCCCAGGAAGGGCGTGGTGAGGAAGAACGCCACGGCGTTGTGGCCGTACCACCACTGCATGAAGGCATCCTGCACGCCGGCGTAGATGCTGTAGCTCTTGAACGCGCCCGCGGGGATGGAGAGGTTGTTGAAGATGTGCAGGATGGCCACGGTCACGATGCTGGCGACGTAGAACCAGATGGCGACGTAGAGATGTCGCTCCCGGCGCTTGATCATCGTGCCCACGAAGTTGATCCCGAACACCACCCAGACGACCGCGATCGCGATGTCGATCGGCCACTCGAGCTCCGCGTACTCCTTGGCCTGCGTGAAGCCCAGCGGCAGGGTGATCGCGGCCGCGACGATGATGAGCTGCCAGCCCCAGAAGTGGAAGTTGCTCATCGCATCGGAATACATGCGCGCCTTCAGCAGCCGCTGGGTGCTGTAGTAGCAGCCGCAGAAGAACGCATTGCCGGCGAACGCGAAGATCACGGCGTTCGTGTGCAGCGGGCGCAGGCGGCCGAAGCTGGTGTACGACAGCCCGAGGTTGAACGCCGGATTGGCGAGCTGCAGCGCGATCAGCACGCCGACGAGCATGCCGACCAGGCCCCACACGAACGTCGCCACGAGGAACTTCCGGACGACGACGTCGTCGTAGGAGAACTCCTCCAGCACCACGTCGGGGGCACTGTACCCGGAGAAGGACGCTGCGGCGGCGATTGTCATCCTGGCTGGCCTCGTCACATTGATGGTTGGCCGCGGCGAGCGACGCACCGCGCGGGCACACGTGCGCGTACTATACGTCTATGGCTGGCCGGGCCGATGGCGGGAGATCGCCCGGGATCTGCTTCCTCGAACCATTACACTCCCGGGTGAAATCCCTGACAAGGCCTCGTCGAAGTCCGGGTCAGCGCGCCGCCTTCGGCAACGGTGGATTCGCGATGTACTCGGCGGGAAGCTCCCCCGTGAGAGATCCGAGCCAGGTGACGATCGAGCCGACCTGGGCCTCGCTCAGCTCCTTGCCGAGTTGATGACGCGCCATGAGACGAACGGCCTCGTGCAGGTCGCCCACCGAGCCGTCGTGAAAGTAGGGGCCCGTGTGCACGACATTCCGCAGCGATGGCACCTTGAACACCATCACGTCCGCCGGAAGGCCGGTGACCTTGAATCGCCCGCTGTCGGCGTGCGTCGGCCAGGACTTGACGAGACCGAGCTTCTGGAACGAAGCACCCCCCACGTACGCCCCCGTGTGGCAGCCGGAACAACCGGCGGACACGAAGGTTGCCGCGCCGTGCCGCTCGGCGGCGCTCAGGATCGTGGTATCGCCCGCGAGGAATCTGTCCCACCGGCCCGGCGTCACGAGGCCGCGCTCGAACGCACCGATGGCCCGCCCGACATTGTCGTAGGTGATGGGTTCCCGGTCGGCCGGAAAGGCGGCACGGAACGCGGTACGGTACCGCGGCGACGACCGCATGTGGTCCAGTACCGCGGTGGAATCGGGCATCGCCATCTCGGCGGGATTCAGCACCGGTCCCTTGGCCTGTTCCTCCACATCCGGTGCGCGCCCGTCCCAGAACTGCGCCACCTGGCCCGCCGCGTTGTAGACGCTGGGCGAGTTGCGCGACCCGGCACGCCCCACGTGTCCGAAGCTGACGCGTCGCCCGTCGGCCCCATAGCCGTTGAGCGGGTGACAGGAGGCGCACGACACGTCGTGCCCGAGCGACAGCACCGGCTCGTTGTAGAGCATCCGCCCGAGTGCCACCTTCGCCGGCGTCGCCGGGTTCGTGGCGCTCGTCATCCGCGCCGGCAACGGGGCGAACATCGCGAGCTGGGCGGGTGTGAGCTGCCCTGCGGCCGTGGTGCCACTCGCGCGTCCCACCGCTGTGTCGTTGGCGACGCCCGCCTTCTCGGGGCGCCCGCTGCACGCCATTGCGCCCATGGCCAGCGCAATGATCGTCGATCGTAGAATTGCTCGCATCTGGTTGATCCTCCACTGTCGATGAGAACTGGAGGCTCGCGTCACCGGCCTCGATCGGTGTCCGGCAATCACTGACGACGCATGACGCGGAATGCCCTGTTGATCACGCACCCCGCTTCACGCCCGTCATGCCGCGGCCCATCATGGCCGGGCCGTTGCTCATCATCGCCCGGTGCATGGCGGCCATGCCGTCGCGCACCAGCTCGGTGACCTCCGACGCATGCTTTTGCAGCGCCACGACGGTCTCGGGGTCGCGCGACGTCTGGACGACGACGATGCCGCGGCTCGTCGTATCGACGACGGTGCTGATCCTGTCGCCATTCCGGTACAGGGCCCGAAGCGCCGCGCTCTCGATCGGCAGGCCGGGATCGTCCCCCGCGAGCACTCGCGCATACATGACGGCCACGTGCTCCCGGATGCGCTGCGCAACTTGAGGATCATCGGATTCGGTGGTCGTCCGGATACCATCGGGAAGATTCGTCACCGTCCGCGCGATCCGATCGTGATTGACGACCAGGTAATGGGTCGTGGCCATCTGGGCCATCGTTGCCGAGTCGCGTCGCACGCCCATCGTGCCACCGCCAATGTCCTTCATGCCGCCCTTCATGCCCATCATGCCGCCGCCCGGGCCCATCATGCCGCCATTCAGGCCCATCATGCCGCCGCCCGGGCACTGCGCACGTGCCGACTCGCCCGCGCCGATCAGGATGACCACTCCCAGAAGTAGCAGTGACTGTTGCTGGAACATGTTGCCTCCTCGTTGGACGAGACTCGCCGACATCGTACTCGTCCCGCCATCGTGCGCTCGCAGTCGCGCGCAGGATAGCGGGGAAAAGAGGACAGAGGACATCGAGCTCCTGTCCCAGTGCCGCTGCTCCGGGCGCACCGGGCTGCACCCGGCTGAAGTCCGGCCGGTGGCCCAAAGGGTGACATCTCGCCGGGCCCCCACGGCTGCTCCCCGTGCCCACCCGCTAGCCAGTGCCGGGCGCTCCGGCCACATTCCTCATGTGGAAACCGTCGGTCGATCGACGGACGACGACGCGCCGATACGACCACCCCAGGGAGACTTGGGCCGAGTGGAGACCGGAGACCTGACCGTGGAGCTGACGACATCATGAAGGCGAAGTCGAATCCCGCGAGCGCGCCTGAGAGTGCCGCCGGCGGCGCGGACTGGCGCGACGAGACGCTGGACCGGATGCGGGCGCTGATCATGGACGCGGTCCCCGCGATGGTCGAGGAGCGCAAGTGGAAGAAGCCCTCGAATGCGATGACCGGAATACCGGTCTGGTCGCACGACGGGATCGTCTGCACCGGGGAGACGTACAAGCAGGTCGTGAAGCTCACCTTCGCCAAGGGCGCCACCGTCCCCGATCCGGCGCAACTCTTCAACGCGAGCCTCGAAGGGGGCACGCGCCGGGCCATCGACATCCGCGAAGGGGAGGAGGTGGACGCACGCGCCTTCAAGGCGCTCGTGATGGCCGCGGCGGCGCTGAACCAGTCGGTGAGGCAGCGATGAACCGGATGCTTCTCGCGGTTGCCGCCGTCATCATCACCTCGTGCGCCGACGTCACTCCGCGCGCCGAGGCCGAAGCGGTGTCGTTGCAGCGCACGCAGGGCGGTGCTCGCGACACGATCGCGCGGGCCGCCGCCGACACGGTGGACTCCCTCACGGCGGCGCTGCGCGCCACGGCGATGGACAGCTCGCCGCCTCGCGCCGCCGCCCCAAGCACCGCGCCGGACAGCGCGGCGCGTCGCGCGGCCAGCGGGATGCTGGGCCCAAGCGCGGGGAACCGGCACATGGCCTTCGCCGGCAACGGCGGGGCGCTCGACTCCCTCTGGCCGGTGAAGGGCCCCGAGCCACTCCCCGGGAGCATCCTCCCCGGCCGGCGCATCATCGCCTACTACGGGAATCCGCTCTCCAAGCGCATGGGGATCCTCGGCGCGCTGCCCCCCGAGGAGATGCTGCGCAAGCTCGACGCCGAGGTCGCCGCGTGGAACCGCCTGGACCCCGCCCATCCGGCGCAGCCGGCGCTGCACGTGATCGTGCTCGTCGCCGACGGCCAGCCGGGGACGAGCGGGAAGTACCGCACGCGCCACGACAGCGCGATGATCGAGCGCGTGTATGGATGGGCGCGCAGCCGGAACGCCCTGATGTTCGTGGACCTGCAGGTGGGGCAGAGTACCCTGCAGCAGGAGCTGCCCTGGATCGAGAAGTTCCTCATTCGCCCCGACGTCCACCTGGGGATCGATCCCGAGTTCTCGATGAAGTCCGGCGGGATCCCGGGACGGCGGATCGGCACCTATGACGCGGCCGACATCAACTACGCGTCGCGCTTCCTCGCGGGACTGGTGGACAGGTACAAGCTGCCCCCCAAGATCCTCGTCGTGCACCGCTTCACGCCCGGCGGTGTGACGAACACGCGGAAGATCGCCCTCGACCCGCGCGTGCAGGTCGTGATGCACATGGACGGCTTCGGCCCGCCCTGGATGAAGCGCGACACCTACTGGCGCGACATCAAGCGCGAGCCTGTCCAGTTCGCCGGGTGGAAGCAGTTCACCAGGGCGAGGAACGACAAGCCCCCGACCTCGCGGGCCGAGATCCTGCGGCTCTGGCCCGTGCCGCTCTACATCCAGGTGCAGTAGACGGTCAGGCGTGCGCCGTCGCGCGCTCCGCGTCGGCCCGGGTGTGCTGAACCGTGCCGTCCACATGGTGCGGAGGCGCGTAGATCGTGTAGAGCTTCATCGGCTTCGTGCCGGTGTTGCGCAGGTTGTGGAGCGTGCCGGCGGGGACGACGATCCCCATGTCCTCCTCGATCTTCGTCGCCTTGCCGTCGAGCACGACCTCGCCCTCTCCCTCTTCGATGCGGAAGAACTGGTCGGTGTCGTCGTGCGTCTCCTCGCCGATCTCCTCCCCGGCAGCCAGCGACATCAGCACGAGCTGCATCCTGGGGCCGGTGAAGATCACGTGGCGGAAGTCGCCGTTGCCTTCGGTCCGCTTCTCGAGGTCGTCGATGAACGCCTTCATGTCGTGTCTCCTGGTTGAGCCCGGGGGGCTTCGTATCGCGAAGCCGCATCCCGGGTGCTGCACTCCAGGATCACACGGCGCCCCGGTGGCCGCTATCGCGCATCGCCTGACGGGGCCTGCCTTGCCGGTGGAGTCGGTGATTGCCTGATCGACGGGTCGCCCCGCGAGCGTCATCGATCGCTCTTCCCCCCGCTGGCGCGCCGGATCGTCCTGCTCTCCCCGGTGCCGCTGTAGATTGAACTGCAGAAGTCCTGCGAACGGCACCCCCGCTGGACCGCCACCCCTCGCGCCGAAACCCGCGGATCCCGCATGACCTCGATCATCGACCCCCAGGCGCTCTACGCGCAGTACCAATGGTTCCTGCGTCCGGTCCTGCGCATCGGCCCGGTGCTCGGTGGCATCGCCATGCTGGCGTGGCGCGTGCGGGAGACTCGGGTGCCAGTGACGCGCGAGGCGATCGTGATACCGCCCGTGGCGATGAGCAGTGCATTCTTCATGTTCCTCTCGCCGATGATGCGCGTTCCCTGGTGGTGGGCGACGATCTCCTTCCTGCTCGGCCTGTTCGTCCTGTCCTGGCCGCTGGTCAGGTCGTCACGCC
This sequence comes from Gemmatimonadales bacterium, assembly GCA_038325515.1. Lineage (GTDB taxonomy): Bacteria > Gemmatimonadota > Gemmatimonadetes > Gemmatimonadales > Gemmatimonadaceae > AG11. The sequence goes on along the minus strand of JBBQJC010000007.1, from coordinate 42,847 downwards.
TGGAGCTGCGCGACGGCGTGGTGTACATGCGACGATCGCGGGCGTTCCTCGGCATTCTGGTCGCGCTCCTTGCCGTCCGGCTGCTGCTGCACGACTACATCGGGCACGTCGTCTCGCCCCTCCAGACCGCGTCGCTCTTCTTCCTGGCGGCGTTCGGCATGATCGTGCGCTGGCGAGCCGGGATGTACGTGCAGTACCAGCGCCTCGTCGCCCCGGGCGCCTGACGCGCTCGCGCGTTCGCCGCTCACGATCCGGGGCGCGGTGCTCCGGCGGCGCGCGAGCCCGGCGGCGGTTGGGAGAGGGCGCCGGCATCAGGCGCATCCGCGTGCACACCGAACATTCAACGCTCCGACCCTCCGACACATGCCCTCATTCCGCCGCAAGCCCATCGACCTGGTGATCGACGTCCGCTCCCGCCTGGAGTTCTGGCTCGGACATCTCGACGGGGCCACCTGCATCCCGGCGGGCGCCCTGGCCCGCGTCCTCTCCGCACGGGATGACGTGACGACGAGCTCGCGCATCCTCCTGTACTGCGCGAGCGGAGCCCGGTCGTCCGCCGCTGCCGGCGTTCTCAGGTCGCTGGGCTACCGCAACGTCACGGACGGGGGAGCGATGTCGGCGGCGAAGGCCGACTTCGTGGCGTGAGGCGGGCCGGCGACCCGTACCACCGGGCCGGCGACCCGCACCACGCTGCAGCCGGCACGAGCCGAGGGCGAGCCGCCAGGCACCGCCGGTCCCCGCACCCGCACCACGGGCGAGCCGTCACGCACCACAGGCCCCCGCATCCGCACGGCCGGCGACTTCACCCACACCACGGGTCACCGCACCCGCACCGCCGGCCACCGCACCCGCACCGCCCGCGGCCCGCCTCACTTCATCTTGTGCGCCGCCACGCTGTTGCCGTCGAGCGTCTTGCCGTCGTCGAAGGTCGCGTGGAATGTCCCCTTCATCTTGTGATCGCGCACGTGATTCGTCATGCGCACCGTGGAGGTGTGGCCCGGACGCGTGATGCTCGGATACTTCTCCGTCTCGATCACCACGCTGTCACCTCCCATCGCGACGAGCGTCGCCGCGACGGGGGGACGGTTGGGGAACTTCAGCCACACCTTCTTGTCGGCGCCGAAGGTCGTCGTCACGGCGGTGATGACGGAATCGCTCTTGCCGCGCATCGACCTTCCCACCCAGTCGCCGGTGAGGTCGGACCAGGACATCGCCTTCGCCGCCGGCTTGCCAGTCTGCTTTACCGAGGGCTTCACCTGCGCCTCCGCCGAGCCGATCGCGAGCGCCAGGAGGAGCGCGGAAGTGCCGATGACGAGTCGCATGGGACACACTCCAGGTTGGAAGATGAACGAGGGCTCCCACAGTAGTGCCGGCCGGGAAATCGAGCAACGCCCGGACTACGGCCCGCCCGGCGCGCCCCGTCCCGCAGCGTCCACTCCGCGCTCCTCCACCCGGGCGAAGGTGCGATAGAGGTACGCCAGCGAGGGGAGCAGGACGACCGCCCCGCCGCCGAGCGCCAGGGCCAGCAGGCGCAATGTCACCTCCGGCGCGGCGGCCGAGCGCACGGTATGCAGCGGGGGGAGGAGCATCGGGTACTGCACGACCACCCAGCCCCAGAGGATCAGCGTCACCTGCGCCGCGGCGGCGGCACGGGCGAGCGGATGGCGCCGCGCCGCCAGCGCGCCGAGCGACGACACCGCCGCGATTGCGATCGCACCCTGCAGGGCGACCGCCGGTCCATGCATGAGCGCATGCCGCACCTCCGGCGCCTCGCTGCCCGCCAGCCAGAGCGCGGCGAACGAGACGACGAACAGCGCGACGTTGGCGCCGATCGCCCGGCGCCTGAAATCGCCGCGAAGCTTCTCGTCCCGAGTAGCGGCCGCGAGATAGACAGCCGCAAGGAAGGCGAACATGGCGAGCGCCATCGCGCCCACCGCCACGGGGAAGGGGGCGAGCCAGGGATCGACGAACAGCTCCCGGAAGGACGGAGCCGGCACACTCCCGCGCGCAGGCAGGCGCTGCGCCGCGGCCCCCACCGCCCCGGACGCGATCGCCCCCACGCAGATGCCGAGCATGAGCGGCGTGATCACGCTCGAGATGGCGAACACGCGCCCCCAGCGCGCGCGTCCCGCCCCGCCGCTCGTGCCGTAGCTGCGGAAGACGAACGACGAGCCGCGCAGCACGATGCCGAGCAGCATCAGCGAAAGGGGGACGTGCAGCACGATCCCGAGCGTCGCGAAGACGGCGGGGAAGGCGGTGAAGAGGACGACGACGACCAGGACGAGCCACACATGGTTGGCCTCCCAGATCGGACCGATCGAGCGCGCGATCAGCGCGCGCTGGGCGGCCCGGCGCGGTCCCCACGCGAGCAGGTCCCACACGCCGCCGCCGAAGTCGGCGCCGCCGGTGAGCACGTAGGCGTTGAGCCCCACGACGAGGACGAGCGCCGCGAGCTCCTGGAGCCCGGCGCCGGCGAGGAGCGCGCTCACGCCGGCCTCGTCTCGCGCACGAGGCTCGTCATCAGCGCCACGACGATGGCGCCGAGGAAGAGGTAGAGCAGGGTGAAGAGGAGCATCGGCACGATCAGTCCGGGCATCGGCGTCACGGCGTCCTCGGTGCGCATCAGCCCCTGCACGACCCACGGCTGACGTCCCACCTCGGTCACGATCCATCCCGCTTCGGTCGCGAGATAGCCGAAGGGGGCGACCACGGCGAGCGCGAGCAGCAGCCACCGTCGCTCGTGGACCTGGCCCCGCCGCAGGGCGGCCCAGCCCGCGGCGAGCGCGACGAGCGCCATCGCCGACCCGAGCGCGACCATCACCTGGAAGGCGAGATGCACGACGGCCACCGGCGGGCGATCGGCCCGGGCGACGTCGCGCAGCCCCTGCACGCGCGCGTCCGGATCGTGGTAGGCGAGCAGCGACAGCCCGTGGGGGATCTCCAGCGCCCATCGCGTCTCCTCGCGCGCCGCGTCGGGCCAGCCTCCCACGCGCAGCGGCGCTCCACGCACCGTCTCCCACTGTCCCTCGAGCGCGGCGAGCTTCACCGGCTGCGTCGTCGCGACGACGCGGGCGCTGATGTCGCCGGAGAGCGGCTGCAGGACGGCGGCCGGCGCGCCGATCACGAGGGCGATCGTCAACGCATGACGGTGGAGCGCGCTCCCGCGTCCGCGCAGCAGCATCAACGCGTGGACCCCGGCGACGGCAAGCCCGGTCGCGGCGTACGACGCGAGGAGCATGTGCAGGATCTGCTGGAACGCCGCGGGGCTCCGCATCGCGAGCAGGGGGTCGATGTCGGCAAGTGCGCCATTCGCCGCGAGGCGGTAGCCGACCGGGGTGTTCATCCAGGCATTCACCATCACGACGAACACCGCCGAGGTCGCGCCGCTCGCCGCCACGATCAGTCCGGCGCCCAGGTGCATGCGCGGCGAGACCCGCTCCCACCCATACAGGTACACGCCGAGGAAGATCGCCTCCAGGAAGAAGGCGAACCCCTCGAGCGAGAAGGGCATCCCGATCAGCGGGCCGGCGAGGCGCATGAAGCCGGGCCAGAGCAGCCCGAGCTCGAAGGAGAGCACGGTGCCCGATACGGCGCCGACCGCGAAGAGGATCGCGGTCCCCTTCGCCCACCGGTGCGCGAGCTCGCGCAGCGCCGGATCGCCCGTGCGCCGCCACCGCCACTCGGCGAGTACCATCAGCAGCGGCATCGCGATGCCGATCTCGGCAAACACGATGTGGAAGCCCAGCGACAGCGCCATCTGCGTGCGCGCGGCGAGCAGGTCATTCATCGGCGTCGGCTGTTGGGGCAGCGGCGGAACGCGAACAGCATGAAGCTCGGGGAGTGGCGCGCGGCGCGCCATGGGAATCTCGGGGCGGTTCGGGGTTGGTGGTCGCGATGCGACCCTGACTTCATATCCGCCCCGGCCCCCCGTGCCGCTCAGCCCCGAGCCAGCGCCTCGGCGCCTCCTGGCGCGGCGTTCGGTTCGACCGGCTCGCCGGCGCCCGTGCCATCGGGAATCTCGCCGCTGCGCGCGAGCGCGAGCCGGAAGAGGATCGGACCGAGCGTCTGATTGACCGCGAGCGTCGCGAGGAAGAGCGTGCGCAGGAGCGCGCCGCGCACCGGGTACACCTCGGCGATCACCGTCGCCAGCCCGATGGCGACCCCCGCCTGGGAGATGAGACCCATCCAGACGAATCTGCCTGCCGGTGCGGGAACGCGACCCCACCAGCTGCCGGCGCGGCAGCCGAGCCAGATTCCCCCCGCACGAACGAGCACGATGGGAATGACCAGGGGCCAGACCTGTCGCACGTCGGCGAGGGACATCGCCGCGCCGGCAAGCGCGAAGAAGACGACGAAGACGGGTGCCCCCGACCGCTCGACGGCGTGACGCAGCGCGCTGCCGTCGGCGCGGCGCGAGACGTTCTCGGCCACGAACCCCGCGGTGAGCAGGGTGAGCAGCGTCTCCACGTGCGTCAGCCGCGCCACCTCCACGCCGAAGAAGGCGACCAGCACGACGAAGAGGATGAGCTGCCGCTGGACGAGCCGCAGGTAGAGCGCGACCGCTCCTCCGAGGATCCCGCCGACCAGCAGCGCGCCGGTCAGCTCCCAGACGACGCCGAGCAGCGACACCCCGGCGACGTTCTCCCCCGTCGGCGGAACGAGCGCGCGCGCGAGCGCCACGGCGGCGCTGAACAGCACGATCACGACGACGTCCGACACGAGCACGACGCCGAGCGTCGTGCGGGCCACCGGGCCACGGGCCCGCGTCTCGGTGAGCAGCGCCATCGTCACCGCGGGCGAGTGCACGATCGCGATCGCCGCGAAGAGGATGCTGAAGCCCAGCACCGTCGCCAACGGCTCGCCGGCGAGGAAGGGAACGTGCTCCCGCATGGCGATGAGCAGGCCGGCCAGCGCGACGAAGGTGATCGCCAGCTCGGCGGTGAGGATCGTGGCGATCGCCCGGCCGCGCTCCCGCAGCTCGCTCCAGCGCAGCTCCGCGCCGGCGAGAAAGGCGATGAGGGCGATCGCGAGCGAGCCGACGGGGGCGAGCTGCCGCGTCGCGTCGGATCCGACGATGCCGAGAACCGATGGGCCGAAGAGGACGCCGGCGAGGAGGTAGCCGACGATGCGGGGCAGGCGAGCCGAGTCCGCCAGCTCACCCGAGGTGTACGCGGCGAGGATGAGGAAGCCGAAGGCGAGGAGCGCCTCCGATCCGTGGCCTCCGACGCCGAGCGGATGCACGAGGCGCACACCCAGATAGAGCATGCCGAGCACGAGGAGGCGCTGCATCAATCCACCTCGATCCTTCGCACGAGCCCGTTCACGACGGACTCGATCAGCCGCGCCGACAACAGGTCGGTGAGCAGGACCGAGGCGATCGCGGCGGTGAAGACGAAATACGGCAGCGTGCCCCCGTCCTGGTAGACGTAGTTCAGCGCGATCGCGAGAGCGAGCCCTCCCTGTCCCACCAGTCCGCGCCCCCAGTCGGGGCCGAGGATGGGGAGCATGCCGTTGGCGCGGGCGACGAGGCGCGACGCGCCCACCTTCGCGAAGACTCGCGCGGCGAGGAAGAGCAGCACGGGGATCACCCAGAGCCAGGGCCGGGCGCTCGGACGCCACGCCGCACCGGCGAAGACGAGCAGCACCAGATACAGCGGTCGCTCCACGCGCGCGAGCGCGGCGGCGAGCTCCGCACGATTGGCGGACGTGTTGACGAGCAATGCCCCGAAGACGAGCGCGGCGAGGATCGGCGACAGCCCCGCGTAGGTGGCGGCGCCGCTCACGAGGATGATCCCTCCCCCCAGCGCGACGAAGAGCCGGTCGACGTTGCGCTCGTCGCGAACGAAGAGGTGGAAGAGCACCCCGCCGACCGCGCCGATCGCGATCGTGATGACCATCCACTCGGTGGCCGTGATCGCGCGCCCGCGAACGGGGACGGAGGGGTGCCAGACGCTGGCGAGGAGCCCGAAGGCGAGCACCGCGAAGACGCTGTTGACCAGCACCGACACCTTGAATTGCAGGAGCGCGGGCCGCTCCACTCCGAGCTGGCGCTCGGCCACGACGTCGACGGCGCGCGACGACGAGGCGACCGCGATGCCACCGAGCGCCGCGCCGGGAAGCAGCGCGTTCTCCACCGGCAGCCCGTAGAGCCAGGCCACCGCCGCCGCCTCGACGCCGCTGACCACGAGGAAGGTGAGCAGCGATTCGAGAAAGGCGAGACGGAACATCACGCCGCGCGTGCGCACGAGCTCTCGAAGGTCGAGCTGCAGCCCGACCACGGCGCCGATCCAGCCGAGCGCGAGCGTGGTGAGCGGGGCGAAGGAACGCACCACGTCGGCCGACAGGATGCCGGAGACGCGCGGCCCGAGCAGGATGCCGAGCAGCAGGTACTCGGCACCGGACACGATGAGGAATCGCCGGGCGAGCCGGTCGACCGCCAGGTGCGCGGCCAGATACGCCAGTGCGACGACGAGCACGAACGCCAGTGATGCGCTCATTCGGGTTCCTCGGGCCGATGCGAACGGAGGCGACGAACCGTACGAAGGGCGGCTTCCGACCCGCCAGCACGCACGCGCCCAACAGCAGAACGGTCATCCCCGAGCCGAGGATGACCGCTCCGCGAGAATCTAGCCCGGGCGGCCGGTCGGTACCAGCCACGCGACGGGCGAGCGCGGCCGATTGACAACGCATGCGCAAAGCCGCATGGTAATCGTATTCGCGAATATGATGACCGCCGCCGCCAGGAGCAGTGCAGTCGTGAGAGCCACGCTCGTCGCGCCATCCGTCGCCGATCTCGACGCGGTCTTCAAGGGCTTCGCCGACCCCACCCGCATCCGCATCCTCAGCGTGCTCGCCGCCGGTGAGCTCTGCGTCTGCGACATCGTCGAGATCCTCGAGCTTCCGCAGCCAGCCGTGTCGAGACACCTCGCGTACCTGCGCCGCGCGGGGCTCGTCGAGGCGACGCGGGAGTGGAAGTTCGCGCACTACCGCCTCGCCGACCCCGCGCACGCGGTGCACCGCAACCTGATCAACTGCGTGCGGAGCTGCTTCCGCGGCATCGACTCGCTGGACGAGGAGCGGCGGCTCGCCGAGGCGCGCGTGCTGGAGCGCGCACGGGAGCGCTGCTGATGCGCTACATCCTGCTGTCCGACGTGCATGCCAATCGGCCGGCGCTCGACGCGGTGCTGCGCGACGCGGCGACCAGGCCCGGCGTGAGCGGGATCTACCATCTCGGCGACCTCGTGGGCTACGCCCCCTGGCCGAACGAGGTGATCGCGATGCTGCGCGACGCCGGCATCCCCGGCGTGGCCGGCAACTACGACTCCACGGTCGCGACGCACTACAAGCACTGCGGCTGCCGCTCGGAGAATCCGCGGCAGGAGGCGCTGTCGCACCGGAGCTTCGAGTGGACGCTCGAGCAGACGTCGGCCGGGAGCAAGGCGTACCTCGCCAGCCTGCCATTCAGCATCGCGATCCGGCCGCTCGGCGGACATGTCTCGGGGCCGGCAATCCGGCTCGTGCACGGCAACCACGCGCTGAACACGGTCTACGTCACCGAGGACCGCAGCGACGAGTTCCTCACGACGATGGCGAACGGGCTCGGCGCGAGGGCAGGAGACGCCGTCTGCTTCGGCCACACGCACAAGCCGTGGCACCGTGTGGTGAATGACTTGCACTTCGTGAACACCGGCAGCGTCGGCCGGCCGAAGGACGGCGACCCGCGCGCCGGCTACGTCGTGCTCGACGTCGGCACCGATGGAGTGAAGGTCGACTTCGTGCGCGTGGAATACGACGTCGAGGAGGCGGCACGCGGCATCCTGGCGAGCGGCCTGCCCGGCGAGTTCGCCGACTTCCTTCGCACGGGTGGCACGCAGTGACGACCGTCTCGATGCCCGCCGCCGCGGCGGACGCGCCGATCCTGAAGCGCCTCTCCACCCTGGACCGCTTCCTCCCTCTCTGGATCTTCGCGGCGATGGCGCTCGGCATCCTGCTCGGGAAGCTCCGTCCCGGACTCGGCGCGGAGCTGGACCGCGTGCAGATGGCCGGCGTCTCCGTGCCGATCGCGATCGGCCTGCTCTGGATGATGTACCCCGTGCTGGCCAAGGTGCGCTACGAGACGATCGGCGCGCACGTGCGCGACACGAAGCTCCTGGGCACGTCGCTCTTCCTGAACTGGATCCTGGGCCCCCTCGTGATGCTGGGGCTCGCCTGGCTCTTCCTCCCCGACCTGCCGGCGTATCGCAACGGCCTCGTGCTGATCGGTCTGGCGCGCTGCATCGCGATGGTGCTGATCTGGAACTCGCTCGCCTGTGGCTCGGGAGAGCTCGCGGCGGTGCTCGTCGCGCTGAACTCCGTCTTCCAGATCCTCACCTACTCGGTGCTCGGCTGGCTCTTCCTCACGGTCGTCCCGCACTGGTTCGGTGCGGACACGACGACGCTGCATGTCTCGATGGGGGAGATCGCCCGCAGCGTCGGGATCTTCCTGGGCGTGCCCCTCGTGGCGGGGTTTCTCACGCGGAGGCTGCTCGTCGCGCGGAAGGGGAACGACTGGTACGACGACACCTTCATGCCGAAGTTCGGCCCGACCGCGCTGCTCGGGCTGCTCTACACCATCGTGCTGATGTTCGCGATGCAGGGGCACCGGCTGCTCGAGCTGCCGCTCGACGTGCTGCGCATCGCGCTGCCCCTGCTCGACTACTTCGCCATCATGTTCGGGCTGGCGTTCTGGCTGTCGCGCCGGCTCGGCTTCGACTACGAGGCGACGGCGTCGCTGTCGTTCACCGCCGCGGGGAACAACTTCGAGCTGGCGATCGCCGTCGCGATCGCGACGTTCGGGATCGGGTCGGGGGAAGCGCTGGCTGCCGTCGTGGGGCCGTTGATCGAGGTGCCGGCGCTGGTGGGGCTCGTGTACGTGTCGCTGTGGGCGCGTCGGCGGGTGTTCGCGACCGGCGCGAGCCCTGTGCACGTCGCCCGCTAGTCGACCCCCTGCGCGAAGCTGCGGCCGTTGGAAGTGACCCGCCGCACCGCCACCATGTTCTGCAGGTACCAGCCGGCGCGGCTGCCACGCAGGTCCAGGTAGTTCACCCCGCCCATCGCCGACGAGGCGTGGATGATGCGCCCGTCGCCCACGTAGATCGCGACGTGCGAGACCGCCTCGTTCGGCTCGGCGAAGAGCATGATGTCGCCCGGGAGCATCGCGCCGAAGTCGAGCGCGATCGCCTCTCCCGCGCGCGACTGCTCGCGCGAGGTGCGCGGCAGCCCGATCCCCTGCTTCGCGAACACGTACCGCGTGAACCCGGAGCAGTCGAAGCCGCTCTCGGGGGTGTTGCCCCCCCGCACATACGGGACGCCGACGTAGCGGTCCGCGGTCTGGAGGACGTGGGCGGCGGCGGCGGTCGGAGCGGGCGACCGCGGGATGCGCACCCTCGTGCTTCCCGAGGAGCTCGAGCCTCCACCGCTCGACGTCCGCGTGCGCGCGCCGATGGCGTCGCCGACCATCACCGCCGCGGAGATGACGGTGGATGGCGAGATCGACGCCATCCCCTGGGCGCAGCCGGAGAGGAGGATGACGGAGCCGGCGAGGGCGGGGAAGGAGGAGGGGCGCCGGCCGGGGAAGGAGGATGGCGAAGTCATACCCGCCGCAAGGCAGCTTTGGCGCCAGCGGAGCCTGACGATCGAACATGATGTGTGACAACACGTTATCGGTTGAGCACGGCTGGGGGTCGGGCGCCCGGCGTCCACTCGGTGCGACAGGCGGCGCGCGCGGAGTGGACAGTCGGCGCTTCGTGAGCGAGGGACGATCGCAGGGGAGTTGCCCGCTCGGGGTTCGTGCGTCTACCTTGCACACGCAGGACTGCTCGAGGGCGATGGCGTTCCGCCCGAACCGCACTGTCGCGCTCCCCGACCGGGAGCCTTGACCGCGCTGATGACGCCTACCTGTTCGCGCCCCACGTGGGTGCGGCGGGTGGGTCACCTCGGCGCGGATTTTTTGTGCCTGTCAGCGCCCCTCGCTCGCAGCCGCCGGCGGCATGTCCCGTGACCACGCACGAGAGGCCACTCGCCTGCCACATTCCTATCTCCTCGCGGCGCTGCGCTCACGCGGGGCCGATTACGGCAACTCGCTGCGCTACGTCGCGCGCTGGCTCGGGCTCGTCGCGCCGGGCTCCGTGGCCATCGGCTCCGCGGTGGCGCTCTTTCTCTGGTCGCTCGACCGGGCTACGCAGTTGCGCTGGGAGCGGCCGGCGCTGCTCTGGCTCCTCCCCCTCGCCGGCCTCGTCGTCGGGGCGATGTACCACTTCCTCGGCCGGTCGGCCGAAGGCGGCACCGACCTGATCATGGACGAGATCCATGAGCCGGGCGGGGGGGTGCCGGGCAAGCTCGCCCCCCTCGTGCTCGTGGCGACGGTCATCACGCACCTCTTCGGCGGCTCGGCCGGGCGTGAGGGGACTGCCGTGCAGATGGGCGGGGCCATCTCGAGCTCGCTCACGCGGCGCTTCCGGCTGTCGCCCGAGGACGCGAGCATCCTGCTCACGAGCGGGATCGCGGCGGGGTTCGGCGCGGTGTTCGGGACGCCGGTCACTGGCGCGGTGTTCGCCCTCGAAGTGCTGGCGATCGGGCGGATGAGCTATCGCTCCTTGATCCCTTGCCTGCTTGCGAGCCTGATCGGCGACTACACGGTGGCGATGTGGGGGATCCATCACACCGCCTATCACATCGCGCCGCTGGCGGCGTCGGGACTCGCGCACATCGACGCCGTGCTGCTCGGCAAGGCCGCGCTCGCGGCGGTCGCCTTCGGGCTGGCGAGCGTCCTCTTCGGCGACGCGACGCACGGCATCGGACGCCTGTGCAAGCGCTACATCCCGTGGGCTGTCGCGCGTCCCGTGATCGGCGGCGTGGTGGTGATCGGCCTCGTGTACGCGCTCGGCACGCGCGACTTCCTCGGGCTCGGCGTCACCTCGCCCGATCCGCATGCGGTGACGATCCTGTCCAGCTTCAGGCCGGGCGGCGCGACGCCGTGGAGCTGGCTCTGGAAGCTCCTGTTCACCGCGGTGACGCTCGGCGCGGGGTTCAAGGGGGGCGAGGTCACTCCACTCTTCTTCATCGGCGCTGCGCTGGGGAACGCGCTGGCCGTGCTGCTGCATGCGCCGGTCGACCTCTTCGCCGCGCTCGGCTTCGTCGCGGTGTTCGCCGGGGCGACCAACACGCCGCTCGCCTGCACGCTGATGGGGATCGAGCTCTTCGGCGCCGACGCGGCGCTCTACTTCGCGACGGCGAGCTTCCTCTCGTATCTCTTCAGCGGGCACTCCGGGATCTACTCGTCGCAGCGGATCGGCATGCCGAAGGCCGGCGTCGCGCTGCCGCACGATGCGTCGCTCTCGCTCGGCTCGCTGCGCGAGCACCGGCGCGCGGTGCGGCGCGCCGCAGCAGGCCGCCCGGCCTCGCACCCTACCAAGGGCGCCCGATGAGTCGCTATCCTTCAAAGGTGACACTACCGGGTGACGAGACGGGCTCGCCGAGCGAGCGACACGACGAGGACCTGCGCGACGAGGACCTGCACGACCTATTGGTCGCGTTCTACGCGACACTCGAGGACGATGCGCTCCTCGCGCCGTACTTCAGCGCGATCGACATGCGGGAGCACATGCCGCGCATCGTGGCGTTCTGGTCGACGATGCTCTTTCATACAGGCACCTACGCGGGGAGCGCCTTCCAGCCGCACATGGAGATGCCGGGACTTACGGGCGAGCACTTCGCGCGCTGGGTGGCGACGATGGAGGCGACGATCGACGCCCGCGCGAGGGGACCAGTCGCGCGACAGATGAAGGACCTGGCGCACCGGATCGCCTACAGCATGCAGTTGCGGCTCGGCATCGCACCCTTCGGTCCGCTCCGGACGATCGGGTAGCCGTCGCGGCGTCGCCTCGGTCGGAACACAGGGCACCGCCGGCGGCGCGCGGTCGCGCATGAGGCTCCGGGTGAACTGCATTCACCATCTCCGGGTGAACTGCATTCACCATGGCGGCCGCGGCGGGCGAGTGTCGCGAGCCCTTCAGCGCTCGAGCGCCTGGCGGTCCCACCCGCCGAGATTGGCCGCCGCGGCGTAGGTGCTCTCGCAGAAGGCGAGCAGCGCCGCGCCGGGATCGGACGACGTTCGCACGGCTTCGTACGGCAGGATCCACTCGCGCATCACGCCGTGGTAGTGCGCCCCCTGGGGAGCGACGACGGCGGCGGGGCAGCCGGGAGGCTCCGGATACGCATACGCGTAGAAGGCCGGCTCGGCGAGCGCGCCCTCCGTGCCGGGCCACCAGCCGACGCTGATGCACTCGTGCGAGTACGCCTCGCGCGTCACGTAGTCCGGGCAGTTCGGCACTCCCCCCGGATGCTCCGGCGCGCGCCGGCCCGAGAAGCGCGTGCACGACAGGTCGAAGCTCCCCCACCAGAAGTGCGACGGGCTCGACTTGCCGAGGAAGCGGCCCCGAAACGACTTGAGCACGCGGTCGCTCGAGGCCAGGATGCGCCAGCAGGCATTCGCCGCGTCGAGGTCGTACGACGCATGGATCAGGTCCTCGTCGAAGCGCAGGGTGTCGGGAAGCTCCACGGGCACCGGCCAGATGCGGGCCTGCACCCCGACCGACGCAAGCAGTGACAGGTACGCTTCATGGAAGTCGGCGACGCTACGGGGGACGAGCGGCAGGGAGGCCGTGTCCCCGGCGCTCGTGCGCACGACGAGGGTGTGCTCGATGAAGTCGAGCTCCACCTCGAAGGCACTTCCCTCGAACGGGACGGGGGAGGTGCCGAGCCCGCGCGTCGTGAGATAGAGCGTCGTCTGCCACCAGTGGTTCTGCATCGGCGCCAGGGCGAGCCGCGTCTTGCCGATGATCTGCAGCCAGCGGTGCAGGGTGGCGTACGTCTCCCGCCAGCCTTCGAGGGGGAGGGGGGGCCAGGGGTCGATCGGGCTGCGCGACGCGAGGGAGGAATGCGACATGCCGCACCCGGAAAAGGGGGATGATCGCGGAGGCGTTCCTCGCCGAATATGCGGCTGCCCATCCGGAGGGGCAAACGGCCCCGCTGGCACCATCGGAGGCAGGGGGGTATTCTACCTGCGTCCCATGACCCGACCGCCCGCCCGCCGCCGCAGCCATCGACTCTGGCTTCGTCACCTCTGCCGCTCCCTGGCCCTGGTGGCGCAGCTCCTCGTGGCGTTCGTCCCGCTCGCCGAGGGGCACGAGCGGCAGCAGCTCTCGGCGCACGTCGAGACGCCGCGGTCGGTGCCGCACCCGGGGCACGAGGTGGTGGCCTGCCCCGCCTGCGCGCTCGCCGGACTGCACCTGCGCGCCGAGGAGCACGTCAGCCTCGGTGAGCTGCTCCTGCACGTCAAGGCGCCGAGGCCGGAGCTCGTCCGCGTGGGCGCTGCCCGCGGACGCGCCTTCACCCATTCATCGCGAGCCCCTCCACTCTCTGCGTGAGCCGATAGCCTGACGCGCCGCCCCTCCTGGCCCGCGTCCGTCCCTCATTGCAGACAACATGAAATACCTGACGGCAGCGCTTGCCGTGGCTCTCCATGCCACGGCGATCGTCGCGCAATCGCCGGACGCGCAACGCGGGGACTCCATCGTCCTCACGCGTCGCGCGGCAATTGCTGCGGCGCTCTCCAACAATCCCCAGCTCGAGATCGCACGCGAGCAGACCGCCCAGGCCAGGGCCCGGCGCGTCTCCGCGGTGGCCATTCCCGATCCGGGCTTCTCCTATTCGCTGGACAACCAGCCGGGCTTCCTCCAGCTCGGCAATGCCGGGCAGAAGAACGCCGCGGTCGGCATCGCCGTCCCGTTTCCCGACAAGTTCCGGCTGCGCAACAACATCGCCACGGCCGACGTTCGCTCCTTCGAGTTCGGGTACGCCGGGCTGCGCCAGCAGATCGCCGCACAGACCTCGCAGGCATACGACTCGCTCCTCGTCGCCCGCCGCCATCGCGACGACTTCGCGATCAGCCGCGACCTCGCCGCCGACTTCCTGAAGAAGACGCAGGCGCGATTCGAAGGGGGCACCGTTGCGAAGCTCGACGTCATCCGCGCCCAGGTCGTGCTCGCGCAGGCGGAGAACGATCTCATCGGTGGCGAGCGAGGGGTTTCCCTCGCGGTCGACGCGCTCGACCGGCTCACCGGACAGCGGCTCGGGACGCCGATCGTGCCGGCGGACTCGCTCGGCGTCCCGCCCGGGCTGCCCGCGCTGGAGCCGCTGCAGACCTTCGCGCTGCAGTATCGTCCCGAGCTGTCGAGTCTCGTCAGCCAGCAGGCCGGCGCCCGCGCCACGACGAAGCTCGCACGCGAGTTCTGGCTGCCCGACTTCACCCTCTCGGCGCAGCGCGACTATGGACCGGACGGATCCGGCGCGCAGTTCTCCGCCGGCATCTCGATGCCGGTTCCCATCTTCTACTGGCAGCACACCAGGGGGGAGATCGCCGAAGGGCAGCACCGGGAGCGGGAGTTGAATGCGACGATGAAGGACCTGCAGGCGCAGGTCGGGCAGGACGTTCGCTCCGCCTATGCGACGGCGAGCACCGCGCTCCGGCAGGCAGTCTTCATCCGTGATGCGCTGCTGCCCGCGGCGCGGGAAGCCTATCGCGTCGCCTCGGTGAGCTACGGGCTGGGCGGATCCTCGGCGCTCGACGTGCTCGACGCGCGCCGCAACCTGCTCGACGCACAGAACCAGTACGCCGACGCCCTCGCCGCCGCGAACAGCTCGCGCGCGGACCTCGAGCGCGCCATCGGCGCCCCCATCGACGGAACCGACGCTCGGAGAGAGCCATGACCATCGCACCGCGCCTCGCCGCAGCGCTCGCCCTCACCCTCGCCGCCGCCTGCTCGTCCGGCGGGGACAAGCCGGACGTTCCCGGCGGCACGCCGTCCAGCGACGCGGCGAGCAGCGCGAAGGATGTGTCGCTCACTCCGGCGCAGCTCGCGAAGATCCACGTCGCGGCGGTGTCGCTCGCCCCCTTCCGGCCCGAGATCCGCACGACCGGCACCGTCGCCTTCAACGGCGACCGCTCGACGCAGGTGCTCGCTCCGGTCTCCGGACCGATCACGCGCATCCTCGTGAGCCCCGGCGCGTACGTGCGGAAGGGCGCAGCGCTCGCGATGGTCACGTCACCCGACTTCGCCACGGCGATCGCCGCGTTCCGGAAGGCGCAGTCCACGTACCGGAACATGCAGCGCATCGCCGACCTCGACGCGCAGCTCTTCAAGAACGACGCGATCTCCCGCCGCGAGGTCGATCAGGCGGTGACGGACGCCGCCGGCGCGGCGGCCGACCGCGACGCGGCGATGGAGCAGATGCGCGCCCTCGGGCTCGACGAGGGGAGCATCGCGGCAATTCGCGAGAACCGCAGCGCGGTGAATGCGACCTCCGCGGTCATCCGCGCCCCGCTGGAGGGCACCGTCGTCGAGAAGCTCGTGACCCCCGGGCAGCTCATCCAGGCGGGGACGACCCCTGCCTTCACGATCGCCGATCTGTCGACGGTGTGGGTGGAGGCCAACGTCTTCGAGGCCGACCTCGGCCTCGTGGCGGCGGGCGAGGGCGCGACGGTGACCACCGGCGCGTACCCCACGCCCATCGTGGGCAAGGTGACGTACGTCGGCTCGCTCGTGGATCCAGGGTCGAAGGCCACCTCTGTCCGCATCCTGGCCCCGAACCCACGTGGCGTCCTCAAGCGCGACATGCTCGTGAACGTGGCGATCCGCGCGGCGCAGTCGAAGAACGCGCTGCTCATCCCCACCGCCGCCGTGCTGCGCGACGACCAGAACCTTCCCTTCCTCTTCCTCGCCCTCCCGAACAACCACTTCGTGCGCCGGCAGGTGAAGCTCGGTGCGCGCTCCGGCGACCTGCTAGAGGTGACCTCGGGGCTGAGCGCTGGTGAGCGCATCGTGATCGACGGCGCGCTCTTCCTCCAGTTCGCGGGGAGCCAGTGAGCACCAACGACGACAGCAGCGAATACGAAGCGGACGGCGCGAAGGAGCGCTCGGCGGCCGACGAGTTCTCGCGGCACGCGCCCCCCTCGCTCGTGCACCGCATCGTGCGGACGGCGCTTGCGCAGCCGCTGCTCGCCCTCGTGCTCACCCTCGCGCTGGTCGTCGTGGGCGTGTGGTCGTGGCTGCGCCTTCCCGTCGACGCCTATCCCGACATCTCGCCGCCGATGGTGGAGATCGTCACCCAGTGGCCGGGTCACGCCGCGGAAGAGGTCGAACGGCTGATCACGGTCCCGGTCGAGAATGGGATGAACGGGCTGCCGAAGCTCAAGGTCTCCCGGTCGATCTCGCTCTATGGGCTGTCCGACGTCCGGCTCACCTTCGAGGACGGCACCGACAGCTACTTCGCCCGGCAGCAGGCGTTCGAGCGGATCGGCGATCTCGGGTTGCCGAACGGCGTCACCCCGTCGATGTCGGCGCTGACGTCGCCGTCGGGGCTGGTGTATCGCTACGTGCTCGAGAGTCCCGACCGCTCGGCGATGGAGCTGAAGATCCTGCAGGACTGGGTGCTCGACAAGCAGTTCCGCTCGGTGCCCGGCGTGGCCGACCTCTCGTCGCTCGGCGGCGAGACGATGGAGTACCAGGTGCTGCTCGATCCCACCAAGCTCGCCGGGGCGGGGCTGACGACGGCCGCCGTCGCCGCCGCGCTCGACGCCAACAACGGCAACGCCGGCGGCGGGTTCTACGCCGAGGGGGGGCAGTTCTACTACGTGCGCGGCCTGGGCCGCGTGAGCACGACGGAGGACATCAGCAACATCGTCCTCACCGTGCAGCACGGCACCCCCGTGCTGGTGAAGGACGTCGCCGAGGTCGTCATCGGCCATGCGCCGCGGCTCGGACAGTTCGGCTTCATGAGCACCGACGACGCCGTCGAGGGGATCGTGCTCATGCGCGCGGGCGAACAGGCGCAGACGGTGCTGAAGCGCGTGCAGGCCAAGACACACGAGCTGAACAACGGCATCCTTCCCGCCGACGTGAAGGTGCGGCCGTACTACGACCGCAGCGATCTCGTGTCGGTGACGACGCACACCGTGCAGGCCAACCTGCTGCACGGCATGCTGCTCGTGGTCGTCGTGCTGATCTTCTTCCTCTACGACGTGCGCTCCGGGCTGATCGTCGCGGCGACGATCCCGCTCGCGCTCCTGTTCGCCTTCATCTGCCTGGACCTCAAGCACATCCCGGCGAACCTCCTCTCCATCGGCGCCATCGATTTCGGCATCCTGGTGGACGGCGCCGTGGTGATGGTGGAGAACGTGTACCGGCAGCTCTCGGTGCGGGGGCGCGACGACCGGACGGTCCTGCAGATCATCGCGGCGGCGGCGGCCGAGGTCGACCGGCCGATCGTGTACGCGGTCGGGGTGATCGTGGCGTCGTTCCTCCCGATCTACGTGCTCACCGGTCCGTCGGGCCGGCTCTTCACCCCGATGGCCGACACGACGATCTTCGCGCTGCTCGGCTCGCTCCTGGTGACGCTCACCGTCATCCCCGTCCTCTGCGCGATCTTCCTGAAGAAGGGAAACACGGAGCGGGAGAACAAGGCCTTCCGTTGGCTGCAGGACCGCTACGCGAAGGGGCTCGACTGGAGCATGTCGCGCGGCCGCCTCGTGATCGGGGTGTCGGCGGCGCTGTTCGCCGTCGCCCTCGTGGGGCTCTCGCTCATCGGCGCGGAGTTCATGCCCAAGCTGGACGAGGGCTCGCTCTGGGTGCGCGCGACGATGCCGTACACCATCTCGTTCGACGAGTCGTCGAAGATCGTCCCGCAGGTGCGCGCCATCCTCCGCTCCTTCCCCGAGGTCACCGTGGTGAGCTCGGAGCATGGACGTCCCGACGACGGGACGAACCCGACGGGGTTCTTCAACGCCGAGTTCTTCGTGGGGCTCAAGCCGTACGGCGAGTGGACGAGGTTCCACCATAACAAGGCGGAGCTGATCGCCGCGATCGACGAGAAGCTGTCGGCATTTCCCGGGGTGAACTTCAACTACACCCAGCCCGCCGAAGACGCCGTGGACGAGGCGGAGACGGGGCTCAAGAGCTCCCTCGACGTCAAGCTGTTCGGCAGCGACCTGAACGTCCTCGAGGAGCACGGCCGGCAGATCAAGCGGGTGCTCGACGGCGTGCGCGGCGTCACGCACGTCACCCTCGTGGAGGAGCTCGGTCAGCCGAGCCTCACGATCGACGTGGACCGCGCCAAGATCGCGCGCTACGGCATCAACGTCGCCGACGTCAACGGACTGATCGAGGCGGCGGTGGGCGGTGCTGCGGCGACACAGGTAGTGCAGGGGGAGCGCACCTTCGACCTCGTCGTGCGGCTGAAGCCGGAGTTCCGGCAGACCCCCGAGCAGATCGGGAACATCCTCGTCGCCACGCCGTCGGGCTCGCAGGTGCCGCTCCGCGAGCTGGCGACGATCGCGGTCAGCACCGGCGCGTCGTTCGTCTACCGGCAGAACAGCTCGCGCTACATCGGCATCCAGTATTCGGTCGAGGGGCGCGACCTCGCCGGCGCCGTGCAGGACGCGCAGCGGCAGGTCGCCGACAGGGTGAAGCTGCCGCAGGGCTATCGCACCGTGTGGGGGGGAGAGTACGAGGAGTACACCGCCTCGCGCGGTCAGCTCCGCGTAGTGATCCCGGTGACGCTCGCGCTCATCTTCCTGCTGCTCTACTCGCTGTACCACAACTTCAAGTTCCCGGCGATCACCGTCGCCGGCGTGCTCCTTTCCGCCCCCCTGGGCGGGGTGATGGCGCTCTGGCTCACCGGCACCCCCTTCTCGGTGTCGTCGGGGATCGGCTTCCTCGCGCTGTTCGGCGTCTCCGTCCAGACGGCGGTGGTCTTCATCTCGTACGCGAACGAGCTCCGGCAGCAGGGGCACGACATCGTGCGCGCCACGCGCCAGGCGGCGCTCCTCCGCTTCCGGCCCATCCTCATGACCGGTCTGGTCGCGGCGCTCGGCCTGCTCCCCGCGGCGTTCTCCACGGGGATCGGATCGGACTCGCAGCGGCCGTTCGCGATGGTGATCGTGGGGGGACTCTTCTCGCGGCTGCTGATCAGCATCTTCCTCATGCCGGTGCTGTACATCGCCGTCGCGCGCGAGGGGGACGACCTGGAGGTGTGAGGTCACAGTCGTGAGTCCACTACCGTACGCGAGTACCAGAGGAACCGACGTACCGCGACTGGCATACCGGCCCCAGGAATGCGGGGACGCGTTCCGGAGAGGGTAGTTCGCGCGGCGGGCCGCTCTGACCGTCGCGCTTCGTCCGGCTCTCGATCTCTCTGACACGTGGCGGGCGCACGCTCCACATCGGAGCGTGCTCCGGCTGGTGTGGTGCCAGGCCCGGAATCCTCGGATTGGTGTCCGCGCATTCTGGAAGCTCGTGCCGAGGGTCGCGGTACGTCGCTGGCTCTGGTACTCGCGTACGGTAGTCAAGCGGAGAACGATGGACCGAGACCCAAGTATTCACTCCACGGCCGGCGTGCCGATCCTGCCGCCGCCCTGTACATTCGCCGCATGCGCCAGTACGCCGAACGCCCCTCGCCCGCCACGATCCTCGTCATCGACGACGAGCCCCAGATTCGCCGCGTCGTGCGGAACGCGCTCGCCGGGCTCGCCGAGCGCGTCGTGGAGGGGGCGTCGGCCGAGGAGGGGCTGGACGTCGCCGCTGCAGAGCGGCCGTCGCTCATCGTGCTCGACCTCAGCCTTCCCGACCGCGACGGGCTCGACGTCTGCCTGAGCCTTCGCGCCTTCACCTCCGCGCCGATCCTCGTCCTCTCGGCGCGGCATTCGGACAGCGACAAGGTGACGCTGCTGGACGCGGGCGCCGACGACTACCTGACGAAGCCGTTCAGCACGGTGGAACTCCAGGCGCGCATCCGCGCCCTGCTGCGGCGCGCGGCGGGGGCGGGCGGCACGGAGGAGCGCGTCGTCGTGGGCGAGGTAGAGATCGACCTCGCGCGGCGAATCGTGCGGCGCGCGGGAGGGGAGGTCCATCTCACCCCCACGGAGTGGTCGCTGCTGCGCGCCCTCCTCACGAACCGCGGACGCACCATGACCCACCGCCAGCTCTTCCACGCGGTCTGGGGACCCGCCGAGGGGGACGCGCAGCAGTATCTGCGCGTCTACGTTGGGCAGCTCCGGCGAAAGCTCGAACGCGACCCGGTCCGGCCCGCGCTGATCCGCACCGAGCCCGCGGTGGGCTATCGCTTCGCGGCCGAGCGTTGAGGGAACGATGAGCCAGCGCACGAGGCAGTGGCTCCTCTGGTTCGGCGTCCTCGCCCTCGCCACGCTGCTCCTGCTGCTCGTCCGCGGCCGGCTGGACAAGGCGCATTTCGCGCTGGTCTTCCTGCTGGTCGTGCTCGGCGGAAGTGCCGCCGGGGGTCGCGCGCTCGGCCTGACGCTCGCCGTCTCGGCCTTCCTTGTCTTCGACGTCGGCTTCCTGCCGCCGTACAACACGATCGTCGTCGCGAACCGCGCCGACTGGATCGTGCTCATCGTCTTCCTCGTCACGGGAATCGTGGCCGCCGAGCTGCTCGAGCGGCAGCGGCGCGAGGCGGAGACCGCGCGCGCGCGCACCGCGGAGATCGACCGGCTCTCGACCCTCGGCGCGGAGACGCTGAATGCGCCGCGCCCGGAAGACGCCCTGCGCGCCATCGCCGACGTCATCCGGCAGCTCATGGGAACCGACCGCTGCGAGATCAGCCTCGCCTCCGATTCTACATCAGTTTCGGGGAGCGAGAGCGCCGGGGACAAGCCGCGACTGCCGTCGCGCGTTCGCGACATCCCGCTGCACGTGCGCGACCGTCTCGTCGGCGTGCTGCAGCTCGGCGCGGACCGGCCCTTCCTCCTCTCCAGCAACCAGGAGCGCGTGCTCGTGGCGCTCTCCTACTACGCGGCGCTCGGCGTGGAGCGCTTGCGGCTCGCGAGCGCCGAGGACGAGGCGCTCGCCCTTCGGCGCGCCGACCGGCTCAAGGACGCCCTGCTGGCCTCCGTCTCGCACGACCTGCGCACGCCGCTCACCGCGATCAAGGGGCTCGCCAACGAGATCGTCCGTGGCGAGGACGTCACCCGCGCGTATCAGATCGAGGAGGAGGCCGACCGCCTCACGTCGATGGTCAACGATCTGCTCGACCTTTCGCAGCTCGCGGCCGGGGAGATGCGGAGCGAGCCCGCCGTGAACACCGCCGACGACGTCGTCGGCTCGGCGCTGCAGCGGGTGGAGCCAGCCTATCCCGACCGCTCCTTCGTCGCCCTGCTCGACGAGCCGTGGATGGAGCTCGTCGGCCGCTTCGACTTCGCGCAGACGATGCGCATCCTCACCAACCTGCTGGAGAACGCCGCCAAGTACGCGCCCCCCGGGTCGCCCGTGCGGCTCCACGTCTGGCGGGACGGGGCGTGGCTGCGTTTCTCGGTGGAGGATGACGGGCAAGGGCTCGGAGAGAGCGATCGCGCGCGCCTGTTCGAGCCCTTCCTGCGCGCCCCGGGGCGCCATATCCCCTCGCGGCGCACCGGGCTCGGGCTCTCGATCGCCCGGCGGATGGCCGAGGCGCAGGGAGGGAGCCTCGACTACGCGCCGTCGGATGGCTGCGCGAGCCGCTTCCTCCTCTCGCTTCCGGCCGCGGCGGCACACGCTGGATAGGCGATCCTTGTGATTTCCTTGTGACGGTCGCGTCGGTCCTTGTGCGCTCCTTGTGGCGGAGTCCGCAGCTTTCGGCATGCCCTCCGCCTACCGTCACGTCAAGCACGCAGTCTTCGGCCGGCCCCTGCCGAGCGAGCGCCTCGAGCACGAGCGACTGAACAAGAAGACGGCGCTCGCCGTGCTCTCCTCCGACGCCATCTCGTCGGTGGCGTACGCCACCGACCAGATCCTCTTCGTGCTCGGCGGCGCGATCGGGCTCGCCGCCGTCAACTACGTGCTGCCCATCTCCGCGGTCATCGTCGGCCTGCTGGTGCTGGTAGGGCTCTCCTACCGCCAGACAGTGTTCGCGTATCCGAACGGTGGCGGGTCCTACACCGTCGCCCGGGAGAACCTCGGCGTCATGCCGGGGCTCATCGCGGCGGCGGCGCTCCTCACCGACTACATCCTCACCGTCGCGGTCTCGATCTCCGGCGGAGTGGCGGCGATCACCTCGGCGTATCCGGCGATCGCGCCGTATACGGTCACGATCTGCTCGCTGTCCATCCTGTTGCTGGCCACCGTCAACCTGCGCGGGGTGCGCGAGTCGGGGGCGGCGTTCAGCCTGCCGACCTACGCCTTCATCGTCATGATGCTGGCGCTGCTCGGCGTCGGCGCGTACCGCTACTGGACGGGACACGAGCTCGCGCCGATCGCCGCGGCGTTCAAGGTGGATCCCACCTCGGCGCAGAAGGGGGGCGGCTTCTCCCCGATCACCGGCTTCGCCCTGATGTACCTGCTGATGCGCGGCTTCGCCGAGGGGTGCGCCGCGATGACCGGCACCGAAGCGATCTCCAACGGGGTGATGGCGTTCAAGGCGCCGGCGCAGCGCAACGCCGCGGTGACGCTCGGGTGGATGGTGGCGATCCTCGCGCTCTTCTTCCTGGGCGTCTCCTTCCTGGCGCAGCACTACCAGGTGATGCCGACGCATCGCGAGACGGTGCTCTCCATCCTTGGCCATCACATCTTCGGGGGCGGGCCGCTCTACTTCGCGCTGCAGTACACGACTTTCGCGGTGCTCGTCCTCGCGGCCAACACCGCCTTCGCCGACTTCCCGCGGCTCGCCGGCATTCTGGCGCACGACAAGTTCATGCCGCGCCAGCTCGCGGCGCGGGGCGACCGGCTCGCCTTCTCGAACGGGATCGTGATGCTGGCGCTCGTGGCCTGGCTGCTCGTCTGGCTCTTCCACGGCGACACGAATGCCCTCGTCCCGCTGTACGCGATCGGCGTCTTCGTCTGCTTCACTCTCTCGCAGGCGGGGATGGTGGTGCACTGGCGCGCGACGAAGGAGCCGGGCTGGCGGTGGAAGGCGACGCTCAACGGCGTTGGCGCCGTCGCGACGCTGCTCGTGTCCATCATCCAGATCGTCACGAAGTTCACGACCGGTGGCTGGATCATCGCCGTCATCATCCCGGCGATCATCCTCGGCCTGCGCGCCATCCACAGGCACTATACCGAGTTCGCCGAGGAGATCCGCTTCCTCGGCCAGAGCCCGATCACGCCGCTGCACCACACGGTGATCGTGCCGGTGAACGGCATCACCAAGGCGACGTCGGGGGCGCTCGTCTACGCGAGCACGATCTCGGACGAGGTGCTCGCCATCTACATCGAAGTGGATGCGCGCGACACCGCGCGCATCGAGGCGGAGTGGGAGGCATGGGACATCGGGATCCCGCTGGTGGTGGTGCCTTCGCCCTACCGCTCGATCCTCAAGCCCCTCGTGGAGTACGTCGAGAACCTGCGCATGGTCACGCCGGGCGAGCTGGTGACGATCGTCGTCCCGGAGATCGTGCCGAAGCGCTGGTGGGAGCACCTGCTCCACAACAAGACGGCGCTCTACATCCGCACGGCGTTCCTGTTCAAGCCCAATGTCGTCGTGACCGCCATCCCGTACCTCGTGGGCCACTCGTATCGGATCCGCGAATGGCTCGACCACGACGAGGACCTCGACGATCTCGACGATCGCGACGATCACGACGATCCCGACGATCACGTCCGGGAGGTGGCGCACACATGATCGATTCGCGCGCGATGATTCTCGCGGCGTCGCTCGCCCTCGGCGCCTGCGAGCGGGGAGACGACGCCCAGCGGAGGCTGCTGCTCGAGTCGCCAGCGGTCGAGCGGCTCGTGGGAAGCTGGCGCATCGAGTTCACCGCCGACGCGCGGTCGCTCGTGTCCACCCGGCATGCGCGCGACACGATCGCCGGCAACGTCGCGTTCACGATCGATCATCACGGCCCCCGATCGGTGACCGGACTGCAGGGCGTGACGCACCAGGGCAGCTACGATCTGGACTTCACCCCCTTCGGTTGGAGGACGCAACCCTCCAACGCGCCGGGCGTGGCGCTCGCCCGCGTGGTGCCGGGAGGCGACCGCCGCGCGAGCGCGCCGGTCGCGGATTCGCTGTACGTCGTGCTCAGCCCCGACGCCAGCGACATTCCGGTCGAGCTGGCGGGGGTCCTCACCGCCGCCGGGGCCCGCGGAACGTGGAGCGCCGGCCGCTTCAGCGCTGGCGGCGGCAGCGGGCGATTCATCATGCGCCGCTGAGGCGCCCCGCGCTCAGGACTGCTGAACCGACCCGATCGGCTGCACCAGCACCGACGTCGCCGCCAATCGCAGCACCTTCGAGGCGACACTGCCCAGGGTGAGCCGCTTCCACATCCCGTAGCCGTGGCTTCCCATCGCGATCAGGTCGCCTTTCACGCGGGTCACCTCGGCGAGTAGCGCCGGCGAGGGCGGACCGTCCAGCACGGCCGTCGTCACCGAGATCCCATCGCGCAGCCCGAGCACGGTGGCCAGGGCGGCGAGGCGGCGTTGGGCATCAGCTCCCTCCGGCGCCCTGTCGCCCGGAGCGCGCACGTGGACCAGATGCAGTGCGTCACCCGCCGCGAGCATGCGCGCGACGGTGCGCGCGGCGAGCACGCTGCTCGGCGTGAAGTCCACGCCCACGACGGCGCGATGCGGCAGCGCCGCGACGTCCGCCGGAACGGCGAGCACCGCGGCGCTCGCGACCTGCACGAGCTGCAGCGCCGTCTCGCCGCCGAGGGCGCGATCGATGGCGTGGTGCGGTCCGATCCCCATGACGATGACCGACGCGCGCAGCTCGCGCGCCGCGTCGGCGATCTCCGTCGCCGGCTGGCCGTGCCGGATCAGCGGGCGTGCCGGCAGGGCACAGCCGGCGAGCTGCCTCGCGAGGTCTCCCGCCAGCTCCGCGGCGATCTCGCTCGCCTCGTCGGGGTTGGTGGAGTAGACGACGCCGTAGTCGTAGTCCAGCGGCCGCGTATCGGGCAGCACCCCCACGACGCTGAGCTCCGCGCCGAACCGCTCGGCAAGGAGCGGGGCGACGCGCGCGGCTCCGGCGGAGCTGGGGCAGGCGTGCGTGGCGAGGAGGATGCGGGACATTCCATGATTCTCGGCTGGTGGGCGCCGGCGCCGGCGTCCGTGCGAGAAGCCGCGACAGTACGAGAGATAGACACGGTGGGCGTCGCGGGTTCCGGTGTCGCCGTCACGACCGCTTGACATAGGGGGCGGGGGTATATATCATCATACCCACTGGGGGTATCCTCAACACACACCACGGGAAGGAACATCATGACACTGCCCAACGACGCAACGCACCAGACGGCAACGCTCGCCATCACCGGAATGACCTGCGGCCACTGCGTTGCCGCAGTGCGAAAGGCGCTGGACACGGTGCCCGGGGTATCCGACGCGGCGGTGTCGGTGGGGAGCGCGACGTTCGCCGTGGATGCGAACGATCGCGCCCGAGTCCTGTCCGAGGCGGTAACGGCGATCGCCGACGCCGGCTACACGGCCACTCCATGAATGCCACGGACTGGCTCGTGATCGCGGGCGGGCTCGCCGCCGCCGCGTGGGTGAACTGGTACTTCTTCCTCGCCGAGCGCGGGACGTCGCGCGCGGCGGTGGCGGCGGCGGGCAGCGGCGGGGAGCAGGAAGTCCGCATCACGGTGCACGGCAGCTACGATCCCGCGACGATTCGCGTGGCGTCGGGGAAGCCGGTCCGGCTCGTCTTCGACCGCCAGGAGAACGCGAGCTGCTCCGAGGAGGTGGTCTTTCCCGGCTTCGGAGTGCGGAAGTTCCTCCCCGCGTTCGAGACGACGACGGTCGTCGTCACCCCCCCCGCGCCCGGCACCTACGAGTTCACCTGCGGGATGGGGATGCTGCACGGCCGGCTGGTGGCGGAATGAGCGCGACGTCGAGCGAGAAGATCGTCATTCCGGTGAGCGGGATGACCTGCGCCGCCTGCCAGGGGCGCGTGCAGCGCACCTTGAGCAAGACGCCCGGGGTGGTCGATGCCTCGGTGAACCTGATGATGGGCAACGCGACTGTGGCGTACGACCCGGGCGCGGTGAATCCCGCCGATCTCGTGGAGACGATCCGCGCGACTGGCTACGGGGCGGAGCTGCCGGTGCCCGACCGTTCGGCATTCGAGGAGCAGGCGGCGCGCGACGCGGCGACCGCCGAGGAGTTCGCCGACCTGCGACGCAAGGCGATCGTGAGCGGGATCGCCGGTGCCGTCGCAATGGCCGCGTCGATGCCGCTCATGCGGGGCGGCGGAATGGGCGGAGCCGCGCACTCGGCCATCGGCTGGGGGCTGCTGCTGCTGACGCTCGGCGTCATGGCGTTCGCCGGCCGGCATTTCTACACGCGCGCCTGGGCCGCCTTTCGCCACCACGCGGCGAGCATGGACACGCTGGTCGCCGTGGGCACCGGCGCGGCATTCGTGTATTCGGTGATCGCGACTGTCGCACCGGGCTTCTTCCTGCGCCACGGGGTGATGCCGGACGTCTACTACGAAGCGGTGATCATCATCATCGCCTTCATCCTCACCGGCAACGCCTTCGAGGCGCGCGCCAAGCGGCAGACGTCGGCCGCGCTGCGCGCCCTCGCGCAGCTCCAGCCGAAGACGGCGCGCGTGGTGCGGAACGACACGGAGGTGGACATCGCAGTGGCGGAGGTGCGCGGCGCCGACGTCGTCGTCGTGCGGCCTGGTGAGCGGATCCCCGTGGACGGTGACCTCGTCTCCGGCTCCAGCTCCGTCGACGAATCGATGCTCACCGGCGAGTCGCTTCCGGTGAAGAAGGGGGCTGGCGATCGCGTGATCGGCGGGACGATCAACGGCACTGGTGCCTTCCACTTCAAGGCCACCACGCTCGGCGCCGACAGCGTGCTGGCGCAGATCGTCAAGCTGATGCGTGACGCGCAGGGCTCGCGCGCGCCGATCCAGGCGCTCGCCGACCGCGTGAGCGCGGTGTTCGTGCCGGTCGTGATGACGCTCTCCATCGCGACCTTCGTCATCTGGTTCATCGCCGTGCACGCCGGCGGCGGCCTGGCCGGCGCCGCCGCGGTGCGCGGCTTCGCCGCCGCCGTCGCGGTGCTCATCATCGCCTGTCCCTGCGCGATGGGGCTCGCCGTCCCGACCGCGGTGATGGTGGCCACGGGGAAGGGGGCGGAGCTGGGGGTACTGATCAAGGGGGGCGAGGCGCTCCAGCGCGCCGGCGACCTCACGACCGTCGTGCTCGACAAGACGGGCACGGTGACCGAGGGGAAGCCGACGGTCACCGACCTCGTGCCCGCTCCCGGCGCGGCGATCGCGCCGGCGGAGCTGCTCGCGCTCGTGGCCTCCATCGAGCGGTCGAGCGAGCATCCGCTGGCCGGCGCGATCGTGCGCTATGCCGAGGAGCATGGAAGCGCCGCGCGGGCGAGCGAGTCGTTCCAGTCGGTCACCGGTCGTGGCGCGATGGGCGTCGTGGGCGGGCGCGCGGTAATGGCCGGCAATGCGGCGCTGATGGCCGACTACGCGGTGGACACGACTCCTCTGCAGGCCGAGGCCGAGCGGCTGGCGGGGGAGGCGAAGTCGCCGCTGTACGTCGCGGTGGACGGGCGGCTCGAGGCACTCCTCGCGGTGGCCGATCCCATCCGTGCCAGCTCGCGCGCGGCGATCGCCCGGCTGCATGCGATGGGGCTGCACGTGGTGATGCTCACCGGCGACGCGCAGCGAACCGCCGACGCGATCGCCCGTGTCGCCGGCGTGGATCGCGTCGTCGCCGGCGTGCTCCCCGCGGGGAAGGTTGCCGAGATCAAGCGGCTCCAGGGGGAGGGGCAGGTGGTCGCGATGGTGGGCGACGGCATCAACGACGGGCCGGCGCTGGCACAGGCGGACATCGGCATCGCCATCGGCACCGGCACCGACGTCGCGGTCGAGGCGGCGGATGTCGCGCTCATGCGCGGCGACCTCACCGGCGTGGCGCA
The DNA here is from genome assembly GCA_038325515.1 of Gemmatimonadales bacterium. Taxonomy (GTDB): domain Bacteria; phylum Gemmatimonadota; class Gemmatimonadetes; order Gemmatimonadales; family Gemmatimonadaceae; genus AG11. The sequence goes on along the minus strand of JBBQJC010000007.1, from coordinate 14,888 downwards.
GGCGATCGAGCTGTCGCGGCGCACGATGCGCACGATGAAGCAGAACCTCTTCTGGGCATTCGTCTACAACGTGATCGGCATCCCGATCGCGGCGGGGGCGCTCTACCCGGCGTTCGGCCTGCAGCTCAGCCCGATTATCGCGAGTGCGGCGATGGCGTTCAGCTCGGTGAGCGTCGTGTCGAACAGCCTCCGTCTCCGACGCGCCCGCATCGCATGAGCGGCGGCCGGCAACATTCTCGCACGGGACGCCCGCGTGCCCGTGCGACAAACCCGATCGACAAGGAGGATCACCCGGTGACTCACGAGAGCAGGACGAAGGGAGTGCGCGGCGGTCAGGATGCCGAGCCTGACACCATCGAGTGCGGCTGCGCCCTGGCCGTCGATGCGGCGACGGGGCGCCGCGCGGTTGCCGTCGATCCCGACGCGAAGGAGCGGAACGTCAAGCGGTTGCGGCGGATCGAAGGGCAGGTGCGCGGGCTGCAGAAGATGGTCGAGGAGGACCGCTACTGTGCCGACATCATGACGCAGATCTCGTCGGTGCACGAGGCGCTGCGGTCGGTGGGGCGCGAGCTGATGCGCAACCACCTGAGGCACTGCGCGACGGCGGCGATCAAGGCCGGTCCCGAGCAGGCCGAGGGGATGTACGACGAGCTGGTGGACCTGATGTACAGGCACAGCCGGTGATGAGGTTGGCCTGCTTCGTGCTCGATCGGGGCGCCGTGTCCACGCCGTCCGCGAGGCCCCGAGCACCCACCCGGCCGCAATGAGAATCCGTCGCCTTGCCGCTCTGCTGACTGCGCTGGCCATGTTTCACCTCTCGGTGGGATCGGCGGTCGCGGCGTGCGCGATGCATGCACCAGCGGCGCACGGCAGGGCGACCGCGCCGCGGGAGGCGCATCTCGGCGCGCAGGATCAGGGCGTCGCCACCCCGAGACACGCGATGGCGATGGCGATGCCGGGGACGAGCACCGGGTCGCGCGCGAGCGTCTCGCCCTCGGCGCACGAGCGGCACTCCCCAGCGCCCTGCGAGCCTTCCGCGCCGCCACGCTGCTGCGAGGGAGCGGCGGGATGCTCCGTTGTTCCCGAACTGCCGGCGCGTGACGCTCCGACCGGATCGCTGCTACCGTCGTCTCGCGCCCAGGCTCCTTCCGCGACGATCGCTGGCGCGGTCCGAAGCGCTCCGGAGCCTCCGCCTCCGAAGGGTTAGCGCGAGCTCTCACCGACTCGCTGCTCACACCCCGCCCGCGCTCCGCGAGGTGGGGGCGCCGGCCAGTGCGCACTTCGCGCGCGACAGCCCTTCTACCGTCGATTCACAGGACCACCGCAATGAAGCATATCGTTTCTGCCGGGCGCGATCGAGCGATCGCGCACGTGGCACGCACTGCCAGGCTCATCGCGACCGTCGTCGCCCTCCTCACGCCCGCCCTCGCGTCGTCGCAGCAGGACACGAGCCGGCACGCGATGCCGGGCATGCCGGGCGTGCCGGGGATGAAGATGCCCGCGGCGCCCTCGACGAAGCCGGTGGCCAGGCCCGATGCCAGGCTCGTGACGAGAGCAACGGCCGCTCCCAAGCCCGCTCCCAAGTCGAAGTCCAGGTCCGTGAGGCCGAGGGCGCGCCGCGGCGCCAAGCCCGTCGTGCCGTTCGTTCGAAAGGCGTCCGGGGCGGAAGGGCGAGCCCCCGCGGACACCGCCCCCGCCCACGACATGAGCCGGATGCCGCCGATGGACCACAAGCCCGCAGCGGACACGACAATGCGTGACATGAAAGGGATGCCGGGGATGCAACACAAGACTGCCCCCGACAGCAGCACACGCGACATGCCGGGGATGGCCGGGATGGATCACAATCCCCCGCGCGACACCGTGGGGCATCAGATGCAGGCCATGCCCGGCATGCCCGCGATGAAGATGATCGACGCGCCACTCGGTATTCCGATGGAGCGCACCGGCTCGGGGACGAGCTGGCTGCCGGATGATTCGCCGATGCACGCCGCCCACCTGATGGCGGGCCAGTGGGAGCTGATGCTGCACGGCGTCGCGTTCGCCATGTACGACAAGCAGGGCAGCCGGCGCGGCGACGAGCAGTTCTCCAGCGTGAACTGGGGGATGCTGATGGCCACGCGCGAGCTGGGCGGGGGGCGGTTGCAGCTTCGCGGAATGCTGAGTGCCGAGCCGTGGACGGTGGGTGGGCGTGGCTATCCTCTGCTGTTGCAGACCGGCGAGACCTTCCAGGGCACCTCGTTGCACGACCGCCAGCATCCGCACGACCTGTTCATGGAGCTCGCCGGGCTGTACGAGCACGCGGTTTCCGACCGGCTGGGGGTGTCGCTCTACGTCGCGCCCGTCGGCGAGCCGGCGATCGGACCGGTCGCGTTCCCGCACCGCCCCTCGGCGATGAACGACCCGATGGCGCCCATCGGCCACCACTGGCAGGACGCCACCCACATCAGCTTCGGCGTGCTCACGGCGGGGGTCTTCACCCACGCGCTGCGGCTCGAGAGCTCGGTGTTCAACGGGCGCGAGCCGGACGAGAACCGAACGAACTTCGACTATGCGGGGCGCAGCCTGGATTCGTACGCCGGACGGCTGTCGTGGAACCCGACTTCGCACTGGAGCCTCGCCGGCGCGTACGCATACCTGAAGAGCCCGGAAGCGTTGAAGCCCGACGAGTCGGTGCACCGGATCACCGTGTCGGCGATGAATGGACGCACCTTCGGCCGGCACGGCGAGCTGGCGACGACCTTCGTGTATGGCGCCAACCGTCACGCGGGCTCCGGCCACCTGGAGCCGAGCTATCTCGTCGAGTCGAACCTGGAATTCGGCGGTGCGCACAGCATCTTTGGCCGGGCCGAGCAGGTGCAGAAGGGGGCCGAGGACCTCGCGCTGGGGGCGAACGGTCCAGACGGCGAGTTCAACATCACGTCGCTGGTCGGAGGTTACGTGTACGAGTTCGATCGCGTGGGCAGCGTGCGCACCGGCATCGGCGCGCGGGCCTCGGTGGACTTCATCCCTTCCTCGCTCGAGCCGTACTACGGCACGCGCGCGCCGCGCGGCTTCGCGATCTACGTGCGCTTCCGCCCGCAGCGCGCCTCGGAAGGGCACGATGCCAGGATGGCCGCGCCGAAGAGCGACGACGCCCATGGAGCGCACAGGTGAATGGTCCGAAAGCGAGAATGAAGTGCGGCGGCGGCCGGTGGCGACGAGCGTTGCTCGCCGCCGCCGTCGGCGTCGGCCTGCTCGGCTTACCGAAGACGGCGCTGGCGCATGCGCACCTGAAGAGGAGCGAGCCGGGCGCCGGCGCACGGTTCGCCGTGGCGCCGACGCGCATCCGTCTCTGGTTCACCGAGGCGCCGGAGCTCGCGCTCACTACCGTCACGCTGCTCGACTCGTCGGGCACGACCGTCTCCGTCGGCGCAGTCGAGCGCGATCCCGATGGGGAGATGGCGGTGCGCGTCGCCATCATTGGCGCCGTGGGGCCCGGCCGCTATCAAGTGCGTTGGCGAACCGCGGCCGCCGACGGGCATCCGTCCAGCGGCGTGCTCGGCTTCGTCGTTCTCGCGGCAGCCCGCGACAGCACCGTCGTACCGGCGTTCGTCGTGCCGGTGGTAGCGCCTCCCGTCGCGCCACCCAGCGTGGCCACCCCTGACGCCGACTCCCTGACCCCGGCCTGGGTCGTCGCCCGCGCCGTCTCCTTCCTCGCGCTCATCGGCGTGATCGGCGCCGTGACGTTCCGGATCGCGGTGCTGTCGCGGGCGTCCGACATCGACCACGCCACCCACCGGTCGCTGTCGTCGGCGATCGCGGGACGCGCCGCCGCGCTGTGCGTGGTCTTCCTCCTTGCCGCGGCGGCCAAGCTCTATCTCCAGAACCGGATGATGAGCGGGCCGGAGGCGGCCGACCTGGCGCACATGCGGACGATGTCGATGGAGACGCACTGGGGCTGGGCGTGGCGGCTCCAGTTCGGCGCCGGGGCCGTCGCGCTGACGGGCTTCATCGTGGCCTGGCGCCGCATTGCCGCCGGCTGGGTGCTGGCGGCGCTCGCCTGCGTCGCGCTCGCGGCGAGCGCCGCGTTGGGCGGTCACGCGGCCGCGGCCCAGCACTGGCGGGCGCTCGCCGTCACCACGGACGCGGTCCACGTCGTGGCCGCGTCAGGATGGCTCGGCAGCCTCCTCTGGCTCGTCGTCGTCGGGCTGGCGGTGGTGCAGCGGAGCGGCTCCGGGCGTGCCTCACGGGCCGCGTCGCTCGTCCGCGCCTTCTCGTCGCTGGCGCTGGCCTGCGCCGCGCTGGTCGTGCTCACCGGCGTCGCGAGCGCGTGGCTGCGGCTCGGCACCCTTCCGCCCCTCTGGACGACGGCATACGGACAGACGCTCCTGGTCAAGCTGCTCTTCCTGAGCGGCGTGATCGGTACTGGCTTCTACAACTGGCGCGTCGTCCAGCCGGCGCTCGGTAGCGACATCGGAACGGGGCGTCTCCGCCGCTCGGCCACGATCGAGCTGCTGATCGGAGTCATGGTGATCGTCGTGACGGCGGTGCTGGTGGCGCTGCCGACGCCGCTCGAGGGGATGCGTTGACGAACATTCACATGGAGACTCGCGTGAAGCGACTCACGAAGGACCACTGGTTCGCGCGCACGGCGCCGGTCGCGATGGTGGCGTTGCTGCTCGCCGCCGGAACCACACTGCAGGCCGCTCCCCGGCGGGCGTCCGACACCGGTGCGGGCATCGCGCCGGCAGACTCCGCGGCGGTGGCGCAGACTGTCGAGCGCTTCCACACTGCCCTGGCTCGCGGCGACAGCGCTGCCGCGCTGGCCCTCCTGATGCCCGACGCGCTGATCATCGAGAGTGGCGACGTGGAGACGTTCGCCGAATACCGAGCGCACCATCTGCCGGCGGACATCGAGTTCGCCCGCGCCGTGCCCTCGACGCACAGTGTCCTTCGCGTGACGGTGCGCGCGGACGCAGCGTGGGTCTCCTCGACGAGCGCGACGACGGGCACCTTCCGGGCGCGCGCCGTGAACAGCGCGGGCGCCGAGCTCGTCGTGCTCACGCGATCGAGCGACGGTTGGCGCATCGCGGCGATCCACTGGTCGTCGCACCGCCGCGGCTCGTAAGGCGCGTCCGGGGAGCGACGTATCGCGCGCGCTCCGCCCGCTACAGCGGCGCGCGCCGCAGAAGCTGCGCGTTGATCGCGACGATGATGGTGCTGAGCGACATGAGCACCGCCCCGGCGGCGGGGCTCAGGACCAGCCCCCACCGCTGGAGGACGCCAGCGGCCAGCGGGATGGCGACGACATTGTAGCCGGCGGCCCACCAGAGGTTCTGCACCATCTTGCGGTAGGTCGCCCGGCTCAAGGCGATGATCCGGGGGACGTCGCGCGGGTCGCTCCGCACGAGCACGATGTCGCCGGCCTCGACGGCGACGTCGGTGCCCGCGCCGATCGCCACGCCGACATCGGCGGTCAGGAGGGCGGGGGCGTCATTGACGCCGTCGCCCACCATGGCGACGCGCTTCCCCTGCGCCTGCAGCGACTTGATCCTGTCCGCCTTCTGCTCCGGCAGGACTTGAGAGAATACAGTGTCGATACCGAGCTCGCGCGCGACGGACCGGGCGACGGCGTTCGAGTCGCCGGTGAGCATCACCACCTCGATGCCGCTCGCGTGCAGGCGCGCCACGGCGTCGCGTGCCTCCGGTCGGATCGCGTCGGCCACGGCGAATGCCGCGAGCACCGCCGTGCCCTCGACGAGGTGGACGACCCCTTCACCGCGGGTGGCGGCCTCCTCGGCGAAGGCACGGATCGCGGGCGAGGGCTCTGCTCCGAGCTTCTTCAGGAGATTCGGTCCGCCCGCGGCGAGCCGCCTGCCTTCGACGGTTGCCGTGACGCCATGCCCGGGAATCGCCGCGAAGCCCGTCGTGGGCGGAAGCCGCAGGCCGCGCTCCCCCGCACTCGCAACGATCGCGCGCGCCACCGAATGCTCGGCATCCTGATCGACCGCGGCCGCGAGACGGAGCGCGTCGTCCTCGGCGATCCCGTCCGCCGTCTTCATGGAGACGACGCGATGCTTGCCCAGCGTGAGCGTCCCCGTCTTGTCGAAGACGACAGTGGTGAGGTTGCGCGCCTCCTCGAGCCCGCGACGGTCGCGCACGAGGAGCCCGTTGCGGGCGCCGATCGTCGTGGAGATCGCGACGACGAGGGGCACGGCGAGACCGAGGGCATGCGGACAGGCGATCACCAGCACGGTGACCACGCGCTCCACCGTGAATGCCGCACCGGCGCCCGTCATCGTCCACACGATCGCCGTGAGCGCGGCCGAGATCACGGCGGCAATGGTGAGGTAGAATGCGGCGCGGTCGGCAAGCACCTGCGCCCGCGAGCGCGACTGTTGCGCCTGCGCAACGAGCCGCATGATCCCGGCGAGCGCCGTTCGCTCTCCCGTCTTCGTCACCTCGACGCGCAGCGAGCCGTCGCCGTTCACGGTACCGGCAATCACGGCGTCGTCCTCGTGCTTCTCGACCGGGCGCGACTCGCCGGTGATCATCGATTCGTTCACGGCGCTCCTGCCCTCGCGCACGAGCCCGTCCGCGGGGATGCTCGCGCCAGGTCGCACGAGCAGCAGGTCGCCTTCCCGCACCTGCGACAGCGGCACCTGCGCCGGTCCCGTGCTCTCGATCCGCGTCGCCATGTCGGGGAGCAGCCGGGCCAGCTCCTTGAGCGCTCCCTGTGCCTGCGAGATCGAGCGCATCTCCATCCAGTGACCGAAGAGCATGATGGTCACGAGTGACGACAGCTCCCACCAGAGCGGCATCGCGTCGAAACCGAGCGCCACCGCCACGCTGAATGCGAAGGCGACGCTGATCGCGAGGGAGATGAGCGTCATCATTCCCGGCGCGCGGTCCGCGAGCTCCCGCCATGCCCCCGTCACGAACACCCAGCCGCCGTAGAAATACACGGCCGTGCCGAAGAGCACCGGGATCCATCGCGCGCCCGGCAACGCTGGAGGGGTGAAGCCGAAGAGGCGCGGGATCATCTCCCCCCAGACGAGGCTCGGCAGCGTCAGGAGCAGCGTGATCCAGAACTTGTTCCGGAACATCGCGACGGAGTGACCCGCATGCTTGTCGTGGGCGGTCTCAGCCGATGCGTGGGCATCGTGTCCGGCGTGCTCGTTGTGTGTATGCGCGTGTTCCATGCGTCGAGCATGATCGAGGGTGCGCCTTGGCCTGCGGACGCGCGAGACTATACGATACGGACGCGCTCCCCGCGAGCGCTCGGAACGGAGGGCGAGCCGACGCGCACCGCTTTGGAGATTCCCCGACGCTCGCGGCGCGAATGCCCGACGGCGGCGCGGGCGGGACCACGTACACTTCGAACCGAGAGCATGAGCGTGGTTCACACCTCCCCCTTCCGGGTACTCCAATGCCGCGTGTCAGAACGATTCTCGCCTTCGGAGCCGCCGCGGCGATCGCGGCATGCTCGCAGGATGCGTCGACGACCGCGGGGCCGGGCGAAGCCCCCGTGGTGGTCCTCAGCGTCGTACCGGCCAGCAGCGCCTCTGCCGTGAACCGAAGCGCCCCTGTCGTCGTGACCTTCAGTCAAGCAATGATGCAAGGGATGGAAATGAACGTCATCCTGCACGAAGGAGCGGTCACCGGCGCGGCGATACCGAGCTCGGCGAGCTGGTCGGGCGACCGCAGAGTCCTCACCGTACAGCCATCGGCACCGCTCAAGGCGACCACCGGATACGTGCTTCACCTCGCGCCGACACTCACGAGCGCGGCCGGCCAGCAAATGAATCATGGCCCCTGCACGACCCTCGGCGCCCAGAGCGTCACGAGCGGGATGTTGGGCGGAAGCATGATGACCGGCGGCTCGATGGGACCCGGAATGGCCGGTTCGGGCTGGCAGATGGCCAACGGTAGTTACGGGATGATCTTCAGCTTCACCACCGGCAGCTGATCCTGGACCTCTGGGCGCTGCCGGTGTCACTCCCTCTGTAGGCATTTCCCCCACACGCCGGGTCGTCATTCCCGACTTTGGCGTTGGGGATGTGAGGTAGATTCCGACTCGTGCCCCTCCTCACACGACTACCCGCCAACTGAATGTCCCGTCTCCGCCGCACCGTTGCCGTGCTCTCGAGCGCGCTCCTCCTGCAGCTCACGCTGCTGGGAGGCGGTGCCGCGTGCGAGATGCGTGGTGCGGGCACGGTGGAGATGGCCATGATGAGCCACGACATGCGGGGGATGGCCGATCCCTCCCCCGCACCGACGAGCTGTGGCGCGATGGACATGTCGAATGGGTGCGCTGTGCCCCCGACGTCTGGACAGTGCTCGTCGATGTCGACCTGCGCCGTCACCGCCGCGCCGTCCTTCGCGGTCGTCGCACGTTCCGCCGCTCCCCGCATGCAGGCCCCCGATCCCGATCCCGCGGCCTTCCTCTCCGGTCCCGCTTCCGCGCCCGAGCTCCCGCCGCCGCGCGCCTGACCGCTCTCGGCAGGATCTGACCGCGGCGCCAGCGACCCGTGCGAATGCACGGCAGCGGCGCCCATCGAGAGGCAGGACATCACATGCGACATTTCGAGCGACGCGCCCAGCGTCGCGATCTCCGCCATCGCGGCCGGCTCGGCGCGTGCGCACTCGCTGTCGCGCTGACCATGGCGAACGCGCGAGAGCCCGCGCGCGCCCAGGGCGCCACGCAGCTCACGCGGCTCGACGAGCTCTACGCGGCCGTGCAGCGCGACAACCCCCGCGTCGCCGCCGCGCAGGCGATCGTCCGCGCCGCCGAGGCGCGAGTGCCCGGCGCGAAGCGCCCCCCCGATCCACAGCTCCAGCTCGGCTTCATGAACTACACGCTGCCGGGCCTGGCGCCGATGCCGACGCTCGGCATGACGCAGCTCCAGCTCATGCAGATGCTGCCACTCGGCGGCAAGCTCCGGCTCGCCGGCCGCGTGGCCGGAGCGCGTGCGGAGGCGACCGGCGAGCGAGCCGGCGAGATCGTCTGGGAGCTGCGCAACCAGACCGCGATGGCCTTCTACGACCTCTACGCCACCGACCGCCAGCTCGGCGTCGCGCGCGAGACGCTGCGGCTGCTGCAGGACATCGCGCGCACCACGGAATCCATGTATCGCGTCGGGGAGGGCCGTCAGGCCGACGTCCTGCGCGCGCAGGTGGAGATCGCGCGCATGGCCGAAGACACGCTGCGCATGCAGGCGATGCGGCAGACGATGGTCGCTCGCCTCGACGCGCTCCTCGATCGCGATCCTTCGACGGAGATCGCCGAGCCGGCGCTGCCGGGGTTTCCCGATACGCTGCCGGCGCAGTCCCGGCTGACGGCTGCCGCGGAGAGCTCGCGCCCGATGATCCGCGCGGGACTGAAGGAGGCCGATGCGGCGGCCGCGTCGGTCACGCTCGCGCGGCGCGAGCTGATCCCCGATCTGCAAGTGGGGGTGCAGTACGCCCAGCGCGGTGCGACGATGCCGGGGACGGACGCCAATGGCGCGCCCATGTCGGAGCGGACGACGGAGCGCATGGGAAGCCTGATGCTCGGCGTCTCGCTCCCGATCTTCGCGCGCGACCGCCAGCTCCAGATGCGGACCGAGGCGGTCGCCATGAAAGCCATGGCCGACGCCGATGTGGCGGCGATGCGCGCCGAGACGCGCGGCAAGGTGGGCGAGGCCTATGCGGCACTCGTGCGCGCGAGACGCCTGTCCCGGCTCTACCGCACGACGGTTCTCCCGCAGGCCTCGGCCGCCGCGTCGTCGGCGCTGTCGGCCTATCGCGCGGGGAGCGTGGACTTCATGACGGTGCTGGACAACCGGATGACAGTCAACCGGTACCGGCAGGAGCTGTTCACCCTCGACGCCGACGAGGGCAAGGCGTGGGCGGAGCTGGAGATGCTGACCGGGCGCGCGCTCATGGATGCGGGCCCGGCGGCGGAGCGAATAGACGACTCGAAGCGAGGTGTGAGATGACGGACAACACACGCGGGGAAACGCCGCGGCGGCGCCGCATCACGCTCGCGCGTGTCGCGCTCTACGGCGGCGTGCTGGCCGTCGCGATCGGAGGCGTCTACCTCGCCACGCGCAGGGATGGCGCGCCCTCGGCGGCCGCCGCCCACGCGCACGGCGGGACGGGCACGTCACGAGCCGGCGCCCAGCCGGTCTCGCTCACCGCCGACCAGTCGCGGCGCATCGGGGTCACCTACGCGGTGGCGACGGTCGGGCCGGTCGTGAAGGAGGTGCGCACCGTCGGCCAGGTCACCTACGACGAGACGCGGCTGCAGGCCATCGCGCCGAAGATCGACGGCTGGGTCGAGCGGCTCTACGTCAATACCACGGGACAGCGGGTGGCAGTCGGCCAGCCGCTCCTCACGATCTACTCCCCGATGCTGGTGCAGGCGCAGGAAGAGCTCCTCCTCGCGACGAGGCTGGCGCGCGACGTGCGCGCCGGCAGCGCCGACGTGCAGCGGAACGCCAGCGATCTGATCGAGTCCGCACGCCGGAAGCTCGCCTACTGGGACATCGCGCGGAGCGACATCGCCGCCGTCGAGCGCAGCGGACAGGTGCAGAAGACGCTCACGTTGCACTCGCCCGCCGCCGGATACGTCATCGAGAAGAACGTCGTCGCGGGCCAGAAGATCATGGCCGGCGAGGCGCTGTACCGCGTCGCCGACCTGAGCGCCGTCTGGGTGGAGGGTGAGGTGTTCGAGCAGGATCTCGCGAGCGTGCGGCTCGGGCAAGTGGTCCATGCCGACTTCCAGGCCTTGCCCGGCGATCACCGGATGGGGCGCGTCGCCTGGGTCGCGCCGACGGTGAATCTCGAGTCCCGCACGGTGCGCGTGCGCGTCGTGCTGCCGAACGGCGACCTCCGGCTCAAGCCGGGCATGTACGCCACGCTGCGCATCGCCGGCGCCGAGCGTGCCGGCGTCGTGACGATCCCGCGCGATGCGGTGCTCTCGACCGGCGAGCGCAACGTCGTCTTCGTGCGGGAGGCGAGTGGGCGGCTGGCGCCGCGCGAGATCTCCGTCGGCGTGGCGAACGACGAGCGCATCGAGGTCCTCCGCGGGCTCGCCGCCGGCGAGACGGTCGTCGCCTCCGCCACCTTCCTCATCGACGCGGAGTCCAACCTCGGCAAGGCACTGGGGGGGATGGGCGACATGCCGGGGATGGAGGTGAGCAAGCCGCCGACGCCGCTGCCGATGAAGGCCACGTCCGACAACGTGCCGGCGCAGACGCACGCCGGCCATGCAGCTCCCTGAGGCGAGACGACCATGCTGAAGCGCATCATCGAATGGTCGGTCGCGAACAAGCTGATCGTCGGGCTGTTCACGATCGCCCTGATCATCACGGGGATCGTTGCCGTCGGACGAACGCCGCTGGAAGCGCTGCCCGACCTGTCCGACGTGCAGGTGATCGTGCAGGCCGACTACAGCGAGCAGGCGCCGCGCATCGTCGAGGACCAGGTCACATATCCCATCGCCGCCGAGATGTTGAAGGTGCCCGGCGCGCGGACGGTGCGCGGCTACTCGTTCTTCGGCGTCTCCTTCGTGTACGTCATCTTCGAGGACGGCACCGATCTGTACTGGGCGCGCAGCCGCGTGCTGGAGTACATGAACGGCCTCAAGGGAAGGCTGCCCGCCTCCGTCTCTCCCACCCTCGGTCCGGACGCGACGGGGCTCGGCTGGGTGTATCAGTACGCGCTCGAGGACACGACCGGCCGCCTGAGCCTGGCCGAGCTCCGTAGCGTGCAGGACTGGTATCTCCGCTACGCGCTCACGGCGGTGCCGGGGGTGTCCGAGGTCGCGAGCGTCGGCGGCTTCGAGAAGCAGTACCAGGTGGACATCGACCCCGCGAAGCTCCTCGCGTTCGGCCTTCCGGTCACCCGCGTGATGGCGGCCATCCAGTCAGCCAACAACGACGTCGGCGCGATGACGATGGAGCTCTCCGAACGGGAGTACATGGTGCGCGGGCTCGGGTACCTGAAGTCCATCGGGGACATCGAGAACGTCGTCGTCGGCGCCACGGCGGGGGGCACGCCCATCCGTGTGGCGGAACTGGGGCGCGTGTCGGTCGGTCCCGCCATTCGACGTGGCGTCGCCGAGCTGGACGGCCGAGGCGACGCGGTCGGTGGGATCGTCATCATGCGCTTCGGCCAGAACGCGCTGACGACCATCCGCGACGTGAAGACGAAGCTGGCCGCGGTCGCGAAGGGACTTCCTCCCGGCGTCGTGGTGCGCTCCGTCTACGACCGGAGCACGCTGATCGAGGAGGCGATCGACACGCTGAAGGGAAAGCTCCTCGAGGAGTCGGTGATCGTCGCGCTCGTCTGCATGGTCTTCCTCCTGCACGCCAGCTCGGCGCTCGTCGCCATCCTCACGCTGCCGGTGGGAATCCTCATGGCGTTCGTCGCCATGCGCTGGGTCGGCGTGGGTGCCGACATCATGTCGCTCGGCGGGATCGCGATCGCCATCGGCGCGATGATCGACGCCGCCATCGTCATGATCGAGAACATGCACAAGCACCTCGAGCGCGCCGCGGGCCCGCCGAGGGACGGTGAGAGCGCGCGGTACTTCTCCACGGGCGCGCTCTCTGCCGCGGAGCGGTGGCGGATCGTCGTCGCGAGCGCGCAGGAAGTGGGGCCAGCGCTCTTCATCTCGCTCCTGATCATCACCGTCTCCTTCCTGCCGGTGTTCACGCTCCAGGGGCAGGAGGGACGGATGTTCCATCCCCTCGCCTTCACCAAGACCTTCGCGATGGCCTCGGCCAGCCTGCTCTCGGTGACGCTCGTGCCCGTGGCGATGGGACTGTTCATCCGCGGACGGATCTATCGCGAGCGGGCCAATCCGCTGAACCGGATCCTCATCCGGCTGTACCGCCCCGTGATCGACGTCGTGCTGTCGCATCGCGGGCCGGTGATCCTCGCCGGTGTCGTCGCGCTGATCGTCACGTGGATCCCCTGGACGCGAATCGGCAGCGAGTTCATGCCGGTGCTCGACGAGGGGACGATCCTCTTCATGCCTTCGACGCTCCCCGGTCTGCCCGTGGCCCGCGCACGCGAGATCCTGCGTCAGCAGGACTCGATCCTGAAGTCGTTTCCCGAGGTCGAGCACGTGTGGGGGAAGGCGGGACGAGCCGAGACGGCGACGGATCCGGCCGGACTCGACATGTTCGAGACGACGATCACGCTCAAGCCGCACGACGCCTGGCGCGAGGGGATGACCTTCGACCGGCTCGTTGCCGAGATGGACACCGCCGTCCGCATGCCCGGCATCACGAATGCGTGGACGATGCCGATCCGCGGTCGCATCGACATGCTCGCGACGGGCATCCGCACGCCGGTGGGGGTCAAGATCTTCGGCCCCGACCTCGCGGAGCTCGAGCGGATCGGAATGGAGGTCGAGAAGGCGGTCCAGACGATCCCCGGCACCCGGAGCGCCTTTGCCGAGCGGGCGATGAGCGGCTACTACCTGGACATCGACATCGACCGTGCGGCGGCGGCGCGCCACGGCGTCAACGTCGCCGACGTCCAGACGGTCATCGCCACCGCGATCGGCGGGATGACGATCACGCAGACCGTGGAGGGACGCGAGCGCTACGGCGTGCGCGTGCGCTATCCCCAGGAGCTGCGCGACACGCCGGAGCGGCTCGCCTCGGTGCTGGTGCCGGTGAACCATGCGCCAGCGGGGGCCACCACCGGTTCCGTGGCATCCGGTGGAATGGCGCCCATCGCGGGCGCCGGCGCGATGGCGGGTCAGATCGCGCAGGTGCCGCTCGGCCAGCTCGCGACGATCAGGCAGGTGGCGGGCCCGATGGTCGTGCGGACCGAAGGCGCGATGCCGACGGCGTGGGTGTACGTCGACGTCGCCGGCCGGGACATCGGCAGCTACGTGCGCGAGGCGCGGGCCATGGTGGACGGCATGGTGAAGCTCCCGCCCGGCTACAGCATCGTGTGGAGCGGCCAGTACGAGTACATGCAGCGTGCGCAGGAGAAGATGCGGCTCGTCATCCCGGCGACCCTCGCGATCATCTTCCTCCTCCTCTACTTCAACTTCCGCAGCGTCGGCGAGACGCTCATCGTGATGGCGTCGCTCCCCTTCGCGCTCGTGGGCGGGATCTGGCTCGTCTGGGCGCTCGGCTACAACTGGTCGGTGGCGGTGGCCATCGGCTTCATCGCGCTCGCCGGCGTCGCCGCGGAGACGGGGGTCATCATGCTCATCTATCTGGACCATGCCTGGGCCGCGCAGAAGGCACGGGTTGGCCGGGTGACGGCCCGCGATCTCTACGAGGCGGTCGTGGAGGGCGCCGTGGAGCGGGTGCGGCCCAAGATGATGACCGTCACGGCGATCATGGCCGGCCTGCTCCCGATCCTCTGGGGGAACGGGACCGGCGCGAGCGTGATGAAGCGCATCGCCGCGCCGATGGTGGGAGGGATGGTGAGCAGCACCATCCTCACGCTGGTCGTGATCCCCGCTGTCTACTCGCTGTGGAAGGAGCGGGCGCTCGATGCCGAGCCCGTCGTGCAGCCCGCTCTCGCACCAGCGCCGCTCACTCCCTGATCACGCCACCATCCGGCGGCAGGCGTCGGCGCAGCGCCGGCACGCCTCGGCACAGAGGCGGCAGTGGTCCATGTGCGCGGCGTGGCGCTCGCACTCCGCGGCGCACGCTTCGCACGCCGCGGCGCACGCCCGGCACAGCTCGCCGGCGAGCGGTCCGCCACGGGCCATCGCCCGCATCGCGGCGACGCACGCCTCGGCGCAGTCACGGTCGAGGCGGATGCACTGCCGCATCGCCTCCACGTCGCGCTCGTCGAGGCAGGCGTCGGAGCACATCTCGCAGGCGACGAGGCAGGCGACGCACGCCTCGATGCATTCGTGATAACGGGCGGCCGTGCCGCGCAGG
>JBBQJC010000006.1:0-95693 GCA_038325515.1 Gemmatimonadales bacterium | reverse complement strand
GATCTCCGTCACCGAGCGCACCCGCGAGATCGGCGTCCGCAAGGCGCTCGGCGCCACGCGCGGCACCATCCTCTGGCAGTTCCTCGTCGAGGCCGTCACCCTCACCGGGATCGGCGCGGTGATCGGGCTGGCCGTCGGCATCGTCGTCTCGTTCGCCATCCGACAGCTCACCCCGATCGCCGCCAGCGTCCCTCCGCTGGCCATCGTCGCCGCCCTGCTCGCGAGCGCCTTCACCGGAGTATTGTTCGGCATGCTGCCGGCGGCGCGGGCGAGCAAGCTGGACCCGGTGACGGCGCTGCGATACGAATAGAAGGCAGACGGTTTTCCGGTTTTCTGTTCTTCGGGTTACGGCCGACCGCGGGACGCCAGGAGCCTCCCGCGGCCGGCCGAAAACCGAGAAGCCGCGAACCGACAAGCAACCAGATTCTCTCCCTCCCTGTCATGCCCTTCTTCGAAGCCATCCGCCTCGCCCTCCAGCAGATCTGGGTGCAGAAGCTCAAGAGCTTCTTCACCCTGCTCGGCGTGATGATCGGCGTCACCTTCCTCATCGCCGTCGTCTCGATCGTCGGGGGGATGGGGAAGTACATGGAGGACCAGCTCGTCGGGAAGATCATGGCGATCAACTCGTTCGAGGTGCGGTCGCGCCCGAGCATCAACCTGGGCGAGATGAGCGAGGAGCGGTGGCGCGAGCTGCGCCGGCGTCCGCCCATCCGCGACATCGACGTCGCCCCCATCACCGCCGCGCTCTCGCCCGACGTCCGCTGGGCCGCCTACGGCGTGACGCGCCTCAACGGGGAATCGAGGTACGTCACCAAGCCGAAGCCCATGCGGGCCTTCACGGTCACGAAGGACTACTTCGACATCAAGAAGATGGAGCCGGTGCGGGGGCGCCTCTTCACCCCTCAGGAATACGAGCGCGGCAGCAACGTGATCGTCGTCGGCCAGGACGTGGCGAAATACTACTTCCCCACGGTCGACGCCATCGGGCACGAGCTCATCGTGAAGGGGCTGCCCTACAGCATCGTCGGGGTGATGGAGACGCAGGGCAGCGCGTTCGGCATGTCGTTCGACCAGTTCATCGTCGCACCGCAGACCTCGTCGCTCGACCGCGTGGTCAACCCGCACGGCGTCATCAACTCGATCATCGTCCAGACGCCCAGCCGCGCGGCGATGACCGGCACGATGGAGACGGTGCGCGAGGTGATGCGGATCCAGCATCATCTCCGGCCCGGCCAGCCCGACAACTTCGAGCTGCAGACCTCGGAATCGGCGCTCGCCTTCTGGACGAAGATCAAGGGCTACCTGGTGGCGGCGGGCGTCGCGCTCCCCGCCATCGGCCTCATCGTGGGCGCCATCGTCATCATGAACATCATGCTCGTGGCCGTCGCCGAGCGGACTCGGGAGATCGGCATCCGCAAATCGCTCGGCGCTCGCCGGCGCGACATCATGAGCCAGTTCCTCGTGGAGAGCGCCACGCTCAGCACCGTCGGCGCCGCGCTCGGCGTCGCCACCGGCTTCGCCTTCGCCAAGATCATCTCGATGGTCAGCCCCCTGCCCGCCGCGGTGGAGCTCTGGTCCGTGTTCGTGGGGATCGGCATCGGCGCGGGCGTGGGGATCATCGCCGGCGTCTATCCCGCCAGCCGCGCCTCGCGGCTGGATCCCATCACCGCCCTGCGGGCGGAGTAGCGGATGTCACTCATCCAGCAGCGCCTCTTCGGGATGAAGGAAGGGGTGACGATCGCCCTCGACTCCATCCGCGCCAACAAGGTCCGCGCGGGCCTCACCATTCTCGGCATCGCCGTCGGCGTGTTCGTGGTGGTGGTGATCTCCGCCGCCATCCACGGCATCAACGACAGCGTCGCGAAGGACTTCGAGAGCGCCGGCCCCACGACCTTCTTCGTCTCGCGATTCCCCATCAGCTTCGAGGCGTGCGACGGCACCGAGTCCACCTGCAAGTATCGCCGGAATCCCCCGCTCACCCTGGCGGACGTGGAGGCCCTCGGGCAGCTCCCCTCCATCCGCACCGTCGGAGCGCAGCTGCAGACGCAGAGCGCCGTGTCGTACAAGGACCGCCGGCTCACCGGCGTGGAGATCGACGGCTACACCGGCAACTGGCAGCAGATCGACGGCGGGGGCGACCTGTACCCGGGACGCAACTTCACGGCGAACGAGGCGAAGGCTGGAGAGAACGTCGTGATCGTGAACGAGGAGCTGGCCAAGCAGCTGTTCGGCGAATCCGATCCTCTCGACAAGTCGATCAACGTCGGGGGACAGCCCTTCCGCGTGCTCGGCGTGTATCACTACAAGGCGAGCTTTCTCGGCGGGGGCGACAGCCCCAAGGGGATCATCCCGATCGAGTCGGCGCGCAAGCGACTGAACGCGTCGTTCGACTACATCGGACTCTCGGTGGTGCCGGGGGCGGGGACGACGCGCGAGCAGGCGATCGACGACGTCATCGCGGCGATCCGTGGACGCCATGGACTTCGGCCGGGCAGCGACAACGACTTCGCCATCATCACGCAGGACCAGCTGTTCGAAGTCTACAACAAGATCTTCGGCGCCTTCTTCCTCGTCATGATCGTCCTCTCCGGCGTGGGCCTCATCGTCGGGGGGGTGGGGGTGATCGCGATCATGATGATCTCCGTCACCGAGCGCACCCGCGAGATCGGCGTCCGCAAGGCGCTCGGCGCCACGCGCGGCACCATCCTCTGGCAGTTCCTCGTCGAGGCCGTCACCCTCACCGGGATCGGCGCCATCATCGGCCTGGTGCTGGGCGCCCTGGCGGCCTACGCGATCAAGTCCGCGACGCCGGTGGCGGCCAGCGTCCCCCCCCTGGCCGTGGTCGCCGCACTGCTCAGCAGCGCGGTGACGGGCGTCCTCTTCGGGATGCTCCCCGCGGCAAAGGCGTCGAAGCTGGATCCGGTCACGGCGCTACGGTACGAATAGGGGCGGGCTGCCTTCGGTTATCGGCCTTCGGTTCTCGGCCTGCCTCGGACGGCTCCTGGCGTCCCGGGGTGGGCTGAAGACCGATAACCGAGAACCGAATACACCATAGGGGAGGGCCGAAACTCGCCCGGCGAAGGCTCCGTAAGGGCGGCACACTCCCGCCCCCACGACATGCCCTTCCACGAGGCAGTTCGGCTCGCCCTCCAGCAGATCCGCGTGCAGAAGCTGAAGAGCTTCTTCACCCTGCTCGGCGTCATGATCGGCGTCATGTTCCTCATCGCCGTCGTCTCCATCGTCACGGGGATGAGCAAGTACGTGGAGGAGGACTTCGCCGGCCGCATGCTCGGCGCCAACACCTTCACGGTGCGCCGCTTCCCCTGGTTCGGCAACAACACCACCGAAGAGGAATGGAAGGAGTGGCAGCGGCGCCCCCGCGTGTACCACCGCGACGTCGCCATGGTGCGCAATTCCCTGCCCGAGGGGACGCACTACGCGATCGAGAGCCAGGAGACGCTGTGGGCGACGAGCATCTATTCTCGTCCCCGGCAGATCGAGGCGCATGCCGTGGAGGGTGACTACTTCACCATCAAGAAGTACGACCTCTCGAGCGGCCGTATCTTCACCACGCAGGAGGCGGAGCTCGGCACGCCGGTCATCGTGATCGGCGACGAGGTCGCGGGCTTCTTCTTCCCCGGCCTCAGCCCGCTCGGCCGCGAGCTCCGCATCGGCGGCATGCCTTACACGGTCATCGGGGTGATCGAGCACCAGGGGAGCCTGTTCGGACAGTCGCTCGACAAGACGGGCTTCGCCCCGTTCAACTCCCCCCTGCATCGCCTCACCAACCCACGCGGCGACATCGACGGCCTGATGGTGCAGGCGCCGAACGACCTCATGATGCGCGATGCGATGGAGACCGTCCGCGAGGTGATCCGCGCGAACCGCGGGCTCCGCCCCGCGGTCCCCGACAACTTCGTGATGGAGACCTCGGAGTCGGCGCTGCAGTCGTTCAACCAGATCAAGGGGATCATGACCATCGCCGGCACCGCCCTCCCCGCCATCGGGCTCGTGGTGGGCGGCATGGTGATCATGAACATCATGCTGGTGGCCGTCGCCGAGCGCACGCGCGAGATCGGCATCCGGAAGGCGCTCGGCGCACGGCGAAAGGACATCATGCGCCAGTTCCTCGTCGAGGCGGCGACCCTCAGCACGCTCGGCGCCGTCCTCGGCATCGGGCTGGGCATCCTCGGCGCCGACATCATCTCGTGGAACACCCCCCTCCCTGCGGCGGTGGCCCCCTGGTCGATCGTCGTCGCCACCCTGCTCGGCACCGTCGTCGGGATCGTCTCCGGCATCCTGCCCGCGCGCAAGGCGTCGCGGCTCGACCCGATCGACGCCCTGCGTCAGGAGTGATCCCGTGCGCTTTCTCACGTCATTCACGCAGGTCTTCGAGGGGGTCACGATCGCGCTCGACGCGCTCAAGGCCAACCGGGCGCGCGCCGCGCTCACCATCATGGGCGTCGCGCTCGGCGTGTTCGTCGTCGTCGCCATGTCCTCGGTAGTGCGCGGAATCAACGAGTCGTTCCGGCGGGACCTCGAGGCCGCCGGCCCCACGTCGTTCTACGTCTACCGGCGCCCCATCGGCGGCTTCAACTCCTGCGACGGCACCGTCGAGACCTGTCCCGAGCGGCGCAATCCGCCCATCACCCTCGAGGAGGTGGCGGCGCTCGAACGGCTGCCGACGATCCGCGCGGTGACGTCGCACGTCGGCACGGGAGACAAGTTCAAGTACAAGGACAAGACGATGAACGCGGGGATGGAGGTCTACACCCCGAACTGGACCGAGGTGGACGGAGGCGACATCTACCCGGGGCGCAACTTCACCGCGGCGGAGAATGCCGCGGGCGCGCGTGTCGCCCTGGTGAACGACAAGCTGGCGGAGACCCTTTTCGGGGAGTCGGATCCGATCGACAAGGAGATCACCATCGGCGGCGTTCCCTTCAAGGTCATCGGCTTCTACCACTACACGGCGAGCCCCATGGGCACCCCGACATCGGCGGGAGGAGGCGACTCTCCGAAGGCGATCGTCCCCTTCGAGACGGCGCGAAGGCACCTCAACCTCTGGATGCGCGGCAACAACCTCATCGTCAAGCCGCTCGCCGGCGTGACGGTCGAGGAGGCGGTGGACGACGTGACCGCCGCGCTGCGCGCGCGCCGCGGCCTGCGCCCCAGTCAGCCGAACAACTTCGACATCGTGACCCAGGACCGCCTCTGGGCCATCTACAACAAGCTGTTCGGCACCTTCTTCGTCGTGGGGCTCGCGCTCTCCTCGGTGGGGCTCCTCGTCGGCGGCGTCGGCGTCGTGGCGATCATGATGATCTCCGTGACGGAGCGGACCCGCGAGATCGGAGTCCGCAAGGCGCTCGGCGCCACGAGGTGGACGATCCTCTGGCAGTTCCTCGTGGAGGCGGTGACCCTCACCGGCATCGGCGCCGCGGTCGGGCTCGCGCTCGGCATGCTCGTGGCGGTCGGGGTGCGGACCGCGTGGCCCTCCATCCCCGCCGCCACCTCATGGGGCACCGTGGCCGCCTCGATGGCCATCAGCGCCGTGACGGGGGTGCTGTTCGGGATGCTCCCCGCGATCCGCGCCGCGCGGCTGGATCCGGTGGTGGCGTTGAGGTACGAATAAGCGGTTTGTCGGTTTACGGTTTGTCGGTTTTCGGCCGGCCCCCGTCGGCCCCTGCGTCCCGAGGTCGGCCGCGAACCGACAAACCGTAAACCGACAAACCGTAGTTCGCGTATATTCCCCCCAATGACCACCGAGCCCGTCTCCATCCTGGCCATCGCCGCGCACCGCGACGACGTCGAGCTGACCTGCGGTGGCACCCTCATCAAGGCGGCCCGCAAGGGGCAGCGCACGGCGATCATCGACCTCACGCAAGGGGAGATGGGGACGCGCGGCTCGGCGGCGCTGCGCGCCGAGGAGGCCGCGCGCGCCGCCGGAATCCTCGGCGTATCGGCGCGGGAGACCCTCGCCCTTCCCGACGCGGGGATCGAGAACACCCCCGCCACGAGAGAGGCGCTCGCGCGGCTGATTCGCCGGTACCGCCCGCGCGTCGTGATCGCCCCCGCGACGGAGGGGCGGCATCCCGATCACCGCGCCGCCGCCAGCCTGGTGCGCGACGCCTGCTTCGTCGCCGGCCTGGCAAAGGTCGCCCCCGAGGTCCCGAAGCATCGTCCCCTGAAGATCCTGCACTCGCTCACCTACCGGCAGGATTTCGCGCGCCCCACCTTCGTCGTCGACATCAGCGAGGAGTTCGAGCAGAAGCTCGAGGCGGTGCAGTGCTATGCCTCGCAGTTCGACGGCGAGATCCAGGCGGGAGAGGTCTTCCCCAATGGGGAGCCCCTGTACGACATCATCCGCCATTACGCGGCAACCTACGGCTCGCTCATTCGCACACGGTACGGCGAGCCCTACTTCACCACCGAGATGATGCGCGTCGACGACGTCGCCGCGCTCGAGGTAAGTACATTTTGACCGACACGACCGCTGCATCCGGCTCGGCCGACGACGTCACCTACGGGTCGTATCTCGCCCTGGACGAGCTGCTCCAGCTCCAGCGGCCACGCGCCGCGCATCCTGACGAGATGCTCTTCATCGTCGTGCACCAGTCGAGCGAGCTCTGGTTCAAGGAGATCCTGCACGAGCTCGAGTTGCTGATCGAGTCGTTCCTGCAGCGCGAGGCGGAGTTCGCGCTCTTCCGCATGGGCCGCATCAACGCGCTGATGCGCATCGTCTCGGCGCAGCTCTCGGCACTCGAGACACTTCCTCCGCAGCACTTCGCCGAGTTCCGGCGGCACCTCGGTTCCTCGAGCGGCTCGCAGAGCGTGCAGTTCCGCGCCATCGAGGCCGCGTCCGGGCTGCGCGAGCCCCACTTCATGCACGTGCTGCAGGAGCACGGCCCGGTGCCGCCGCTCGTGCAGCGTTGCCTCGAGAGGCCGACGCTGCAGGAGCTCTTCCTCTCGCTGCTGGAGCAGGACGGGATCACGCTGGAGAAGCTGTACACCGGCGACCGTCCGTCCACGCTGTTCTTCCTCGCCGAGGCGCTGCTCGAGTACGAGCAGCAGTTCGGCCTCTGGCGCTTCGCGCACGTGCAGCTCGTCGAGCGCGTGCTCGGTCCCCTCACGGGGGGCACCGGGGGGACGCTCGGCGCCAAGTACCTCGCCCGCACCATCGACCAGAAGTTCTTCCCCGCCCTGTGGGCCGTGCGCGCGAAGTTCTACGGGTCGGTGTGATCCACGACATCTCCGTCCTCGTGCGGCCCGGCACGCCGGAGTGGCCGGGCGACGTCCCCTTCTCGTGCGGGTGGACCTGCCGGATCGCGGACGGGGCGGCGATCAATCTGTCGAGCGTGGCGGGAAGTCCACACGTGGGGACGCACGCCGATGCGCCCCTTCACGTGCACGACGGCTGGGCCGCCTCGGACGAGATGCCGCTCGAGCCCTTCCTCGGACCGGTGCGCGTGCTGGACGTGAGTGGCGCGCCGGATGGCCCCCTCGCGCTGCGGCCCGACGATCCACGTGTGGCGGGGTTCGCGCGCCTCCTCCTCCGCACGGGGCGCGGCATCGCAGGGGGAGCCTTTCCCGGCCGTTGGCCGGTGCTGTCGCCGGACGCGGCGAGCGCTCTCGCGAGGTCCGGGCTGTGTCTCCTCGGCGTCGACGCGCCCTCAGTCGACGAGCGCGAGAGCAAGACCCTCCCGGTGCATCACGCGCTCTTCGCTGGCGGCGCGTTCGTGCTCGAGAACCTCGACCTGTCGCTCGTCGCCGAGGGCGACTACGAGCTCGTCGCGCTGCCGCAACGGCTCGCCGGTCTGGACGCGGCGCCGGTGCGCGCCGTGCTGCTCTCCCGCTAGCCGATCCAGTCGCGGTCGCGGACGTGCAGCTTCACCTCGGCCATGAGCGCCATCCCGGTGAGGCGAACCCGCGGCGGCGCCATCCAGCCGCTGCGCAGCGTATCGCGGCTCTGCACCGCGCCCATCACGGCGGACACGTCGCACTGCGTGATGAGATCGGGAGGGACGATCACCGTGACGTTCGCCATGATCGCCACGATGTCGATGACGCAGTAGGGTGGCACGATGGCGTGGCGGAGGTCGACGACCACCTCGCTCATCACGGCGCGGACGTCGAGCCGGTCGGGGACGATCCACTGGCCGGTGCGCTGCGTCTGGCTCATGACCGCCATCAGTCGCCCTTCGCTCGGCCGGACCGGAAGGGTCCCGCTGCTCGAACGAAGCTCGGAGAGGGGGGTCCGCGGGACGCGGACGTCGGCGATCACCGCGTCGACCTCGGCGGGGGTGGACGCCGCACTCAGGCTCGCGAGGCGGACTTCGAACTCGGCCTCGGTGAGCGAGTCGTCGGCGAACCGGTCGGTGAGGATCCGCACCGCCTGCTCCCGGACGTCGTCCATCGGAAGCGCCGGAATACCATCCTGGCGCGGGGCGGCGTAGGCCGGAAGCGGGGGCATCGGCGCAGCGGGCCGGTACTGCGGGGGACGTTGGTCGGTCATGCGTCATTATACGGGAGAGCCGGGCGATTGTGTCAGGGGCCCCCGCAGGGCGGCCGGCGGGGCGCCCGTATTTCACCACGGTGGCTAAACCGTTATGTTTGAAGCATATGCCTGACCCCATCTACCTCGATCACGCCGCCACGACCCCCGTCCGCGAGGAGGTCATGGAGGCGATGCTCCCCTTCTTCGGTCCTCGCTTCGGCAATCCGTCCAGCGCGCACCGCTGGGGGCGCGAGGCGCGCACGGCGCTGGACGAGGCGCGCGAGCGTGTCGCGCGATGTCTCGGGGCCTCGCCGGACGAGGTGTGCTTCACCTCCTGCGGGACGGAAGCCGACAACATGGCGGTGCTGGGGGTGTGGCGCGCGCGGCATGCCGAGGGCCGCCCGGGCGTGGTGGCCTCGCCGATCGAGCACAAGGCAGTGCTGGCGGCGGTGCACGAGGTGGCGCGGGAAGGGGGCGAGGAGCGCCTCCTCGCGGTGACCGGAGCGGGGACTGTGGACGACGCCTCGTTCGACGCACTGGTGCGCGAGGACGTGGCGGTCTGCTCGGTGATGTGGGTGAACAACGAGATCGGCGTGCTGCAGGA
This sequence comes from Gemmatimonadales bacterium, assembly GCA_038325515.1. GTDB lineage: Bacteria > Gemmatimonadota > Gemmatimonadetes > Gemmatimonadales > Gemmatimonadaceae > AG11. Next base: position 86,595 of record JBBQJC010000006.1, on the reverse strand, counting down.
CGTGGCGTCGCTCGCCGAGCGGGCGCGGGCGCGCGGCGTGGTGTTTCATACCGACGCGGTGCAGGCGTTCGGCAAGGTGGAGGTTGACGCGCGGCGCACCCCGTTCGACGTGCTGTCCATCTCGGGACACAAGATCGGCGCCCCCAAGGGGATCGGCGCGCTGTACATCCGCCGCGGCACGAGGATGGAGCCGCTGATGTTCGGCGGCGCGCAGGATCGCGGGCGCCGGCCCGGCACGGAGAACGTGGCGATGGCGGTCGGGCTCGCCCGCGCCGCCGAGCTGGCGGTCGAGGAGCGCGAGCGCCACTGGTCGCAGCTCGAGGCGCAGCGCGACCGCCTCGAGGCGGCACTGATGGCGCGGATCCCGGACGCGGTGATCCACGGCCGCGGCGCGCCCCGCGCCCCGCACATCACGAGCATCTCGGTCCCGGGCACCGACAGCGAGTCGCTCCTGATGGCGCTCGACCTGCGCGGCGTGGCCTGCTCGGCGGGCTCCGCCTGCCAGAGCGGGAGCATCACCCCATCGCACGTGCTGTCGGCCCTCGGCGTGCCGCGCGAGCTGGCGAGCAGCGCGATCCGCATGAGCCTCGGCTCGCTCACCACCGACGCGTGCATCGAGCGCGTGGCCGAGCTGTTCCCGATGCTCGTGGAGAAGGCGCGCCGTCTGGCGACGGCGTGATCGGCTGATGGGGGAGCGCGTCCTCGTGGCGATGAGCGGCGGCGTCGACTCGTCGGTGGCGGCGGCGATGCTCGTGCGCCAGGGCTACGACGTCGTCGGCGCGACGATGAAGCTGTTCTGTCACGGTGACGACCTGCCCGACCGCCCCTGCTGCTCGCTCGACAGCGTGAACGATGCACGGCGCGTCTGCGAGCAGCTCGGCGTTCCGCACTACGTGCTGAACCTGGAGAGCGCCTTCGGCCGCGACGTGGTGCAGGATTTCGTCGCCGAGTACTCGCGCGGCCGCACGCCGATCCCCTGCGTGCGCTGCAACACCTTCACGAAGTTCCGCGACCTGCTCCACAAGGCCGACGCCATCGAGGCGCGGTGGATCGCGACGGGACACTACGCGCAGGTGCGCGACGGCGTGCTGCACCGCGGCCGCGATCCGGCGAAGGATCAGTCGTACTTCCTGTGGGGGATCCAGCGCGGGGTGCTCGCGCGCATGCTCCTGCCGGTCGGCGACCAGACCAAGGCCGAGACGCGCGCCGTCGCGCACGAGCTGGGCCTCGAGCTGATCGCCGAGAAGGTCGAGAGCCAGGACATCTGCTTCGTCCCGGACGGCGACCACACGAAGATCATCGCGCGCGAGCTGGGCGCGGACGCGCCGGCGCTCGCGCGCGGGCCGTTCGTCACCAGCGACGGAACGGTGCTGGGCGAGCACGATGGCTACGCGCGCTTCACCGTCGGACAGCGGAAGGGGCTGCCGGGCGGGTTCCGCGAGCCGATGTTCGTCGTCGAGATCCGGCCCGAGACGCGCGCGGTGGTGATCGGGCCGCGGCCGGAGCTCCTGGGACGCGGCGTCGTGGCGCGCGAGGTGAACTGGTTGGTGGAGCCGCCCCCGCTCGGCACCGAGCTCGAGGTGCAGATCCGCCACCGCGCCTCGCCGGTGCGCGGAGTGCTCGTGCACAATCGCGGCTCAGGCAACGACCCGGACTCGCCGTCGGAAGTGGAGATCGCGATCGAGGGGGGAGTCAGCGCAATCTCGCCGGGGCAGTCGCTCGTGCTGTACGACGGCTCGAGGGTACTGGGCGGAGGGGTGATCGAACGAGCGCGGCGTGGGCTGCCCATCCTGGCAGCGTGAGTGCCGCATCATACTGCCACACCAGTACTGAGTCGCGTGTACCGGGCAGGAGACCCGGCTGGATGCCACCGGGATCTGTAGATCCGCTGCTCAGCCAGGAAGGTTCTTGATCAGCGAACGCAGCATGCGCTGAATCGCGACCGCACGGCCCGTGAGATCACTGGCTTCGCCGCGAGAGATGTAGCCCACGTCCTCGGCCACGATCAGGTGATGCTCCGTCTCGACCGCGGATCCACTGGCGATCTCGAGGTATCGCACGGTTTCCCCGCGTGACTGCTTGCCGCACCCCTCGGCAATGTTCGTCGCTATGGAGAGTGCGGAGCGGCGCAGCTGCGACGCGATGATGTGGCGGTCTTCGCGCGGGAAGCCGCGCGTCAATGCATAGACGTCCGTCCCGAGCGCACGCGCCTGCTGCCAGACGAGCAGCTTTCTGAAGTCATGCATACACCAAACATGAAAGGCGCTTCACGATCGACGTCATCCGAAGCGCCCCCTCACTACCATCTCGCTGCAACGAGCGGGTCTACAGATCCCGGGAGCATCCACCCGGGTCTCCTGCTCGGTACAGGCGACTCGGTACTGGTGTGACAGTGCAAGCGTACCGTGTGGCAGTGCAGACGTACCGGTGTGGCGGTGCAAGCGTACCGGTGTGGCAGTGCAGACGTATGGGTGTGGCAGTGCAAGCGTACCGGTGTGGCAGTGCGAACGACCCACCGCGGCACCGGCGCATGCTTCCGCCCCGGCCGATCAGTAGTTCATCGTCTCGGCGAACTTCTTCATCGCCTCTTCCTGCTCCGGCGTCAGCTTCTCCGGCACCGTCACCTCGACCTGCACGATCAGATCGCCGCGCTGTCCGTCCTTCTCGATGCCGTGACTTCGCACGCGGAACCGCTTGCCCGAGGTGGTGCCCGGCGGGATCTTCAGCGCCACCTTGGTTCCGTCCAGCGACTTGACATTGATCTTCGAGCCGAGCGTCGCCTGGGCGATGTTGATCTTCACCGGTGCAATGAGGTCCAGCCCCTCCCGCTTGTAGAAGCGGTCGGGCTTGACGTCGAAGGTGATGAGGAGATCGCCCGGCGGACCGTCCTTCGTGCCGCGCCCTCCCTGCCCCTTCAAACGCACGCGCGAGCCGGTGTCCACACCCGCCGGCACGGAGATGGTGACCTTCCGGCGGAGACGGACCTCGCCACTTCCCGCGCAGGTGGGGCACCGCTCCGTGGGCACCTGTCCGCGGCCGAGGCACACCGGGCAGGGGCGCTGCACGGCGAAGCCTCCCTGGCCGAAGCTGATCGTGCCGCGGCCGCCGCACTCCTCGCAGGTGACGAGCTTCGCGCCCGGCGCTGCGCCGCTCCCCTTGCAGGTGATGCACTCTTCGGTGACGTCGAGCTCCACCTGCACCTTGCCGCCGAGGGCCGCCGTGCGGAACGGCACTTCGAGGCTCGACTCGATGTCCTGGCCGCGCTGCGGACCGCGCGGACGCGCGCCAGCGCCGCCGCCGCGCTGCGCGTTGCCGAACATCGAGCTGAAGATGTCGCCCAGGCCGCCGAGGCCGCCGATGTCGAAGTCCTGGAAGTTCGGGCTCGCGCCGCCGCCGCCCGACGGGGGATAGCCGTACGACGCCCGCCCCGCGTTCCCGGCACCGCCGCGCGGCGCGCCACCGCCGAAGCCGCCGAACGCCCCGAGCTGGCGCATCTGGTCGTATTGCTTCCGCTTGTCGGCGTCGCCGAGCGTCGTGTACGCCTCGGAGATCTCCTTGAACTTGTCGGCTGACTTCGCGTCGTTCGGGTTCTTGTCCGGATGGTGCTTCGACGCGAGCGAGCGGTACTTCTTCTTGATCTCGTCCTGCGTGGCGGACGCCGGGACGCCGAGGACGGCGTAGAAGTCTTTCTGAGCCATGGCGGACCTTACGCGGTCAGCCGTTCCATTGCTTCACGACGACGCGCGCCGGGCGCAGGAGCTGCCCGTTGAACACGTAGCCGAGCTGGAACACGCGGGCGACCGTGTGGTCCTCCTCCTTCGAGGCCGCCGGCTCGGTCATCACTGCCTCGTGCAGCGCGGGGTCGAAGGGCGCCCCTTCCGGATTGACGATCTCGAGACCGAGCGCGCCCAGCGTCTTGAGCAGCTTCCGCTCGACCATGGCGACGCCGTCCACGACGGTCCTGGCGTCGGTGCTGGCGGGATCCACGTGCGCGAAGCGGCCGATGTCGTCCAGCGCGTCGACCAGGCCCCGGATCAGGTCGGCCTGCCCGCGCGACTGCGCCTCCTGCCGCTCCTTCGCCGAGCGCTTGCGGAAGTTGTCGTACTCGGCCGCGAGCCGGAGATACTTGTCGCGCTGCTCCTCGAGCTCGCGCGCGTCGCTCGCCGACCCGGCAGCGTCGGGCGCGACGCCGCCATCGGCGTCAGTGGCGAGGCTCGGATCTTCCTGCAGCGCGGGATCGGTCGGCATGTTGTCGGCGTCGGGCATGTGCTGTGGTTCGCTGGTTATCGCTGAACATTAACGAGTGGCGCACCGGTCGTGCGCACCGGTCCGCGGTGAGGGCGGGAAGAGGTCCGCCCCGGGCGCTCAACCGCCGGCCACGAGCCGGCGCCGCAGCAGCTCCAGCGCCCCCTGGGACGCTCTGTGGCGGATCTCTCCCCGGTCGCCGATGAGATGGTAGCTCCGTGCCTCCACCCGGCCGTCCTGATCGAGGGCGACCCACACGGTGCCGACCGGCTTGGCCTCCGTCCCGCCCCCCGGGCCGGCGATTCCCGTGATGGACAGGGCGGCCGACGCGCCGAGCGCGGCGCGCGCCCCGCTCGCCATCGCCCGCGCCACGGGCTCGCTGACGGCCCCGTGCTCGGCGATCAGCGGCGCGGGCACGCCAAGCAGCCCCGTCTTCACCGAGTTCGCGTAAGCGATCACCCCGCCCAGCACGACGTCGCTGCTGCCCGCGATCGCGGTGAGCCGGGCTCCCAGCAGCCCGCCAGTGCAGCTCTCGGCGACGGCGACGGTGACACCCCGGGAACGGCAAAGCTCGAGCACCACCGCGGCGAGATCGCTCCCGTCCTCGCCGTAGACGGCGTCGCCGACCACCGTGCGCAGCCGCTCCGCGCCGCGCGCCAGCGCCTCGTCGGCCGCCGCGGCGCGCATCCCGCGCGCCGTGAGCCGGAGATCGGTGCCGTCGGCGTTCGGGAGGTAGGCGAGCCCCAGCGCCTCGCCGACCCCTCCTTCGATCTCTCCGATCAGGTCCGCGATGGCGGATTCCCCGATCCCCGTGGTGCGGAGGGTCCTCGAGCGGATGACGCGCGCGTCCGCGCCCACGCGGTCGCGCACGAGCGGCATCAGGGTGTCGGCGAGCATCCCCTTCATCTCCCGCGGAACGCCGGGCAGCATTGCCACCCAGCGGCCGCGCTCGTCCTCGAGCCAGATGCCGGGAGCGGAGCCGTGATGGTTCGGCAGCTTCCGCGCGCCCGCGGGAAGCATCGCCTGCTGCCGGTTCGACGCGGGCATCTCACGCTTGAAGCGGGTGCGCCAGCGCTCGCGCATCCACTCGAGGTGCTCCTCGTCCAGCACCATCGCCCGCCCGAAAAGCGCGGCGATGGAGGGCTTGGTGAGGTCGTCGCTCGTGGGCCCGAGGCCGCCGGTCGTGATCACCGCGCCGGTGCGGTCCAGCGCGTCGCCGACGGCGGCAGCGATGGACTCCGCCGTGTCGCCGCACGTGGTGCGGCGCACGATCTCCACCCCCTCGGCGGCGAGGACCCGCGCCAGATGCGCGGCGTTCGTGTCGGTCGTGAAGCCGAGGAGGAGCTCGTCACCGATCGTGACGACTTCGATCTGCATGAGGCGGGTGAGTAGTTCGAGGTGAGAGGTTCGAACTCAAGCTGCGAAAGTGCCGGGCGGTGCGCCGTGACCTTCGCCTCTCACTTCGAACTTCGCGCGCTCACTTGACCGTTCGCACGGGCGTGCCCGTGAACACGCGGCCGTAGCTGCGCAGGTAGAGCACGAGCGAGTAGAGCGTGAGGGCGACCGCACCGACCATGGTCAGCACGCCCACGAGGCCGTTGAAGCTGGCGAAGGCGTTCCAGGGCGCGGTGTCCCATCCTCGCTCGGCGGCGAGCGTCGCGGCGAAGAACCAGAAGTACGCCGAGCCTACCCACACCGACTGGAACCCCGTCTTCCACTTGGCCGGCCCGATCGCGGCGATCACCACACCGCGCCGCGCCGCCGCCTGCCGGAAGATGGTCATGAACAGCTCGCGCCCCAGCACCACGGCGAGGATCCACCAGGCGAGCGGCACGTCGCCGAAGGGGGTGTGGAAGGGGAGCCAGTGTGCGGCGGTCCCCGGGGCCGCAGCCGCCGTCGCGCGCGCGCTCGGCCGCATCAGCATGAACATCGGCACGAAAGTCCCGACGAGCAGCAGCTTGTCGGCGAGCGGATCGAGCAGCCGTCCGAGATCGGTCTCCTGCTTGCGGGAGCGCGCGAGCTGGCCGTCCACGTAATCGGTGACCGCCGCGACGACGAACAGGACGAACGCAATGAGCCGCAGCGTGGAGGATGGCATGAGCGGCAGCCACGCGATGAGCGGCGTGACGGCGATGCGGCCTGCGGTGACGGCGTTCGGAAGGTTCACGCGATCTGTAGGTAGTGCGGATTAGGCGAGCGACTTGAGCACGAGCTTGCTCACGGAGCGCAGCGTCTCGAACACGCCGTCGCCCGTGACGGCGACCGCCTCGAAATATGGCGCACGTTCGATCCATTCGCCCGTCGGAAGCTGCTCCACGAGATTCTCCCCGGCGTGGAAGGGATCGGGGGTGACGCGCTGGCGCGGCGGCTCCGTGATCTCCCAGCCTGGATTGAGCGCCGCCTGCAGGTCCCGGATCGAGGCGGCGTTGGGCAGGTCCCGTTTGTTGTACTGGATGATGAAGGGCATCTTCGTCAGGTCGTACCCGTACTCGGCCATGTTGTCGTACAGGTTCTGCATGGCCTCCTGATTCGCCTCCATCCGCTCCACCTGGGAGTCGGCCACGAAAACGATGCCGTCCACCCCCTTGAGGATGAGCTTGCGGCTGGCGTTGTAGTAGACCTGGCCCGGCACCGTGTAGAGGTGGAAACGGGTCTTGAAGCCGCGGATCGTCCCGAGGTCCACCGGGAGGAAGTCGAAGAACAGGGTGCGCTCCGTCTCCGTGGCGAGCGAGATGAGCTTGCCCCGCGTGTCCGGCTGCACCTTGCCGTAGATGTGCTCGAGGTTCGACGTCTTGCCGCCGAGACCGGAGCCGTAATACACGATCTTGCAGTTGATCTCGCGCGACGCGTAGTTGATCATCGACATGGCTGTCGTCTCCCTCTACTGGAACAGCTTGTCGATCTCGTCATCCGCACCGGCGAGTAGCCCGGGGGCGCCGCCCTGTCCCTGCGCAGGGCGCGCGAATACCTGCTCGAAGAGTCTCGTCAGCTCCTCCACGGTCTGCTTCATCTTGAGGCGAACCAGCCCGAGGGTGGTCCGGTTGTCGAACAGCACGACGAGGATGACCCGCCGCGCCACGTCGGCAAGATACATGGACTCCTTCTCGCCCTGGTGGAAGAGCGAGTTGAAATCGCTCTCCCCGATCAGCTTCGCCAGCTGGTCGTTGGCGCTGAAGTCGGCGGCGGTGAGGGTGGCGAAGGCGGTGGGGTCGAACTTCGGCTGCTCGCCGACGGTGGCCACGAGCTGACCGCTCCGGTCGACGAGGAGCGCGCATCGCGCGCTGCTGGCGAGGAGAAAGCGGTCGAGCGACTGCGTGATGGCGGCGAAGTCGTCCTCGGTGAACGACCAGCTCGCGGCACCTACGGGCATGGATGAGGCCTAGTCGAGGTTCGCCTGCATGCGGCGCAGCAGCCGCTGACCGCGGCGCCGCAGGATCGGTCGGGCTTCCCAGTTCACGTAATCCGCCAGCAGCTGCGCCGACTCCAGCCCGGGCCGTCCGGACAGATAGCCCAGCGCGGCGAGCCGCCGCACCGGCGACCGGCTGAACAGCTCGCGCCGGCTGCGCTCCACCTGCGTCCCCCACACCACCAGCCCCAGCGCCAACCCGCCCAGAAAGCCGGCCGCGGCGAGCTTCGCGCGCGCCCCCGACCTCACATCGCCCTCCGCGCGGAGAGCGCCTGGGCGATGGTGACCCCGTCCGCGTATTCGAGGTCGCCGCCCATCGGCAGCCCGCGCGCGATGCGGGTCACGCTCACGGAATAGCTCGACAGCTGGCGCTGTACGTACAAGGCGGTGGCTTCTCCTTCCAGACTCGGGTTCGTCGCCAGGATCACCTCCCGCACCTCGCCCGCCGCGACGCGCGCGACGAGCTGCGGGATGGTGAGATCGTCGGGGGTGACGCCATCCAGGGGCGACAGGCGGCCGCCCAGCACGTGAAACATCCCGCGGAACTCCCCGGCCCGCTCGATCGCGCCGATGTCCGCTGCCTCCTCGACTGCGCAGATGAGCGTCGCGTCACGCCGCGGGTCGCGGCAGATCGCACACAGCTCCTCCTCGGTCAGGTTGAAGCAGCGCGCACAGGGGCGGATCTTGTCCGAGAGGGTGCGCAGCGCCTCGGCAAGCCGCCGGCTCTGCTCAGGCGGCTGCTTCAGGAGATGGTACGTGAGCCGAAGCGCCGTCTTTCGCCCGATGCCGGGCAGCCGCCCGAGCTCACCGGTGAGATCGTCGATCGCTGACATCCGCGCGCCTAGAACGGAAGCTTGAAGGGGAGGTGCAGCCCGCCGGTGAGCTTGCCCATCTCCTGGGCCGCCACTGCCTGTGCCTTCTTCTGCACCTCCGTCACGGCGACGAGCACGAGGTCCTCGAGCATCTCCACGTCGCCGTTCTTGGCCAGGCTCGGGTCGATCTTGATGGAGCGCACAGTTCCCTGCCCGTTCGCCTCCACGCTGACCATCCCGCCGCCCGCCGTGGCGGAGACGGTCTGCTTCTGCAGCTCTTCCTGCATCTGCGCGAACTTGCCCTGCATCTCCTGCGCTTGCTGCAGGATCTTCATGAAGTCAGCCATGTGTCCGCACTGGTCGAAGAAAGAAAAAAGCTACCGGGCGCCGCGCGCGCGCCGCAAGCGAGCCGGCAGCCACGCGTCAGTCGGCGAGATCGAGATCGAGCGCGTCGATCGCCTGATCCAGCACGGGATCCTTGCGACGCATCGCCGTCAGCCGCTCGGCCCGCACCATCTCGTCGGTGAGCCGCTGCGGCGGCGCTCCCGATCCCGCGGCGGCGCGGATCGCCACCCGTTGCACGCCGGGAAACCAGCCGCGCAGCAATGCCGCGGCGTCCACCTTCACCGTCTCCAGCGCCTGCTCGAAGATCGGATTCGCCTCGTCCAGCGCGACGGTCACATCCCCCCTGGCCGTCACCGCCACGGGAGACGCGTGGCTCAGCGCCGTGGCCGCGAGGCTCTTCCCCGACGCCTTGACCGCGGCGACGAGATCGTCCCACCGCTCCAGCACCAGGTGCACGTCGGGCGGCGCGGACGTCGCCGCGACGGTCCCCTGCGGTGCGCGCACCGGCGGCGCGGCCGGCGCCTCGTCCGCCTGTGAGGCACTCCTGGCCGCCGCGGGAGCGGGTGCCGGCGCGGCGCGGCCCGCGGGCGGCACCGCGCGATCCGCGTCGCGAACCACCGAGCGCCAGTCGCCCACCGGCGAATCACTCGCGCGTGGCGCGACGGGCGGCGCCTCCGGCGCGGACGCCGCGGGAGCCGGTGCCGGCGCGGCGGGGACGGTGGCTGGGGCGGCGCGACGCATCGGACGATCGTCTTCCACCGCGCCACCCGTGCCCCCGCCACCCAGCCCGCGCAGCACCGCCTCCAGCGAGACCGTGCGGTCGAGCAGGGCGAAGCGCACCAGCAGCGCCTCGAGGAGAAGCTGCTGCTGGCCGCTCTTCCGGAAGCGCGGCTCCAGCTCCGTGATGGCCGCGAGCACGCGCAGCAGGTCCGCCGGTCCGAAGACATCGCGGCGCGCCTCGAGCGCCGCGCGTGCGCGCTCGCTCACCTCTGGAGGCACGCCGCCGAGCGACACCGCGAGCAACCCGCGCACCATGTCGGCGAAGCCGGTGAGAAACTGCCCGAAGTCGATCCCGGCGTCGGCCAGCCGCGCCACGAAGGCGAACACCTCCCCCGCGCGCCGCTCCGCCATCAGATCGAGCAGGGCGAGGAACTCGTCCTCTGGGACGAGCCCGAGCGCGTCGCGCACCCGGTCGGGGACGACGGCGCCGTCCCCCATCGAGAGCACCTGATCCGTGAGCGACAGGGCGTCGCGCATGGAGCCGTCCGCGGCGCGGGCGATCATCGCCAGCGCGTCGGGGTCCGCGGTCACTCCTTCCTCGGCCAGCACTCGCTCCAGGCGAGCGCGGATGTCCGCCGGTCCGATGCGCTTGAAGTCGAACCGCTGCAGCCGGCTGAGCACGGGAGCGGCGGCCTGCGCGATCTTCTGCGGCTCCGTGGTGGCGAACACGAACACGACGCGCGGTGGCGGCTCCTCGAGCACCTTGAGCAGCGCGTTCCACGCCTCCCGCGTGAGCATGTGCGCTTCGTCCACGATGTAGACCTTGTACTGGTCGTCGCCGGAGGGGGCGTACATCGCGCGTTCGCGGAGCTCGCGGGCATCGTCCACACCGCGGTTGGAGGCGGCGTCGATCTCCACGACGTCCAGCGAGCTGGCGCCCGCCCAGATGCGCGTGCAGGAGGGACAGACGCCGCAGGGCTCGCCGGCGTCGCGCGCGAGCGCGTCGTACTCGGGATCGCCCGCCCCGCCCGCGCCCGCCCCTCGCGCCGAGTCGAGCTCGGCCAGCCGCCGCGCCGCATCCCGCCGGCGCTCGCAGTTGAGCGCCATTGCCAGCACGCGCGCGAGGGTGGTCTTGCCCACCCCACGTGGCCCGCAGAGCAGGTATCCGTGGGCGACCCGCCCGCGGGCGATGGCGCCCTTGAGCGTTGCGGCGACGTGCGACTGCACGGCGACGTCGGCGAAGCTCCTGGGACGGTACTTCCGGGCGAGCGCGAGTGACATGGTGCCCGAAATCTACCGTGCGGAACGGGCGGGGACCACGAGCGCGGTCACATCGCCAAGGGCGCCGCGAGCGGGCGTGGCCCAGTGCTCGGACCGCCCCGGAAACACCGAGCGCGAGTCACCCTCCGTCGCCGGAGCTGTGATCTCGCGCTGAGTGTCCCAGGCCTGACGAAGCGACGTCAGACACCTCATGCCGCTGCTACCTTCGGGGTCCTGACGGAGTTAGAAGGCTGTCGCCCTTCGGGGCCTGGAACACCGGGAATATAAGCGCCGGAGCGGCCGAGTCCAACCCTCTAGGCGGTCCGCCTGGAGCCGAGCTCGTCGAGCACGCCGCGCAGGATGCGCCCCGCGTCGGCGATCGCCGCACCGCCGGCGTCCAGGTGCGTCACGGCGCGCACGCGCGACTGGTGCCAGGGAGAGATCCGCAGCCCGCGCTCCGCCGCGCGCGTCACGACGTCCGTGCTCGTGTAGCCCGGCGGCAGGTCGATCATCAGGATATTCGTGTCCGGAGGAACCACCGTCGCGCCCCCTGCCCCGTCCACCGCCTCGGCGAGGGCCTTCGCGTGCCCGTGGTCCTCGGCGAGCCGGCCGAGGTGCTCGTCCAGCGCGTGGAGCGCTGCGGCGGCGAGGATCCCCGACTGCCGCATCCCTCCGCCGAGCCGCTTGCGCACCATGTGGGCGCGCTTCATCGCGGGGGCGTCGCTCACCAGGATGGCGCCGACGGGGCAGCCGAGTCCCTTGGAGAAGCTGAGCATCACACTGTGGGCCGTGGCGGCGAAGTCGGCGAGCGAGGTCCCCGTCGCCGCGCTCGCGTTCCATAGCCGCGCGCCGTCCATGTGCACGGGGAGCCCGTGCGCGTCGGCGACCTGGCGCAGCGCGCGCAGCTCGTCGATCGGCGTGACCTTGCCGCCAGCGCCGTTGTGCGTGTTCTCGAAGCAGACGATGCTCGCCGATGGCGCATGGATCGACGGTGGCCGGATCGTCCGGGCCAGATCGTCGGCGCCCATCACGAGCCGTCCCGGGCCGGCCGGCACGCCGCGGACCTGCACACCGCAGATGGCCGCGGCGCCCGCCATCTCCCAGTGGATGATGTGGGCGTTGGCGTCGAGCAGCGCCTCGGTGCCGGGCGTCGTGCGGATCGCGAGCCCCGTCTGGTTGGCCATCGTCCCCGAGGGGAAGAAGAGCGCCGCCTCCTTGCCGAGCAGCTCGGCGACGCGCGCCTCGAGCCGCCGCACCGTGGGGTCGCCGTCGAGGACGTCATCGCCGACCTCGGCCTCCGCCATGGCTCGGCGCATCGCCGCGGTGGGCTTGGTGACGGTGTCGGAGCGGAGATCGATGAGCATGCCGAAATGGGTGAACGGTGAACGGTGGCCGGTGAACGGCAAAACGAAGGGCACACCGAATCTAGCTCGGGTGCCCTTCGAGTTCGCTCTGGCGGTGCGCCGATGGTCAGGCCATCGGCGCCAACCTCATGGCTTCTTCACCGTGACCGTCGGGACGGTGACTTCCGTCTTCTTCGTGCCCGCGACCGGCCTCTGGATGATCACGGTGTCCGGCCTGGTGCCCACGACCGGCGTGCTGATGGTGTCCTTCCTCGTGCCGACGTCCACGCTGGGCGTGGTGACGGTATGCGTGTCGGTGCCGATTGTCGGCGTCTCGACCTGGTACTGGTTGTCGCCCGTCTTCTTGCAGCCGGCGAGCGGCAGCGTCAGAAGTACGGCGCCGACGAGAATCTTGCGCATGGGGGCCTCCCTGGTTGGCATGTACGCCGCAGACTGGAAGCAACCTTCGCGCCAAATGCTCTGTCCGTCAGTCCAGAAAGACTTCGCGCTGCCGCTTTCTGGTCCGCCGGAGCTCGAAAACCTGCCCGACCTCGCCCCCGAGGATGAAGATCAGCGCCGCGTAGTACACCCAGAAGACGATCGCCACCACCGTCGCGGCGGTGCCCGTATAGAGCGACGCCGGATTGAACGACCGGAGGTAGGCTGCAAACACCAGTTTCGCCGCCTCGAACATGAAGCTCGTGAACAGCGCCGCCACCCACGCGGTCTTCGTCCGCACGCGCTTGATCGGCAGGAACTTGTAGAGCGCGAAGAACATCACCGCCAGGAGGGCGTCGGCCGAGAGCCGTCCCGTCCAGTAGCGGGCCTGGCCCATGACGTCCTGCCGCAGCCCGAGCTCCGACAGCACCGCCACCCCCCGCGTCGTCGCCACGAGCAGGTAGCCGCTGATCAGCGTGTTCGCGGTGATCAGCACCGTGCTCAGCACGGTGATCTTCACGTCGAAGATCTTCCCATCGATGATCCCGCGCTCGCTCTCGATGTCGAACACGCTCGCGAGCACCGTGCGCAACGATCCGAACAGGCGCGTCGAGAACCAGATGAAGCCGATGCCGCTGTAGATCGGCAGCTGCTTGTGCGTGCCGAGAATGTCGGTGATCAGCTTGTGCGTCGCCGAGCCCTCCCCCGAGGGGAGCAGCCGGGCGAGGTAGCGGACCACCACCTCGTTGGATTCGGCGGAGGACTTGTGCAGGATCCAGCCGAACCCCCACACGAGCAGGAGCACGAAGGGGACGGCGGCGAGGAGGATGTTGAACGCGATCCCCCCCGCCAGGAAGAGGACGTTGTCCTCGCCCGCGTTGTCCCAGACGCGCTTCGCGTAGTCACGAAGCGTCCACCAGAGGCTGACGAGGCGTGGTCGAGTCGCCACGCGCGAGCTCGGGAGCGGCGCCCCCGCAGTGGCGAGGGTTGGGGGAGCCGGAGATTCCGTCAGATGACGCCGGCGTCGTCGGCGCCGGACGCGGCGGGAGCGCGCCCGCGCGCAGTGCGCGCCACGTCACCGCCGGCGTTGTATGCCGCCTTCGTCTCGGCGAGCCGCCGCTCGAGATCGCCGCGTGCCAGGTGGGCCGCCTCGCGCCCCACCTCCACAGCGCGCGCGACCTGCGCCTTCTTCGCCTCGATCGCGACGCGCGCCGACTCGATCTGCTCTTCCACGCGCGAGCGGGCGCTCTCGAAGGTATCGACGACCTGGTCGGTCATGTCGGTGGCCACCCCCTTCACCTTGTCGGTGGCCTCGGTGGCGCGGCGGCGAATGGCCCGGCGCGTCTCGGGGCCCGAGCGGGGCGCGAACAGCAGCGCGACGCCGGCGCCGATGGCCACGCCGAGCAGCAGGTTTCCCACGCCGCCACTGTGCTTCTCGATGACGATGTAGGGCTCTTCGTCGTGGTCGTGATGATGCCGCATGTGCATTCCTCGTTGGTGAGACTCAGCGTCCCTTCTTGGCAGTCGTCTTCTTGACCTGTGATCGCGCCGGCACCGGAGCCGGCTCCGAGCGGCGCGCCGGCCGGGCGGGGGCAGCGGCCCGGGCCGGCTCCGCCGCGGCGAGCACGGGCGCGGCCGGCGTCGGCTGCGTCACCACCCCACCCCCGAGCAGCTGCAGCAGCTCCCCGCGCACTTCCTGTTCCGTCAGGCCGAGCATCTTCGCGGTGCGGCCGGCGTCGCCAGCCGTCGAGGCGAAGGTGCGCAGCACGAGCTGCTGGCGTGCCTCGGCGGCGGTCGCGCCGACCGGGATCGTCAGCGCCGTCGGCATCTCGCCCCCGCGCAGGTGGCGTGGGATGATGTCCGAGGGGCCGATGGTCGTGCCGCGGCTCATGATCACCGCGCGCTCCACCGCGTTCTTGAGCTCGCGGACGTTGCCGGGCCAGTGGTAGCTCATGATCCACTCCCAGGCCGCGTCCTCGAAGCCGGTGATCGTCTTGCCGTTCTGCTGCGAGAAGCGGTGCAGGAACTCGTTGGCGAGGAGCTGGATGTCGTCGGCGCGCTCGCGCAGCGGCGGCAGGTCGATCTCGACGACCGCCAGGCGATAGTAGAGATCCTCGCGCAGCTCGCCGTCGGCGATCGCCTTCTGCAGGTTCTTGTTCGTCGCGGCGACGATGCGGATGTCGACGTTGATCTCCTTCTTGCCGCCGAGGCGGCGAATCTGCCGCGTCTCGATGGCACGCAGGAGCTTCACCTGGATGTCCGTCGGCATCTCGGCCATCTCGTCGAGGAAGATCGTCCCGCCGCTCGACATCTCGAAGGCGCCGGCCTTCTCGTTCGTCGAGCCGGTGAAGGCGCCCTTCTCGTGGCCGAACAGCTCGTTCTCGAGGATCTCCTTGGGGAGCGCGGCGCAGTTGAGGGCGAAGAAGGGGCCCTTCGCCCGGTCGCTCTTCGTGTGCAGCGCTCGCGCGACGAGCTCCTTGCCGGTCCCGCTCTCGCCGAGGATCAGCACGCTCGCCGTGGAGGGCGCCACGGCCTCGATGACCTGGTAGACGGAGCGCATCGAGTCGCTCTTGCCGGTGAGCTCGCCGTAGTGCGTGAGCCCCTCGAGCTTGGAGGCCAGCTCGCGATTCTTCTGCTGGACCTGGTACTTGTCCAGCGCCTTGGGGATCAGCGCCTTGAGGCGGTTGAGCTTCTCGGCGTTGAGCGGCTTCTCGATGTAGTCGTACGCGCCCTGCTGCATCGCCTGCACCGCCGAATCGACCGTGGCCTGGCCGGTGATGATGATGCACTCGGTGGGGATGTCGCGCGTCTGCAGCTCGCGCAGCAGGGCGAGCCCGTCCAGGCGTGGCATCTTCAGGTCGGCGAGCACGACGCCGTAGCGTTCGGCGCTGAGCATCTCGAGCGCCTTCTGTCCGTCGCCGACGACGTCCACGCTGTAGCCGGCGTCCTCGAGGATGGCGCTGAGTCCCGTGGTGATCGCCGCCTCGTCATCGGCGATCAAGATCTTGGCGTGCTTCATCGTCTCTCGTGGAACGGCGACCCCGGCGACCTGCTGCTCAGGCGCGCGGGAAGGCCAGTGTAAGGACCTGCTCGGTCTCGGTCCAGCGAACTCCCGCCGCGCGCACCGCCGCGGCCACCGCCGCGGGCATGGCCACGCGGCGCCCCACCGCGCCGATGGTGACGAGGACCGACTGCCCGTCGCCATCCAGCGCCACCTGCACCCGCGACGCGCGGTTGTAGCGGTCGGATCCGGCGACGGCATCGAGGAGCGGGGCGGCGAGCGCCAGGCGCACCGCATCACCCCGGACCCGCGTCACCGTGGCCCCTCCCGCGCCATCGACGCGGAGCTCCACGGCGGCGTCGGCCGACGACGCCGAAGCTCCACAGAGGACGGCCATCCAGCGCGCCGTCACCCCCACGTCGGCGGGATCGCGCTCCACTCGCGAGAGCGCAAGCACCGCCTCCACCAAGGTAGTCATGCGTACCAGTTGTTGCCCGGCCGCCTCGGCGAACTGGGCGACCGCCGAAGCCGGGGCATCCGGCCGTTCGGCCCGGGACCGCACGACCTCGAGGTTCACCGATACCCCGTTCAGGGCGTCCTTCACGTCGTGCGACGCCCGTCCGATCGCCCGCTGCAGTGTGGAGAGCCAGAGTGCGCCGATCTCCTCCGGCCCCGCGTCAGGCGGCATTCAGTCCGAGAGATCCGCGTCGTCCGGCGCCGCCGCGTGCGCGGGCGTCGCGTCGGCCGGCAGCGGCCGGTGCTGCTCCGGCGGCTTCACGAATCGCGCGACGATCGCCGCCGTGTCGCCGATCGCGAGCTGCTCGAACAGGAACCCGAACTTCTCGTCGTACGTGGCGGCGAGCTTCTGCTTCGTGCCGGCGTCCAGGTCCCAGAAGCGCGCCTTGAACGGTCCCAATGCCTTCTTCCGCGTCTTGTAGAAGAACTGCTCGTCGGAATCGGTCGGCTTGCGCTCGTCCTTCGCGTTCTCGAGCAGCCACGCGTAGATCTCGGCCCGCAGCTCCGCCGGCACCGCGTCGTACAGCAGGTTCTGGAAGTTCGTCGCCAGGTGGATCTCCGCCACCTCCCGCGTGGGGAAGTTGTGGAAGGCGGTGTCCGGCAGCGTCGAGGCGCCGTGCTGGACCGCACCGGCGAGCGCATAGTCGTCGCGCGCCACCTTGCTGAGCAGCTCGAGGGTGTCGAGGTCGAGCTTGACGTCGGCGATGGAGCCGTCGGGGAGCACCACCCCGCCGTGCGACGTGCCGCTCTGCACGCTGATCTTGGACAGCCCCGCCATGTCCGCTGGAAGCGCAGCCTGGAAGCCGTCCATGTACGCGCGCAGCTCCTCCACCGTGGAGTTCTCCGTGCCCACCTCGCCGATCTCGCCGCCCACCGAGATCGTCACCCCTTCGGGCTCGACGTCGCGCACCACACGGAGGATATCCAGCCCCACCTCATAGTTGAGGCGCTGCTGCTCGGCGAGCGACGCCTTGCTCAGGTCCACCAGCGTGGAGGTGTCGATGTCGATGTTGTAGAAGCCGTGATGCACCGCCTCGCGCACGAGAGCGATGACGGCCTCCACCTCCGGGCCGGGGTTGGCCGCGTACTTCTTGTGGTTCACCTGGAAATGGTCGCCCTGGATGAAGATCGGGCCGCGAAACCCCTCGCGCAGCGCCGCGGCGATCATCACGGCGACGTATTCGCCGGGCCGCTGGTCGGTATAGGCGATCTCGGAGCGCGCGATCTCGAGGATGAAGGCGCCGGCGCGCATCGCGACGGCGGTGCGGAAGATCGACCGCGCGGTGTCGTACGACGCGCCGCGGACGTTGATGGCGGGAACGGTGAAGCCGTGCACCTCGCCCCGGCCGCGCGCCATGTAGAGGTCGTGGATCGACGCGGGCTGCACCCCCACCGCCTGCCCGATCTCCCAGAGCAGCCAGCGCGCGAGCTCGCGCTCCCCCGCCCCGCCGAAGACCGCGGCGCGCGCCAGCGCGTCCATCGCGTCGGTCGCCAGCACCGCCGGCCGGACGACGGCGACGCGGCCGTCACTCACCGTGACCGCGTCACCGAAGATCTGCTTCACCGCGTCGAGATCGAGCATACGAACCTCACAAGAGTGCTGCCGTCGCCATGGACGGCGTCAAGGCGCCGGGGAAAAGCTCAAGCTCGCCGCGGGCGGAGTGGGTCGCAAGGGCGAGCACGCGGACGCCCTGGCGCGTCCGCGCACCCGTCACATCGCGTGCTTCGGGTCGGGCTTGGGGAGCAGGTTCCATTCCTGTCGCGCCTGCTCCGCGTCGCTCCGGCCGAGCATGGCGTACGTGAACTGCTTTCCGAGCTCCACCCCCGGCTGGTCGAAGGCGTTCACGCCGTAGAGCTGCCCCGCGTACGCGGTCGCGACCTCCAGGAACATCAAGAGCTGGCCGACGTGGAAGGGGTCCACGCTCTCCATCGTCAGCGTCATGTTGGGCCGACCGCGCCGCGCGAGCGCGCCGGCGGTGGCGCGCCGCTCGATGTCGAGCAGCTCCCCCAGCCAGTGCCCTCCCAGATACGCCAGCTCGGGCACGTCGGCGTGCACGTGCGGGATCTCCACGTCTCCGGTGACCTCGTCCACGCCGATAAAGGTGACGGTCTTGTTCGCGGGTCCCTCCATGAAGAGCTGCACCTGGCTGTGCTGGTCGGTGGCGCCGAGGGCCGCGAGCGGGGTCGGGCCGACGCCATCGTCTCCCGCGACACGATGCTTCCCGAGGCTCTCGGCCCAGAGCTGCACGAACCAGTCGGCCATGTCGCGCAGCGCGTCGCTGTACGGCATCAGCACCTGTACGTGCCGGCCGTGCCGCGTGTCGGCGAGGTGCTGGAGCGCGGCGAAGGTGCCGGCGATGTTCTGCCCGAGATGGCCGGAGGAGCAGCGCGTGCGCATCTCCGCGGCGCCGTCGAGGATCTCCGTGGCGTCGATCCCGATCAGCGCGGCGGGGAGCATCCCCACCGGGGTGAGGACGCTGAACCGTCCGCCGACGTTCGCCGGGATGTCGAGCGCGGTGATGCCGTCGGCGCGGGCGATCGCGCGCAGCGCTCCCTTCTCCGGATCGGTCACGAAGACGATCCGGTCGCGGGCCGCCTGTTCCCCGAGCTTCGCGACGAGCCGGCCGCGGATGACAAGGTACTGCGCCATCGTCTCGGCCGTGCCGCCCGACTTGGAGATGACGACAAAGAGGCTGCGCGACAGCTCGAGGCGCTCGAGGAGCGCGGTGACGTTCGCCGGGTCCACGTTGTCGAGCACGTGGAGACGCGGGTTTCCGCCGCGGGCCGCGTCGTGGAGGAGGTTCCACTGCGGTGGGCGGAGGGCGGTCCGCAGCGCGATCGGGCCGAGTGCCGAGCCGCCGATCCCGAGCACGACGACGTCGGTGGGATAGCTGCCGCGCTCGCGCAGCCGCTCCACGAAGCGGAGCGTCTGCTGATGGAGCGCGCGGTCGTCGGGAAGGTCCAGGAAGCCGAGCGTCCCCGCCCCGTGCAGGTCGGCGACGGCCCGGTGCGCCGCGGTGAACCTCGCCCCCGCCTCCTCCCACTCGGCCGGCGTGATGCCGCCGTCGATCGGGGGAGCCATCATGTTGGTGAAGTCGAGGCGCAGCGTCATTGGCGGAGGGGTTAGACGGTGATCGTCAGCCCGTCGAAGGCGGGAGCGACGCCGGGCGGGAGCTCGGCTTCGAGATCGGCGTGCAGGTTGTCGTGCGTGAGGTGCGTGAGATACGTCCGCTCCGCACCGATCGCCCTCGCCACGGCGACCGCCTCGGAAAGGCTGAGATGCGACGGATGCGGCGTGCGGAACAGCGCGTTGATCACCAGGACCCTCGCGCCGCGCAGCGCGGCGAGCGCCTCGTGCGGCACCTGCTTGGCGTCCGTGACGTAGGCCAGGGCGCCGATGCGGTACGCAAAGACCGTGACAGGACCGTGGGGCACCGGGACCGCGGTCACGTCCGCGCCGGCGATGCGCATCGTCTCGCCCGCGGCCATCGGGATCGCCCGCCCCTGCGGCTTGGAGGTGCCGGGCAGCGGCCGGATCGCGTCGTCGAAGATGTAGTTGAACTTCTCCGCCAGCCCCGCGAGGGTGTCGGCGGCACCGTACATCGGCAGGTGCTCGTTGCGGCGGGCGGTGATCGCGCGCAGGTCGTCGATGCCGTGCGTGTGGTCCGCGTGCCCGTGCGTGAAGAGCACCGCGTCCACCCGGACGATCGCGGAGCGGATGAGTTGAAGGCGCAGCTCGGGAGGGGTATCCACCAGGATCACCCCGCCCGAGTCCGTCTCCACCGTGGCGCCCACGCGCATCCGGTTGTCGCGCGGGTCGTGCGAGGTGCACACCCGGCAGCTGCACCCGAGCTGGGGAACGCCGAAGCTCGTGCCCGTCCCGAGGAAGGTGAGCTTCACGCCCCGCCCGGCGCGCCCGCACACGCGGTCATACCGTCTCGACCTTCAGGAGATTCGTCGTGCCCGGGACGTCGAAGGGGATCCCGGCGGTGACGACGACGCGGTCTCCCTCCCGCGCGAGCTCGTTCGAGCGGACCGCTTCCAGCGCGAGCTTCATCATGTCGCCGTACGTGTCGCAGTGGGGCACGAGACAGGGGATCACTCCCCACACGAGCGCGAGCTGGCGGTAGGTGCGCGCCTGGTCGGTGAGGACGAGGATCGGCACGCCGGGCCGGTGCGACGCGACGACGCGCGCCGAGAAGCCGCTCTTCGTGAAGACGATGAGCGCGGGTGCGGCGAGGCTGCGCACCGCCGACGTGGCGGCGGCGGCGATCGCGTGCTCCGTGGAGACGGCGTTCTCCGTGCTGGCGCGCCGCTCGTCCGCGCGGTTGGTACGCGGATGCTTCTCGATCTCGGTGATGATGCGCGTCATCGCCTCGACGGCCAGGCGCGGATACTGTCCGGCCGCGGTCTCCGCGGACAGCATCACCGCGTCGGTGCCGTCGAGGATCGCGTTGGCGACGTCGCTCGCCTCGGCGCGGGTGGGGCGCGGATGCGTGATCATCGACTCCAGCATCTGCGTCGCCGTGATGACCGGGCGGCCGAGCCGGTTGGCGAGGGAGATGATCTTCTTCTGCGCGATCGGCACCGCCTCGAACGGCAGCTCCACCCCGAGGTCGCCGCGCGCCACCATCACCGCGTCCGACGCGCGGAGGATGCTCTCGATGTTCTCGAGCGCGGAATCCTTCTCGATCTTCGCGACCACCAGCATGTGCTTCGGGATCTTCTCCCGCAGCTCGGCGATGTCGGCGGCGCGGCGCACGAAGCTGAGGGCGAGGTATTCCAGGTCGTGCGCGACGGCGAACTCCACGTCCGCCCAGTCCTTCTCGGTGATGGAGGGGGCGCTCACCGCCACGCCCGGGAGGTTCATCCCCTTGTGGCTCTTGATCGTGCCGCCGTGCAGCACGCGCGCGGTGACGGTGCGCGCCGCCTGATCCACCTCCAGCGCCACGAGCTCGATCAGCCCGTCGTCCACGAGCACGCGGTCGCCGACCTTCACGTCGTCGCAGAGATGATCGTAGGTCGTGGGGAGCTGCCCCGGGCCGGCGTCCTCGCCGGCGACAAGGACGACGTCCTGGCCATCCACGACGTCGACGGGCGACGCGAGGTCGCCGATGCGGATCCGCGGTCCCTGGAGGTCGCCGAGGATGGCGACGGGCCGTCCGAGCTCGGTGGCCGTGGCGCGCACGAGCGCGACGGTGGCGGCGTGCTGCTCGTGGGTGCCGTGGGAGAAGTTGAGGCGGGCGACGCTCAGGCCGGCTTCCATCAGGGAGCGCAGCGTCTCGACGTTGGCCGTGGACGGCCCGAGGGTACAGACGATCTTGGTGCGCGCGTAGTGCACGGGAGGAGGATCAGGGTGGCGGGGCGGCGCCGGCGGAGCTCACCGCCCGGCGCCACCCGTCAAGGCGGCTCAGCGGGCGGACGTCATCTCGCGGCCGAGCGTGGCGGCCTTCTTCTGGAGCCCGGCGGTGAGGGTCTCGAAGCTCTTCTGGAAGCTGGCCAGTCCCTCGGAGAGCAGCTTGTCGGTCACGTCCTTCATCTCGATCCCGATGGCCGCCAGGTCGGCGATGGTGCGCTCGGCACTCTCGAGGTCCGCGTCGACCGTGCGGGCGGTCTCACCGTGGTCCCGGAAGGCGTCGATCAGCGCCGGGGGCATGGTGTTGACCGTATCGGGGCCCACGAGCTGCTCGACGTAGAGCGTGTCGCGATAGGCCGGATTCTTCACGCCGGTGCTCGCCCAGAGCGGCCGCTGCAGCCTGGCGGAGGCCGCGGCGAGGGGGACCCAGCGGGGGGAGGCGAACTGCTCGCGGAAGAGGCGGTAGGCCAGCTTCGCATTGGCGATGGCCGCCTTGCCGCGGAGGCCAAGGATGCGCTGCTTCTCGGTTCCGATGGCGCTGGCGGCGAGCGCGTCGAGGCGCTTGTCGATCTCGGTATCCACCCGGCTCACGAAGAAGCTGGCGACGGAGGCGATGCGGTCCACCGCCTTGCCGGCGGCGAGACGGTCCTCGAGCCCCTGGAAGTAGGCCTGGATCACCCGGGCGTGCGCCTCGATGGAGAAGAGGAGCGTGATGTTGACGTTCATCCCGGCGGCGGTGAGGGTGCGGACGGCGAGCGCCCCCTCCGCGGTGCCGGGGACCTTGATCATCACGTTGGGCCGGTCGACCATCGCCCAGAGCCGCTGTGCTTCCGAGACCGTCGCGTGGGCGTCGTTGGCCGAGGAGGGCGAGACCTCGATGGAGACGTAGCCGTCGGCGCCGTTCGTCGCCTTGTAGACCGGCATGAAGATGTCGCAGGCGTCGCGCACGTCCGAGGTCTCGACCAGCTCGAACAGGTCGAGCGCGGTGAGGCCCGCCTGCGCGCCCTTGAGCTGGTCGTCGTAGAAGGAGCCCTCGGCGAGCGCCTTCTCGAAGATCGTCGGGTTGGACGTCATCCCCGTGAGCGCGTCCTCGGCGATCCGGCGGCCGAGATCTCCGTTCCGCAGGATCGCCCGCTCGATGAAGTCGAGCCAGATGGACTGACCGGCGTCGTGAAGGCGCTGGAGACGATTCTGAGACATGTGTGGTGGCCTTGCACGGCAATGGGTGGAGGGCGGTCGTGTGACGCCGCCCGATTCCCTGCAAGATACACCGGGCTTCATCCGACCGTCAGCGACTGCGGACAGATGCCGCGCGTGGCCGGAACCCATGTTTAGCGGCAGAAGCAGGCGCGATCGGTCTCTTCGCCGAAATGCCGTGGCCCGTAGCGTGCTGCGAGGGGTCCGGCTACCTTAGCTGGTTCGGGGATGGAAGATCAGCAAGTCGGCGAGCCCGTCTGGACGGGGCTCCGGAAATTTTTTTGAAATTTCTTGCCGATTTCAGCCGCGGCGGCACGCGGTCTGCCATTCCCCGAGCCCGGCAGAACTGCGACGACCCTCGTCGCACCCGCAACCTCGCCCGCGGGGAACGAGAACATTGGGCGACGGCGACGGAGGACAAGGATGAAGACTCGGAACTCAGCGTTGTGTGCACTCGGCCTCGCAGCCGCCTTTACGCTCGGCGGTGCCATGCAGGCTTCGGCCCAGCGCGTCACTTCACAGAAGCACATCAAGGTCACGAAGGATCAGCCGGTTGTGGCGAAGGTCGACACCGTCACGATCACGAAGGTGGATACGGTCACGGTTCGCGGCGCCACCGAGACGGTCACGGTGACGCGGGTCGACACCGTGCACGTCATGGAGATGATCCCGCTCAAGCGTCTGGCCGGTACGTTCTTCGGTCTCGGCGGCGGCGTGTTCATCCCCTCGAACCACTTCAACGATTACCAGAAGCGCGGCTGGGACGTGCAGGCGCAGATCGGTCACTACTTCGGTGACAGCCCGATCGGCATCCGTCTGGACGGCAACTACGGCCAGGCGAAGAATCGCGACACGGATTGCGCGCTCTGCCCGAGCGCCAAGGTCCTCACGGGCGACCTCGATCTCCTCGTCCGCTTCCCGCTGGACCGGAAGAGCAAGCTGAACCCGATCCTGTACGCGATGGGCGGTGGCAGCGGTGCGCACATGACGGACGTGGTCCCCTTCCTGAACAACGAGAAGCAGGCCGTGTCCGCCGGTACGAACGTGCCGCCGTTCGGTGCGAACGCCAGCCTCACGGCTGCGCAGCGCAGCAACACCAAGAGCATGAACTGGGGCTACAACGTCGGCGGCGGTCTCGAGATCGACCTCGGCGCGGCGCACATGTTCGTCGAGACGCGCTACACGGCGTTGAGCGCGAACAACACGGGGAGCATCCACTACTTCCCGCTGGTCGCCGGTTTCAACTTCTACTAGTACCCCTCTCCTCGGAGAGCACTGCGGGGGACGTGAACTTCACGTCCCCCGCAGTGTATGCTGGAGTATGTCGCGACCCATGATGAGAACACTCTGGCTGAGCTCGATCGCGCTCGCCACCGCCGCCACGATCGCCTCCGCGCAGAATCCCGCCGCGCGTGATTCCTCCGTATCCCTGAGCGACAGCTCGGCGGCCGGCCGCGCCAACGGCCACAGCTGGTTCGTCTCGCTGCTGCGCAAGATCGCCCGCCGCAGCGACGAGGCCGACTCGGCCTCCGTCGCCGTCAAGCCGGCTGACGAGGACGCCGCGGATGTCGCCGCCACGCCGGCCCCCGCCACCGCGCGATCCTTCAGCTCGCGGAAGGACAGTCTCGCCTGGGCCGGCGCACGCAAAGTCGCCGAACGGGCCAAGGGGTACCGGGTCGTCGTGGATCTGTTCGCCAAGCAGCTCGCCGTGATCGATCGCGCGGGAGACACGCTGCGCACGGCGCCGGTGGCCACGGCAATGAACGCCTCGCTCTCGTACGGGGGCAAGACCTGGCGCTTCGAGACACCACGTGGCGTGCGCACCGTCATCGCCAAGGACACCGAGCCGGTCTGGACCCCGCCCGAATGGCACTTCGCCGAAGTCGCGCTGGAGAACCATCTCAAGCTCGCGCAACTGCAGCGCGGGCGCGTGGTGAAGCTGCGCGACGGCACGAAGCTCAAGGTCGTCGGCGACGAGGTCGGCGTGGTCTATCCCGGCGACACCGAGTTCCATCCCCTCGTGCTGGACGAGCACATCGTGTTCGACAACACGCTGTTCATCCCGCCGGCGGGCACGAAGCACCGCGTGATCGCCGGGGAGCTGGGCCATTTCCGGCTCAGCCTGGGCGACGGCTACCTGCTCCACGGTACACCGTACGCCAAGTCGATCGGTACCTCGGCGACGCACGGCTGCATCCGCCTGCACGACCAGGACATCGAGTGGCTGTACGAGAACGTCCCGGTGGGGACGAAGGTCTATCTGTACTGAGCTGCGGCGAAGCACCGACAGCCGAGGGGCACGCCGGATCGGATCCGGCGTGCCCCTTCGCGTTCCCCGTCAGCCTCCCGTCGTCCACTTCGCGATCGCCAGCCCCCCGGCGTCCTCGTAGAACTGGATCGCGCCGGGCGAGTACATCTTCGTGAGCAGGATGATCTGCCCGGTGTGCATCGCGAAGTGCTCCACGACGTGGTAGATCGCGCCGAAGACGCTGATGTGACGGCCTTGAATGGTGCGCCGCTCCTGGAGCGAGGCCGGGGTGAGCCCCGCGAGCACGCCGTCGGCCTCGCGCAGGGTGGCGCGCAGCGCGGCGAGCAGCGCCGCGGCGTCGCCCCCGTCGCGCGCCTCGAACTCGTCGCTGCGATGACGGTGGTCGGCAGCGCCCCCGATGCTGCTCACGATCCATTGCCGCACGTTGCCATCGAGGTGCCGGAGCAGGTTGCCGATGCTGTTGGAGCCGTCGTCGGGGCGGCGCCAGAGCGCGTCCGGGGGAAGCGCGGCCAGACAGCGCTCGATCTTGGTGGGATACTCGAACGTGAGGTAGTGCCGCGAGCGCTCGAGGAACGAGGCGGTGATGTCCATGCGTGCGGGGGGTAGAGGGGTCAGCCTGCGTCGGAGCGGCCGAGCGTGCGCCCGGGCTGGACGATGTAGCGAACGCGCTGCTTCAGCACCTCGAGCTCCGGAAACCCGTCCTCGTGCTCGCGGGACCAGACGACGACGTCGTCGACGGCGACCCCGAAGATGCCCGTGCGCCCAGTTCGCGCAGCGACTTCGTCGAGGGCGCTCCAAGAAGGTGAAGGGAGCTGCAGCCCCCACCTCGGCATCACGGGTCCCAGAAGGCCGAGCCCCCGCCGGCCAGCGGCCAGCGCTCCACGGATCGCGAACACCCCCCCGCCGATGCGCTCGAGCACATGGAGGAGCGGGCACGATTCCGAAGAGGGAGAGCGCTAGGGCTTGATCTCCACCGGCGTGCCGAGGGGAACCACGTTCCAGATCTCCTCGATCTCCTCGTCGGTGAGCGCGATGCAGCCGTTCGTCCAGTCGTTCACGCGGTGCGATGCACCGGCCTCGCCCAGTCCGTTGGGGAGCCCGTGGATCATGATGTCGTCGCCGGGAGTGGCACCCATCTGCTGCGCGCGAGCGCGGTGCGCCGCGTCGGGGTAGGAGATCCGCAGGGCGAGGTGGTACTTGCTGTTCGGGTTGCGGTCCTCGATCCAGAAGACGCCCTCGGGCGTGCGCTTGTCGCCAGCGCGGATCTTGTCGCCGACCGGGTTGCCGCCGAGCGCCACGAGATAGCTGCGCATCGGCTTGCCGAGGTAGTAGAGCGTCAGCCGGTGGGCCTTCTTCTCGATCACGATGCTGTCCGCGAGCGCCAGCGGAGTGCGGGCGGTGGCGGTGGCGACGGCCGCGTGCGGGCGCGAGGGAGCGGCGACGGCCGAGGGGAGAGGGGCCGTGGCGACGATGCCTGCCGACACGACGCTGACGAGGAGGGCGTGAAGCATTGCTGGGCGGGAAGGGCGAGGGTTGAGACCAATGTACGCTCGGGACCGGTGCGGTATCCAGTCCACCCGGTGAATGGACGATCGAGCGGCGCGGGGGTTGCGCCGCCCGTGCCGGCCGAAACGCGGGAGGGGCCCGGCGGTGTGCCGGGCCCCTCCCTCCATGCGTCCTCAGCGGAACGGCCTACCAGATCTGGGCGCGGAGCGCGGCCGAGCGGACCATCGGGTCGCCTTCCTTGCACCCGAACGCCTTCGCGAACTCCGGCATGTTGCTGAGCGGACCGTTCACGCGCCACTGGGCCGGCGCATGCGGATCGGTGTTGACGAGCGTCCGCAGGATCTCCGGGCGCGCCGTCTGACGCCACACCTGGGCCCACGACAGGAAGAAGCGCTGCTCGGGGGTGAAGCCGTCGATGTTCGCCGGACGCGGCTTGCCGCGGAGCGACCGCTGGTACGCCTCGAAGGCGATCGTCAGCCCGCCGAGGTCGGCGATGTTCTCGCCGAGGGTGAGCTTGCCGTTGACGTGCGTGCTGGAGTCCACGACGGTGTACTTGTCGAACTGGTCGGAGACGAGCTGCGCGCGCTGCTTGTACGCGGCGGCGTCCTGCGACGTCCACCAGTCGCGGAGGTTGCCCGCGGAGTCGTACTGGCGCCCCTGGTCGTCGAAGCCGTGCGTCATCTCGTGCCCGATCACGGCGCCCATGCCGCCGTAGTTGACCGCGTCGTCCGCGTTGGGATCGAAGAGGGGGGGCTGCAGGATGCCGGCCGGGAAGGTGATCTGGTTCATCGAGGGGCTGTACGACGCGTTC
The DNA here is from genome assembly GCA_038325515.1 of Gemmatimonadales bacterium. Lineage (GTDB taxonomy): Bacteria > Gemmatimonadota > Gemmatimonadetes > Gemmatimonadales > Gemmatimonadaceae > AG11. The sequence continues at coordinate 59,370 of JBBQJC010000006.1, read as the reverse complement.
ACGGTCGGCGGCGTCATCCCCCACTCGGTGCGGTCGACCGGCTTGCCGACCTTGCTCCACGAACGCTTCGCGGACCACTGCGAGGCGGAGCGCAGGTTCTCGGCGTACTGGCCGGGCCGGACCTCGAGCGCCGAGTAGTCGCGCCACTTGTCGGGGTAGCCGATCTTGCGGGTGAAGGCGTCGAGCTTGACGAGCGCCTGGCGCTTGGTGGAGTCGGACATCCACTCCAGCTTGCCGATGCGCTCTCGCAGCGCGTCACGGAGGTTGTTGACCATCGCCAGCGCGCGGGCCTTGGCCTCGGGGGTGAAGGTGCGGCGCACGTACTCCTCGCCGACCGCCTCGCCGAGCACGGCGTTCGTGGTGGCGGCGCAGCGGCGCCAGCGGGGGAGCTGCTCCTTCGCGCCGCTCAGATTCTGCGACCAGCGGAAGTTCTCGTTGACGAAGGCGGCGCCCATCGAGCCGGCGGAGGCGTTGACGGCGCGCCAGCGGAGGTAGGTCTTCCAGTCGTCGAGCGGCGCCGCGGCCACGAGGCTGTCGACCGACTTGAAGAAGCCCGGCTGCCGGACGTTGATCGTCGCGACGTCGTGCGCGCCGACCTGCTCGAGATAGCGCGTCCAGTCGATGTGCGGCGTCATCGCCTGGAACTCGGCGAGCGACAGCTTGTGGTAGACCGCGTTCGGGTCGCGCATCGCGACGCGCGTCATGCTGGCGCTGGCGAGCTTCGTCTCGAAGGCCAGGACCGTCGCCGCGTGTGCCTTCGCCTCCGCCTCGCTCTCGCCGACGAGCTGGAAGGCGCGGCTCACGTGGTCGACGTACTTGTCGCGCAGCGCCTGCGACGCCGCGTCCGTCTTCAGGTAGTACTCGCGCTCGGGGAGACCGAGCCCTCCCTGCCCCGCGCCGGCGATGATCTCGTTGCTGTTCTTCGGGTCCTGCCCCGCGTTGACGCCGAACGGGGCCAGGCCGGCGCGGCGATCGAAGGCGCCGAAGTTCCTGGCCAGCTCGTCGGTCGTGCGGATCGCGGCGATGGAGGCGAGCGTGGGCTGCAGCGAGGCCAGGCCGAGCTTCTCGATGGCCGTGGTGTCCATGCACGACGCGTAGAAGGTGCCGACCTTCCAGGCGTTCGAGCCCGCCTTCGCGCTCTTCGCGTTCTTCGCGGCATCCTCGAGGATCGAATGCACGACCGCGTCGTTCCGGTCGGAGATCTCGCTGAGGCTGCCCCACAGCGAGTACGCGGCGGGAATGGTGGCGGCCTTCGCCCAGCCGCCATTCGCGTACTGGTTGAAGTTGTCGCACGCCTGGCAGGTGGTGTCCATGTTCGCGCGGCTGAGCGCGTGCGTCGTCGTCTGCGCCGACGCGGTGAGCGCCGAGAGGCCGAGCGCGACCAGGGCCGTAGCGGTCCGGAGAATTCGTGACATCAGTTTTGTGATGTGAGCGGAATGGCGGAGGAAGGAGCTTCGGAAGAGGACGATCGGGGAGCCCGAAGCGTTGCGAAGGCACGGAGTTCAGGGAAAGACCCGACGGATGCTCGCGGTGCGCTCCAGCTCGTCCCGCGCCTGGAGGATCTTCTGGCGGAGGTCCCTGGGCAGGGCGCGCTCGCGGCGGAGCTTCTCGTCCACGAGGCGCAGCGCCTCGGGCGAGCGCTGGCCGTCCATGAAGGCGCCCATCCAGCTGCCGAGGAAGAAGATGCGGCGGTTGCGCTGGATCCAGGGGAGCGAGTCGAGCGCCGGCACGAGATAGCCGCGCGTGAGCGAGTCCTGCGCCGGGTCGTTGAAGGCGCGCAGGCTCGCGGTCACCCAGTCCTCGTTGAGGTCGCGGTCGGCGAAATAGCGGTGCCAGTAGTCCGCCTTGGTCGCCGCGAGCGGACGGGCGGCTCCGGCAACGAAGGCGCGCCGCCGCCCTTCCGAGGTGGAGTCGCGACGGCTCTCCGCCACGAGTCGCGCGTCGGCGGACGGCGCCCGTCGGCCGACCAGCGTCGTGATGATGGCCCAGCGCGTCGGCGCGCGAAGCGGGGCTCCGGCGGCGGCGGCGCTGTCGAGCAGCGCATCGAGCGCGGTGAGCGCGGTCGGCGACTCGGCGACGCCGATCAGCGCGTCGAGGTGATTCTTGCGAATGCCGTAGGCGCGACCCGTGTCGGCGGCGCCCGCGGCGAGCACGCGCTCCATCTCGGGGAGGAGGTCGCGCCGCGCGGCGGGGGAAAGGTAGGCGGAGACGGCGCGCGACATCCGGCCCAGGAGCGCGGGCGCGATCTGCTCGTCGCGCTCGCGGGGCAGCTCGCGCAGCGCGGCCCGCACGTAGCGCGACGGGTCGAGCCTGGCGTCGCGGACCTGGTCCCACAGGGAGCCCCAGAGCATCGCGCGAAGGAAGTCGTCGCGCACCTCGCCCACGTGCTCCAGGAGCCAGCGCGTGCTGCGATCGTCGAGCCGCACCTCGGCGTAGGCGACGTCGCCGGCGTTGGCGTAGACGAAGTCCGGCGCGGGGCGTCCCGCCACCGGCACGACGGTCGTGGCACCCTGCAGCTCCACGGGAATCGTGTCGGCTCGTCCGCCGGCATAGCCGAGCAGCACGCGGGTCCGCACGGGCCACGGGGCCGAGCCGGAGAGGGGGCGCGCCGGTCGCTGGGCGATCGCGAGCCTGGCGATCCTGCCGTCGCGCACCAGGAGCTGCTGCGCGAGCACGGGCATCCCCGGACGCAGGATGTAGTCGCGTCCCCATGCCGTCAGCGGGCGGTGCGCCGCCTCGCCGACGGCACCGATCAGCTCGTGCCAGGTCGCATTGCCGTAGCGGTGCGCGGCGAGATATGCGCGGAGCCCGTCGCGGAAGGCAGTGTCACCCACGAGGAACTGGAGCTGCTTCAGAATGCCGGGCGCCTTGTTGTAGACGATCGCGCCGTAGTTGCTCTTGGCCTGGTCGAGGTTGGCGAGCTGCTGCCAGACGGGGGTCGTCCCCGCCGATGCATCGACCGCGTAGGCCGCGGGCTTGTTGCGCAGGTAGAAGGTCTTCCACGAATTCGCGGCGGGGTCGAGATCGTCCTGCATCACCGCCGCGAGGTACGTGGCGAACCCCTCCTTCAGCCAGAGGTCGTCGAACCAGCGCATCGTGGCGAAGTCGCCGAACCACTGGTGCGCCACCTCGTGGTAGATCGTCGCCTGGCGGCCGAGCTGCTGGGTGAGCGTCGGCCGCTCGCGGAAGATGAAGGATTCCTCGTTGTAGAATACGGCGCCAGGATGCTCCATGCCGCCGAATGGGAATGCGGGGGCGAGAAGGAAGTCGAACTTCTGGAAGGGAAAGGGCTGCGCGGTGTAGCGCTCCATCCAGTCGATGGCGCGGCCGTTCGCGGCGATGAGGGAATCGGTCTCGGCCTCGGCGGCTCGCGACGCGCGGACGTACATCGAGATGGAGCGCCCGTTCAGCACCGCGCTCCTGACGGCCCACGGTCCCGCGGCGAACGCCACGAGGTACGTGGAGATCGGCTCGGTCTCGGCGAAGCGGAAGCGCCTCGTCGACGACGAATCGGTCGCGAGGCGGCGGCCGTTGGCGACGGCGGTCCACCCCGCCGGCGTCTCGAGCGCGAGGGTGACGCGCGCCTTGAGGTCCGGTTGGTCGAAGCAGGGGAAGAGCTGGTTCGCGTCGGCCGGCACGAGCAGCGTGTAGAGATAGTCGGCGCCGTCGGTCGCGTCGTGGAAGCGGATGATGCTCGCGCCGGCCGGGGCGATCAGGGCGCGGAAGTCGAGCTCGAGGACGTTTTCGCCTCGCGCGATCGCGCCCGCCGGGATGACGAGGTGCCCGTTGCCCTCCCGCACCGCGACGGGTCTCCCGTTGACCGTCAGCGGGCCGTGCGCCGGCCCGCGGAAGTCGAGCACGACGTCGCCCCGCGCGAGGCTGCGGAAGGCGATGCGCGCGTGGCCGGCGGCGGTGTCGCGGCGCGTGACGTCCAGCCGCAGCGCGTAACGGACGTCGCCGATCTGCCGCGCGCGCCGCTCGGCGAGGGCGCGGGCGATTCCCGGAGAGGGGAGGGTGTCGGCACGCGCGCTGCCGGCGGCGATCGCCAGCGCGGCGAGAAGGGAGTGAATGAGCATCGAGAGAGACTACACCCTCGACAGGCGGGCAGAAAGACGGGGCGATGGCGGAGCCAAGCGCCCCGCGGCGGGCTACCTCGGCTCCGGCAGGCACAGACACTTCTCCGCGTCCTCCGCGTCGTCCGCGTCCTTCGTGATCCAACTCGAGAAGCCACGAAGAACGTGGAGGCGTGGAGGCGTGGAAGCCGGACGCGCGGTCCGCTACTGCTGGTACAGGATGTCCACGGGAATGCCCTTCGCGCGCAGCCGGTCCAGATCGGCCTGGAGCTTCGGATCGATCTTCCCGAGCTCCGTATTGAGGGCGCCGACGCCGGCATAGTCGCCGTTCCCCTGCAGGGTGAGGATGCGGCGCGACAGCGCGTCGGTGGCGGCGCGCATCTTCGCGAAGTCCACGCGGTACTTGCCGTCTGACTCCCGGGCGAAGGCGCCGGCGTTCTGCAGGAAGTTGAACGCGACGACGTTCGCGCGGCCGTGCGCGTCGGCGGCGCCGAAGCGCACGGCCCGGAAGAGGCTCGCCAGGAAGGTGACGTAGTTGTCCTCGATGGACTCCTTGCCCAGGTAGCCCCGCGCGTTGAGCTGCCGGATCATGTACAGCCCCAGGATGTCGGCCTTCCCCTCCTCGAGCGCGCCGGCTCGCTCCTTCATTGCGGCGCGGACCGTCCCCCTTCCGTCGAGGGTGTTCTTGATGCCGAGCCCGTGCGCGACCTCGTGGAACATGACGTTCTCGAAGAACGCGTCGAAGGTGACGTGCGACAGCTGGTCGTCGGCGATGAGCTCGCGCGCGATCGGCATCATGATGCGGTCGAACTTGGCGCGCACGGCGTTCTTGAGCTGCAGGCGGCGCGTCCCCTTCTTCAACTGGACCTGCTCGTCGTTCGGCAGGTTGATGGCGATGGTCTTGACCGCGGTGTTCGCCTGCCCCGACGTGAACACCACGTCGTATGCATTGAGGTCGGCATCGGTGCCCGGCTTCTCGGCCTTGTAGGCCGCGTCCACGGGGATGCCGCGTTGCAGTGCGGGCAGCATCTTCGCGTATTTCGCCAGCCGCGTGCTCCACGACTGGTCCTTCACCAGGACGAAGGCCTCGGCCGCGTTCTTGTAGCCGAACAGCTCGTCCTCGTAGGTCTCGATGGGGCCGAGCACGAGGTCGATCGTGTTGCGCTTCATGTCCATCCAGGCGAGATCGGCCGGCTGGTAGTGGTCGGTGACGAGCGCCGTCGCCAGCAGGGTGAGGTAGCGGCGCAGCCCGGCATCCTCGGCCAGCGCGGCCGCCTGCCGCAGCTTGTCCGCCGCACGCTGGTTCGCGGCGGCGAAGTAGCGCGAGTACGGCTGCACGACGAGCTGGCCGGCGGCGTCGCGGCGGATCATCGTGTAGCCGGATCGCAGGCTGTCGGCACGCGCACCGCCGGCGGAGGCGGCGCGCTCGAACTCCTCCTTCGTCATGTCGCGTGGATAGAAGTTCGCGCCGGCGGGCTTGGGCCCGGCACCGGCGATGAAGGGCGCGTTGTTGTCGATGCGGTCCCAGGGGCCGGCGTTGATCTCGAGCATCTGCCGCGTTGCCGCATCCGGGGCGGCGCGCAGCAGCGAGTCGAGATTGCCGTAGGCCTGCTCACGGAAGATGACGTCCATCTGGCGCGCTGCCTCGACGAGCAGCGGGAGCATCTGCCGCTCCTTCTTCGTGAGGTGCGTGGTGTCAGCCTCGAGGCGCACCGTCGTGTAGCGCGCGAGCCGGTCGGCGACGCTCGGTCCCGCCGGCGCGGCGGCACGCGGCGCGTCCGGGGCCGGACGACCCCCGGGGTTCCAGACCGGCGACGGGCCGTCGGCGAGGAGCCGGGCCGCGGCGGCGCCGGCGCGGATCACCCCCGTCATGTGCGGGAAGTCGATGCCCGCCACGTCGTCGCTCGGCTGGTGATAGTCGGTGTGCATGTTGTACGTCGACAGCGTGTGCGCCGGCACCCCTTCGCGGGCGAAGGCGATGTTGTCGCTGCGCTGGAAGAACTGCTGGTCGAGACGGCGGTCGGCGACGATCGGGAGCCCCGCCTGCGCGAACATGGCGCCCATCGTCGAGCGGTCGAAGCCGGTGAGCCAGGCGCGCCCCGCACCCCCGGCGAGCGAGTCCGGACGGCCGATCATCTCGATCTCCATGTTGGCGGTCATGCTCGCGATCGGCGCGACGGGATGCATCAGATACCACCGGGTGCCGAGCAGCCCGACCTCCTCACCCGTCGTCGCGGCGAAGACGACGGTGCGCTTCGGCCGCGGGCCGGAGGCGAGGTCACGCGCGATCTCCAGCACCGCGACGGTGCCGGAGGCATCGTCGTCGGCGCCATTGTAGATGGAGTCGCCCTTCACCGCCGGACCGATGCCCAGGTGATCGTAGTGGGCATCGATCAGCACGACGGAATCGCGAAGCAGGGGATCGGTGCCGCGCAGGCGGCCGATGACGTTCACCGCGGGGCGCCGGCGCTCCACGGGCACCGTGTCCAGCGCCCCGAAGCTCGGGAAGAGGCGGGGGAACTGTCGCGTGCCGCGAGTCACCATCGCGACCGGCACGCGCTGGAAGTAGCCGCTGTCTCCCGCCGGTTCGAGCCCGATGGCGCGCATCTCGTTCGCGATCAGGGTGGCTGCCTTCGCCGAGCCGCGCGAGCCGGTCATGCGCCCTTCCAGCGAATCGTCGGCAAGGGAGGAGAGCAGGCGCCGGACGCTCCCCTCGGAGACAGTGCTGCCGGGGGTGGCGGACACGACGGGCGCGGCTGTCGTCGTCACGGCGGGACCGGCGCAGGCCAGGGCGAGCAGGCTGACGAGCGCGAGGGCGCGCGATGATTGGCGGTGCGGTGTCATCGAGACCAGGAGGTGGTGTTGGGTGGGTGTCCGCTGCGAGACAAATATCGCCCGGTCCGCAGCCCGCGCCATGGCGCGCGAAGGTGGAACATGGCTTGCCCATGCGTTTACCCGGCGTTCCACCCTCAACCGCGGACGGGAGACATGATCCAGAGACGTGCTCGCAATATCTTCGCCCTCTTCGCCGTGCCGCTGGCCGGCGCGCTGGTCTTCGGGCTCGGCGCGATGCGCAGCCCCGTCCCCGATGAATCACCCCTCACCCTCTCCGCCAGCCTGAGCGAGCGCAAGCTCACCGTGTCGCGCGATGGGGAGGTGGTGAAGCAGTACGACGTGGCGGTCGGGCAGGACAAGCACCCGACGCCCACCGGCAGCTTCACCATCAAGAAGCTCGTCTGGAACCCAGCCTGGGTGCCCCCCGACGCGAAGTGGGCGGCGGGGAAGAGCCCGAAGGCCCCCGGCCACCCGGCGAATCCCATGAAGATGGTGAAGATCTTCTTCCAGGAGCCCGACTACTACATCCACGGCACCGGCGCGGTAGAGTCGCTCGGGGAGGCGGCATCGCACGGCTGCCTGCGGATGGATCCCGAGCAGGCCGGCGAGCTCGCGCTGATGGTGATGGACAACGCGGGCACGAGCCGCGACTGGGATTGGGTGAAGGGGATCCTGCACGTGGGGGAGTCGCGCACGGTGGCGCTCGCGCGCCCCGCGCCACTCACGATCACGCCCTGAGTGGCACCGGCCTCGGCCTTGGCACGTGAGTTGCCCCCTTCGCGGGGCACTCCTTCACCTGGACCTGACACATGTCCTTCCTGACCTGGATCATCGTCGGACTGGTCGCCGGCGTGCTCGCCTCGCTCGTGATGGGCGGAACGGGCTACGGCCTCATCGGCGACATCATCATCGGCATCGTCGGCGCCTTCGTCGGCGGGTGGCTCTTCGCGCGGCTCGGGGTGAGCAGCCCGATGGGCGGGCTCGCCGGCGTCATCTTCGTGGCGTTCATCGGCGCCGTCGTGCTGCTCTTCCTGCTGCGCCTCATCCGCGGGGCGAGCGCGCGGCGACCGTAGCGTTGAATCACGCGGTACGGGAACGGAGAACGGCACACCAGAGCGATCCGGTGTGCCGTTTTCTCGTTGGCCGTTCGGTCGGGTCAACAGCGGAAGATCGAATCCTCCGAATGAAGCCACGAAAAGGGCCGAATGACGGCGGTCATTCACCGCCCCATTCGGCCCCTCTCGTTGCATTCGTTTCATTCGTGCCAACGCTGTCGATCCCGTGCCGGATCCCAGCCTACTTCGTGTCCGCCGTCGGCCCGTAGATCGAAGGCACGGGGATGTCGTTCAGCCGCAGGTAGACGCTGAGCTGACCGCGGTGATGCACGATGTGATTGAGCACGAACGACCGCAGCACCGCGGCGCGCGGGAGGGTGAAGATGACGTGCCCGCCCGACTTGAGCGTCCAGCTCTGGGCCAGCGCCGCGTCGGTCGCCTCGCCGATCGCGGCGCAGGCGTCGGCCATTCCCGCGTCGAGGATGGCGAGCATCGACTCGGCCGACGCCCAGCGCGGGGCCGCGAAGCCCGCTCCCTCGGGGGGATTGAGATCGAGCTCGGTGCGATTGACGATCATCCCTCCCCAGGCCGTGAGGTTCGCGATGTGCTGGGCGAGCTCTCCCATCGACATCGACTTCGGATGCGGCTTCCACTCGGCCCTGTCATCGGGGACGCGCTCCAGCAGCGTGCGCGTCGTTGCCATCTCGTGCTCCAGCTCGGAAACGATCTCGTCGGCGATTGCCATGGTGCGCGCTAGTCCGCGGCCGTGAAGGTGATGTCAGTATCCACGGGCCGGCCGTGCCGCCACACTCCGCCATCGCCGCGCGGAGGAGTCACCACCTCGAAGCGCACCTCGAGGTGCTGCGGCGCGTCGGCGAAGGTGGGGCGCAGATCCTCGAGGACGGCGTTGTACGCCGCCTCGTGATCGGTCGCCGAGACGATGCCGACGTGGATGGGAAACGCGAATCGCTGCATCTCCATCTGGCCGGCGATCTTCTCGGCGATGTAGTAGACGTAGGTGTACACGTTCTCGCGGTGAGGGTCGGACGCTACTGGGTTGCCACGGCGTCGATGGTAAAGACGATCGTGGCGTTCCCGGGTATCGGACCCGACCCGGTGGCTTTGTAGCCGAGCGAGGGGGGGATGACCACTTCGCGCCGTCCGCCCACCCGCATCCCCGTCACTCCCTCGCTGAAGCCCTTGATGAGGAGGCTGTCGCCGATGGTGAACACGAAGGGGTTGTCGGAGTCCAGGTTGTTGTCGAACTGCACGCCCGAGGTCAGGCAGCCCGAGTAGTGAACCGCCGCGAGGTGACCCGAAGCGAGCACGGCACCCGTCCCCACCGTCTTGTCACGGAACTTGAGTCCCGAGGCGGTCGTGGTGAGGGTCGGCTCGCTGGCCGCGAGCGACATCGCCAGGGTGGCGCAGTCGATGGGGGTGCCCACCTTGGGCGGGGTGGTGTCGAGGCACGCGCCGGCTCCGATGAGGGAGACGACGGCGGCGGCGGTGGCGAGGCGGAATCGGTTGCGCATGAATCGTCCTGAGCGTGTGAGTGCGCTGGCGTCGCGGTCGTGGGGCTGGATCAGCGCGCGTCCAGCGCTTCGACGTCGAACACGAGCACGGAGTTGCCGGGGATCGGGCCGTAGTCGTTGGGACCGTAGGCCATCTCGGGAGGGATGACGAGTTGTCGCCGTCCTCCCACCTTCATCCCGACCAACCCCTCGTCCCACCCTTTGATCACCTGGCCGCCGCCGAGGCGGAAGCTGAAGGCGGGCTTCGGCGCGGGGTTGGAGTCGAACACCTTGCCGTCCACGAAGGAGCCCGTGTAGCGCATCCCCACGGTCTGGCCGGCGGCGAGCGTCGCGCCGGAGCCCTCGGCGACGTCCCGGTAGTACAGGCCGCTCGGCAGCTTCGTGGACTTCGACAGGTCGACGCCGAGGGAGGGCGCGAAGGTCGTGGATTCGATGGGCACGGCGGGGGCGGGTTCTCCGCGGGCGCACGCCGCGGAGAGGGCGAGCGCCAGCAGGGTGATGAGTCGTCGTGCTCGTCCGGATGACGGCACCTTCGGCAAAAATGCAAATGCGCCGCCGGCACAGCGCGACATCACCCGGCGCCGCCCTGCTCGCGGTCGCGGCGGACGGGCACGCGCTTCCCCTTGATCGTCGCGGCGCGGAGGGTCTCGATTATGCTGTCGGCGATCTCGTCGGGGACCTCGACGAGCGAGAAGCGCTCGGTGATCTGGATCGCGCCGATCGCGCGCGGATCGACCCCCGCCTCGTTGACGATGGCGCCGACGAGGTCGGCGGGCCGGATCTTCGCCAGGCGGCCCGCGCCGATGTACAGGCGCGCGACGTCCCACTCCGGCGTGATGCGCTCCGGCTTCCCCGCCGCGCTGCGCGCGCCCGCCTTGGCCGCGTCGTGACGGCGCGAGCCCGCCTTGCCGGTGGGCGCGCGCTCCTTGTCGTGGCGGGAGGGGGGCCGGTCCGGACGCACGGTGACGGTGGGAATCTCCTCCACGTCGCCCCCGTTCTCGCGCGCGTCGGCCTGCTTGATGGCCGCGGCGGCAACGTCCATGATGTCGAACTCCTGCGCCAGCGAATCCACGAGCACGCGGAACTGATCGAGCTCGCCGGCGAGGATCGTCTCCCGCAGCGACGCGCGCGTCAGCTCCAGCCGGCGCGCGCGCAGGTCGGCGACGGTGGGCACCGCGGCGATCTCGATCTTCTGCTTGGTCTGGTACTCGATGTTGCGGAGCTGGCGATGCTCGCGCGGCTCGGCGAGGGTGATCGCCACCCCTTCGCGGCCGGCGCGGCCGGTGCGGCCGATGCGGTGCACGTACGCTTCCGCCGCGGTGGGGAGATCGTAGTTCACCACGTGCGACACGTGCTCCACGTCCAGGCCGCGCGCGGCGACGTCGGTGGCGACGAGGAGGTCGGACTTGTTCGCGCGGAACTTCTTCATCACCCGGTCGCGCTGGTCCTGCGACAGGCCGCCGTGCAGCGCCTCGGCGCGGTAGCCCTGCCCGTTGAGCGTCTCGGCGACCTGGTCCACCTCCGTGCGCGTGCGGCAGAAGACGATCGCCGAGGTGGGATTCTCCACGTCGAGGATGCGGCCGAGCGTCGCCATCTTGTGGGCGCGGCTCACGATGTACGCCACCTGCCTGACGCGCGGCGCCGAGCCGGGCGCCGCGACCTCGCGATCGATGCGCACGCGCACCGGATCGTTGAGGTGCTTGTTGGCGATCTCGGCGATGCGCGGGGGCAGCGTGGCCGAGAAGAGCGCGGTCTGGCGCTCCTTGGGCATCGCGTCGAGGATCGCCTCGAGGTCCTCGGCGAAGCCCATGTCGAGCATCTCGTCGGCTTCGTCGAGGATGACGGTCTTCACCCCTTCGAGGCGCAGCGTCTTGCGGCGGATGTGGTCGAGCGCGCGGCCCGGCGTGGCGACCACGACGTCGACGCCGCGCTTGAGCGCGCGGATCTGGGTCTCCATGCTGGCGCCGCCGTAGATCGGCATCGCGATGATCCCCATCGCCTTCCCGTACTTGTGCACCGCCTCGGCCACCTGCATCGCCAGCTCGCGCGTGGGGACGAGGATGAAGGCGCGCGTGCGATCGCGTGCGTCCGAGTCGGGGGCGAGGATGTGCAGCAACGGGAGCGCGAACGCGGCGGTCTTGCCGGTGCCGGTCGCCGCCTGGCCCAGGACGTCGCGGCCCGCCAGAAGGGGGGGGATCGCCTCGCGCTGGACGGGGGTGGGCTCTTCGTAGCCGAGCACCGCGAGGGCGTCGACGATTCGCGGGTCGAGGCCAAGTCCGGCGAATCCGGTGGCCGAGTCAGTGCCTTCTGGGCTCTGGTTTGAGCTCTCCGAGCTCTTGATGCGGGGTGTCATCCCTTGAAGATACACCATGACGGGTCCGGGGAGCGAGCAGGAGCATGCGAGGGATGGGCAGGGAGGTGGTGCTATCTTCCGGGGATGTCACGCCCGGTGTACGACCCACCATTCGAGCCGCGCGAGTCGCCCATGCAGGGACTCGGGGTGTTCGCCACACGCCCCATCGCCGCGGGGGTCAGGCTCATCGAATACGCCGGCGAGCGCCTCACCCCCGCCGAGGCCGAGGCGCGCTATCCCGACCAGCCCGGGGAGCGGCACCACACCTTCCTCTTCGCGATCGACGACCACGTGGTGGTGGACGCGGCGGTGAACGGCAACCAGGCGCGGTTCATCAACCATTCCTGCGATCCCAACTGCGACGCGGTCATCGATGACGACCGCATCTGGATCGAGACGATCCGGGACGTCGAGCCGGGCGAGGAGCTGGCGTACGACTACGCGTACATCCTCGAGGAGCGGCATACGCCGGCGGCGAAGCGGCGCTTTCCCTGCCGGTGCGGGGCGGCGAGCTGCCGGGGGACGATCCTCGGGAAGAAACGATAGGGTGGCGCGGGTCAGCGGCAGAGGTAGGCGAGCGCGATCGCTCCCAGCGAGCCCCCCAGCGCCGGTCCGAACCCGGGCAGCTTGTTGACGGTCCGCTCGGTGATCCTCGTCCCTGCGGCGTCGGCGTAGAAGACGTTCTCCCTGGCCGCCAGTGACCTCCTGGCGCAGTCGAAGGTGGCGCTGGTGCGGGAGCTGGCCCACATCCCCTTCGCGGCCTTCACGGGGGTCTTGAACACGACGCGGACGTCGGCGTGGACGAGCGAGCCCTGGCGCTTCACCGAGCGTGGGTCGACGTAGACGGGATTGCCGCTGGCGGTGACGCCGATCTCCTTCCACCGAACCCTGCCCTGCGCCGGCGCGAGGGCGGGAAGCGCGCTCAGGAGGGCGAGGCCGGTCAGCAGCTGTCTCATTGCACGAGGGGGTGAGAGTGGGTGCTCAGACTTCGTAATGGCTGGCGACGCGGCGGCCGGCGTAGATCCCCACCCCCGTGCCGACCGCCGAGACGATCACCGCGGTCATGATCCCGACGTGCTCTCCCAGCCACCAGCCCACCGAGCTCCCCACGGTGGCGCCGATGAAGCCGAGGAGCTTGGCCATGAGGCGCTAGGCCCGGCGCGAGGCGGCCAGCTCGGCCTTCTCGCGAAACGAGAAGACCTTGCCGCATTTCACGCAGGCGAAGCTGCCGGTGTGGGCACCGAGATCATAGAGCTTGGCCAGCTGCGGATGCTCGCAGGGGGCGTCGCCCCAGGCGTCCTGCAGCTCCTTCGCGCGTTTCTGCTTCATCGTGGTCCTGGTGGCGGATGCGGCGTCCCGAACCCTCAAACTCGTGGCGGATGCGGCGTCCCGAACCCTCAAACTCGCTGATTCGCGCCCCGCGCGCCACCGGCCGCGGCCGCCTGGCCAGAGCAGAAGCCCGCGCGGAGGGTTAGATTGAGGTTCACTCGTGAGGAGCACCGATGATTCGAGGGTTCGAGTTTGAAGAGGACGGACGGAGCTACGTCTGCAAGGTCGAAGCTCGCCGCGCCACCCCGGATGACGGCTGGTGGTGGTTCGACGTGTCCGGCGACCGCCAGCGCTACGCCCCCTTCCAGGCGGTGACCAGCGATACGCAGAAGGCGGTCAAGTCCAAGATCGTCGCCTTCTACGCCAACTTGCTCGAGGCGCGCGCCCGGCCGATCGAGCCCCGCAGCCACTGGGGCCGGAAGCCGAAGGTCGCCGCCGCAGTGGAGACGGTGCAGGACGCGTAGTCCCTGACAACTGAAAGACCCCGAACGACGGAACGACCACCGCGCATCGCACGGTGGTCGTTCCCGCATCCGGCTCAGGCGCCAGCCCCCTTCGCCGCCCAGTAGCGGCCCATCTGTCCCCGCACCGCCATCCTCGCCGCGGTGATCCCGGCCTCCCGCCACGCCTCTGCGTCGGTGGACTCGGCGAGCGACATCACCCTCGGCGTCGCGCCGTAGAGCTCGAGGACGAAGCTCCCCTGCGCATGATACCAGGCGAGCATCCAGGCCAGCTCGCCGTCGCCGGACTCGCGCAGCAGGCGGTTGTCGAGCTCCTCCAGCACGCGGCGCGAGGTGGCGTCCGGCAGCGGCGGGATCCCGGTGCGGACGGGCAGGTCCATCGCCCCACGCCAGACGATGTAGAGCGCGCGCTTGAGCGCCTCGAGCGACGACTCGGCGTCGGCGAACAGCTCGATGTACGCATTGACGATCGCGGGGTACTCCCCGTACAGCCCCGACCGCTCGATCTGGCTGTCCTGCTCCTCGAGCGATCCCGACGCCCCTCGCACGCTCGCGAGCACCGCGTCCTCCCATCCGGCCAACGACGACAAGCTCAGCACCCCTGAAACCTCGCTCCCTCCGGTGAGCCGTAAGGTCGCCGGTCTGCCGGGTCCGGGCAACGGTGTCCCACCCTTCAGATTCTCCCTGGGGCGCCCGAGAATCTGCCTCATGGACATCCTGCTCGCCCGACAGCCGATCTTCGACGCGCGCGACCAGGTCGCGGCGTACGAGCTCTTCTACCGGGCGAGCTCGCGCGGCGTCACCGCTGCGCCGCATTCCCCCGACAGCATCCTCGCCGACGCGGTGCTGGGCGTGGGCCTCGACCGCGTGGCCGAGACGGGCCAGGTGTACCTGAGCGTCACCGCCGACCTGATCGAGCGCGAGATGGTGCGCGTGCTCCCCGCCGGCCGGGTCGTGCTCCAGGTGGACGCCTCCACCGAGCCCACCACCGCGCTGCTGGCCGCGGCGAGCCGTCTGTCGGCGGACCAGTACAAGATCGCGGTGTCCAACGTGCGCGGCCCGGTGCTTCCCGCGCTCGCGCGCATCGCGTCGGTCGCCAAGGTGGACGTCCGCGCCTTCGACGATGCCGGCCTCACCGTCATCGTCGCCGAGCTGCGCGCGCAGCAGGTGCGCGTGCTGGCCGAGCACGTCGAGCACCGCACGGCGCAGCAGCGCTGCATCGGGCTCGGCGTGGAGCTGTTTCAGGGACTGCGCTTCTGCCGGCCCCAGACGCTCGTGCGCCGCGACGTGCCCCTCTCGCACATCCAGACCTACCGACTGCTGAAGATGCTCCGCACCGCCGACACGACGGACGCGGAGATCGAGGAGCTGCTGCGCCGCGACGTGGGGCTCACCTACAAGCTGTTGCGCATCGTCAACTCCGCGGCGATGGGCGGACGCGAGATCTGGAGCATCGGCCACGCCATCCGCCTGATGGGGCGCGAGGCGCTCTCGCGCTGGGTGACGCTGCTGCTGCTGAGCGACATCGGCGACAGCGGCGTGACGAGCGAGCTGACGCGCACCGCGCTGGCGCGCGCGCGGCTGTGCGAGATGCTGGCCGCGGACGCGGGGCTGCGCAGCGCGGGGCAGCCGCTGTTCCTCGTGGGGCTGCTCTCGCTGCTCGACCAGCTTCTCGCGATGCCGATGGAGGAGCTGGTGACCGAGATGGAGCTCGCCCCCGACGTGCGCGACGCCCTGCTCTACCGGAGTGACTTCTTCGGTGAGGTGCTGTCGCTCGTCGAGGCGTACGAGGAGGGCAGCTGGGAGGCGACGAACGCGCTCGCCGGATCGCTTGGCATCCCGGACGAGCTGCTCGGCGCGCGCTACGTGGAGTCGCTCGCGTGGGCGTCGGCGCAGGATCCGCGCTCGACGACGCAGGCCGCTTGACGACGCGGGACGCCTGACGACGCGGGCCGCCTGACGACGCGGGCCGCCTGACGACGCAGGCCGCCCGTTGGCGCGCGCGTCAGCGCGCGGACACCAGGCGGAAGGCGGTGCCCCACGGATCGGTCGCCACGGCGTCCGCTCCCTCGCGCCGCACGATGAAGCCGGCGTCGTCGAGGCTCTTCACGGTCGCGGCGACGTCGACGCTGGAGGGGAGCGCGATGCGCCACTGGAGCAGCTGCGCATCCCCCGCACCGGCGCGCGGCGCGTTCGGCCCCGCCCAGGTGTTGACGCCAAGGTGATGGTGATAGCCGCCGGCGGCGAGGAAGAGCGCCTGCGGATAGCTCCAGACCATCCGGTCGAGGCCCAGCGCCTGATGGTAGAAGTCCGACGCGACGTCCAGATCGCCCACATGCAGATGGACGTGGCCGAGCGTGGTGCCGGCGGGCATTCCGGTCCAGGGCTCGCCGTGCGCGGTCGCGACGACCGCGCCGACGTCGAGCGGCTCGGTGGCCATGACCAGCTCGCGATCCTTCACGCGCCAGCTCTCGCGCGGGCGGTCGGCGTACACCTCGATCCCCAGCCCATCCGGGTCGGTGAGGTACAGCGCTTCGCTGACGAAGTGGTCCGAGGCCCCGGCGCGCGCGCCGATGCTGGCGAGGTGCGAGATGAAGCGGCCGAGCGCGGGACGGTCGGGGAGCAGGATCGCGAAGTGATAGAGGCCGAGCCGGCCGTGGGGGGGCGCCGGCGCGGCGCCGGCGTGCTCCGAGAGCTCCACGAGCGGCGACGTCGAGCCCGCGACGCCGAGCGAGGCTGCGCCGTCCGTTCGGTCCAGCAGTCGCAGTCCGAGCACGCGCTCGCAGTAGCCGAGCGAGCGAGCGAGGTCGCTCACCTGCAGCCGCACCCCCTCCAGCCGCATCTCCGGCGACATGCGATGCCCCGAGGGCGCGACTCCCGCCGGCGGGGTGACGTTCGTGGGCTGCGTCATGGCGAGCGCCTCGTGAAGCGCAAGGGTGATCAGCGCGCCGGCCCGCCGCGGCGGGCGAGGGCGTCGTCGATGGAGAAGGCGCCGGGTCCGGCCAGCGCGAGGGCGGCGGAGGCGCACAGGAGGGTGAGGGCGAACTCGTAGCCCGCGGGGAGGAAGAAGCCGCCGGCGAGATGGACCAGGAGGATGGCGCCGAGCATGTCGGCGGCGAGACCGAGCGCAGCGAGCCGCGTGAGCAGGCCGATGATCAGCGCGATGCCGCCGGCGAACTCCAGGCAGGCGATGAGCGGCGCGATGAGCGTGGGCATGAAGACGCCCATCTTCGTGAACGCGCCGGTGGTGCCGGCGATCCCGTAGAGGAAGAGCTTCTGCGCGCCGTGGGCGGCGAAGACGATGCCCGTGGCGATGCGGAGGAGGGCGATGCCGGCCTGCTGGCTGCGCGGGGTGGCGACGAGGGGCGAGGTCATGTGGAGCGCTCCGTGCGGGTGAGAGAGGCCGAGTCCTGGCGATTGGTATGACACTCGATGTGATAACACATATTCGGGACGGCGCGGGGGCGCTAGTCGTGCGCACGCGCCAGGGTGAGGAGCTCGACGAGGGTGCGGAGCTGCCGGCGCGTCATGTGACCGAGCTGCCGCCGGTGCATCTCGACGACCGGCGTGTCGAGGCGGGCCAGCAGCTTGAGGCCCCGCGCGGTGATGCGCGTGGTGACGAGGCGACGGTCCGACGTATCGCGCGCGCGGGCGACGAGCCCTCCTTCCTCCATCCGGTCGATGAGCCGGGTGACGTCGGGAACCTGGGCGACGAGGCGATCGCGGATGTCGTTGCGGCACAGCCCTCCCTCCCCCGCGCCGCGCAGGATGCGCAGGACGTTGAACTGGGTCGGCGTGATGTCGTGCGCCTTCAGCTCCTCGGCGAAGGCGTGCATCAGCACCGCCGCGGTGCGGTCGATGTTGAGAAGCGCCTCCTGCTCGAGGCTGTCGAAGGGCCGCGTCTGGCGGATCGCGTCCCGAAGCTGCGTCGTCATGCCGGAATAATAGGTGTGATAACACACACTGTCAATCCCGGCACGGCGCCCCGGTCAGACCGGCTCGAGCACCACCGCCGTCCCGTAGCAGAGCACCTCCGTGACTCCCGCCATCACCTCGGTGGCGTCGTAGCGCACGACGATGATCCCGTTGGCGCCGCGCTCCTCGGCGTGCCGGAGCATGATCTCGAACGCCTCGTTGCGCGACGTCTCGCACAGCTCCGTGAGGATCGAGATGTTGCCGCCGATCAGCGTCTGCAAGCCGGCTCCGATTTTTCCGAACACGGACCGCGAGCGCACCGTGATCCCCCTGACGACACCCAGCGATTGCGCCACGCGATAGCCCGGCAGCTCGAAAGCCGCGGTGATCATTCTCAGATCCATTGGTCGAGGAGTGAAGGGGAGGCTGGACTGCGAGAGCGAAATGGAACCGACTAGCGCCTGGCGTCGGTCGGGGGGGCGTGCCCCTCCTCGGCGCGTGGGACTTGGATCGTCGTGGGAGGATGAGCGCCCGGCGCGTGCTCGGCAACCCACGGCAGCTCGTTCTCGCGCGTATCGCGCGATGGCTCGGTCGCGGCGCGGCGTGGTCGCCGAGCGAGCCAGACGGCCCAGAGGGCGAGCGGCGGGAGGGCGATCCAGAGGGCGGCGGCGAGGAGGCTCACGCTTCCGGTCCAGACCTCCGCGCCCGCCCGCGATGCGGTGAAGGCGAGCGCGCCATTCCCGTAGCTCATCGACACGCGGCCGTGACTCAGCGGATCGCGCAGGAGGGGCGCGACCACGCGGGCCGCCGGGACGGTCACGGCGACGAGCAGCGTGACCCAGTACGCGCTCCAGACGCCGAGCAAATGACGAGCTTTCCAGTCGCGCAGTGCCATCGCTCCTCCGTCGTGCCGGCCCATGATGCAACGTTCGGGCGCGCCGGTGCAAGGGTGGATGCTAGCCGGGATGCCGGGCGGTCAGCTTCTGCACCGAGGAGGCGCTGCGCACCGTGGCGGGCGCCGAGATCACCTTCTCGAGCCGGGCCCCGGAGAAGGCCGAGTCGCTGAAGCCGCCCCGCACGGTCCAGTACAGCTCGCGCCCGTGCAGCGCGAAGTCGTCGGCGTCCCCCTGCACCGCCCGCAGCGTCGCCAGCGTGGCGTCGGCGAGCGGCTCCTTGAGAAACGCGACGTACAGGCGCTCGCCGGCGCGCGCCCCCCGTTCCACGAGTGGCGCCACGTGCCCGGCGACGTCGTGCACCTCGGCGATGGTCCGGATGAAGGAGCGCACCTCGTAGCCGAGCGACTCCTCGAGCGCGCGCTCGATGCGCCGCTCCAGCGTGCGCGCGTCGCGGGCGGCCGAGTCGAACAGCACGTTGCCGCTCGCGATGAAGGTGGCCACCCGGTCGAAGCCCATCTCCTCGAAGAGCCCGGCGAGCCGGGCCATCTTCACGGTATGCCCGCCGACGTTGATGGCGCGAAGGAAGGCGACGTGACGGGTCATGGAGCCCGCTCCGCCGAGGCCGGCGCCCCTTCGTCGCACAGGACGCAGTTCAGCATCTCACCGAGGAAGCGGTCGCGTCCATCCGGCGTGACCACCCAGGGCCGGCTCTGCCAGGGGGGATCGTGGCGCACGTGCTGGTTGTGACCGCACGCCAGCTCGGCGACCCAGTGATCCTCTTCGTCCCTGTGATATCCCACGATCGGCTGTCTCACTCCGGGACTCTATCTCGATCCGGCCGAGCGCCGGGGTTCGTCCCGGGCTCACCGCGTGAGGCGGTCCGGCCCACCATCGCCGTGAGCGCGCACGCGACGAGCATCGTGACGAGACCGGCGATGCGTTCCTCGCGCGTCGGCGCGAACATCGCGCGCGACAGCCCGCCGAGCGACGACAGCGCGAGCGCGGCGACGACCCAGGACCAGGCGCTCACCGCCCCCCAGTAGCGGAGGGCGAGCCAGAGGGCGACGGCCGCCGCAACGGTTCCCGTAACGGCAACGACCCCGGTCGAGCCAGCTCGAGCGTCGGCGGCGAGCATCCCGATGAGAACCACGAGGAGCAGCGCGACGGCGCCGAGCAGGAGGCGCACCCAGGTGCGTCGCGTGACCGTCACGATCACGAGCAGCGGGATGGCAACGAGGGCGACTCCCATCACGGTGGCCAGGGGCAGCCCCGCCACACCGCCGAGCCAGGGAAGGGCGAGCTCGAGCTGCGTCGTCGGCGCGCGCGGGAGCCCGGTCGCCGGCCCGAACGACCGCAGTGCAGCGAACGCATGAATCGTTGCGCCAAGGCCGGCGCCGGCGAGAAGCACGTCGTTGCGCGTGGCGCGCGACGGCGCCGCGGGAAGCATGGGGATGCCGGTGCGGCGGCGGAGGGCGGACATCAGCAGCCAGGCGCCGAGCGCGGCGAGCGCCATCACCGGCACGGACGCGATGCCCAGCCACGCGGTGCCCAGGAAGCGCGACCATGGTTCCGCGGTGTCGTAGGAGAACAGGCGCGAGGGGAGGCCGTCGAGCCACTGCGCGAGGCCCAGCACCGTCGCGACCGCGAGCAGGACGATGGTGGTGCGGCGAGACAGCGCGCCATCGCTCAGCAAAGGGGGGCGCCGCCGCACGACGACCACGGCACCGACGGACACTCCGCCGAACAGGAGCAGGCTCGCCAGCCCGATGACGAGCGCGCGATTGGTCTGTCGCTGGCGCTCGGCGCGGAGGAAGGACTCCGGGAGCTCGATGGTGCGTCGCGCGACGAGCGGCTCGCTCCCGGCGATGCTCACGAATGCTCGCGCCTGCGCGCCCGCCGGCAGCGGGGTCGCCGCGTCAACGTAGGTGACGGTGACGTCCCGCCGCGCGGGGCGCGCGGTCTCGGTGAGCTGCGCTTCCACGAGCCGGCTCGTGTCGAGGCCGGCGCGCGCGAGGGCGAGGCGGGCGATGCGGCGCGCCTCGGTGGCCGGCACCGAGTCGCGCGCCGCGGAATCGGGGAGGATGTGTCGCACGTCGAGGGGACGACCGTCCGGCCGGACGCGCACCCGCCATTCCTCGGCGCGGTCGGCGGGCGTACCGCTGGTGTGGACGTAGCGAACCACCCACCACGCCGGGGGCGCGACGCCGCGCGCGAGCTGCTGGGCGCGCGATGCGAGATCGTACTTCACGAGGAAGCGGCGCCAGCCCCCCAGCGTGTCGTTGCCGATCGATGCCAGCCGCGTCCAGCGCGACGGATCGGCGCCACGGTCGCGCAGCAGCGAGTCGGCGGTCGCCAGTGCGGTCGCGCGGGTCGCCGTGAACGCGGGCCCGAGCGGAGGACGGGGACCCTTCGCCGCGGTGAGCGCGACGGCGAGCACCAGCACGGCCATCGCGAGCTGACGCGAGCGCGGGGCGAGCAGGTGCGCGCGCTCCGCGGCCGGCGGCGCGACAGGAAGCTCGCGCGGCGCGGGCAACCACGCGGCGAAGCGCGCGTCATCGGGCGCGGGGGGGAGCGCCCGCTGGCGGATCCACTTTGACAGGACGGCGAGCGCGGGAGCGAGGAGCGCGAGCACGATGATGCCGGCAGCCACGCGGTATGGCGTCGCGCTGCCGGAGGCGGCGAAGAGCCCGAACAGCACGAGGTCGTAGGCGAAGTGCGCCACGACGGTGACGATCCAGCCGAAGTTGATGAACAGCACAGCCCAGAAGCAGGCGTCGAGAAAGATCTCGACACCGCGCGAGTATGCGGGCCACGACGTGTAGTTCGAGTGCCCGAAGCCGAAGACGACCGACGTGACGACGACGCCGAGCGCGAGATACCAGCGACGGTGCCGGCGTGGACCCACCCAGAGTGAGAAGAGGGAGAGGGGGATCGCCCGGAAAGCCGATTCCTCCCAGACGCCGGCGAACAGCGACTGGGTGATCCCCGAGATCCACGGCATGGGCGACGCGATCTGGTTCGGGTCGTCGAGCAGCTCGCTCGGCACCCACCAGCCGAAGAGGCGGCGCGCGAGCAGATAGAACAGAGCGACGTAGGCGAAGGCGATGCAGGCGGTGACGTAGCCCCCGCCAATGCGGGCGGCGACGTCGCGCGTGCCGCGGTACCGCCAGAGCTTCCACCAGTCGAGGTGATGCGGGAAGGCCTGTCGCGTCGCCACCTCGGCGGCGGCGAGGGTGAGACCGAGCAGCAGGGCGGCGCCCGCGCCCGCCGCGAGGGCGCCCGCGAGCATCATGAGCTGGAACGCGGCGGGTGAGGTCGCCGTGTCGTAGCCGAACCAGCCACCCGGGATCTCGTTCAGCGCATCGAGGACGAAGAGCACGCCGACGACGGAACTGATCACCGCGGGCTGCCGCCAGCGCACGAGACCGGCCCGCGCGTAGCGGTTGAGGGCGAAGAGCGCGGCGATGGCGATGGCGAGCATGCCGAGTGCCGCGAGCAGTGCCAGCAGGTCGTTCGCCGAGCGCATCTCGCCGTAGCGGCGGCGGAAGGACTCGGGGATCTCGGCGAACTGCCGCGCGCCGGCGGGGAGGTCGCCGGCGACGACGACCTCGAGGCGCAGGGGCGCGCGCGCGATGCGCCGGTCGGTGCGCTCGTAGGTGAAGGTGCGGTCCGTGCGCCCGCTGGTCTTCTTGACGTCGTAGGCCGTCGCGGCGAGCCGCCATCGCGCGGGGGGCTCGCCGAGCCACTCGGCGAGGACGACGTCGGCCAGCCGGCGCGCGGAATCGGCGCCGATCAGCGGGCGCGCATCTCCCTCGGCGAGGCGCCGCTCGAAGCCGAGGAAGCGTCCGTCGGCGCCGAGCTCGACGCGCGCCTCGCGCGGATCGCCCGGGGTGAAGGCGCGCACGCGCCACGAGAAGAGCGCCACGTCGCGCCCACGGACCAGCGCCGCGAGCGAATCGTGCCCCCCGCCGGCCAGCTCGACGAAGGTGCGGAGGGAGTCGTCGGCCCGGAAGCGCACCGCGGTGCGCGCCGCGCCGGAGGCCAGCCCGTGAATGCGGAAGATCGAGTCGGCACGGGCGAGCGCCTGCTCGCGCGTGATGCGATGCTCCAGCGCCACGATCGGCATGGCGCGCGGAAAGAGCCAGAGGGCGACCGCGAGCGCGGCGGCGCCGACGACCGCGGCCAGGAGAGCGCCGGCGGCGAAGCGCGGCGGTGATGCGGAGCGCGGGAGTGCCACGAGGCCTCGACGAGGGGAGAGGGGCGCCGGGCAAATATCGCGACGGAGCGGGCATACGGAAGAGCTTGCCGGATCCGGCGCTCCTCTCGCTCCGCCCCTGCGAGCTGAAGGTCGGTGGGAGAGCCCCCCGGAGCGAGCGTGTCTATGGTGCCTGCTCTCCACCGCGCGAGGGCCCCGCCATCGCCTGCTCCACCTTCTCGAGGCGCTCCATCACCCCGTCCATCTCGATGGTCAGCTTGCTGAGGGTCCAGAACACCCACACGGCGAGCAGCACCACGATTCCCATGGCCACGAGTCCGATCACGATTTCTCCGGAGTAGTTGAATCATTCACGTCATGGAACCGCGCGGGATAGCGCGCCATGCGTGAAGAATAGAGAGCGCGCAGCCGCGCGAGGTCGCCGGCCAGGTCGCCGGTCGGGAGGAGCGGCGCGCCGATGCCGATCTCGCGGCGGCCGTAGTCCAGCCAGACGGGGACGATGGGCACGTGCGCGGACTCGGCGACGCGATAGAAGCCGCTGCGCCACTCGGTCACGCGCTTCCGCGTCCCCTCGGGCGCGAGGGCGAGCAGGAACTCGGACTCCGCGACGATCGTCGCGGCAACCTCGCGCACGACGCCTTCGGGGACGTCGCGCTTCACGGGGCGCCCGCCGAGCCAGCGCAGGGGGCGATTCATCGGCATCCGAAAGAGCGTGTCCTTGCCGAGCCAGTGGACCCGCAGGTCCTTCGCGAACATCGCGAAGACGCCGACGACGAAGTCCCAGTTGGACGTGTGCGGCGCGACGATGATCACGAACTTCGGGATGTGGGGCACGTCCCCCTGGAAGCGCCAGCCGGCGAGCCGCAGGACGAGGCGGCCGAGCGCCTGCAGCACCGCGCTGCGGCGGCGCGGCGCGTCGGACGGTACGACCGCGTTGGCGGGCCGGGACACCAGCTCGACCTCCATCAGGAATTGGCGCGATCCACCGCGCCGCGAATCTCGGCGAGCCGCTTCCCCCTCGCCGCGAGCCGGCCGACCAGCGCCGCCTCCTCCTGGCATGCCTCGCACCCGGTCGGCTGCTGGGTCTCGTAGCAGGCGAGCAACGAGCGGTGGCCGAGACTGTCGCGGCAGTTGCAGGCACAGTAGAGACCGTCGAAGATACCCGGGTTCGCGCGCGCCGCGGCATACGCGGCACGCACCTTCGGCTCCCTCGGCAGCGCTGCGTCCGCGAGCACGTGCGCGGCAGTGATGCCGCGACGCGGCTCGGGATGGTCCAGCGACTTCCGCAATCGCATGCCCCATCCCGTGGCCGGAGCGCCGGCGATCGCGCCAAGCGCGAGCGTCGCCGCGCACCGCAGGAATTTCGCGCGTCCCATCGCGCTGGTCGTGCCGAGTGGGCTCATGGCGTGCCTCCTCGCGAGTGTTGCTGCCGCACTCATGAATATGCGGCCATGGTACACGACGGCGAAAGCACGGCGTGCGGCGCGCGGCGCGCGGCGCGGAAGTTGACTACTGAACCGGCTTCCTCTCTGGAGATCGAATGAATCCCATCACCGACCGGCCGGCGCTCGACGGCGTCCTCGAACGAGGCCGCGCGCTACTGCTGAAGCATGGCGCACGATGCCCGATCAGCGCCCACGCGCGCGACGAGGTGAGCGCGTTCGCCGCCGCGCATCCCGACCTCGCGATCTATTCGCTCGAGGTCACGGAGAATCCGGAGCTGTCGAGTCGCGTCGCGGAAGCACTCGGGATTCGCCACGAGTCTCCCCAGGCGATTCTCCTCCGCGACGGCCGCGCGGTCTGGCACGCGACACACTACGACATCGACGCGCCGGCGCTCGAGCGCCACGCCGCGATGGGCGGAGACAGTTAGTCGGCCACGCCCTCGTCGCGCGCCAGGAGATCTGTGACGCGCAGCGGAAGCCGCTCGCCCAGCGCCGTGGCGACGAGGCTGCGGTGACAGTGCGCCGGATCGGCCTCGAAGCAGAGCAGCGCGATGCGCCGCCCCGCGCGCACGAGCTCGGCGAGCGCCTCGAGCTCCTCCTGGGCGGGCACCGTGGCGAGGTGCGCGAGGAAGATGCGCCGCATCTCGGCGTGGTGTCCGGCACGCGCCGCGGCGCGACCGTCGGCGGGGGTGCCCAGCCGGCGCATGTGCACGTAATCGATTCCCGCCTCGGCGAGGTTGGCGGAGAGGCGCGTCTTGGCGAAGCCGGGACGACGCGAGCTGGCGAGAGCGCGGACGTCGACGACGAGCTGCACGCCATCCCCCCGCAGCGCGGCGAGAAAGCTCTGGACGGTCGCTCCTTCATACCCGATGGTCGCGATCGAGAACATGTGCGCGAGATGAGGACAGGCCAGCCCGCCCTGCGGCGTGCTCAGCGCTTCTTCGCCGCCGGCGCTGCCTTCCGTGCCGATGCCTTGGACGAGGGAGATGCCGTCTTCTTGGCCGCCGACTTCACCGGCTTCGACGGCGCCGTCGCGGCGGTCTTCGCCGCCTTCGCGGACTTCGCCGCCTTGGCTGGAGCCTTGGCCGACGCCTTCGGCGCCCTGGCCGGCTTCGCTCCCTTGGCCGGTGTCACGCGCGCGACCGACACCTCCTCCTCGGTCTCCTCCGCGTCGTCGTGCTTCTCGGCGGCCTCCTCGTGCTCCTCGACCTCCTCGACGATGAGGACGTCCAGCCCCTCGTCGTCAGCGACGTCGGCTTCGACGGGCTTGGCGGCCGCGGCGGACGGCCGCCCGCGCCCCTTCATCGAGCTCTTGGCCATCTCGGCCTCGAACAGGGCCTTGGCCTCGCGCATCGCCTGCATGTACGCCGGGTCTTCCCGGCGGAGCCTGCGGTAAGTCATGGTGCTCCTCTTGGTGAGTCCACCAACCTAATCAGAAGTGCCTGCGTCCGCCCGGGTTTCACCGGCAAACGTGGCCGTCCCGGTGGTGCGAGCCGAGCCGGGCACCCCACTTGCCCTCTGAAGGGCAACTTCAACAGGGGGACAACATGCGGATCATCCATCACGGACTACGCGGCGCGGTGGCCGCACTGGCGCTCACGTCGCTCGCCGCCTGCTCATCGACGGGCGGGCTCGGCAACATCCTCGGCAGCGTTCTCGGGGGCCAGCAGGCCCAGAATGGCCAGCTGAGCGGCACGGTTCAGGGAGTCGACACGAGGAATCAGCAGATCGGGCTCCAGACATCAAACGGGCAGTCGGTCTCTCTGTCGTTCGACAACAACACTCGCGTTGTATTCCAGAACCAGAACTATGCCGTGACCAACCTGGAGCGGGGAGACCAGGTGACGGCGCGGGTGCAGCAGCTCCAGAACGGAGGCTACTACACCGACCTCGTCCAGGTCGACCAGTCTGTGAGTGGCACGAACAGCTCGCAGGGGACGACGCTGCAGAGCATCGAGGGCAACGTGCGGCGCGTCGATCAGGCGAACGGCCTCTTCACCGTTGATGCGAGCAACAACGCGAGCCTCGTCGTCACCATTCCTTCGGGACTCAACCGGGCCGACGTGCAGCGGTTCCAGAGCCTGCGGAACGGCGACTACGTGAGATTCTACGCGGTCTACGTCACTAACTCGCGCGTCGAGCTCCGGCGGTTCTACTAGTCGGCAGGGGACGGTGGAGGGAGGGCGCGTCCTTCCGCTCTCCCACGCCAGCGCGGCTCAGAACTCCTGTCCCAGTCCGGCCACGAGCTTCCATGGCGCGGGGTGATCGACCGGTCGCGCGACGCCGAGATGGGCGTTGCCGTTGAAGAGGGTGAGTCCCACGCCGGCCGTCGCGCGCACGCCGCCGGTGGCGCGCGAGAGCGGCTGGCCGTCGGGGGCGCGGCCGAGCACGAGCACCGCGGCGCGAGCGGCGTCCGTGGCGAGCGTGGTCCATCCCCCCTGAATCCCCGCGGCGACCCCCGGTGCCAGTCCGGGCAGGTAGAGGTTGCGCCAGACGCGGCGCGGCGTGCGGGCCACGGAGAATGTGTAGCTGCCGTAGCCGCGGAAGAGTGCGGCGCGATCGCCGGCGAACTCCTTGTAGCCGTAGCCGGGGAGCGTGCCCTGCCCTCCCAGCTCGAACAGCTTCTGCGGCGGTAGCGCGCCACCGAAGACGCCCCCTGCGTCGGCGTGCGCCGCGAGCACGACCGGACCCCACGATCCACGTCCGGAGAGGGAGAGCTCGCTGCGCTGCCAGCGCAGCGTTCCCTGGCCGGCCTCGTGGTGCAGCCGCCCGCCGAGCCCGCGCTCGACGAAGTCGCCGCTGACGTTGGGATGCCATTCCAGATCGAGCATCGCGAGGGCGTAGCCTCCCTCCGCGATGCCGCGATTCGCGCGGAAGTCCCGGCTGCCGAACAACCCGCGCGCCAGCCGGGCCGGCTCGGCGCCATCGCGCGCGACTCCCGCCTGCAGCGTCACCAGTCCGCGCTCCAACGTGCCAAGCAGCTTCGTGACGGAGACCAGCGCGAGACGCCGGTCCAGATAGTCGAAGTCGTCGACGGAGCCGAGCAGCGCGTCGAGACCGCCCGTCTGCGGCTCGAGCTCACGCACGAAGTCCTTCGTGGAGGCGAGTGCGCGTTCGCCCCGCGCGCCGTAGGTGGTGCCGCCGCGCGAGAGCTGCACGCGGGCACCGCCGCGCACCGTCCGCTCCTCCCAGGCCCAACCCGCCATGGCGCCGGCGACCAGGCCGGGCGCCACGCTGCGCATCCGCACCGTGGTCTCGAGTCCCGTGTAGAGACCCTCGACGCGATTGAAGCGCAGGATGTTCTCCATCCGCGTGGGGAGCAGATCGGCGTGAACGCCCCCCGTGTCTCGCCAGGCGTCGGGAGCGATGTCGTCGAAGTCGGAGGCCGCGACGGCGGTGGTCGCGGCCCCGAGCGGAGCGTCCCAGGCGGCGAAGGCGTTCACGCTGTCCGGCGGCGCCCAGGTCGTCCGATGCGGAACCCAGCGGACGTCGTCGGCCGCGGACGCGACGCGGCTCGTGTCGTCCACCTCGTAGCGCGCAAAGCGCGACACGATGCGCATCACGGCGCGCGTCCGGCCCAGCAGGGCGAAGCTCGACTGGAGCTCGGTGCGCTGCGTGGCGGGGAGCCAGTAGCGCCCCTCCACCTCGGTGTTGGTGAACTCGCAATAGGCGACGGCCACCATCCCGGGGAGGCGCGACAGCAGCCGCACGCTCCGCGACGGCTTGCCGAGGATGACGAACTGCCCGCGCATGCGGACGACCTGCTGGCGGGTGGCGTCGAGATCGAGCTCGCCGTCGAACGCCGCGAAGCGCGCCGTGTCGCGGAGATGCGGCGTCACGCGCACCCGCACGATCGGGATGGAGCGGCCGCCCGGCCGGAGCACGGTGATCGTGTCCCCGCCCGAGAAGGTGTAGTACTCGTCGCGGTCAGCGGCGAGCGGATGCACCGCGACGATCGAGTCCGCGCGCGGCGCGCGCGGCGTCTTGTCGCGGGCGGCCCCCAGCTCGGCGCCGAGGCGCAGCCGCTCGCCGTAGAGGGAGGGCTCCGTCCAGCCGCGCACGAAGCTCAGCGAGGAGTACGGCACGCCCACGCCCTGCGCGCGGTAGCCGACGACGCGCATGTCGTACGCGTCGCCGCGCGTCCAGCGCACCTCCGACGCCAGCTGCTCGATCTGCGGCGCATGCTCGCGGCCGAGCGTATCCCGCAACAACAGGGAGAGCTCGGTTTCCACGTGCGCGCGATAGCCGCGGAACGCCGGCGGCGGGGCATGGTTCGCCACCGCGGCGCGCGCCACGAGCTCCCGCAGCGCGTGGGTCGAGTAGGCCGAGTCGCGGCGCGATACCGGTGCGGCGAGCTGCGCGAGCAGCAGGAGAGCGAGCATCGTCCAATCTGTCGATCGGGCCGTACAACACAACAGTCCGCGAGGCTAGCCGTCGCGCAATCCGGCGAGGCAGGCGGCGGGTCCGCCGCGGAGGCCAGCGCTGAAGTTCCCCATGCGCTGGTCGCGTGTGCCGTGCCCCATCAGCGCGGCGGTGTGGAGGATGCGCGAGTCGACGCGACGGTCGCCGGTGAGCTCCGGAGTCGGATCCCCCGCCGACGCCATGCCGAAGAACGCCTCCTCGATGTCGCCCGGCTCGAGCGAGCCGTCGCGTTGCGACTGGCGCGCGAAGGCGCCGGCGAGGCAGTCGGCGGCCGCCTCGTTCCGGTACGGGATGTCGGAGTCCTCGCCGAGCTGCATCGCGACGGCGTGCCCCATCTCGTGGGCGATCACTCCCAGCGCCGCCATGTCGCCGTCAGTGCCGAGGCTGCGCGATGCCGCCCGGGCGAGGCGGGCGAGAAACACGTCGTCGAAATAGACGGCGTTCCGGGCGAAGCAGTAGGCGGCGTTGTTGGCGGACATGACGCCGCACGCGGTGCGCACGGTACCGCGATAGCGCAGGAGCGCGGGCGCCTCGAAGCGCACCCCTGCCCGCCGCAGCTCGGTGCTCCACATCGCGACGAGGGCACCGTACGCCATGCGCACCTTCTCGTTGGAGGCGGCGATCTCGCTCTCCGAGACGTCGAGGACGTCAGGGCGAATGGCGCTGATCGGCGCGGCGACGCGCGGGCCGGCCGGCACCGGCGCGGCGGCCGCGGGGAGCACAGCAGCAAGGGCGAGGACCGATGCGAGTCCGGCGCACCGGATCCAACGTGCGATGTGATGGCGCATGTCGTACCTCCTGCCTGGAGGTACCCCGGCTCCGCAAGGAGGTTCTGGCGGCGCCGGTCCGGATCAGGCGGGGCGGAAGGCGCAGCGGTTGCGGCTCGCCCAGTTCTCCAGCTCGCGGAGGGCGTCGACATTCCCCTCCGCATACGTGCGCCGGTCTCCCTCGGCGCCCGGATCGCCGGCCGACGCGGCGACGATCGAGATGTTCGGTACCCGCCAATGCTGCCAGCGCGAGTAGAACCAGGGGACGCCGGTGAAGCCGGCGGGCCCGCGCATCCTCGACGGGTCGAGTGGCGCGCTGCCGGGCGCCGACCGGGGAAAGATCGGAAGCAGCATCGAGGAGGCCGCCGCGTCGTTCGTGGCGACGACGATGAAGTCGTGCACGTCCGTGACGGCGCGGTCCTCGTCCTCCGAGCGCTGCGCGTTCGTCTCCGCGCCGCCGAGGGCGCGGAGGAGGGCCGTGTCCAGCCGGACGACGAGACCCGGACGGATCTCGGAGGGGGCGAGCATTACTCCTCGCTCGCCACCGCGTCGGGCGACTCGACACCTTCGGCGACTTCCTCAGCGTCCATCAGGTCGGGATCGCCGCCATCGCGCTTGCGGGCCAGGCGCTCCTCGCGCTTTGCGTCCTTCTTCTTCTTTCGGTCCTGCTCCTTCTTGCGCTTCTCGAAATCGTAGTTGGGCTTCTTGGCCACAGCTCAGGCTCCACGCGGGTGAATCCCGTGGACGACGCGACCGCGGAGTGCGCGTCGGGCAGTGCCAGGGGCACCTGAAGAATAGTCGCTGTCCCCGTCAGGGATAGATCTTCTCGCCCCGCTCGAGCATTTCGACGAACCGGGCAACACGCCGCGCGCGCGTCTCGGGGCGCTTCGCCCCCTGGATGCGGAAGAGGATCGCATACCGGTTCTGGCTGCCCAGCGTCGCGAAGAAGGCCTTGGCGCGCGGGCTGGCCGCGAGCGCGGCCGCCAGGTCGGCGGGCACCTCCGCGGTGCGCTGCGGCTCGTACGCGGCCTCCCAGCGGCCGTCGCGCCTGGCACTGTCGATGGCGGCATGACCGGCAGGCTGCATCGCGCCGCTCGCGATGAGCGCCTCCACCCTGGCCCGGTTCACCTTCGACCAGATGCTGCGGCGGGTGCGCGGAGTGAAGCGCTGCAGGAAGCACTCGTCGTCGTGGGCGCGGCGCTGCCCGTCGATCCAGCCGTAGCAGAGCGCTTCCTCGAGCGCCTCGGGGTACGTCACCGAGGAAGTGAAGGCCGCCCCTTTCTTCGCGATGAGCAGCCACACGCCGGCGCTCTCGGCGTGGTTGGCGCGGAGCCAGGCGCACCAGTCGGCGCGGGAGGCGACACGCATCACCGGCAGGTCGTCGGGAAGAGGAGCGCTCATGGGAAGAGACATGGTGAAGTGACTGGTCGAAGCTACCACCGCGCGGCCCGCGGATCATGGATCAGTTGCGGTGGCAGGCTGATCTTTACGGGGGTGATCCACCGCACGGACGAAAGGTGACCTACAAACACGTGGCGCTCATCTTGCTTTTGCCGGAGGTCGGCCGGCGGAGGTGCCGCGATGCAGACGATCCGGAAGCTCGACTCGATAAGGACCCTGGAGGCGGAGCGCGGGAGCGCCGCGATCGCCTACAACCCGGGGACGATGACCGACCCGCTGCCGGCCGTGGAACGCGCGATGGAGGCGTTCCGGCGGCGCGTGCGCGGCCGGCCCCTGATGGCCTACGAGAAGTGCCGGCAGGTGCTTCACGACATGCGGCAGGTGGCGTCGGAGGTGTTCGGAGGCAGCCCAGGGGAATGGGCAATGGCGGACGGACACACGGCGACGATCGACCGGATCGCTCAGTCCCTCGCCGAGCTCGGTGGCGGCCACGCGACGGTCGTCAGCACCGACAGCGAGCATGTCGGCGGCATCGGGGCGTTCGCCGCCGACTCGCGCTTCACCGTCGTGCAGGCCGATGCGTCGCGCATGCTCGAGACGCCGGGCGACATCTATTTCCTCTCGCACGTCACCTACGACACGAACCAGGACAACGGCGCGCTCATTGCCGCGCTCTCGCGCCGCGCCGACGCCCCGATTGTCATCGTCGACGGGAACCAGGCGGTCGGCCAGATCCCAATCGACGTCGCGGCGCTCGGCTGCTCCGCCTACATCGCCAGCGCGCACAAGTGGCTCGGCGGACCGCACGGCGGAGGCATTCTCTTCCTGCGCGCCGACGTGCTCGCGCGGTGGCCTTCTCCCTTCAAGGCGGGGGATCCGCTCGTGCCGGAGCTGCCGATCGGCTGGTGGGAGCCGCGGGGGGGACAGGACTTCTCGCGCGTCGCCGGCATCGCGTCGGCGATCCGCGCATACCAGTGCCACGCGGAGCCGGGCCGCGCGATCCGCGAGCGGTTCATCGGCGCGCTGCGCGAGGCCCTCGGCCCCCGCGTGCATCCCCTCAGCGTGTCCACTCCCGAGGGGCGCGTCGTGGCGTTCGAGCTGGTGGGGATGGACGTCTATCCGATCTACCGGCAGCTCGCCGAGCGCGGTGTGAGCGTGAAGTGCATCAAGAAGCCCGGCAAGCGGTCGGAGTCGGGCGATGGCTGCCTGGAGGTGCTGCGCGTCGGCTTTCCCTGGTGGACCGATGCCGAGCAGGTGGACGAAGCGGTCGCGATCCTGCGCGACATCGTGAGGAGCGCGGAGCCGCACGCGGCGGAGCTGGCGCATGACGACGCAGCCTGAGGAGTGACGTGAGCATTCTCGTTCTTGGCGCCGACGGCTACCTGGGCTGGGCCCTGCTCTGCAAGCTCGCGGCGACGCTCGGGGAGCCGCTGATCGCCGTCGACGACCTCTCCAAGCGCGAGCGCGTCGAATCGGTGGGCGCCGGCAGCGTCGTGCCGATCCTGCCCTTTTCGGAGCGGATCGGCCTGCTGCGCCAGGTGACCGACCGCGCCGACATCGCCGGCGTGGAAGCCGGCGTCGTGGAGTGCGTGGACGAGCTGGTGCGCGAGCATGCCCCGCGCGCCGTCGTGCATCTCGCGCAGATCCCGTCCGCGCCCTACTCGATGATGTCGTTCGCCAATGCGCGCGAGACGATCGAGAACAACGAGGTGGGGAACATGGCGGTACTCTTCGCCCTCCGGGAGCACGCGCCGGAGGCGCACCTCGTGAAGATGGGGAGCATGGGGGAGTACGCGGCGTGCGGCGTGCCGCTGGGCGAGGGTTACGTCGAGGCGATCCTGGACGGCGAGCCGACCAACTGTCCCATCCCCTTCCCGCGCGCGGCCGACGACGTCTATCACATCACGAAGATCAACGACTCGAACTTCATCGCGATGGCGTCGCGGATGTGGGGGCTGGCGAGCACCGACGTGATGCAGAGCATCGTCTACGGCACGCGCACCGCCCTCTGGCGGGAAGATCCGCGGCTCGCGACGCGGCTCGACTGCGACCCGGTCTTCGGCTCGGTGCTGAACCGCTTCGTGGCGCAGGCGCTGAGCGGCACGCCGCTCACCGTGCACGGCGGCGGGACCGCCTCCACCGGACTGATCTCCCTCGCCGACTCCGTCTCGGCGCTCGCCCACTGGATCGCGAACCCCGCCGAGCCGGGCGAGCACCGCGTGGTGAACCACGCGACGGAGACGCGGATCAGCGTGCGCGAGATCGCGCTGCTCGTCCAGCGGCTCGCCGCCGAGCGCGGCATCACCGCGGTGCTGAACGAGGACCACGACCCGCGGCACGAGCGTCATCGCCCTTCGAACGCGGGACCGGCGAGGAACCTGCGGCTGTGCGCGAGCGCCATCCCGACGATCCCGCTCGAGCAGGGGATTCGCTATCTCCTCGGCGACCTGCTCGAGCATGCCGACGGACTCGAGACGGCGGGTCTGGCGCCCACTGTCGACTTCAAGCGCGGCGCGTCAGCGGCGCCGGCGGTCGAGGTCTGAGGAGCGACGGGGCGCCTACGTGGGATCGGCGACCGTGATGCGCGCGTCGCCGCGCGTGAGGTCGGCGAGCCGGGAGCGCAGCCGCGCGAGGTGCTCGCGCGGCAGCCGTAGCTCGTAGCGCACGTCGGTGCCGTAGTCCTGGGCCACGACCTGCGCCTCCAGCTCGGCGAGGAGCTGCTGCACCACCGTCACGCTGCCGTAGCCGACGACAACGGCGACGTCGGCGAGGTCGACCCGTTCGGCGCGCGGCATCGATTCGAGGGCGTGCTGCACGGCGCCGCCGTACGCCTTCACCAGCCCGCCCGTGCCGAGCTTCGTCCCACCGAAGTAGCGCGTGACGACCGCGGCGATCTCCCCGACGCCCCCGTGCAGGAGCACCGTCAGCATCGGCCGGCCGGCGGTGCCATGCGGCTCGCCGTCGTCGCTCATCCCCACCTGGTTGGTGTCGCCCGGCGGGCCGGCGACGAACGCCCAGCCGTTATGCGACGCGTCGGGGAACTCCCCGTTCATATCCCGGATGAACGCCTGGGCCTCTGCCGCGGAGGTGACGCGCTGGAGCGTGCAGACGAACCGGCTGCGCTCGATCGTCTGCTCCACACGGTGCCGCGCGCCGGGGATGGGGTAGCGCGCCATCACGGCGGCCTGCGCTCGAGCGCCGAGGCCGCCTCGAGATACGCCCCGCCGCGCAGCATGCCGGCCAGCTCGGCCAGCGCGGCGGGAGACGCATGCTCCAGCCACAGCTTCATGTGCGCCGGATAACCCGATTCGGCGACGACGCTCAGGAAGCCGGTCCGCGAGATGACGCCGGCGAGATGCCGCGCGACGATCTCGACGAGACGGTCCTGGTCGAGGAGGAGGGGGAGCAGCTCGAGCGTCGCCGCCGCCGCGCCGGTCGAGGCGAGACAACCCACGACGCGCGCGGCATGCGCGCGCTCGGGCTCCTCGCCACCCTCCTCGCCGAAGAGATGCAGGAGCCGCCAGAAGAGGCGGCTCTCGTCGGGGGCGTCCCGCCAGGGATCTTCCACGCTCTGCTCCACGTCGAGCGGATCGGCGGCGAGGACCGGCGCGAACCAGTCGCGCAACGCGCCGAGCTCCAGCTCGCTCCGGGCGTAGCGGCCGAGCTGGGTGACGAGATCGTCGAGCGACACGCGCGGGCCGAGGGGCGGCGTCAGAAGCTCGCGCGCAGTGGTAGCAGCGCGGCGCGGTGCGGCGAGGAGACCGGCATGCAGACAAGTATGCAGGGCGCGCCGCCGGACTTCCACCACACGCCCTTTCCGTCCGGGCGCGACGAGCGCACATTGTCGGCGTACGATCCGGGATCCCGTCGGCACGACCGGTCATCACCGCACACTCGTGTACGGACTCCACAGCATCCGCGGCTTCCCCCTGCACCGGTACCTCCTGGCCGCCGCGCTCGCCGCGGCCACGCCGGCCGGCGCGCAGCGGCCGCGCGTGGTGACCGGGCAACCGGCCGCCCTCGCCGGCTACGTGGCCGAGCGCGTCGGCGACTCGGCGCTGCGGCCGGTCAAGGACGCCGAGGTGATGGATCTCATCACGCACCTCGTGGCGATCACCGATGCGATGGGGGCATTCCGGCTCGAGGGAGTCGAGTCGGGGTGGCACCTCGTCACCATCCGCCGGCTTGG
Source organism: Gemmatimonadales bacterium (assembly GCA_038325515.1). Taxonomy (GTDB): domain Bacteria; phylum Gemmatimonadota; class Gemmatimonadetes; order Gemmatimonadales; family Gemmatimonadaceae; genus AG11. Next base: position 24,481 of record JBBQJC010000006.1, on the reverse strand, counting down.
CTATCGTCCCGTGACGACCGGGGTGGCGCTGGCGCCGAACGAGACGACCGATCTGGATCTCCTCCTGGCGCGCGAGCTGCGCCAGCTCGACACGATGCGCGTCCTCGCGAGGCGGACCGAGGGAGGCACCGCCTTCGTGCGGCGCATGAATACCGGAATGGGGAGCTACATCACTCGCGCCGAGATCGAGCGCCGGCAGGCGCACAGCGCGGAGGACGTCCTGCTGGGGATGGCCGGCTTGCAGTTGGACCGCGTGACCGGCGAGATGTACTTCCCACGGAACGAGTATCGATCCGCCAACAATGGCGGCAGCACCTGCAGCAAGCCGGCGCTCCTCCTCGACGGCGCGCCGGTCAGGTTCGCGCTCGGCATGCGCGACATCCCCGCCAGCAGCATCGCCGCGATCGAGGTGTACAAGAGCGCGGCGACGGTGCCCCCCGAGCTTCGCACGGAGAACGCCGCCTGCGGTCTGATCGCGGTCTGGACTCGCGTGCCGGGCCAGTAGCGCCCCCCCCCAGCCCACCCCCTTTCCGGCCCCATGCCGACCCTTGCCCTCGACGCGGGCACCACGAGCACGCGCGCCATCGTCTTCGGCGACGACGGCGCTCCGCTGGCGCAGGCGCAACGGACCTTCGCGCAGCACTTCCCGCGCGACGGATGGGTGGAGCACGACGCCGAGGAGATCTGGGAGGCGACGCTCGACAGCGCGCGCCTGGCGCTGCGGCGGGCGGGACTCGCTGGAGCCGGCGTCGCCGGACTCGGCATCGCGGTGCAGCGCGAGACGGTCGTGCTCTGGGACCGCCGCACCGGGCGGCCCGTGCATCGCGCGATCGTCTGGCAGGACCGCCGTACCGCCGCACGGTGCCGCGAGCTGGAGGAGCAACCGGGAGTGGCGGGGCTCGTGGCACGCACCGGCCTGCTCCTCGATCCGTACTTCTCGGCTACCAAGCTCGCATGGCTGCTGGACAACGTGCCGGGGACGCGCGACGCGGCGGCGCGCGGCGAACTGCTCGCGGGCACGATCGACAGCTGGCTGCTCTGGCGACTCACCGGTGGGGCGGTGCACGCGACGGACGCCACCAACGCGTCGCGCACCCTCCTCTACGACATCCATCGCGGCGAGTGGAGCGACGAGCTGTGCGCGCTCTTTCGCGTGCCGCGCTCGCTGCTGCCCGAGGTACGCGACAGCGCCGCGTCGTACGGGCACACCGAGCCGTCACTGCTCGATGGCGCGATCCCCATTCGCGCGCTCGTCGGCGACCAGCAGGCGGGCGCGGTCGGCCAGGAGTGCTTCGCCGCCGGCGAGGCCAAGGCGACCTACGGCACGGGATGCTTCGTCCTCGTGCATACCGGGGAGGTGCCGCGGGTGTCGCGCCACCGGCTGCTCGCCACCGTCGCGCTGCAGCTACAGGGACGCCGCACATATGCGCTGGAGGGAAGCATCTTCAACGCGGGCACCGTGGTGCAGTACCTGCGCGACGAGCTCCACCTCATCGGCTCCGCCGAGGAGAGCGCAGCGGCGGCGGCGAGCGTGCCGTCCTCGGGCGGGGTGTACGTCGTGCCGGCCTTCACCGGCCTCGGCGCGCCGTGGTGGGATCCGGGGGCGCGCGGCGCCATCATGGGGCTGACGCGCGAGAGCAGCGCGGCGCAGATCGTCCGCGCCGCGCTGGAAGCGGTGGCGCTGCAGACGCGCGACCTCGCCGCCGCCTTCGCCGAGGACGGTGTCGCGCTGACCTCGCTGCGCGTGGATGGCGGGATGAGCGCCAACGACTGGCTGATGCAGACGCTCGCCGACCAGCTACGCGTGCCCGTCGAGCGCCCGCGACTGCTGGAGACCACGGCGTGGGGGGCGGCGCGGCTGGCCGGCGCGCACGCCGGCCTCTATCCCGCGCTCGGCGAGGGAACCCTGCGGCGCGTCGAGAGGACATTCCGCGAGCAGGCGCCGCGCGACGAGAGCGACCGGCTGCACGAGGGCTGGCTGCGCGCCGTGCGCGGCGTGCGCGCCGCAGTCTGAGCGTCGGCCTGCGCCGCGGCGACGAGCGCCAGGGCCACGGCCTGCTGGAGCGGGCCGACGTCGGGGAAGTAGCCCTTCTCGTTGGTGCCGATGTTCTGGCGATTCGTCAGCAGCACCACCGAGAGCCCGTACTGCGGCACGCCGAGGACGTAGGTGCCGGTGAACCCGGTGTGCGCGAAGCTGCCCGGAGGAAGGCCGGCGGGTGACTGCCAGCCGAGACAGTTCGCGTACTGGTCCTTCGTCATGAAGCGCTCGACGGTCTCGGGGCGCAGGTAGCGCACTCCGCCGTACGTGCCGCGTGCGACGAGGAGATCGAGCAGGACGCGAAGCTCCGCGCCGGTCGAGAAGAGTCCGGCGTGGCCGGCGACGCCGCCATTGGCGTAGAAGGAGTTGCCGTCGTTCACCTCGCCATCCAGCACGTACTGGCGCCAGCCCTTCCACGTCGCCGGATTGCCACGGTAGCGGTAGCCGAAGGTGGAGTCGAACACCATGTGGCGCTCGTAGCCGTTCCCCCGCTCCGTCGCGGCGAACTCGGTGAAGCCGTGCGCCCGCGGATTGAACACTGTGTGGTGCAGACCGAGCGGACCATAGAGCTCTCGCTCCAGGAAGCGGTCGAGCGGCTGGCCGGCGACGTGCTCCACCACGTATCCCAGCAGCATGAACGACAGGTCGCTGTAGTGCCGTCCACTCCCGACGCCCCACTGCAGCGGCATCGCGCGGATGGCGGCATAGGTCTCCGTCTCATTCGACGCCTGGTAGTAGAGCGGCTGCCACTGTACGAGGCCTGCCGAGTGGGTGAGGAGATGGCGGACGGTGATGCTGTCGCGATGCGGGCCGCGGAAGTCGGGGAGATAGCGCCAGACCGGGGCGTCCACTTCGAGCTGCCCGCGGTCGGCGAGGAGCATCGCGGCGAAGGTGGTTCCCATCACCTTCGTGACCGAGGCGAGGTCGAACATCGTGCTCGTGCGCATCGGGCGGGGGGCGTCCAGACGGCGCCCCCGGAAGTCCTGGAGCTGCGCGTAGCCGAATGCGGTGTCCTGCAGCACCTGCCCGTTCCGTGAGACGACGAGCACGGCCCCTGGGGTGAGGGTGCACAGCGCCGCGATGATCAGCGAATCGGCTTCGCGGATGCCACGAGCGAGTTCGGCGTCCCGGGGCGGCGGGAGTTCCGACGCGGGACGCGCGGCGGGGCTCGCGCAGGCGAGCGCGAGCCCCGCGAGGAAGGAGCGGTAGTGCGGCATTCTCAGCTCGCTTGAAGACGACGCGCGGAATCTGTGACCGCGTCGCGATGCCCGCCAGCTCGAGTTTGGCCGGTGCAAGTGCATTGAACCACGGACGACCCGGAGGGCACGGAGGAACAGCAAAGCCTTCCATGTCCTCCGTCTCGCCCGTGTCCTCCGTGGTTCACTTCAGTGCCATCCAGGACGTCGAGCTCACTCTCACGGGAAGGGTGTGGTGCTCTGGTTCGAGTCGTCCGGCCTCGGCTGCCGCACCCGCGGCACCTGTCCGTAGGCGTACTGGAAGGTGAGGTACACGGTGCGCACCCCGAAGTTGCGGACCGTCAGCTGCGACACGTTGTCGTCACCGGCGAGGATCCGGAACCGCGCCGTCTGGAAGGGATCCGAGACGCGCAGCGTCACCGATGAGTTGTCGCCGTCGATCTTCTTGCGCACGGAGACGTTGGCCATCTGCATGCTGGCGAACTCGCCGTGCTCGATCTTCATCGGCGCGCGGTAGAAGTAGCTCCCCTGCAGGCTGAGGGTCGGGGTGACCTGCGAGTTCGCGTTGAAGCGCGTCATCCAGGTGACGGCGTCCGATCCCACCGCCGAGGTGGAGCCGCCGTCGGTGACCATCTTGAAGACGTTGAACCCGGCGAGGCCGCTGAACTTCGGCCCGAGGCGCAGCGTGCCATTCAGATCGGTACCCCACGAGTTGCTCGTCGCCAGGTTCTTGAAGCTGACCGAGGTCACCTCGCGCCCCTCGTAGTGGTCCACCGTGTTGATGTCCACGCGGATCACGTCCCTGGTGTGCCGGTAGAACGGGGCGAGCTGGATGGAGCCGAGCGAGCCGCTGCGCGACAGGCCGAGCTCGATCGCGTCGGTGTACTCGGGGTTGAGCTTCGGGTTGCCGATGAAGAGGTTCTGCGCGTCGAAGAAGACGGCGAAGGGGTTGAGCTCCTGGCTGCCGGGCCGGCGGATGCGGCGCGAGTAGCTCGCCTTGAGCTGCGACGCGTCGCTCAGCGCGTAGGTGACCGCGGCGCTGGGGAAGAGGCTGTTGTAGCTGAACGGATAGCTCTTGTCGGGCGAGGCGAGGCTGAAGTCACGGCGGGCATGCTCGCCGCGGAGGCCGGCCTGCAGGTCGAACTTCTTCACGCCCTGGCTGAGCACGGCGTACGCCGCCTCGACTGTCTCGTCGAAGGTGAAGGAGTTGCTGAGCGGCGAGCGGGCCCAGTTGCCGGTGCCGAGCGGATCGGTCTGCACCGTGTAGTCGCGGTCGAGCCAGCGGGCATTCCCCTTGAGTCCCGTCTCCAGCTTCGTGCGCTCGCCCAGGGTGCGCGTGTAGTCGGTCTGGGCGACGAACGACTTCGTGAGAGCGTTCGTGTTGTCGAGCTCACCCTCGAGCCGCGTGCCGACCGTCGGCTGGCGCCAGAGCGAGGTGTTGTCCTCGTCGTGCGAGCGGGTGAACCGCATCTCGCCAGACAGCTCGTGCTTGCGCGGTACGAGGGTGCGCTTCAATGCCACGTTGTAGTCGAACATGTTGCCGGTGGCGCTCGCGCCGCGCAGGCGGTCGTACTGGTCCACCACGGCGCGCGCGCCGGTGAGCTCCGAATACGCGCTGTTCGCGTTGTCGTCCGACGTGCGATGGTTGAGCGTGATCGCGTTGGACAGGACGTCGCGCGGGGTGAGCTTGTAGTCGGCGCTCAGGCTCAGGTTCTGGCCGACGTTGCCGAGCGCGCCATCGATGTCCTGATCGGTGTACGAGAGCGGGGCGCGCAGGGCGTCGATGCGCTCGCGGTTGTTGATCCCGACGACGCCGCGGCTGTCCTTGTTGACGCCGGCGTTGGAGAAGAAGGTCAGGCGCCCGGCCTGGTAGCCGAGATTGCCCGACGCGTTGAAACGATCGGATCTGGAGAGGCCGAGGTTGGCCCCCCCGCTCAGCCCCAGGTCGACGTTCTGCCTGAGGACGATGTTTATGATCCCCGCCATGCCGTCAGGATCGTACTTGGCCGAGGGGTTGGGCACGACCTCGACGCGGTCGACGATGCTCGCCGGGAGCGCCTTGAGGTACGACGCGAGCTGCGTCCCGCTGATCGGCGTGGGGCGGCCGTTGATCTGCACGACGACGTTCTCGTTGCCGCGGAGGCTCACCTTGCCATCGGCGTCGACCTGCACCGAGGGGACGGCGTCGAGCACCTCGCTGGCGTTCGCCGCCGCTGGGGCGATCGCCTTCGCGCGGTACGCGTTGCGGTCGGGCTCCATCGCCACCGTGTTGCGCTCCTCGGTGACGCCCACTCCCTCGAGGGCGACGGCGACGTGCGACAGCACGACGCTCCCGACGTTGGCCAGCGGCGCCGCGTCGGAGATGACAAACTCCTGCACCCTGGGACCGAAGCCGAGGTAGGTGACGCGCAGGGTGTACGCGCCGTTGCGCAGCCCCGGCACGCGGAAGACGCCGTCGGCGCTGGCGATGGCGCCGGCGATGATCTTCGGCTGGTTCTTGACGCGCACCGCGACGGAGGCGCGCGCGACAGGAGTCTTGCTGGCGCCGTCCATCACGATGCCACGCACCTCGCCGTTCGCGGCGGGGAGCTGCGCCGGCGCGCCGGCGGGCCGGGCGGCGGCGGGGGCGTTCTGTGCGCGAACGGCGTTGGCGTTGCCGGCGAGCGCGAGGCCGGCGAGAGCGAGGAGGATGCGTCGCACGTGGTACTCTCCTGAAAGAGCGTGGGCGTCGGCGCCGGGACCGGCACCGCTCTCGCCCATGGCGATGCGTGCATTACGAGTGGACAGCAGCCGGGTTTCAATGGTTTCCAACCGCGTCGCGGCGCGTATCTTCGCCTGTGTCGTTCGCACACGAAATCCTTCATCGAGGTAACCGTGCTCCGCACCATCGTTTGTTTCTCCGCGCGCATCCGTGCGTCGCTCACCTTCGCCGCCTCCCTCGCGCTGCTCGCGGCGTGCACTCCCACCCGTGCGGCAGCACCTGCGCCGGCTGGCGCCGCGACCGCCACGCGTCTCGCGAGCGCCGAGCACGGGATGGTCGTGTCGGCGAGCGGTATCGCCAGTGAAGTCGGACGCGACGTGCTCGCCGGCGGCGGCAACGCCGTGGACGCGGCGATCGCGACAGGGTTCGCGCTGGCGGTGACGCATCCGGTGGCGGGAAACATCGGCGGCGGCGGCTTCATGGTCATCCGTTTTCCCGACGGCCGAGCGACGACGATCGACTTCCGCGAGCGCGCGCCGCGCGCCGCCACTCCCGACATGTTCACCGATTCCACGGGCGCATACTCGGCGCGGATCCATCATCGCAGCCTGAAGTCGGTGGGAGTGCCGGGTACCGTCGCGGGCTTCGCGTTGGCGCACCGCAAGTACGGGAGCGCGTCGTGGGCGCGGCTCGTGGATCCAGCGCAGCGACTCGCCGGGGACGGCTTCGCGGTGACGCCCGGTCTCGCGCGATCGCTTGCCGGCGCGATCGACTACTTCCGTCCCTGGCCGGCGAGCGTCGCCGCGTTCAGCCGCGCTGGCCAGCCGTATGCGTCGGGGGAGCGGCTCGTCCAGCCCGACCTCGCCCGGACCCTCGCGCGCGTCCGCGACGGGGGCGCCGAGGGGTTCTATCATGGCGAGACCGCGCGGCTCCTCGCGGCGGAGATGCGCCGCGGCGGCGGGCTGATCACCGAGGACGACCTCGCGCGCTACGAGGCGCGCGAGCGGACGCCGGTCCGCGGCACGTACCGCGGCTTCGAGATCATCGCCATGCCGCCGCCCAGCTCCGGCGGGGTGGCGATCGTGGAGATGCTCAACATCCTCGAGGGCTACGACCTCGCCGCGGCAGGGCTGAACTCTCCGCGCTACGTGCACCTGGTGGCCGAAGCGATGCGTCGCGCGTTCCTGGACCGGGCGCGCTTTCTCGGCGACCCCGACTTCACGGCCGTGCCGGTGGAGCGGCTCACGAGCAAGGCGCACGCGGCGCGGCTGCGCGCCACAAGTCTTCCCGACCGGGCCTCCGCGTCGGACGTGCGGCAGGCCGCGCCGGGGTACGAGAGCGAGCAGACGACGCACTACTCGGTGGTGGACGCGAGCGGGATGGCGGTCTCGGTGACCTACACGCTCGAGGCCGGCTACGGCCTCGGCGCGACGGTGCCGGGCGCGGGCTTCCTGCTCAACAACGAGATGGGCGACTTCAACGGAAAGCCCGGGCTCACCGACACGACGGGGCTGATCGGCACGGCGCCGAACCTCGCGCGACCTGACAAGCGGATGCTGTCGAGCATGTCGCCGTCCATCGTCACGAAGGGGGGCAAGCTGTTCGCGGTGGTGGGATCACCCGGCGGGCGCACGATCATCAACACCGTGCTCCAGGTGATCCTCGGCCTCACCGACGGGGGACTGTCCATGGAGGAGGCGGTGGCGCTGCCGCGCTTCCATCACCAGTGGCTGCCGGACCGGCTCCTCGTGGAGCGAGAGGGGCTGCCGCCGGCGACGATCGCCGCGCTCGAGGGGATGGGGTATCGCGTGGAGCGCGGCGGCATGCAGGGCGCGGCGAACTCGATTCGTGTCGACCCTGCGACCGGCCGGCGCGATGGCGCAGCCGACCCGCGCGACGCGGACGCGGGGGCGGCCGGGCACTGAGCGCTGGCGGGGCGGGGAGCTCGCCAGGTCGTGGAGCTGGCAGCCCGCGACTCGCGCTACGGCGCGGCGGGCAGGTCGTTGCCGTGGCGTGCCGGCGGCAGATGGGCGGCCACGTAGGCGCCGCTCGCGAACATCGCGTACCCCAGTACGAGGGTGACCAGTTGCCAGACCGGCAGGAGGGATAGTCCCCTGCCCTGGCTGTCGGTCACCCAGATGAAGGTGAGCACGGCGCAGAGGGCGAGGACGAGAACGCCCACCAGGCGCAGCAGGTGCGAGAGGAAGAGCTGGAGCTCTCTGGGCATGAGTTCCTCGTGAAGTGATTACTCCTGGCGCAACCATAGTTCGCGCTGGCCGCACCGCAAGTGTGGACGTCGTTGCACTTTCCAGGAAGAGCGTGAGGACGAATGCAGCGATCGACTGCTCGAGCGCTGCCGCATTGCATCGCGCGCAGATCCGAGCGCATTCGGCCTCTTTGTACTCATTCGGGTGATTCGTATTCCCGCTGTCGATCCCGCCCTAACCGCCACCGCCTTGCGTGGCGCGTGTCGGCTCGGGCACACTTCTGCTCATGAACTTCTCTCTCCGCTCCCTCCGGCTGGCGCTCCTCTGCGCCGCCCCGCTCGTCTCACTGCCCGCACAGCGCCCCGCCCGGGTGATCCCCGGCGTGGAAGTGCTGCTGAGCGACTCCCTGCACCTGATTCGCGGCAAGCGGGTCGGGCTGCTCACCAATCATTCGGGCCGCGACCTGGCCGGCACCAGCACGATCGACCGGCTCTTCCATGCGCCGGGCGTGAAGCTGACGGCGCTGTACGGGCCGGAGCACGGCATCCGCGGCGTGGCGAAGGCCGGCGAGAAGATCGGCTCCAGTGTGGACTCGGCCACCGGCGTGAAGGTCTACTCGCTCTTCGGCGACGTGCAGTCGCCGACGCCGGAGATGATGAAGGACATCGACGTGCTGCTGTACGACATCCAGGACGTCGGCGCGCGCGTCTACACCTACGAGTGGACGCTCGCGCTGGCCGCGAAGTCGGGCGGGAAGCCGATCATCGTCCTCGACCGCCCCGACCCGATCCGCGCCGACCGGTACGAGGGCAACATTCTCGACACGAGCTTCGCGTCGCTCGTGGGACAGTACCCCGTGGCACTGCGCTACGGTCTCACCCCGGGCGAGCTGCTGCGCTATCTCGTGGGCACCGGCCAGATCCACGCCGACGTGCGCGTCGTCCCGATGAAGCACTACCGGCGGTCGATGTGGTTCGACGAGACGGGGATCCCGCGCGTGAACCCTTCGCCGAACCTGCGCAATCTCGACGCCGAGCTGCTGTATCCGGGAACCGTCTTCTTCGAGGGAACGACGGCGACGGAGGGACGCGGCACCGACGATCCGTTCACCCTGATCGGCGCGTCGTGGATGACCGACAACGCGGCGATCGCGGCGGAGCTCAACGCGCGGAAGCTGCCCGGCGTCCGGTTCGACACGGCAACGCGGACGATCGAGACGGGCTACAAGTTCGGCGGACAGACGATCCCGATGATCAAGGTCCGCGTCACGAACCGCAACGCCGTGCGTCCCGTCGAGGTGGGAGTGCGCATGCTGCGCGCCATCTACGCCAGACACCCGAAGGACTTCCAGTGGCGCACGAAGCAGATCGACCGCCTCGCGGGCACCGACAAGCTGCGCGCGGCCGTGGAGAGCGGCCGCGTGGACGCGCTGGTCGCCGACTGGGACCGGGACGCGAAGCGGTTCAGCAAGCTCGTGAAGCCGTACCTATTGTACAGATAGCGGCTGGGCTGAGAGCCGCAGTGGCTGATCTGCTTTCGGGCAAGCCCGTCCTCTGTCCTCTGCCTTCTGCACATCAGGCCTGAGCCATTGATGAGATCAACGACTCAGGCCTGAGTCCCCAGAGGACAGAAGACAGAAGACGGGGTTGCCCGACCGCGATTCAGCGCGACCGACTATCCGAGCCGATCACCAATCCAACCGCATCCCGACCTGCCCCTGCCGCGCCGCGTACGCGCCGGTCGGCACGCCGAACGAAGCGACTGACGCACCCGCGGCGGTGAACTGCGTGCCGCCGTACGACAGGTTGTTGTTCCAGTTGAACAGGTTGAACACCTCGGCCGAGAAGCTCACCTTCTTGCCGTCGCGCTCGTACAACGGGCGCGCGAGGCGCAGGTCCACGGTGCGGTACCAGTTCGGCCACGCGTTGGCCGGCCGCGCCGTGCGGTTGCCCGACGAGGTCAGCGTGCCGCCGATGTAGTCGTCCCCGGTGATGTTGTCGAGGTTGATGTCGCGCCCGTCGACCGTGAGGTAGGGGCGCGGACTGGCCGCCGTGATGATGGACGACAGGGTGAAGCCGAGCGGGATCGGGCTCACCTCGGACAGCACGATGCGATGCCGCTCGTCACCGGTGGTGCGCTGCTGGCTGAAGAGGAACGGATACGCGAAGTTCGGCAGCCCGGAGGTGTCGAAGTTCCCCTCGTACCAGCCCAGCGTATAGGCGAGGTTCACCCGCGTGCTCTTCCGCTGCCAGGTGCTCTGCACCAGCACTGCCGAGAAGTCCGCCGTGCCGATGTCGTCCCAGAGGACGATGTCGCCGTACGCCGACGTGAGCTTCCGGCGGTTGGGGGTGACGGTCTTGTCGAGGTAGTTCGGGTTGCGCTGGACATACAGGTTGTCCATGTGCTGGCGCACGTAGTCCACATTCAGCCCGAGCTCGCTGGTGAGCTGCTGTCCGACCCCGAGCGACAGCTGCCGGCTGTGCGGCGTCTTCATGTCCTCCTTGATGAGGATCGGCGCGGGCGAGCCGGACAGGCCGGCGATCACGCGGGCGCGCAGCACCGCCGGGTCCTTCGTGCCGGGGTTGGTGAAGTTGTAGGTGCGCCAGGTGGAGTTCTTCCGCTCCTGGAATCCGATGAAGCTGGTGACGCGGTCGTAGATGATCCCCGCCCCGCCGCGGATGAAGGTCTTGTTCTGGTTGGTGGGATCCCACGAGAACGAGACGCGCGGCGAGATGTTGCCGAGCTGGTTCTTCCGATGGCCGGTGTTCAGGTAGTCCTTGATCTCGGGGATCCCCTGGAGCACGGGATCGCTCGCCCACGGCACCGTGTAGTCATTGTTCATCGTGTTGAACTCGGCATCGTGCCGCACGCCGAGCGACAGCGTGAAGTTCTCCTTCATGCGCCATTCGTCGTTCACGTACACGCCCGTCGTGCGGCCGGTCGCCGACGCCATGGCGTCGGTGATCCCGTTGGGATCGCTGAAGCCCACCGCGATGGACGCCGTGTTCGGCAGCGACGAGGTGTCGGTGAGGAAGTTGAACGAGCCGTCCTTGTTGTTCGGGAATGTCTGGCTCGCCGCGATGTTGCTGAGCTCCACGCCGGCTTTCAGGACGTGCGATCCGCTGCCGTTGTCGAGGTGCCAGGTGGCCCGGTCGACGAAGCGCGAGTGCGTCTCCTTGAGGATCAGCGGGAAGCCCGCGGTGCCGAAGACGATGCCGGGATACGTGTACTGGGGGCCCGGCACGAGGGGGGCCTCGTTGTGGTTCCAGCTCACGAGCTGCAGGCTCGCCTCGTTCACGAAGTTCCCGCTCGGCGCGAGATAGCGCTGGCGGAGCTGGCCCGTGTAGATCTTGTAGTCCTGCGAGATGCCGCCGTCGCGCGAGACGCGCGCGCCGAAGTTGCCCTCTCCCTTCAGCAGGCGCCCCGAGCCCATCAGGTCGTAGGTCACCGCCGGGCTCTGCACCCAGGTGAGCCGGCTGTAGAGCGTGTGGTTCCTGTTCGGCGCCTTGAACGACCCCTTGAACTGCGTGAACGGGCCGCTCGTCGGATTCACGTCGAGAAAGAAGTCCGTGGAGGCGAGCTCGTAGCTCGTGGCGATGAACAGCTTGTCCTTCACGAGCGGGCCGCGGAGGTTGAGCCCGAGCTGCGTGCGGCCGAAGTCGGGGACGACGGTCTGGAAGGCGTTGCGGGCGATGAACGACTTGTTCTGCAGGAAGCCGAAGGCCGACCCCTGCCATTCGTTGGTGCCGCGGCGGCTCTCGGCGCTGATCACGTAGGAACCAGCGCGGGTGTATTCGGCGTCATACGGGTTCACGTAGACGCGGAACTGCTCGAGCGCCTCCTGCGGCAGCGGCGACCCGGTCTGTCCGAGGCCGACGATGTTGCCGTTGTAGAGGCTCTTCATCTCCACGCCGTCCATGTAGACGTTGAAGAAGCGCGAGTCGGGCGCGGCGCCCCCGCTCGGGAGGGTGCGGCCCGACTGGGGCGCGTACGTCTTGATGCCGGGGGCGATGCCGGCGAGGTTCATCACGCCGCGCGAGTTCAGCGGCAGGTTCTCGATCTCCTCCTTGAGCACCGGCGCCGAGACGGAGAGCCGTTGCACCTCGACCTGCTTCACCCGCTCCCCCACGACGGACTGGCTCGCGAGCTCGGCGGCGCCCTTCTCCATGGCGAACTCGAGGCGCGCCCTCTGGCCGATGACGAGCTGCACGATCTCGCCGGCGGGCTTGTAGCCGAGCAGGCGCACCGTCACCGCATAGCGGCCGGGGAAGAGGCCGATCACGCGGAAGTCGCCGTTCGCGCGCGTCGTCGCCCGCCCCGTCTCCTGCGTCGCCACGTTGACGACGATGACCTGCGCTCCCGCCAGTGGGGCGCCGTCAGCCCTGACCGAGCCCTCCAGCGTGATGGTATTCTGGGCCTGGGCCGCTCGTGAAAGGCCGGCGGCGAGCAGCGCTGCGACGAGCAGCCGCTGGAGCGTACGTAGCATCAAGTGTCTCCGAGGAGGGGGTGGAGGAATGCCGCGCGTGGAGGGATCTTCCCACGCGCGCGGGCCCGGCGTACCGGACCCGTCCGGCATTGGCCACATAATACGAGGGCAGTCATGGAAAGGCTACGCATCTCGCGACGCTCATTGCTCACGACGCTGCGCCGCGGCGCCCTCGTTGCCTGCGTCCTTGCCGCCGCCCCTGCGGCGCTGCCCGCCCAGCGCGGCGATACGGTGGCAACGCGCCGGCTCGCGCCAGGCGTCACCTACTCCTCGATCGTCGACCCGCGCGGTCCCTGGACGATGCACCTCGTCCGCGTCGACCTGCGCCGCGGCGATCTCGCGATTCGCGCCGCGCGCGCGCAAGGCCAGCTCCGCGGGCGCGAGCGGACCTCGGAGATGTCGCGCCGGGCCGAGGTGGACGGCGATACGGTGCTCGCCGCCGTGAACGCCGACTTCTTCGACCTGGCGAGCGGGGAGAACGAGAACAACCAGGTGCTCGCGGGGGAGTGGTGGAAGGGGCTCAAGGTGACAGCATCACCCTACGACACCTATGACAACCCGCACGTGCAGCTCGCCGTCGACGCGCGCGACCACGCAACGATCGGACGCTTCATCCTGGACGGATCGGCGCGCGCGGGCGCGACGAGGATCCCGATCCTGACCGTCAACGCGAACCCGGCGGGAAGCTACGAGGGGAGCGCGCTGTACACCTCGCGCTTCGGGCCGGTGACCCCTCGCGACACGACACGGAAGGCGGCCGAGGCGCCGCTGGCCTCGGCGGGACGCCGGGGGGACACGCTGCTGTTCGTGCGCCGCGGCGCCGTGGCGCCGGGCACCGGCACGGCGATCCCGGCGGACGGCGCCGTGCTGTCGGCGTACGGGGCGCGCGCCGAACAGGTGCGCGCGCTCGCGGCGGGCGACACGGTCCGGGTCATGCTGTCGCTTCTTCCCCGGCTCCCGAGGGGCGCGGCGCCGGTGACGGTCATCGGGGGGTGGCCGCGTATTCTCGAGAGCGGGCGCAGCGTGTCGGCGGACGCGGCGACGCTCGAGGGGACTATCTCGCGCAACGCGGAGATGCGTCACCCGCGGACCGCCGCCGGCGTCTCGCGGGATGGACGAGAGCTGCTGCTGCTCACGGTGGACGGGCGCTCGGAGAACAGCGGGGGCGCCACCCTGGTGGAGCTGGCGGGCATCCTTCGCCGCCTGGGCGCCTGGGACGCGATGAACTTCGACGGCGGGGGCTCCACGACGATGGTGGTGCGCGGCCGCGTGGTCAACGCTCCTTCGGACAGCACCGGCGAGCGCGCGGTGGGCAATGCGCTGCTGGTGGTGCGGACGCGATCGCGGGGCACGCGCCAGTGATCGAGTGACGGCGACGGACACGGCCAGTGCCAGACCAACTGCAACCGCAACTGACAGCAACCGCAGGAACGGGTTCAACGGATGAACTGGACCAGCCGGTGCGGGCTCGGGCGGGCGCCCCTCCCTTCGCTCGAAAAGCGTGAAGTCGAATCCGGCGAATGACTCCACGAAAGCTGCCGAATGGCATCTTGCGCCAATCCGAGCACATTCGGCCACATTCGTTCATTCGGATGATTCGTTATTCCCGCTGTCGATCTCGCCTGAACTGCAACCTTGCGGGGAATGCGACGGGAAGCGCGGAGCGGCTGCTAGACCTGCCGCCCAGCCTCGAGCTCGCTGACGACGTGCAGCAGCTCGGCCCGCGGAAGGTGGAGCACCATCTCCAGCTCGCCGGCATCGAGCCAGACGCCGTGGCAGACCGAGCAGACATCGATCCGGAGGTGGTGGTGAGTGCGCTCGTTCATCTCCCCGTGGCAGCGCGGGCAGGTGAGGGGGTTCGCGTCACTCTGGCGCAGCTCGCGCGCCTTGTTCAGGAGGGCGCGCTGCTCCCGCAGCCACTCCGCGTCTTTCCGGGCAAAATACTCGTTCTCGTTCTGGCTGGGCTTGCCGTTCTGCCACATGTGCTTGCTCCGTAGTGAGTCCACGAACTCGAAATAGCGAGAAATGCGCCGCGCGCGCAATGCGGATTTCCTTCATGCCTCGGGCCCGGGCGGGGCGGGCGGAGGGAGCTCCGGGAGCGGTGGCAGCTCGGCGAGGACGGGCTGCGAGCTCCTGAACCCGTCGCCGGCGGCGGCGTCCCAGGGCCACTTCCTCCGCTTGTCGGGATAGACGATCTGGAGCACGGGGACGTCGTCGCGCGCGTAGTAGTCTCGCAGCCAGCTGAAGCGCGGCTGGAGCTGGTGGGATGGGACGGCGCGGAAGGCGACGTCATAGCCTTCCAGGAAGTCGCCGGAGCGGTCGCCGTCGGCGAAGACGGCGCCCGCCTCGATGCGCTCCCCCACGTCGTTGATCAACTCCTGCATCGTCTCGTCGGGCAGGCCGTACACCACCAGCTCGGGGTGCCCGAAGCTCTTGTGCAGCCCGACCGAGTAGGCGAAGGCGGTGTCGCGGTCGCCCTCTATCTTGAGCACTACCCAGCTCTGGCTCTCGATGTCGGCGCGGAGCTCGTCCAGGGTGTACATGTCGGTTCTGCCGAGGTGGATGCCGGGATCACTCCGCGGCGTAGATGTCGAGGCTGAGCGTCAGGTGCCGCGCCGCGAGGGCCAGGAGGGTGGAGGCCCTCAGGTCCGTCCCCTGGTTCTCGGTGGTGAGGTACAGCCCGCAGAAGATGCCAACCTCGTACCGCGACGCGAGGTCGGCCCAGAGTGACTCGTCGGCCGGAAGGCGCGAGAGGAGGTGCGTCAGGGCGTCGTCGAGCTCGGCGCCGCTCTCCGCTTTCTCCGTGAGGGAGTACGACCAGACGCCATGCCGCTGCGTGAGCGACTGGTCGCGGCTCCAGACCTCCTCCCCCTTGCGCGCGGCAAAGGTCGGCCGGAGGCCGAGGCGCGCGGTGAGCGCCTTCGGGTCCACGTCGTCGCCGACGATGCGCAGCGCCACCTTCACCCGGCCGATCGAGCCGTCGAGCGACGCCATCGCGCTGTCCCCTGTCCTTCCGCGGCTATTTCTCGCCGGGGTGGTACTTGCGCTCGGCGTTCCTCTCCACGTCGTCGCGGTAGTACGAGACGTCCTTGAACTGACCGCGCGAGTACATCTCCGCCTGGTCCTTGAAGTGCGGGGATGAGGGGTCACCACTCTCCCCGCCCGCGAGGATGGACCTGGCCTTCACGCGCGGCCCGAACTCGACGACGGCCTCGAAGCTGTTGCCCCGCTCGCCGTAGATCCGCTTCGTGTGCTTCGGCGAGGTCATGCCGAAGGCGGCGAGGGAGCCCCAGGTGGCCGAGGGGAAGGCGACGGGGAGACTCGGCTTCGCGTCGTCGAACGGCTGATCGACGTCGCCGGTGAGCCGCTGGAAGCGGTTGATCTCGCCCCACGGGGTCTTCCACGTGCCGAAGTCGCGCGTGAGCTTCGCCGACGCGTTGGCGAGCGACTGCAGCCGCTGCGCGGGGGTGGTTCCGGTGGCCATGTAGTCGTACACCGACATCCCCCTGGCGCGCGCCGCGGCGCCCGACCGCCCCATGAGGTCCTCACCCCAGTAGATGGCGAGCGCGGTGGGGACGGACGTGAGCGAGTAGCGCAGGTCCCACCCCCGCAGCGCGGCGATCTGCTCGGCGAGCGCCGTCTTGTTCGCGTCGGACGGCGGCGCCGCGTCGTACGCCGAGAGCAGCGAGGGGATGAGCGGCTCGAACGCGGTGAGGTAGCTGTCGAACGCGGCGCCGATCAGCCCGTCGAGGGTGAAGTCCCTCTTGCCGGAGAGTACACGAACCGCATGGATGCCGCGCGGGTTCTCCCCGTTGGCCGACATGTACGCGGGGTAGTCCTGCCGCCGCGGGCTGTCGGGTCCCGCCGCCGTGAAGGGCCAGTTGTTGGTGTTCTGGATCCACCCGTTGTCCGGGTTGAGCAGGTGGATCGTCTCGCTCACCGCGTGCAGCCCCTTCCAGTCGGTAGCGGGATCGCTGCCGTCCACCGGCTTCGTGAAATCGAAGCGCGGATCGCGCCTGGGGATGAAGTTGCCGTGGAAGTAGGCGATGTTCCCCTTCGCGTCGGCGTAGACGGTGTTGTTGGACGAATTGGTGCGAAGCTGCATCACCTTCAGGAACGACGCGTAGTCCCGCGCCTTCGTGCGAAGGAAGGACTGCTCGAGCGCGCGCATCGGCTCCTGCATCAGCTTCACCGCGACCCACTTGCCGTCGAGCTGGCGGACGATGGGGCCGTGCTGGCTGTAGTAGACCGTGACGTCCTTCCGCGCCATCCCGCCGGCAGTCCGGTAGGGGATGCCGATGACCTTCGAGCGCAGTGGCCGCAGCGCCCTGCCGTACTGGTAGAACAGCTTGCCGTTGCGGTCGACGACCTTCTCGACGAACTCGTCGATCACGTCACCGCCGCCGGAGGTGTGCATCCAGCCCAGCTTGTCGTTGAAGCCCTGGTAGACGAAGAACTGTCCCCAGGTGACTGCGCCGTACGCGTCGAGGCCTTGCTCGCTGACGACGTGGACCTCGGGACGGAAGTAGAACGAGGTGTGGGGATTGATCAGCAGCAGCGCGTGGCCGTTGACGGTGTTCTTCGGCGCGATGGCGAAGCCGTTGGAGCCGCCCGGCTCCTTGTCGCGCGCCGTGTCGGGCACGGGGGCGCCGAGCTTCGCGCCGTGGCCGTAGAGCTGCTCGAGGCCGCGCAGCGAGACGCTCTCGATGTCACCGCCGATGCTTCCCACGCTGAAGGTGAGCGCCATCCACGGCTCGAAGCGCGTGAGGAGTCGCGGCTTCGTGGAGGGATGCGTGTAGAGGTAGTAGTTCATCCCGTCGGCGAAGGCATTCATCAGCTTCTTCAGCCAGGCCGGGCTGGCCGCGTACTGCGCCTTCATGTCGAGCGTGTCGATAAACAGCTTCATGCGAAGGTCGCGATAGATCTCCTTCTCCCCCTCCGATTCCGCGAGCCGGCCCACCGCGTTGATGTAGTTGAGCTCCACGCGATTGAAGTCGTCTTCGGACTGCGCGAAGACGAGGCCGAACACCGCGTCGGCGTCGCTTCTTCCATAAACGTGCGGGATCCCCCACTTGTCGCGGATGATCGTGACGCGACTGGCCTCGGCCTTCCACCGCGACAGGTCGTCGGCGCGCGCCGCGCGCGGGGCAAGTGTGGCGCAGGCAAGGGCGAGGATCGGGAGAAGACGTCGCATCGGGGCTCGGAAGTGCGGTGAATTGCGCGCGGGGATCGATCGCATCCAAGTCTGAAGCGCGGGGTGAAGGCGGGCAAGTGCGGGAAGGGGGTCTCCACGCCGGGGGCGTTCCCTCGGGCTCGAGTCGTCGGTTGCCAGTCGCCTGTCACCTACCGTACGCGAGTACGAGAGCTACCCACGTACTTCGACCTGCAGGGCGGAGAGCCAGGAATGCGCCGACGCCGGTCCGAGGAGCCATGGTCTGGCACAGCTCGAGGCGGGCGCGCACTTCGGTGAGGATCACGCGCCCGTGGCGCCCGGGAGAGGTCTGTCCTGCTCTCGTATTCGGTACAGGCAGAGCGGCAGGCCCGCTC
Organism: Gemmatimonadales bacterium; assembly: GCA_038325515.1. Classification (GTDB taxonomy): domain Bacteria; phylum Gemmatimonadota; class Gemmatimonadetes; order Gemmatimonadales; family Gemmatimonadaceae; genus AG11. Next base: position 6,306 of record JBBQJC010000006.1, on the reverse strand, counting down.
ACTACCCTTTCCGAGACGTGGCCCCGCATTCCTGGGGGCGGTATGCCAGTCGCAGTACATCGGTAGCTCTGTCACTCGCGTACGGCAGTTGACGCACGACTCGTACGGCAACCCGCGGAGGCCCGCTACGCTCGCTCGTGCGGGGTGACGACCGCGCTCCCCTCGAGCACCCTCACGTAGGCCCGCACCGCCTCGGACATCCCCATCTCGAGCGCGTCGGCGATGAGCGCATGCCCGATCGACACCTCGAGGATGCCGGGGATCCGGCAGAAGTCCCCGAGGTTGTCGAGGTTCAGATCGTGGCCGGCGTTGACGCCAAGCCCCTCGGCCTGCGCGTCGCGCGCGGCGGCGGCGAACCGGGCGAGTGAAGCGCGCGCGTCGCCAGCGGCGAAGGCCTCGGCGTACGGCTGCGTGTACAGCTCCACGCGGTCGGCGCCGAGCTCGCGCGCACGGCGCCAGGCGCCGCTATCCGCGTCCATGAAGAGGCTGACGCGAATCCCCAGCCGTCGAAGCTCGGCAACGATCGGCGTGAGGCGCTCCCCCTCCTCGTCCAGGTTCCAGCCGTGGTCGGAGGTGACGGCCTCGGGGCTGTCGGGCACGAGCGTCGCCTGATGCGGCCTCACGCGGGCGACGAGCTCGAGAAAGTCGGGAAAGGGATTTCCCTCGATGTTGAACTCGATCTCCGGCTGGTCGCGAAGGAAGTCGGCGAGATCGGTGACGTCGCCCGGCCTGATGTGCCGCTCGTCGGGGCGAGGATGGACGGTGATCCCCCGCGCCCCCGCCTCGATGCTCTGCCGCGCGGCGCGAAGCACGCTGGGAATGCCGAGGCTTCGCGCGTTGCGCAGCAGGGCGATCTTGTTGAGGTTGACGCTCAGTCGCGTGCGGGTCATGTCGTCCGTGAGGAGATCGCGCCGGTCCGTGCGCGGGGGCGGTGGCATTCGCGGCGCGGAGATGCGCGCGGGCCACCGATTGCCCCGGAGATCGTAATTAAGCGGACCCCCTCCGCGCGGCAACGTCGGGAGGGGGCCGCGCTCGCCGCTATTCGCGCGGCGCCCGAACCGCGCGGCCGAAGCAGCGCCAGCTCACCCAGCCCGTCCCGAGCGCCAGAAGGGGAAACACCACGGCGCCCACGTAGGCCCCGCTCCCCCCCGCGCGGAGCGAGCGAAGCCCGCCGGTCACGTACAGCAGCCGCGCCGTGTAGAAGACGAAGAAGGCCGCGAGCCCGGCGAAGACCATGCCGAGGAGGAGGACGAGCCGCCGATATTGCTGCGGGGGCACGGGCATTCGAGGCTCCGTGATGGAGGTGAGCGTCGCGCGACTACTTGGCCAGCCGCCAGTACGTCGGCCGCCAGTAGTACAATACTGTGGCATCGCCTGGCGGCGCGCGTCGCGCGTCGGGCTCGTGCACGTCCTCGAACTCGTCGACCGCCATGTCGATCGGACGCCACTCCTCGTCGCGCTCGACGCCGGGTGCCGGAGGCGCGCCGGACCGCTGCGCCTCGAAGAGCGTGAGCCCGTTCGCCCCCTCGGCGAGCGTCGTCGCGAACTCGAGCTGCGCCGCATCGTCGCGCCAGTCGCAGACCGGGCACGACTTCAGCGTGCCCGGCGGCCCGACGAAGACCATCGATCCACAGCAGACGCAGGGAAACCCGCCGGCAGGGGTCCCGCTCACCGCGGCCACAGCCAGGCGAAGACCAGCCCGGTGAGGACGGCGTAGATGAATCCGTCCACGGTGGCCTTGAGGGTGATCGAGAGCGAGCGGCGATACCAGATCGTCATCTGCCAGAGCGCCAGCGCGAGGCCGGCGAACGTGACGAGCGCCATGAAGTGGAAGACGTGATGCGACTCCGCGCCGCGCGGGAGGCTCCGAGACGCGAGATGCGCGGCGAGGGCGATCACGATGACCAGGTAGATGAGCCACCCCACCAGGTTGCGCCCCATGGAGACCGGCCCGCTCGGCATCACCGTCATGAGCACGACGGGCCCGCGCTTCATGCGCTCGAGGAACTCCGGCGACGACAGATCGGCGCGGCGCTGCGGCCGGGGCATCAGGTAGTCGCCGGGCGGAATGGCGAGCGGGCGCAGCGCGTCGAGCACGGCCTCCTCGTTCGCGAGACGGGGATAGTCCCCCTTGTGCCAGGGCGACAGCATGTGGATCACCGAGCTCACCACGAACACGACGACGGCGGACAGCAGGACCGGCAGCAGCAGCTCCGTCATGGAAATCATCGCTGGCTCCGCTGAGAAGGGTGTGATGCAGCCTCGTTCACCGGCCTGACGGACGCGATGGCATCTCCCTCGAGAATGCCATCCACCACCTCGATGCCGCGCACGACCTCGCCGAAGACCGTGTACTCGCGCCCGAGGCGCGCGTTGTCCTTCAGGTTCACGAACCACTGCGCGTCGCCCGAGTCGTGGCCGCGCGTGCTCATCCCCACGGTGCCACGCCGGTGCGGGACGGTGCCAAGCTCGTCGCGGAGGAAGCGCGCGTTGCCGATGTATTCGTTCGCTCCCGGACTTCCTCCCTGGATGACGAAGTCGGGCTCGACGCGGTGCCAGGCGAGGCGATCGTAATAGCCGCTGCGAGCGAGATCCAGTATCCGCGCCGCCATGATCGGCGCCACGTCGCCGCGCAGGCGCACGTCGAACGAGCCGCCGCCGCTCGCCGGCGCGAGGGTGACGCGGAGGGTCCGCGGCGCCCCGAGCGCGAGGGCGACGGCGTCACGCGGCAGGGGCGGCCGTCGGGCAGGGGGCCGGTCGTCGGAGGCGGGACGTCCCGCCAGGTGCAGCAGCGCCAGGCGCACGTCGCGCGCCGACGCGTTGTCGCGCGCCACCCACCGTGCGAAGAGGGAGTCGGCGAGCGAGCGCACCTCACCACGCGACGTGCCCTCGAGCGCAGCGGCCGCGGCGCGCGCCACCTGCGCCGCGGGGGAGCGGAGCGCCGCGAGGTACAGCGAGTCACCGGCGTGGCCGGCGACCTTGGAGAGCGACGCGATCGCCGCTTCGCGCACGTTGGCGTCGCGGTCGGTGGCGAGTCGGCGGAGCATCGCCGTGTCGGCGAGCACCGCGGCCGCCCGTGCCGCGTACAGCCGCAATTCCCACCGCTCGTGCGCGGCGACCGCCGTGAGCCGCTCGCGCGCCAGCGCCGGACGCACACGAGCGAGGGCGACGATCGCATGCGCGCCGGCGTGCCACGACACGCCGCCCGCGACGCGTGCCGCCGCGCGCGGAGGGAGGGAGTCCACCCAGTGCGCGAGCGCCGCCCCGAGAGAATCGTCGCCCGCGCACGACGCGCCGGCGAGGTCGGCGGCGCGGAGGCGCACCGCCCACGCGCTGTCGCCGAGCGCCGCGCGCAGCGCGGCGCAGTCGTCGCGTCGGACGGCCAGGGCGCGGTAGCGCAGCCGCCACGCCGGCTCCGGCCAGTCGGGGGGCGCGGGGAGCGCCGGAAAGGAATCCCGCCCGGCGAAGAGGGAATCCGCGATGCGGGCGGCAGCGCGCCGCGCGAGCCCGCTGATGCGCGGGTCCGCGTGACCCGTGGCGGCGGTCAGCGCGGGATCGCGGGCGTCGCGGGCGTCCTCGGCGGAGAGCACGCGCGCCACGAGCGCCGAGTCGGCGCGGGTGAGGGGGCGCGCGCCGGCCTGGGCTCCGGCGACGGCCGGGAGGGCGAGGAGGAGCGCCGAGACGAGCTGCAGGCGCCGCATCACTCGGCGGCGTCGCCCTGCGCGAGGTCGAAGCCGGCGATGGCGCGTGCGTCGTCGCTCCCCTCGCGCGACGCCTCGGCCACCTCGAGGATCAGCACCGAGGCGGGGAGCACGGACGCGACCTTCGCGAGAAACTCGTCCCAGCTGTCGGTGGACTCCACGACGTCGACGATCGCCTGCTGCTGCGCGCGGTCGGCGCCCGTGGAGCTCTCCGGATCGGCGAGGGAAAGCTCTCCGTCCCATCCGATGAAGAAGCGCACGTGGTTGCAGCTGTCGTCCGGCTGTCCGCCGGCCGCCGTGTAGACGGGGGACCCGCAGGCCATGCAGAAGAGGCTCTGCAGGCGGTCCGGGACTTCGACTTTCGCGCGGGTGGCTGGCATGCGACGCGGGAGAGGAGGGAGGAAGGAGGGTCGCCCAATTGTACACTCGCCCGGGCGGCTCCGTCACTGGCGGGGGCGCGCGGCGAGCCTGTAGCTTCGTCGGACCCAGGCGCGAGGCGCCGACGGCACTTCCCTCCCCCGATCTCATCAAAACGATGTCATCACTTCGCACACTCTCGCTCATCGGGTCGCTCGCGCTCGCCGGCGCGGTGCCGCTGGCGGCCCAGCAGGAGGCGCCGGCGACCTCCGACGCCACGGTCCAGCGCATCTGGCGGCTCGGCATGGACAGCTCGCAGGTGCAGCCTCTCGCGCAGTCGCTGCTCGACTCCATCGGTCCGCGTCTCACGGGCAGCCCCGGGCTGCGCGCGGCGAGCGACTGGGTGATCTCGAAGTACCGCGCGTGGGGGATCGACGCGAAGCGCGAGCAATACGGCACCTGGCGCGGGTGGCGCCGAGGGGTGTCGCACATCGATCTGGTGTCGCCACGGGTGCGGTCGCTCGAGGGGACGATGCTCGCGTGGAGCCCGGGCACGAAGGGGCGGCCGGTGACCGCGCAGGCGATCGTGCTGCCGAAGTTCCGCGACAGCACCGAGTTCGTGAAGTGGCTGCCGAAGGCGAAGGGGAAGATCGTCCTTCTCTCGCCCGCATGGCCCACCTGCCGTCCGTCGGAGGACTGGTACCGCTTCGCGACGCCGGCGGCGATGGCGCGCATGGACACGACGATCGCGCGGATGCAGGCCGACTGGGCGGTGGTGACCGACGCGGCCGGCAAGCCGGACAGCGCGAGGCTGTATCGCGGCACCGGCTATACGATGGGACTCGGCACCGGCTCGCTCGGGATGCGGCTGGAGAAGGCAGGGATCGCCGGGATGATCTCGTCGCGGCCGAAGCAGAGCGGCTTCCCGAATCCGCTCGCGGCGCCGGACGCGGGAGGCCGCGGACGCGGCTTCGGCGGCGGCGGTGCCCAGGGTCCGGCGAGCGCGCATGGCGGAGGTCCCGGCGCGGCAGCCACCGCCGCGGCGCGCGCCGCGGCGACGGCGCAGCAGGGGAGCGGAGGCTGGGGCTCGATCGAGATCTTCGAGACATACAACACCATCGCGCCCGCGGTGACACTGAGCTGCGAGGACTACGGCCTCGTCTTCCGCATGGCCGAGAACAATCAGAAGCCTGCCGTCCGGCTCGACCTCGACGCCGAGCTGCTCGGCGAGCAGCCGGCGTTCAACACGATCGGGATGATTCGCGGCACCGAGAAGCCGGACGAGTACGTCATGCTCTCGGCGCACTTCGACTCGTGGGACGGCTCCTCCGGCGCCACGGACAATGGCACGGGGACGCTCATGGCGATGGAGGCGATGCGCATCCTGAAGCAGGCCTATCCGCATCCCAAGCGCACGATCCTCGTGGGGCATTGGGCGAGCGAGGAGCAGGGGCTGAACGGCTCGCGGGCCTTCACCGAGATGCACCCCGAAGTGATGAAGGGGCTGCAGGCGCTGTTCAACCAGGACAACGGCACGGGTCGGGTGCAGTCGCTCTCGGCCGCGGGCCTCTCCGACCTCGGGCGGCATCTCGGCTCATGGTACTCGAAGCTGCCCGCGTTCTTCACCGACAGCACGAGCGCCAACGTCGTGTCGTGGAGCTTCAGCGACTCGCCGACGGGCAATCCGGGCGGGACGGACGGCGCGGTGTTCGCCTGCTACGGGACGCCGTCGATCGGGATGGGGGCGGTGAACTGGAACTACGGGTCGTACACCTGGCACACCAACCGTGACACGTACGACAAGATCGTGTTCGACGACCTGAAGCACAACGCGACGCTCGCGGCGATGCTGGCGTATCAGGCATCGGAGGATCCGGAGTTCGTGAACCGCACGAAGTCGCCGGGCACGTGGCCGGCGGATTGGCCGGCGAACTGCGGGAAGGCGCCGCGAGTCACGAAGCCGAGGTTCTAGACGGCAGTTTACGGTTTACGGTTTTTCGGTTTGTCGGTGTTTCGGTTTACCTACCGTACGCGAGAACCAGAGCGACGGACGTAGATCGACCTGCCGCACAAGCGCCCGGCATGTGCCAGCGCCAGTCCGAGGAATCCGGTTCTGACACCACACGAGGCGGGGGGCCCCCCCCCATGAGGGCGGGGGCCCCCGAACCTTTGTTTAGCTAAACGTAGTGAGCCCCGACCCCACCACGAGAAGCGCACCAAACAGCACCAAAAAAAAAAAAACCAACGG